>CAVRSS010000060.1:0-98920 GCA_963723755.1 uncultured Alphaproteobacteria bacterium | reverse complement strand
CGACCGTCTCGTCCGTCATGATAAAGACCGGGACGCGGTAGGTTTCGGAGAGGTTGAAGGCCTCGACGGCGAGATCGAAGCACTCCTGCGGAAGAATCCGGAACCAGCGCGATGATCCGGTAGTCGCCGTGCGAGCCCCAGCGCGCCTGCATCATGTCCTGCTGGGCTGTGAGCGTCGGCAAGCCGGTGGAAGGGCCGCCGCGCTGCACGTCGGCGAGCACCATCGGCGTCTCCATCATGCAAGCGAGCCCGATGGTTTCCATCATCAGCGAGAAGCCCGGGCCGGACGTGACGGTCATCACCTTCTGGCCGCCCCAAACCGCGCCGACATTGGCGGTGATGGACGCGATCTCGTCTTCCATCTGGATGAAGAGGCCGCCCACTTCGGGGCAGCGCTCCGCAAAGCGTTCCGCCGTCTCGGTCGAAGGCGTAATCGGATACCCGGCGAAGAAGCGGCACCCGGCGGCAAGCGCTCCTTCGGCGAGCGCATGGTCCCCGTCCATGAAGTGGCGGCCTGTCAGAACGCCTTTTGGATCTGCTGGAACCGTCTTAGGAAATTCGGACACGCGTCTATCCCTTATCTCTGGTCGGTCTTCACGAAAATCGCGAATTCGGGGCAAACCTTTTCGCAGAATTTGCAGTCCCGGCAGTCGTCGGCGTTCTTAACTTTCGGAGGGTGGTAGCCCTTCGCATTGTAGGCCTTGGACATTTCCAGGGCGTCGGTCGGGCAAAATTCGACGCAAAAGCCGCAGCCCTTGCACCAGTTCGGGTTGATCGTAACCTTGCCGTACGCCTTTTTAAGTTTACCGAAAGACATCGCGATCCCCCTAGAGAAGGCCCCTCTCCGCCAGAATAGGGCGGGGAGAGTTATAGTGGAGATTGAGCTTCAGCACGTGCTCTTCGCAGCCGAAGGCGATCGCCATGAGTTGCGTGAAATAGACGACGGGAATCCCCTCGAAATCGGGATACATGCGCCGGGTGATTTCCTGGCGCTGGTCCAGGTTGAAAGCACAGAGCGGACAGCTGACCGCGACCAAGTCTGCGCCTTGCTCCTTCGCGTCGGAAAGGATCTGATAGGTGCGGTCGGCAACGATCTTCGGCTTGTCGACCGTTTGATAGGCGCCGCAGCATTCCGTCTTGTGCGAAAAATCGACTGCCCGTCCGCCAAGCGTGCGGACAAGTTCGTCGAGGAGAACCGGGTTCTCGACATTATCGAAAGCGATGGAACGCGGACGGACCAGAAGGCAGCCATAATAGGAGGCGACCTTCAAACCGTTCAGCGGCTTCACGACCTTGGCGGAGATGGCTTTGGAGTTGGCCTTGAACTCCTGAAGAATTTCCAGCGTGTGAACGACGTCGACATCGCCTTCGTAGACCGTCGTCTCGTCGGTCATGAAGGTGTTCATGCGCTTTAGCAAAACGGGATCGGCCTTGACCCGGTCGTTTGCCCGCTTCAGCGTGTTGTAGCACATCGAGCATGCCGTCATGACGCGCGAGGCATTGGCCTCCTTGACGCGAAGCATGTTGCGAACCGGCGCAAGCTGGCGCATCGCGTCGTCTTCGGACAATGACAGGACGGTTCCGCAGCAGTTCCAGCGATCGAGTTCTTTGATCTCAACGCCGAGATATTTCATCGAATAGAGGAGCGACTCTTCGAAGTTGCCGGCGTGGTTCTTCATCGTGCAGCCGGGGTAATAGCTCAACTTCATGTCTGCTCACGGTCTGTAGCTGATAAAGTGATCAGGCGCAGCGATATGCGCCCTCGTTGCTGTCTTCGATCAAAGGAAAGATTGCCTTATTAGTGCGACCTGACGATTGGGTACGCCAATCCTCTTTTTCTTTCCAATGTTCCTCTCGTTGATACCGTACTCAGACTTGGAAAAAATTGCCTTGACCTAGATCAAAACGAAGTTAAATGCTTTTTAATGGGAAGTAAAATGGAAGTATTACCCTCGTAGGCACGCCCGCATTTTTTGCGGTGCACAATATTCAAGACGCTGGATGTTTTGCCAGGTTTTCTCTTTGATATTCGAGCGGTTGCTCTCCGGCGCCCCGGCGAATCCCCGACATTGTGCTCTTCGATGTATCAGGCCTTACCGCAGTGCGGCCACAACGTACCTCGGTTCTTGTTGTCGCAGAAGTGATGTTTATGTGTCATTGTGCCGCAATCTTCGGCCCGGTCACTGGCATGCAAGCAAAGACATGATTATCCGCCGGCAGAGGTCAAGTCCAGCAGCTCGTCTTGTTCGCGCGTCAGGAAACAGACGTGTCGCAAACCCGACAATCCCATAATGAAACAAGCCAAAGAACGATAATGCCGGATTAATCAATAGTTTATGGGGATGGCACAGCTATTGCTCAAAGGATAGACGCCCTTAACGAGCAGAAAGCCGTCTTGAATGATCAATCTCACGGAAAACGCCGTCAGCGCCGTTCGCACCGCAATCTCTCGCGCAGACGCGCCCATCGAAGGTTTGCGGCTCGCGGTGGATGCCGGGGGCTGCGCGGGCTTCAAATACATGATGGGGCTCGTCACGAAAGCCGATCCGGATGACGTCGTCGTCGAGCGCGACGGCGTGAAGGTTTTCGTCGACCCGGACAGCGTCATGTATCTCGACGGCACGACGGTGGATTTCGTGATCGGCCTTCAGAACTCAGGCTTCACATTCGATAACCCGCAGGCGCAGTCGAAATGCTCGTGCGGCAAATCATTCGGTTGATCAAGGAGACGCGGCCATGTTGGAAATACAGGAACAGATCAGCGAGCTCCCGTCCGAGCCTATCCTGGAGACCGAGGAGGAGGCCAGGGTCGCGATGATCCGCGCGGCTCTTGATGAAATTCGCCCTTTTCTCCAGCGCGACGGCGGCGATTGCGAGCTGGTCGGCGTCGAAGGGAACGTGGTGAGGGTGAAGATGAAGGGCGCCTGCATCGGCTGCCAGCTCGCTTCGGTCACCATCCACGGCATTCAGGCCAAGCTTATCGCCAAGCTCGGCATGCAGCTTCGTGTCGCGCCCGTTCTCGGTTTCGGGGGCCTGTAAGACTTGTAAGGTGTTGAGATCGGAGGGCGTTCATGCGGCCCGTGTATCTGGATAATAATGCGACGACGCGTATGGACCCCGCGGTCCTGGCGGCCATGCTGCCTTACTTCACGGATCACTTCGGCAATGCGTCGTCGTCGCACGGCTTCGGTGTGGAAAGCGGTGCTGCGATCAAGGCCGCCCGAGAGCAGCTTCAGGCGCTGATCGGCGCCGCACATAGCCACGAGATTGTCTTCACCTCCGGTGGCACCGAGTCTGACAATGCGGCGATCCTCTCGGCGCTTGAGGCGGAACCCGCCCGCAAGGACGTGATTATTTCCGCCGTCGAGCACCCGGCAATCCTGGCGTTCGTGATGCATCTGCAAAGAACTTACGGAATTGTGGTTCACGTCATTCCGGTCGACGAAAAGGGCAGAATTGACGTCGACGCTTACAAGGCAGCGCTCGGCTACAAGACCGCCATCGCCTCCATCATGTGGGCTAACAACGAGACGGGGACCATCTTCCCGGTCGCGGAACTTGCCGAGCTTGCTCACGAAGCCGGCGCTCTCTTTCACACGGACGCCGTCCAGGCCACAGGCCGAATCCCGATCGACCTCAAAGCCACGGAAATCGACATGCTGTCGCTTTCGGCGCACAAGTTCAATGGGCCGAAGGGGATCGGCGCGCTCTATATCAGGAAGGGCATGCGGTTCAATCCGCAGATCCGGGGCGGAAAACAGGAGCGAGGACGGCGCGGCGGAACCGAGAACACGCCGGGCATTGTCGGTCTGGGCCAGGCTGCGGAACTGGCTCATCAGCGGCTCACGTCCAATGTTGGGCAGCGCGTGCGCAACTTGCGCGATTGGTTTGAGGCCCAAGTCCTTAACCGTATAGGCCACTGTTACGTGGCGGGCGACGTTGATAAAAGGCTGCCGAACACGTCAAATATCGTCTTCGAACGTGCAGAGGGCGAAGTGATCCTCTCCGGGCTCAGCAACGCCGGGATTGCCGCATCGTCCGGGTCGGCCTGCGCTTCGGGATCGACGGAGCCCTCGCATGTGCTCCGAGCGATGAAAGTGCCTTACACGTCAGCCCTTGGCTCCATCCGCTTCTCTTTTTCGCACGAAAATACGAAGGACGATGTCGCCCGGGTGCTTGATGTTTTGCCCGCAATCGTGGAAAAAGCACGTGAAGTCTCGGGCTTCGCAGTTCATGGCGAGAGCAGAGAAGCCGGACTGAGCGCGGCATATCCTCAATAGGCGAGGGACAATGGCATTTCGTGTGGAAGGTCTATTTATGGCGGACGGGCGGGACGCCTGCCGCATCGAGGCAAAGCTGCGGGAAAGGGGCCTGCGCCCGACACGGCAGCGCCTGGAGTTGGCGCGTCTTCTGTTCGGCGAAGGCGACCGGCATGTCACGGCAGAGGTGCTGCATGGCGAGGCGCTTGCCAACAACATTTCCGTCTCGCTTGCCACCGTCTACAACACGCTGAAGCAATTCACCGAATGCGGCCTGTTGCGCGAGGTCGCGATCGAGGGATCGAAGGCCTACTTCGATACGAAGATTTCCGATCACCAGCACTTCTATTTCGAGGGCGACGGGAGGCTGATCGACCTTGAGCCAGGGCAGGAGGTCATGGTGTCGGTGCCGAAGCTTCCGGAAGGCACCAGGATCGCTCGCATCGACGTTTTGATCCGGCTGGAGAAAGCGAAGACCTGAGCCCGCGAGAGATCGCTTTCAGGGGCGAAGCCAGTCGAAGGCCCGTTCCAGGTAATCGCGGCCATTCTCTCGTTGCCAGACGCCATGCGCCATGACAACGCGCCGGGGATTCCAGGCGAGCATTTTCTCGACCGTTGCGCGAGCAGATCGGCGATCCATTGTTGTCAGCCTCAGTTCGGGAGGCCCATGGCCCTTGCCTTCGGTCATTCCTGTCATTTGGGCCACACGCCGCGTCCACCAGGGCCAGTGATCGCGCAAAAAGGCACTGCTGAAATTCTGCGACATGTCGGCGATCATCGCTGTCGCCGAAGGCTTGTGAAAAAACTCGATCTCATCCAGGAAAGGCGATCCCCGATACCAAGCCTGATCGATCACCCCGGCCCATTCTGGAGGAGGTTCGTTGGTCAGGGCCGGTTGAAACGCGAGATCTCGCCGTTTTTTGATCGTGGATTGAGGTCCCCACAGGCGAGCCGCGGGGAAGGCGGCTTTCCAATCTTGCAGATAAAGGTGATGGAGTTTGTTGGGGCTGACGAGATGAGCCACCGAGCCCAGCCCCTCGGTCTCCCGCCGCAACTCCGGTGTCAGTGCAATCGGAGACCAGACCCACAGTGTGTCACCGGGTAGCCTGACAACAACCGCGCGTGTCGGGTAAGGAAAACCGTAGAAGCTTACGGTGTCACCTTCCGCCACCCAGATAGTGTCGTCGATCGCTTGAAGCTGCATGACCCCATAATAACGGAACTGCGGACGAGTTTCCAGGCGAGGACTTGCGCGGCGTGCGCAAAATCGGAGCCGGGGTGCGACGCAATTTTTCTTAACGGCCCCGGCTGCGCATTGGGCGACGATCGCGGCCGCGCCCGCGTTCGATTGAGCGATAGAGTGCGTCCGGAAAAGTGCGAGGCGGTTTTCCGATAGAGCGCACGACAAAACAAGAACTGGCAGGATGCTGAAAAACGATGTTGCCCATGGTTCGACAAGCTCACCATGAGGAGCACTCGCTCACCATGAGGGCCAACTCATTGAAAACACTCGACCTCATCCTGAGCCTGTCGAAGCCTCATCCTGAGCCTGTCGAAGGATGGAGCCAAGATTTCAACAGCCTGTTGAAAACGATGTTGCCCATGGTTCGACAGGCTCACCATGAGGAGCACTCGCTCACCATGAGTGTCAACACGTTGAAAACACTCGACCTCATCCTGAGCTTGTCGAAGACCTCATCCTGAGCCTGTCGAAGGATGGAGCCAAGATTTCAACAGCCTGCTGAAAACGATGTTGCCCATGGTTCGACAGGCTCACCATGAGGAGCACTCGCTCACCATGAGGGTCAACACGTTGAAAACACTCGACCTCATCCTGAGCCTGTCGAAGCCTCATCCTGAGCCTGTCGCAGAACCTCATCCTGAGCCTGTCGAAGGATGAAGCCAAGAGTCCAGAAACCTGCTAGGCTAGGCATGTTTCGCGACTCCGGCTGGCGGATTATCACCTTGGACGGCGCTCGCCGCGCATTTTTTGGTAAACGGCTCGCTGCTGCGCCGATGTATTAATCCGAAGCTGGTTAATTTTCGTGCGCCGAAATTATTTCTGGTCCAAAATGTCCTAACAAGGGGTTTATTCGGCGGAAGACGAGGAGCCACGCGCCTTTACCGGTGAGGGTAAGGCGCTGAAACTGTTAGTGTTTTCCTTCAATCGCCCCCATTAGATAGAATTTAATGCCGGAATTATTTTCTTTACTGGGACGCGCTAAAGTCCGTTAATTATGTCGCCGCCGCGTCTGTTAACCATATCCGCGCCCGTCGCAGCGGCGGCGCGCGCTTTGGCGCGGTCATTTAGCCCAAAAATATCCCATATAAATCAATGACATACGGCAATTAACCTCCCGGCAAGGCGCTTTTCCCTAAGATCCTTCCAAGCCAGAATTACAGCTGGTTTTCGTTGAAGCCGCACCCGATTTTGGTCCAACGTTACGCGCATTTTGGACCATTGAGTGGTCCATTGGGAAATGGCCCTGCGGATTCCAGGAACCGATGGTTGGCATAAGGCCTGATTGTTGGCTGGATGGCCGGGCATGTCCCCGGACTTGATCCGTGGATCGAGCAGGCGGCGGCGATCGCGTCCCGTTCGGTGTTTTTCCCCGCGTTACCTAGGGTAGGCGCGGGCTGGAGGTGTCGTTAACCTCCCGGCAAGGCGCTTTCGCCGAAGATCATCAGCGGAAGAAATGCGGACGCAAGCATCAGGGCAGGTTGACTAACAGATGTCGCCATTCGCAAATTGCAGAAAATGCATCCGGACGCCCGCTCCGATCAGACGCACGGCGCTAGGCCGCGTCTTCGGCGAGGGTGACCCCGGTCACGCAAATATCGCCGTCGATGACCGCGAGGCTTATCGGTTCGAGGCTCTGCCCCAGGCAAGGGCCTTCCAGACACTTGCCCGTGGCAAGCTCGAACAGCGAGCCATGCTTGCCGCACACAATGCGGTTGCTGCCGGGCTCCAGAAACTGATTGGTCTCCCAATCGAGGTTGACGCCGTTATGCGGACAGCAATTGATATAGCCGAAGACCTTTTTGTCCCAGCGCACCACGAAGATGTGCCAGGGCGTCTCAAGCTTGTCGTCATCCACGCGAAGGAGAGAAAAGGCTTTGCCTCTGCGATTGGGGATGTCTTTCGTTGCGCAGATGGCGTAGGCGATGGTCATGCGGATCTTCCAGAATGTCGGCCTTGAATGTCATGGCCGGGCGTGACCGGCCATCCAGTTTAGCCGCCCATCTCCTCGGACTTGATCCGGGGATCAAGGGCGGGTGAACGCTGCTTCAGTAGCGCTTCATCTCGATGCCGTGCTTCTTCAGCGCGTAGCCGATTTGCCGCGGCGTGAGCCCGAGGATGCGCGCGGCCTTCGCTTGAACCCACCCCGTCTTCTCCATGGCGTTGACGAGCGCATCTTTGCTAACCTGCGAAAAATTAATATCGATTTCACCCGATGGCACAACCTTGACGCCGTTTCCGTTCGCCGCTTCCTTGGGTTCGGTCCGCTCGTGCTGAGATCGTGCCGGAACAACGGGAGCCGGGTTCGCCGGCTCGCTCGGCCGGGTTTGCTTCTGCGCCGGAGCCGTGTAAGCCATATCGCCGCTCGCGGGCCCCTTCCAAAGCATGGACGACAGGCAATGACCCTGCTGGCACGCGAAATCGGTGGCGTGGAGCTCGTCGGCGGGGGTCATGGCCGCGGTGCGCCGGATGCAGTTCTCAAGCTCGCGGATGTTCCCAGGGAAGTAGCACTTCTGAAGGACATCGATCGAGTCGGGAGCAAAGGTGACGGGGTGGCCGTTTTCTTCCGCGTATTGGTTGAGGAAGTGCATCGCGAGTTCAGGGATGTCGCCGGGGCGGTCTCTCAGGGGCGGCAAGAGCAGCGGAACAACGTTGATCCTGTAATAGAGATCCGCGCGGAACTTTCCTTCCGAGACAAGCTCTTCAAGGTTCCGGTTTGTCGCGCAGACCAGGCGGAAGTTGATCTTCAGCGTTTGCTGTCCGCCGACGCGCTCGAACTCTCCCTCCTGCAGGACGCGCAGGAGCTTGGCTTGAAACGAAGGAGAAATTTCCCCAATCTCATCAAGGAAAATGGTGCCGCCATGGGCCAGCTCGAAACGTCCCTTCCGGGTCGCGACGGCGCCCGTGAAGGCCCCTTTCTCGTGTCCGAACAACTCTGCGACTCGATGACGCCTTCCGGCAAAGCCGCGCAATTGACCTTGACGAAAGACTTACCCTTGCGCCGCGAAAGCTCGTGGATAGCCCTGGCAAAAAGTTCCTTGCCGGTGCCTGTTTCACCGCGGATCAGCACAGGGGCGTTTGACTTGGCGACCTGCTCGATCCGGTCGGTCACGGCGCGGATCGCCCGGCTCTTGCCGAGGATGCCTGTCAGCTTCGAGCCTACGGTTTTTGGTGTTTTGAACGTCGAAAGTTCTTTGGCGAGGCGGTGCTGCTCGACAATAAGCCGCTCGCGGTCTTCGGCGACAACTCGATGCAGCCTGAGCGCCTGCCCGACAAGGTTCGCCACCATGGTCAGGAAGCGCACGTCGTGGTCGATGCGAACATCGGTGCGGCTCTCCCAAACCCTTTCGGTGGCGAGTGTGCCGACAATCTTTGTGTCGACGCGGATCGGCACGCCAATAAAGGTCTGGACGGAATTCAAACCTACACCGCTTCCGAGGCGCTTCCAATTCTTGAAAAGGGGGTGGACCGCGCAATTCTGGACGACAAGAGGTGTGGCGGTGGCGACAATGCGGTCGATGACCGGCATCGGAAGATCAGCCTCCCCGTTCGCATCCATCACGTGGTCGGTCGAGGCCGCCACTTTTATTTCCGGATCGCCATCCTTGTTAAGCAGCATGATCGTCGCAAGCCGCATGTCGAGGAAGGAGCTCATCACGGAGACAACATTATTGAGCATCACCCTCAGGCTTGCCGGGGATGTCACGATTTTGGAGATTTCGTATATGCCGCTAAGCGCTGTCTCGCTGTATCTCACACTTCCCGGAACCGTGACGGTGTTAGCCGGCGCGGATTGACTCATCAAGAACCTCGTGTTCGCTGAACGCCGGCGCTAGATTTGAGCGCGCCAGACAACTTCGCATTTGCAGCGATTGTAACACGGGGGTCATGACGATGTCGTGTCTATAGAATAATCAATCCTCTACGTGCCACCAGTTGTAGCACGGGCTTGGCGCAGGCCTAAAAATGAGAAATATCAATGATCAGCAGTCAGAATTGCCGGTTTTTCAGGCAGTAGCTAATTTTTAGCCACTCATGGAAAATTTACCGGCAGCTATGCTGACAGAGCATTCCCGCTAGAAAGAAGTTTTCTGGCGTTCAATTAACGGTCGACCGGCAAGGGCTTCCCCGCTTTATGCGCGGCGATCCATTTTTGAAGTTCCGCCACGTGCTCGCTCTCTTCGAGGACAAATTCCTTGGCCATCGCCTTGATTTCGGGGTCGGTGGTTGTATCGAGAACGCTCTTGTAGAAGTCATAGCCGGACGTCTCGGCGGCCAAGGCGATCTCAAGCGCCTGCTCTCGCCCTATCATGGGGTCTGCGGCCCAGATCGCAGCCGCTTCCGGGCTCTCCAGTCCTGGCCACTCGAAATCGCCGGGCTTCTTCGCTGGGATTTCGCGAAAGCCTGAGCGGGCCATGGCGTCGGCAAGATGAAGTTTGGAATACTCGGACAGTTGCCGAAACAGCTTTCCCACTTCGCGGTTGCCGCAGGCGTCCATCGAATTGGCCAGTTCGCCGAACCTGAGCGCGGCCTCCTGCTCAAGCTTGATCGAGTAGGCGAGAAATTCCTCGACCGAATCCATTTGAATTCCTCCTTGCTTTCCTGTCGCTCAGCGAAAATCCACGTCGCCCCTACGATAGCCGTAGGCGTGACCGTAATCTATCCGAACTTGAACAGCACGCCGTATCCGCCGCGCGGATAGGCCCAGGTGAGCGCGCCGGTGGGCTCTGCGATTACGCGGCACGTTCCGCATTCGAGGCAGCCGTCCGGGCTGATCTCAACCTGGCCCTTGGCGTTGACCGCGTAGCAGCCTGCCGGACAAAGCTTCGTCAGCAGGAGAAGCTCCTTGCTGGGCGTGTCGTGAGGCATGACCACGATGTGAGGGCGGCCGGCATCGACGAGATAGCGGTTCTGATAAAGCTTCTCCTCGACCCGCTGGGTTGCTGGCTCCATCAACAATTATCCTTTCGTTGCTACCTCAAAATTGGCAGGCTGCTGAAATAGCCTGAAATCTTGGCTCTATCCTTCGACAGGCTCAGGATGAGGCCGAGTGTTTTTCTTCTCAGGATTCCCATGGTGAGGCCTAGTGCTTGCATTCTCATGATGAGCCTGAGTGTTTTCATTCTCATGGTGAGGCCGAGCGTTTTCATTCTCAGGATGAGGCCGAGTGTTTTCATTCCCATGGTGAGCCTGTCGAACCATGGGCACCATCACTTCCCAGCATCCCGCTAGCGCCAAGACCGGGCAAGCTTCCAAGCATCGCTTGCAAGTCCCATCACACCGCGTGCTTTCACGACGGTGCGGATGATGTCCTGCTCCTTGCTCTTCTTGTCCTTGCCGTCGACGCGCAGGAAAGCCTGAGCGGCTTTCGAGACGAGTTCGGGATAAGTGCCGAACAGATGCTTCTTCGAAGTGTGCAGGAAGTCTGGCAGACGCTTGTATTTCTTCAAGTCCTTCATCACAAAGGACTTCTCGACCATCTTCTGATAAAGCGAGAGGTTCTCCGCCGACATTTCGTCCCGGCGCGCCTTGATCTGAAAAATGGCCTCGGCGGCGAGCCGTCCCGTGGTCATGGCGAGGTTCGAGCCCTCGCGGTGGACGGCGTTCACGAATTGCCCCGCGTCGCCAACGATAAGCCAGCCGTCTCCATAAAGCTGGGGCACTGCCTTATACCCGCCTTCCGGGATGAGGTGGGCGGCGTATTCCTTCACTTCCGAACCAGCGATCAAAGGGGCAACGGCAGGGTGGCGCCTAAATGAATTGAGCAGTTCGTAGGGTGCAAGACCGGTCTCGGTCAAATCCGAGACAAGGCAGCCGATGCCGATCGAGATGCTCTCTTTGTTCGTGTAGATGAATCCTGTTCCAGCCATTCCCTTCGTGATCGTGCCGGCGGCCTCGATCACGACGCCCTCGTCGCCCTTGACGTTGAAACGCGCCTCGATCACCTCGCTTGGCAGGAAGTGCATTTCCTTTACGGCCAACGCGACGGTGTCGGGCTTCGGAACCGGCCGCAAACCAGCCTTCGAGCCGAGCAGCCCATTGACGCCTTCGGCCATGACGACCACGTCGGCAAGGAGCGTGCCTCCCGCGCGGTCCGTCTTGACCCCGATCACCTTGCCGCCGCTGAAACAGAGGTCCGTCACCGTTGTCTCAAGGATCAGGAGCGCGCCCGCCTCACGCACCCGCCGCGAGAACCATTTGTCGAACTGCGCGCGGATGATGGTGTAGCGGTTCGGCTTTTCCTCGTTGAAATCGTCGGATCGGTATTGGACCCCGGTATAGGACGTATCGTCCATATACCACATGCGCTGCTCGATGACGTGCCGCTCCAGCGGCGCATCTTCCCGGAAGTCGGGAATGATCTTCTCGAGCATGTCCGCGTACATGATCGCGCCCTGGACATTCTTCGAGCCTGGATATTCGCCGCGCTCGATCTGGAGCACCTTCAGGCCGCGCTTGGCCAAAGTGTAGGCGCAGGCGTTGCCAGCGGGTCCGGCTCCCACGATAATGGCGTCAAATTTCTCTGCGGGCATGAAAGTTCTCCTCAAAACCTATATCCGCGGCTCACCCGACAAGCCGCGAGCGTGTATTGGGCGCGATCCGCCGGCGGATCACCTTGGAAAGCGCCGGCAGCAGCCGCACCGCGTCCGTGACGAGGCCGACATGCGCGAACTCGAAGATCGGCGCGTTCTTGTCCGTGTTGATCGCGAGGATGAGGTCGGCGCCCTCGACGCCCACGCGATGCTGAATGGCGCCCGAAATGCCGGCCGCGATATAGAGCTTGGGCCGGATGGTTTTTCCGGTCTGCCCGATCTGGCGGTCGGCGGGGATCCAGCCGCGCTGGACAAGAGGGCGCGAACCACCCCATTCGGCGTGGAGCGCTCTCGCGAGGTCTTTCACGAGCTGGTAGTTTTCAGCGCTGCCAAGGCCGAGGCCGCCTGCCACTACGATGTCGGCGTAGGCAAGGTTGGACTTGTTGGAGTCGCGGTCGGGAAGGAACTGGAGGATTTTGGTGACGATGTCCTCCTCCAGCATCTTGAAATCGTGTTCAATCACAGGACCGCTCCGTCCATCCTGCCGTTCCGGCAGTGAGAACACGCGCGGCCGCACGGTTGCCATCTGCGGGCGGAAATTCAGCGTGTAGATCGTGCAGAGAAGGCTGCCGCCGAAGGTCGGGCGCGTCGCGGCCAGCGAGCCGTCCGCGTCAACCGCAAGCTCCGTGCAGTCTGCCGTAAGCCCCGTCATGAGCGTCGTCGCGACGGCGCCCGCAAGATCTCGGCCCAGCGTCGTTGCGCCGAGAAGCAGGATTTCCGGCTGATAGGTGTTCACGAGTTCCGTCATGCACCGCGTGTAAGGCTCGTTGCGGTAGTCGGCCAACACTGGGTTTTCGACCAGATAGGCGACATCGGCGCCATGGGCGAAGGTTTCGGCCACCGCCTCGCGGGTTTCCTCTCCCGGTCCGCCGAGGACGACGCCCGCAAGCTGTACGCCGAGCTTGTCAGCGAGCTTGCGGCCTTCTCCCATCAGCTCCCAGGAAACCGGATGCACAACGCCGCGTTCGAGCTCCACGAAGACCCACACATGCTTGTAGGACTTGAAGCGCTCCGGCAGCTCCTTCTTCATTCCGGCGCGGCCGCCAGCTCCAGGCTGGGGAGTGGGTTTTGTGGTCATGAGATGATCTCCCTCTGTGCCTCAGCTTTGGGCCAGGTGCGTCAATTCCTTCTCGAGCGAAGGCAGGCGCTTGAAAACTTCTTCGATCGCGTTCGTCGCCATCTGGTCGGGGGAAAGCCCGGCGATGTCGATCTGGTGAGCTTTCTCTGACCGGGGTGGCGGCGCGAACACGCGCTTGACGACGGTCGGAGACCCCTTCAGTCCGCATTTGATCGTTTCGGTAATTCCGGCGGCGGCGGCATTCCAGGTGATGACGTCGGCCCGGGCGGCGCGCAAGGCGACGTCGATCGATCCGCGGCGGAGTTCGTTCGTCCCTTCCAGCATGGTGATGAGGCAGGGAAGCTTCGTCGAAAGCACCTGCACGCCACCTTCAGCGCGTCGCTCCACCGTGATGGTGTTTTCCTCCAGATTGGCCTCGCGGATCGCAGCGACATAGGTCAGCTGATTGAGGCCAAGCCGCCTCGCGATGCCGGGACCGACCTGCGCCGTATCGCCGTCGATGGTTTGCTTGCCCGTGAAAACGACATCCACGGGGCCGAACGTCTCGCCAATCTTCTTGACGGCTTGCGAGAGCGCGAAGCTGGTCGCGAGCGTGTCGGAGCCTGCAAAGGCGCGGTCCGTGAGCAGCACAGCCCGGTCCGGCCCAAAAGACAAGGCGCGGCGCAAGCTGTCCTCCGCCATGGGTGGTCCCATGGTCAAAACGGTGATTGTGCCGCCCTGAGCGTCACGAAGCTTCAACGCCGCTTCGAGCGCGAACAGGTCATACGGGTTGATGATCGTCGGCACGCCTTGCCGCATGATGGTGTTGGTTACCGGATGCACACGGATCTGCGCGCTGTCGGGAACCTGTTTGATGCAAACCACTGTATGCATGTGATGTTGAATCCTTCTTGGCGCGGTCAGCGGATGATCGTGAGCGAGTTGAGGGGCACGAACCCCTTGGGGGCCTCGTCAGACGTTCCGGGCCGGCTTGGGTCGTGCTCCTGCAAAACCTTGAAGACGCGCTGATCAATAGGGCGAGAGGTGACGAAGTCCTGATAGGCCCGGGCCAGCGTCTCCTTTGCGCTTGTAAAAATCAGGTCTTCGGATGCGCCGGTAAAATCCATGCCATCCAGGTATTTTCCCATGCGCTTCAGGATATGCAGGCGGCACACACGAAGGACTTCCGGGTCGTAGTCAACCTTGAGGTAGGAAAAGAAGTCTTCGGCCGCGTGAAGCGTCTCGAGGTCGGAGAAAACCTTGCTCATGCTGCGGTCCTTTCGGTTTCAGCCTGGTTACCGCGGTGCAGGAAGCCGTCGTCGCTTCTCTCGTCGATGAGCGAGGTTGCAAGGCGGAGAAGAGTGAAGGCGGGTATGGTTGTCTTCTGTCGTTCCGAGTAGCTTCGGATGGCGCTGAGCAGCTGGCGCTCTTCGTACTCCGTCAATTGAAGGCCGAGATATGCGAGCTCGTGGCGCAGGCCCGACAGACCCGAATGCTTTCCGAGAACGAAGCGATGGTTGCGGCCCAACTTCTCGGGTGACAGCGCCTCGTAGCAGGCGCGGCTTTTCAGGATGCCGTCGACGTGGATGCCGGATTCGTGTGTGAAGACATCCTTCCCGACGACAGGCTGGGCGCGGCCCACTTCGATGCCGCTGCTCCGCGCAACGAGCGCGCTGAGGTGCCTGAGCGCGGGCAGATGCACGCGATGGCCATTCCCAAAAATGCTGTCGAGCGCGACGGCAACCTGCTCAAGCGCCGCGTTGCCCGCGCGTTCGCCAAGCCCGTTGACCGTCACGCTCGCGGCAGATGCCCCTGCCTCAATCGCTGCAATCGTATTGGCCGTTGCAAATCCCAGGTCGTTGTGGGCATGAAACTCGATGGGAAGGTCGGTCATTGTCCGGACCGTCTCGATGGCCGCACGCGTGGCAATCGGATCGATGACGCCCAGCGTGTCGGCGAAACGGTAGCGGGTCGCGCCAGCCTTGGCCGCGGCTTCCAGGATCGGCTCCAGGGTCTCGCGGCTTGCTCGTGAAGAATCCTCGCCGCCGAACGCTACTTCGAGGCCCTTCGCCCGTGCATAGCCGATGACGTCTTTGGTTGCCGCAACGACGCGCAAGACCGAGCCGCCGAACTTCGCGACGATCTGCGGATGTGAAACGGGTGCGGACAGGTTAACGATGCTGACGCCGGATGCGATCGCGTCATCGACATCGCTGCGCCGCATGCGGCACCAGGCCATAACCCGGATCGGGAGCCCGGCACGGGCGATCCGACGGATTGCCTCTTGCTCTTCGGCGCCCATCGCCGGGGTGCCTGCCTCGATCTCATCGATGCCTGCATCGGAGAGCGACGCGGCGATCTGAAGTTTCTCGTTGGCTGTGAAGGCTACGCCTGGCGTCTGCTCGCCATCCCTCAAAGTCGTGTCGTTGATGGCGACGCGGCGCTGGAGGCGGCGGTTCGGATAGAGCCCCCCTTCGGCTGACGGCCGAAACCCTCCGGCGGCTCCGCCCTCATCTTGTCTCAACTCTGGAAATGTATCGCGCATTAGCGCTCCGTTTGAAGATCTTGCACCTCTCACAGCAGGAGTCGTGCCAAACGGTTAAGGTATTGATATAGAATATTAAATTTAGGATCCGGAGGGCTGTCGCAATCCCAACAACTGTCGCCTTTGCGACATGTGGACTGGCTGAGCAGCCCCTTTTCTCTGGAATAAAAATCATGCTGCAAGGAGGCTGTCTTCTGAAGCAGGTGCCGGATTGGCTGTCATGGCCGCCCATCCAGAGGATGTATCCGTTTATGATGGATGGGCCGCGTCAAACTTGGTCATGACGATTCCGGCCAACTTCATCTGCTTTAGCTTAGCCGCTTCCGCCAAACTGAGCTGTGGGCCTTTGTGGAGCCTGCTGCGCAGGCGCCTGGTCAAACTCGAAGATCTGCCGCAAGAAGCCGGGCGCGAGCATGGAAACAGGGTTCACCACGACGTCCGGGTTCGATGTTTTCCCCTGCACGGCATAGGTGATTCCAAATACCCCCTCGTTTTCGCGGCCCTTCAGAAGATCCCCGAGGAGCGGGACGACGCCCAGAACGGAGTTGAAGCCGTAGAGAGGAACATAGGTGCCTGAAAGTGCAATCGCCTCGTGCGAGAAGTCGACGCTGCCTCTCAATGTTGCTCCGATCAAAGGTCCGTTGATGGCGGCGTCGCGCAAATGAAATTGGTTGCCCGCGACCGAAAAGGGAACGACCATGCGGTCGAACTGTAGGGGCTCCCCGGAACTAATACGCTGGGGGCTGTTGCGCGGGTCGGGTTTACGGCGCGCCCCCTCTCTTTCAGCCTGCGAAATGACCTTGCCGACAACCTCGTCGCCGGTAACGACAAAGCGGCGCACTTCGAGGACGCCCGTCTTGTCCGCGCCGCCCGAGCCGTCGAGATTGACGCGCAGGTTCATGGTACCCCCTCGCATGGCAGGGTAAAACCCGACAAGGCGGAAGGCGGAACCTGCGTCGGTTGCATCCGAAATGAGCATCCGCGCATCGTGCCCGCGCTGATCGATATGGACGGCGACCGGAGCTTCGCCATTCAGGCGGCCGGCAACCTCGAGGTAAGTGAGTTTGCCTCCATGCCTCTTG
This sequence comes from uncultured Alphaproteobacteria bacterium, assembly GCA_963723755.1. GTDB lineage: Bacteria > Pseudomonadota > Alphaproteobacteria > Rhizobiales > Rhodomicrobiaceae > Rhodomicrobium. The sequence continues at coordinate 82,144 of CAVRSS010000060.1, read as the reverse complement.
GCATCGATGATCACCGACTTGACCGAAGTGTCGTAAAAGCCGGTCACGCTATTGATTTCAGCATTGAGGTCGAGACCCGGCTCGTCCTTAAGCGGCGGAGGTTCAGTGTCGGCGATCTTGCCAGCGTTCAAAAGAGACCGGAAGAACGGGCGCCCGTCATAGGACTCGCCCTTTACCTGTACCTTCAGCACGTTTTGCGACGTCAACTCTCCGCTCATGGAGAGCCGCGTCTGCGCATTCGTCGAGAATTCGGGAAAATTGAAACCGGCTATGCGATGCTTATCGTTCACAAGCAGACGGCCATTGACGTTGAGACCATCCCCCCCCGTCATGGCGAAGTTGTCGAGCACCAGATAGCCATCCGCGCGCTGGCCGAGGTCGAAAGTCACTGACGCCTTCTGACCTGGTGGCTTCCGCCATCCGATCGCGGTCAGGAAGAGATCCGCGTTTGTAAGGTTCGCCTCCATGAAGAGCTTCGGCGGGCCGTCTCTCTGCATTGCGACGGCGAGCGCGATCGGAAGATCGCCTCTCACAATGTGATTGATGTTCAACCCGATCTCTTCGCGGCCCTTTTCGTTGAGGATGGCGGCAAGGCGCAGCGTGGGCTGTTTCTCGGGCGGAGCATCGAAGATCCGCTGCCATGCGAGCGAAACCGGGACGCCGTTAACCTTGAGATCGCCATTAGCGCTGATGGCGCTTTCCGAGACGTCGAAGTTGACCGCGCCGCCGTTCACCGAAAGTCCCGCGGGCAGGCCATTCGATTTGAGGTCGGTGACCCGGCTTTTGCCTGTGATTGTCATGTATTTGAACTTCAGGTCTGGCACGGTCGGAAACTTGATTTGGAAAGCGGTCTGGGCCTGTCCGTTGATGAGTGTGGGTTTGAACCCTACCGCCTTTACATAGTTGAGCGGCGGCTGATCGAGCAGTTCCAGAACACCACCGACATCGCCTACGCTTTTGAAATGGACTTCGGCGTCCGGGAATTCCGGCCGAAAATCTTCTACGAGAAACTGCCCATCGGAAAATGATATCGATTTTCCGCTTGGTACATCGATGCGCGCATCGCCAGGAATGTCGTAGACAAAGCGCCGGCCGTTCATTCGCACAACGGAATCCTTGGTAAGGATCGGCGGTAAGCCCTTGATGTGATAGATTTGCGCGCCGGAGATGTTGAGCTGAAGGGAGACCGCGGTTTCTGGCATGTCGCCGCCGTTCTTTAGCTCGGCGACGTCGGCGGCGGACAGGTTCACCGATAGGCTTGCGCCGCTGATGTTCGCCACCGGCACGTTGCTGCCCACCCAATCACGCGTACGGCTGAACATGAAAACGGGCCAGGCGGCCTTCAGAAGCGACAAAGGCATTGGGGATATGGCGCCGTTCAAAACCACCGGACCTCCCGACCGCACCCCCGAAGCCTGGGCCGAAATCGCTATCCGGGCTTTTCCGGCCTGAATATGGAAGTCCTCCAACGCGACGCTGTCTTTCGCTGCATCATAAGTGCCGGCGATCTTGAAGCTGTCCATTGCGATCGGCCGCACGCCGAATTGCGATGCTCCGAGTTTTGTCCCGCTCCCATCCAAATTCGCGGACCATTGGAGGCTGGTTCGTTTGCGGATCGGTCTTGTGAACAATCGAACCGGCGATCGTGAGAAGGCTGTCATCCCAGCGAAGCTCGAAGGGTTTGATCCGGATCGCGTCGCTTGCCCCATCGTAAGCGACTTTCAAGATGCCGCCATCGATCGTCGCGGGATGTTTTTCATTGAAGGGGGCAAAAATCCGGCCGCTCCCCAATTCGATCTCGGCTTCCGCGCTGAGAAGTATTCCGCCGTGGCTGATGTCGAAGCGCGCTTCGCCGCCAACAGGCAAGTCGACAAGCTTCATGGGATCGACGGATGCAAAGCTTCGCCAGAGTGAGCGAGGAACGATGTCGTGCACGGAAGCCGTAACGGCGTAGAGCTTTTCCCGCGTGCGATTGATTGCGCTGAAGGATGCTCGCCATGTCGTCTCGTCGCGCCGAAGCGTGACTTCCCCGCGCAAGGACCTGGCGCCGCCTTTGTCGTCCAACTCGATATGCAAATCGGAAACCTTCCAGGTTGAGACGCCCTTATCGCTTGCGAAATAGATTGTGGCGTCCTTCAGACCGATGCGTTGGAGCGCGGATGCGCTACCGCGTGCTCGGCGGCGGCGAACAAGCGGGACAGGAAAGGCGTCGGGTCAAACGGCAAGGTGGACGGCTGGGTGTTCAAGGCCTGACGAGCCATCCCTCTGACGCCCGCAATTTCAGGAGGTTCCTGAAGTGGGCTTTGAACTGGAAGGGGCGTCGAGGGGCATCTCGCTCGCAGTCCATGCCGTGGCGGGAGGGGTCGCTGGATCGGGGGACGCGGTCAGCGTTAGTCCCTTTCCCGGGAGATTGAATATGAGGACTTTCGGTCCGATGAGATCGATCTGCGAAGCCGCAAGCGAAAATGTAAGGAGCGACCGCTCGCTGATGTCGACAGCCGCCAACGGGGCTTTGGCGATTTCCTGATTGTTTTCATCGACGACGCTCACATTTGCGAGCCGGAATTCGAGGCCCCAATCATCGGCAAGCCTGAGAATGGCATCGCCAACGCGAAAGCTGTAGCCCTGAAGCTGCGCGTTCAGCCGTTCCTCGACCGCCGGCGCCAGAAAAGCGAACGATATGGGACCTGTGAGGAGGCGCGCATAAAGCGCACCGATCGCGAAGAGCGCGGTGAGGGCGAGTGCGATCGTTGCCCGGCTGCCAAACCAAAATGAATGCCGCGACGCCTTTTTTACGGGCGCCGGAATGGAATCGAAAATGGCCTTCCCGCGCCGCGATAGACGTTGAAGCTGCACCTGCACCCGAGCACGCTTCGCCAGCGAAGGATCTCGCTTTAAGGGAACAAGCGCCCGGCGCGTCTCTTTCGAAAAAGAACGGTCATCCATGGCAGACTTTCAGCGGAAGCTCCAGTGCGCCTCGCTCGCCGCCCTTGGCATGTTCGCCTTCCCCACAAGTGTAGACCGGCAACCTTGCGCCGCGCATTCTATCTGTCCGGCGCCGTAACATTCTTGTGCTCATGCAGCCGGTTGCGGATAGCGTTTCTTTCAGGCATTTCGCTTCTATAGACCGTAAAAGAAGACAAAAGGAAGGCTCATCGATGCTCCATGAAGGCGATAAGGCCCCCGATTTCGCTTTGCCCGATGCGGACGGCAAAACCAGGAAGCTGAGTGACCTCAAAGGCCATTACGCAGTCGTCTACTTCTATCCAAAGGACGATACGTCGGGGTGCACGAAGGAGGCTCAGAGTTTTACCGAGCTGAAGGCGGAGTTTGCCAATCTGAAGGCCGAAGTCATCGGAATTTCTCCTGATAGTTCAAAGTCGCATGCGAAATTTCGAGATAAGTATGGGTTGCAGGTTACGCTCCTTGGCCGACGAGCAGAAGTCGGCGATCGAAGCCTATGGTGTTTGGGTCGAGAAAAAAATGTATGGGAAGGCCTACATGGGTGTCGAGCGTTCGACCTTTCTTATCGGCCCGGACGGCAAGATTGTCCAGGCCTGGAAGGGCGTCAAGGTCCCCGGCCACGCTGCCGCCGTTCTCGAGACGCTGGAAAAGCAGAAATAGCGCAAAAAATGAGAATGCAGCATGCCCCCCTGCGCCCAAAAAGCCACGAAAGCGGGAGAAATATTATATTGTAAAACTTTTCGTAAAATACTGACGGTATCATCGGCGTTGAAATAGCGTGGGCTGTGCCCTAAAAACGGAGCGCTCGCCCCCGCATCGCTCCGGAGACGCGCCGATGTTCAGTAGGAAGCCAGAGACCGATATGAGTAATTTTGATCAACAAAAGCCGATCACGAAAACCACAAGCAAAGCCATTGGCGGCCAGCCGAGTCAGGTGACATCCACCCTGATGCCAATGGGAACACCCGGTTCGGCGCCTGCGCCCAGCCAGGCTTCGTTCGCACCAAAACCAGCCTTCAGGGGACCGGACCGCATGGCGCCATCGATTATCGGGGAAGATCTCACCGTAACCGGCAATGTGCTGTCCAGGGGCGAGGTGCAGGTGGATGGCCAGATCCAGGGCGATGTCCATTGTTCATCGCTGATCGTCGGCGAGAAGGCTCAGATTACGGGCGGGATCGTTGCCGAGGATGTCGTCGTTCGCGGGCGTGTCATGGGCTCCGTGCGCGGCAATCGCGTAACGTTGCAGGCCTCCAGCCATGTCGAAGGCGACGTTTTCCACAAGTCTTTGGCGATCGAACAGGGAGCCTTTTTCGAGGGCAAGTCCCGCCGGTCCGAAGACCCGATCGCCACGGCTCCGCGCCTTGAAGGGATGACTACGCAGGCCGCTGAATAGGCCGCGCCCGAGTTTGATCTCTGGCTAGAGAGCGTGCGTTTTGCGCGCTCTTTTTATTATCTTCCGTTAAGCTTTCCGGTTTTGGGCGAACAAAAGCGTAGACAGGCCGATCTTAGAAAGGACGACAAGGGCTATCACAAGGGCAAGGCCGAACGCTTTTCCCGGATCGTCGTCTTCAAAAGAGATGACCCGTTTCGTCCCTATCCAGGATGCGCCGACGTCGATCGCAATGCAAATTACGCTGGCCGCTTTCAGGAGAAGCACGGGCGGGTCATCGGACGCGACGCTCCAGATCAGGCGGCTCGCAACCACAAAACCAATGACGATGATGGTGACGACAATTCCAAACGCGAATTGCCCCGGGTTGATGCTTGGATGGGTGGGCAGATCGAAGAAGTCGGCAAGTCCCCGGAATGTGGTGTAGAGGTTCCACAGCGCGGGAGCAAGGAGCGGAATCGCAAGCAGTTGGGCGTTCATCGCCATATCTCCCGTTGCAGCGGCGTCCGGCGCCTCTTCAACTTTTCAGCATCCGCCCGAGACTTACAATCATGCCAGCCTCACGCGCAATAGAGCTTAAGCGGGGTAGGGCCCGCCCCGCCGATAAGACCGCGGCTGAGACGCTTTGCCTTTACCCCACTTAACCCTCTTTGAATAATTTTTCGCAAATTGGCCAGGAGCGTGTTGGGAAATCTCTCCTGCGCGGCTAGAGCAACTCGCGTCCATTTGGACGGGGATAAGTTGCTTCAGCCCTTTTGAGACGATCAACTTTTCGCCTTTAGTCGATTCCGATTAAGGGCGGGTTGATTTAGCGTTAAGTGCTAGAATGCGGCCCTGTTTTGATCATGAAGGCGCTCATGTCCCCCATCAATGAAAGCTTGCCCTTCAAACCTGTCCGGATCGCCGTCCTGACCGTATCCGACACGCGCACGCCGAAGGAAGATAAATCCGGTGCGCTCCTTGCCGAAATGCTTACAGCCGATGGCCATGCATTGGCCGCGCGCGCCATTGTAAAGGACGATGTGGATCAGATCCGTGTCCAGATCAGAGCCTGGATCGCTGACGAGGGCATAGACGCCATCATAACGACGGGTGGAACCGGCCTCACCGGGCGCGATGTGACGCCTGAGGCTGTGCGGCCTCTGTTCGAAAAAGAGATCGACGGGTTTTCCGTGCTCATGCACATGCTGAGCTTCCAGAAGATCGGAACCTCCACAATCCAATCGCGCACCGTGGCGGGTGTCGCCAGCGGCACCTATATTTTCTGCGTGCCGGGTTCTCCTGGCGCCTGCAAGGACGCCTGGACCCTGATCCTGCGCTTGCAGTTCGATTTCCGGCATCGCCCCTGCAACTTTGTCGAGATCATGCCGCGCCTCATGGAGTAGATCGAGCCTCGGCGATAGCGCGGCATCTTGGCGCAAAACTTGAGTATGGCAAACTATCTTGGCATATTGGCCGCCTCAATATTTTCCAGGGAGAGTAGCGTGCATCGTCTTCTCCGCTTTTTTCTTACAGTGATCATCTGTTCCGTTGTTCCCGTCGCGGCGCAGGCAGCCGAACCGAGGCCGAACATCATCTTCATCATGGCCGACGATCTCGGTAATGCCGACCTCGGCTATCGTGGCAGCGACATCCAAACGCCGAATATCGACGAGCTTGCCAAGGGCGGTGTGAGACTGGAGTCCTTTTACGGGCAGCAGGTCTGCACGCCCTCACGCGCGGCGCTCATGACGGGCCGCTACCCGATGCGCCTCGGCTTGCAGACGCTTGTGATTTTTCCCAGCCACAAATACGGCCTTCCCACGGATGAACTCACGCTGCCGCAAGCTCTGAAGGATGCCGGTTACCGCACAATGATTGTCGGCAAGTGGCATCTCGGCCATGCCGACAAGAAGTATTGGCCGCAGAACCGCGGCTTCGATCACTTCTATGGCAATCTCGTGGGCGAGGTGGATTACTTCACGAAGGATCGCGGTGGCCTCGTCGACTGGCAGCGCAATGGCGATTTTTTCAAAGAGGACGGCTATTACACGACGCTGATCGGCGATGAGGCCGTCAAGCTTATCGAAGCACAAGACGGAAAGACTCCATTCTTTCTCTACTTTGCCTCATTAGCCCCGCACGCCCCCTATCAGGCGCCTACGGCCTACGCCGATCGATACAAGGATACGATCGCGAACGAGCAGCGCCGCACCTATGCCGGGATGATTACCGCCTTGGACGAGCAGGTTGGCCGGATCGTCGGCGCACTTGAGAAAAAGGGCCTTCGCGAGAATACTCTGATCCTCTTCGCCAGCGATAATGGCGGCGCAACCAACGCGTTATTTGCGACTGGCGCGCGCTCGGAGGGGGAACGCAAGGAGAGCGGAGGCGTCGGTCTGGGCGACAAGCCGCCTTCTTCAAATGGAAACTTGCGCGGCGGCAAGGGCTCTCTCCACGAAGGTGGTGTCCGCGTGGTGGCCTTCGCGAACTGGCCGGGTCATCTTCAGCCACGTGTCGTGAGCGAGCCCCTGCACATGGTGGATATCATGCCGACGCTCCTCGCGTTGGCGGGCGGGAAGGCGAGTCCGGATCATCCGCTCGACGGTAAGAATGCTTGGGCGACGCTTGCAGAGGGCCAGCCGTCGCCGCATGAGGATATTCTGATCAGTGTTGAAGCCTTCCGGGGCGCGATCCGCAAGGGGAACTGGAAACTCGTCAAAATTGCGCTGTTGCCCGGCAAGACCGAACTCTTCGATCTGGCCGAAGACCCGGGCGAAACAACCAACGTCGCTGATAAGCATCCCGAAATTGTCAGTGACCTTGAGGCGCGGCTTGTGGCCTATGCCAAACAGCAAAAGCCGAGCGAGTGGATCAAGGCGCAGCCTCAGTTTCTCGGCGCGCAGGGCAAGACTGTCTTCGACCCCGATTTCGATATCGACGATGGCGGCTTGCCGCACGAGAAGCCGGTCATGCCGGCGGGTTGAACCGGCAAGCCGCAATTGCACGCCAACCGCCAGAAGGGAAAACGGGTTCTCGTCAAAGCAAAACTGGACAAAAGAACCACCTTATTGTCTTTCGCTTCGCTTGCCCTTATAGAGATGGTTTGAGACACCCCCGAGTGCCGAAGGTCCGCGCGCCCGTTCGCCGCACAATCGCGCTCACCTAACACAATAGAGATGATCATGGCGGAGCTTACAGAACTCAAAGCAACCGCGCGCGAAGGAACTGGCAAACTCGCCAATCGCGCGCTCAGGGCGCAAAAACTGGTCCCCGGCGTCGTATATGGCGGCGAGACCGCGCCTGCGAATGTCGCGCTGGAATACAGGAATGTGTTGCAGCACTATCAGACCGGACATTTCCTTTCGACGGTCTATCTTCTCGACATCGAGGGCAAGAAAGAGCGCGTCATTCCGCGCGATGTGCAGGTCGATCCCGTTCGCGATTTCCCGATCCACGTGGACTTCCTGCGTGTCAGCCGCACGTCTCGGCTCGACGTCGATGTGCCGGTGCAATTCATCAACGAAGAGGCTTCGCCCGGCCTGAAGCGCGGCGGCGTTTTGAACATCGTGCGGCACACTATCGAATTCTCGTGCCCCGCCGACGCGATCCCTGAGAAGATCACGATCGATCTGACCGGCCTCGATATCGGCGACAGCCTTCACATCTCGGCCGTGAAGCTTCCTGCGGGTATCACGCCGACGATCACCGACCGCGATTTCACCGTCGCGACGATCGCTGGCGCGGCAGCAATGCGGCCCGAGACGGGTACGGAAGCCGCCGTCGAAGAGGAGAAGAGCGAGTAGGCTTGCATGGATTTTGCGGCCCGCTTCGGCGCGTCAGCGATGATAAGAGATGAGGATCATGAAACTGATCGTCGGGTTGGGTAATCCAGGTGAGAAGTACTCGGGCAACCGCCATAATATCGGTTTCATGGCGGTAGACGAAATAGCGAGGGGCTACAGCTTCGCCCCTTGGAAGAAGCGTTTTCAGGGATACACGGCAGAGGGCCAGATCGGCCTTGAGAAGTGTATCCTTTTAAAGCCCTCGACTTACATGAATGAAAGCGGGCGCGCGGTTGTAGAAGCCATGCGCTTCTACAAGCTGCCGCTCGGCAACGTGATCGTCATTCACGACGAAATCGACCTGAAGCCGGGCGCCATTCGCGTTAAAAAGAGCGGCGGCAACGCTGGCCATAACGGGCTGAAATCGATTTCGGCGCATGCCGGCAACGACTATATGCGCGTGCGCCTCGGCGTCGATCATCCCGGTGATAGGGCGCTGGTCGCCAATTATGTCTTGCAGGATTTTGCAAAATCCGACCGCGACTGGCTTATACCGTTACTCGAAGGCGTAGCGCGCGGGATAGCGAAGCTCGTGGAAGGAAGTGAGGCCGCTTTTTTAAGTGAGGCCGCCCGCGGACGAAAACCCTCGACGCCGGCGGCAGAACTGAACGAGGCCACGCCCTCGCGCAACGGCAAAGCGCATTCTGCTTCGGACGAAGTGCGGGCGGCTCGTGCCGAAGCGCCGGTGGCTCGTGCCGAAGCGCCGGCGACTCGCGCCGAAGCTCCGGTGGCTCGTGCCGAAGCTCCGATGGCTCGCGCCGAAGCTCCGGTGGCTCGTGCCGAAGCTCCGGTGGCTCGCGCCGAAGCGCCGGTGGCTCGCGCCGAAGCGCCGGTGGCTCGCGCCGAAGCGCCGATGGCTCGCGCCGAAGCGCCGATGGCTCGCGCCGAAGCGCCGGTGGCTCGCGCCGAAGCGCCGGCGACTTAACAAGTCTCCGACCCGCGTATCAAAGATGCGATTTCCGAACAATCGCTCGCGCCGCAAACCAACGAGCCGGTTGTCGACGGCGCCCTTGCCGCAGCCGCCGCCCACGAGGCCGAGTTGTATCGTGCACAAGCGAGCGAGCCGCCCCTCTTCGAAACCGCACCGGAAGACCGTGTGAAGGAGGAGGACGCTATTCGCGGGCCGCAGCGCAATTTTGAGCCCCGCCTGAAGGAGACATCCGCGCTATCGGCGGCATCTCTGGAGAACGAGGGCAATATCTTCACGCGGTGGTTCCGGAAGCGCGTTCGCGGCGGGACATAACAGCAAGGCAGAGGAAATTCCGGAACGTCTATGGGCTTCAAATGTGGCATCGTCGGATTGCCGAATGTCGGTAAATCCACCCTTTTCAATGCGCTGACGCAGACCGCGGCGGCGCAGGCGGCAAACTATCCTTTTTGCACCATCGAGCCGAATGTGGGCGAGGTGTCTGTCCCGGACGACCGCCTCGATAAGATCGCCAAGATCGCGGGCTCCAAGGCCACCATCCCGACCCGGCTGACATTCGTTGATATCGCGGGGCTCGTGCGCGGCGCATCGAAAGGCGAGGGGCTCGGCAACCAGTTCCTGGCCAATATCCGCGAGGTCGACGCAATCGCCTATGTGCTTCGCTGCTTCGAGGATGACGACGTGACCCATGTGGAAGGGCGTGTCGATCCTGTAGCCGACGCCGAAACGGTCGAGACCGAGCTCATGCTTGCCGATCTCGACAGCCTGGAGCGACGGCGGCCCGCGCTGGAGAAAAAAGCCAAAGGCCAGGACAAAGAGGCGAAGGCGGCCCTTGCTTTGGTCGACACTGCTCTGAGATTTGTCTCAGCCGGGCAGCCTGCGCGCATGGCCCTCACCGAGATCCCTGACAGCGAGCATCACTTGTTCAGGCAATTGCAATTGCTGACAGCGAAGCCCGCGCTCTATGTCTGCAACGTGGACGAGGCCAGCGCTGAGACCGGCAACGCGTATTCAAAACTGGTGAAGGAGCGTTTCAGCGGCGCCGAATCCGAGATCGTCGTAATCTCGGCGAAAATCGAGGCCGAGCTTGCGCATTTGGACGAGGATGAACGCAAGCTGTTTCTCGGCGAGCTGGGGTTGGAAGAGCCCGGCCTAAACCGCCTTATTGCATCGGGATACCGCCTCCTTGGGCTGATCACCTATTTTACGGCTGGGCCGCAGGAGACGCGCGCCTGGACGATCACCAAGGGCACCACCGCGCCGGGGGCCGCAGGCGTTATCCATTCCGACTTTGAGAAAGGCTTCATTCGGGCGGAAACGATCGCTTATCGCGATTTCGTGGGGCTGGGCGGCGAGGCGGGGGCGAAAGAGGCGGGCAAGATGCGCCTTGAGGGCAAGGATTACGCGGTGCATGACGGCGACGTCATGCATTTCCGTTTTGCGCCCTGATCTCCTGGAGCAACCGCGTTCATCTGGACGCGGATAAGCTGCTCTAGCACTTTGAGATGGATCAGCTTTCGCCTTTTATCGATTCCGATTAAAGGTGGGTTTGATCTCGTAAGAGCGCGACGGCCCGTCCCAGGATCATGAGCGTAATCGAGGATGAGAATGCAAAAGACGACCGAAGCCGATATCGAGAGCCGTCGTAGAGAGGCCGCCAAGCGCGCGCTGGAAGAGGCTCAGATCCGGAAAATTGAGCTTGATGCTGCCGCCCTCCCCAAAGAACTTGGCGGACGGAAAAGCCCGGAACCCATCCGCTATGGCGATTGGGAGAAAAAAGGGATCGCCTCTGATTTCTAGTCAGCCAAGCAATTGTATCCAGTCGGCTGCGGTTCTTGGAGCTCAGTCCGCTCTAAGTCTTGTGTTGGCGTGCGTCTTCATCGGAAGTCCACTTTGCGCTTTTCCGGACGCACCCTACAGCGCCGGCGTCCATGGCTGAAACCACCCGTCAGCGGCCACCAAATAACCCGGCAAAGCCGCCGATAAAGCCATCGGCCGGTGCGCCGTGGCGGTGGGAGCGCTGTACGTGGCTTCCGGCCCGCTCTCTTCTCTTTATCGGGTCGTTATCGGCCGCCGTAGATTTGCTCTCCGGCGTTGTGTTGTTGGCTGGCGCGGCTGTATTGGCCGGCGCATTTGCTTTCTCACTGCCGCCTTGGCCCTGCATCCACGGCGGAAGATAGGATCTCGAAATCCGGCTCTGCTTGCGAAGGCTTCTCTTGGCCGGAGCTTTCGGCAGCTGCAAAAGCAGCCGAGCTGATGATCAGAGACAAAACGAGAAAAGACGCGCCATACGTCCAGCGTGCGTGATTAGCCATCTTATCCTCTGGGAGAGCTTGAAAGTAGCGGTTCGAGCGGCAACCTGATCCGGAGTGAACGTGTAAGATGATTCTTCTGCTCGCGGAGCTATGCACCACGAAAGAATTCCTCCCGTAACTCAAACTCCACACTGCAAACCTATCACGCGCCTCTTGGTTTTCGCCTAAGCGGGATCACGGACTTGTCGCGGGATCATTAACTATTTGGAGGAAAGTAAATCTTACCTATCCGAGCCAAAAATATTAAGGGAGCCGAAAGGATTGAAGGAGGGCGTGGCCGCCTCCGCCGAGGTCTGAATCTGACCGCCGCCCGCCAACCTGCGGGCAACGCCGTCGAAGATCTTCGCGAATTGCTGGGCGCCCGGCTTCTGGACGTTCCGGTCCATGATCTCCTCGAGCCGGGCAAGCAGCTGAGCCCCGGTTTTCTCGTGCACCACGGGATTGCGCCCGTAGCCGCCGCGCTCGAAGAAGTTTGACGTCGGCATGTCGCGGCCGGGAGCTTGCAGCATCTCAAGCCCGCTCCCTGGCCCAGCGAGGTTCATCAACTCAAGCTGCGCGCCATTCAAACGCTTGTGTCCCTTTTTTCGAGGCGTATTCCATGATGCTTCGCAACTTGACCACCTGCATCCAGGGGCCGACATGTCCATCGAGGTTGAGCGCATGCATTCCCAGCCCGTTGGCTGTTTTTGCGTAGGCCTCGTGGGCAGGCCAGCTTTCAGGAACTTTGCGGGCGTCAGCGATCATTCGCCGAACGCACGCTGCTTTTGTCCTCAGCGCCTGAGCCGCGCTGTACGAAACGCTCGGACCTTCGGCGAGGCGATCCAGGCGCGCGGCGAATTCGGGGCCTTCTTTGCGGACTTGTTCGATCGAGTTCGCCGCGAGCAGCTGCGCATAGCCCAGCGCCGTCGACGCAGCGTGCCCGGTCTTCGGGTTGAAGCCCGACTGGAGATCCTGGGTGCCCATGCCTCCAGTCTCCAGCGCATAAAGGCGCACGACTTGATCGCGCGTAAGACCGAGCCTGACAGCCTCGGCCGCGTAAGAGATCATGAAATCGTCTTCGCTCACCCGCTCTGGCCGAAAGCCATAGACTGCATCCGCCTCGCGCAGGAAGTCGGCAAGAACGGGAACCGGCGCATGGGCCTCGACAGGGGGCTTCGGCGGCTTGGGCAGGATCGCCATGATCTCGTCCGGCCGCTTCGGACCGTTATAGACGGGTGGCTGCTCCCTGACGTAATCCCCGACAGTCACAGGCTTTCCGGCCGCGATCCTTGCCTTACGCTTTCTTCGCTTCAATTCCACAAGCCGCCAGTACACATCCACACGCCGGGCGTAAGATGCGCGCGCGCTTTCATACGCTTTCAGCGTCACCTGTTGCTCGGGGGAGAGCCTCGCAATCGCATCTTGAAGGGAAGTGGGCGCCCACGCGTTTTGCGCATGCGCCGCCGGCAACGCCAGGAGCAGCGCCGCGGAAAGGGAAAGCACGGTTAAGCGTTTAGACATGCGGCACTCTAGCTGAACGAAAAAACATAGACATCCAAAAAATGCTACGGCGAAGCATAACGGCTGTTGCCTAACCAACGCTTGCGAAGCCGCGCCACATTTCTGACAAGTCGATAAGGCAACTGAAACTTCTTCAGCGCGATCTCGGGCAACTCTTCGCGCGGTCAGCGGCGCGTGCGGTGCCTATTCGGCCTTGAATTGCAGCCGCCTTTCGATTCGAGAGGGTAGCATTTTGGACGGACAAACGGACTTTGCTCGGCGATCATGGCGCTTGGCGGCAACAGTCGCTTGTCTGGGAGCAGCGCTGGCGCTCACGGCGTGCGCGGGATTCGGCCTTCGTAATGCGCCGATCAATTCAGCGCTCACTGACGAGGCGCTGGCAGCCCCCCAACTCGCCGCCGGGGCAGCGCCGCTTGAGGAAAGCGCGGAAACCGCGATCGGCTTGAGCTTCTCCGGAGGCGGCACGCGCGCGAGCGCCTTCGCTTTCGGCGTATTGCAGGAACTCGGGAGGACCGACGCTCGAACCGCATCGCGATCATCGCTGATCGATCAGGTTTCACTTGTGTCGGGCGTGTCGGGAGGATCGGTCACCGCGGCTTATTTCGCGTTGCACGGGCGCGATACGCTCGGCAGTTTCCGCCAGAAATTCCTCGTTCAGGATGCCAGAATCCTCGCTGAGCACCTCGGTCAATGTCACGAATCTGGTGCTGCTTGCGAAAGGCGGCGTCAATGACCGCACGGGCCTCCCCACCTGGCTCGATGAGAACCTATTCCACGGCGCCACTTTCGATGACGTCTTGAAGCCCGGGCGCCCGCAGCTCTGGATCAACGCCTCCGACATCTTCAACCGCACGACCTTCATCTACAACACAGTTAACTTCGGCGCACTTTGCAGCGACTTGCGCCGCTATCCGCTCTCCGAGGCGGTTGCGGCTTCGGCGGCGGTTCCGTTCATCTTCGCGCCGATCGTTATCGAGAACTATGCGGATCGCTGTACGTTCACGCCGCCCGAGTGGGTTTACTCCGCGGACAGGCCCGGCGCGCCTTCAATCCTGCGGGCTTCGGCTGCTGCAATACAGAGATATCGAGAGAAAGCCGACGTCAAATTCGTCAAGCTCCTCGACGGCGGTATGACCGATAATCTGGGGCTGAGCGGCTTTGTGCTCGAGCTTGCCGCGGCGACAAAGCCCTACCAGCCGCTGACGCCGCGCCAGGTGGTGAATCTGAAGCGCTTTCTGTTCGTCGTCGTTGATGCGGGGCGCCCGCCAGGCGGTGATCTCGCGAAGGAAGCCGAATTCGCCCGAGCTTATGGACTTGATCCAGGCCGTCTCCGATACGGCGGTGGATGCGAATGTGCGCGCGGCCTACGATGCGTTTGTCGGCGAGATGGAAAAGTGGCGCGATCGTATGATCGACTATCGCTGCGGACTGACGCCGCCGGAAGTGGCCTCTCTTCGCGGCTCGACGGAGGGCTGGGATTGCCGGAAACTTTCGCTGCAGGTTGCCAAGGTGAGCTTCGATCAGATGCGCGAACCGAGCGTTCGGGCGAGGCTTGAGAAGATTCCGACGCGCTTCAAGCTTCCAAAGGACGACGTCGATCTTCTGATCTCATCAGCGGGCAGCCTGCTTCGGCAAAATCCGCGCTACAAGGAATTTATCGCTACCTTTTAGACTGGGTCGCATCCGCGCCTCGTGTGGCGTCTCGCAATCGACTACACCATTCGCCGCACGCTCGCAGAGGCAATTGCGAGACATAGGCCACCGAGAGTCTTTTTTGCTCGTGTCCCTTATGTCTGCGAATTGCCTTACGAACCCGCTGCACATTGGGCGACAATTGGCAGACGGGACACGAGAGGGCTTCCCGTCCCGCCATTTCCTCTTAAATTGAAATGGCTGAAAAGAGAAGCCACGGACCATGGACGAAAAGCAGCCCATCCTCTCGCCGGATGAGATCAAGCGCTATAAGCGGCACCTTCTCGTCAAAGAGATCGGCGGACAGGGGCAACAGCGCCTGAAAGCTGCGCGCGTGCTCATTGTCGGCGGAGGGGGGCTTGGGTCTCCGCTCCTTATGTATCTCGCCGCGGCGGGCGTTGGCACGATCGGCATCGTCGACGATGACCGGGTCTCGCTCGATAATCTGCAGCGCCAGATCGCCTACAAGACTGCTGACGTCGGAGCGCTCAAGGCTGAGTGCGCGGCTGAACTCTGCCGGAGCCTCAACCCTCATGTGTCCGTCGAGGCCATGCCGTACCGTCTGACAGCGGAAAACGCGCTGTCCATATTTTCGAACTTTGACATTGTCGCCGACGGTTCGGACAATTTCAGCACGCGCTATCTCGTCAACGACGCCTGTTTTTTCGCCCGAAAGCCTCTCGTGTTTGCGGCTCTTGGCCAACTCGACGGCTATCTCTGCACGTTCCGCGCCTACGAAAACGATGAGGCAGGGCTGCCTTTGCCGAGCTACCGCTGCCTTTTTCCGGAGCCGCCTCCTGCGGGCACCGTTGCGAGTTGCGAAGAGGCTGGGGTCTTGGGGCCGGTCGCGGGCGTGATCGGGACGCTCCAAGCGGTGGAGGTCATCAAGGTGATCCTTGAATTACCGGATACGCTGACGGGCAAGCTCCTGATCTATGACGCCCTTTCGGCGCGATTCCAGACCATCGCGCTGAAGTGGGACCCGGAGAACCCCTTG
The DNA here is from genome assembly GCA_963723755.1 of uncultured Alphaproteobacteria bacterium. Classification (GTDB taxonomy): domain Bacteria; phylum Pseudomonadota; class Alphaproteobacteria; order Rhizobiales; family Rhodomicrobiaceae; genus Rhodomicrobium. The sequence goes on along the minus strand of CAVRSS010000060.1, from coordinate 66,531 downwards.
ACCGGACGAAAGCCGGCGATCCGGGATCTCTCCATTCACGCGACCGTCGAAGCCTGACGCGCCGCATGTCTTGAATTCGCCTTATTTTCGGGCGTGATCCCGCCTGTTCCTTAGATGCAAATCCCGAATCTATTGCCCCGGAGGCAGTCATGAGCAGGCCCTTCACACGCGCAATTCTTGCCGGCCTCTTCCTCGCCATGGCAGCCAACGAAGGCGCCGCATGTACAAATTCGGGCAGCTTCGAGCGCTGGCTTTCGGAGTTCCGCTCGGAGGCGCGCTCCAAAGGCATTTCGCCTCGCGCCTTGTCCGCACTCGACGGCGTCACCCTCGATCAGACCGTCATTAACAGCGACCGCAGGCAGAGCATCTTCTCGCAAAGTTTTCTCGAATTTTCGGACCGCATGGCCGCTAAGTTCCGTATCGACAATGGCCGCGTGCGCATTGCAAAAAACAAGGCTGTGTTCGACAAGATCGAGCAGCAATTCGGCGTTCCGGCCCCGGTCATTACCGCGTTCTGGGCGCTTGAGACGGATTTTGGCGCCAACAACGGACACCTGTCCACGCTTCGCTCGCTGGCGACGCTTGCCTATGATTGCCGCCGTCCCGAAAAGTTCCGCGCCGAGTTGATGGATGCGCTGCGCATCGCTGAGCGCGGCGATCTCCCTGCGGACGAGATGAGGGGCCCCTGGGCGGGCGAAATGGGCCAGACTCAGTTCGTGCCGTCGATCTATTACAAATACGGGATCGATTATGACGGTGACGGACGCGCCGACCTGATCCATAGCGTACCGGATGTGCTGGCGTCGTCGGCAAATTACCTCAAGGGCCTCGGGTGGCGGCGCGGTGAGCCCTGGCTGAAGGAGGTCCATGTACCCGAGAGCATGGATTGGGGGCAGGCGGACCTCGGCATCGATCATACGGTTGGCGAATGGGTCCGCATGGGCGTTCAGGTGGCGAATGGCGACCGGGTCCCCGAGAGCCTGCAGGCGTCCCTTCTTCTGCCGATGGGGCGCAACGGTCCGGCTTTTCTGGCCTTCCACAACTTCAAGGTCTATTTGGAATGGAACCAGTCGCTTGTCTATTCGACGACGGCAGCCTACCTCGCAACGAGGATCGCAGGCGCGCCCGCCGTATCCCGTGGCCGGGGCGTGGTGCCGTTCGGCTATGAGCAGACGAAAGAGTTGCAGGGCCTCTTGAAGTCGAAGGGCTACGAGGTGGGCGAGGTTGACGGAAAGCTGGGCCTTGCGACGCGGGCGAGCGTCAAGAAGGTCCAGGAGAAACTCGGTTTGGCCGCCAACTCCTATCCCAGCCCTGAGTTGATTGCGCGCCTTCGCTCTCGCTGAGCGAGGAGCAGCCGGTCAAGTAGGTTTTTTCACGATGCAGGCATTCGGGTCGTCGCAAGGCTCGCCGATGACGACCCTTGTCGCTTAGCTTGGACGCGATCGAATTAGTGCCACGCAACCACCATTAGCCACGACGCCCATTGCCCATCGCCGTTCTTGGTGGCAGAGAAAAAGTATCTATATGCTTACTTATAGCTGTTCTACGAAACGAACCCAATTTTAACCGTTTGTTCATTACGAGGCGATCGCCCTGTCAATTGGCGTGAAAGGCGGTGCTCCGCAGTCATCGAAGTGGAAATCCGAAGGCTCGCTGCCCTTCTATGGGGGCCGCGGGGAGAAAGGTCCCATCGCACCCCTCGTACTGCTTTCGAAGGGTCGGTATGGAGCGGGATACCGCACCATCCCGACCCTTCGCGCTCGATTACTCGGCGGCTGCCGAAGCGATCGCTCCATGACAATGCTTGAACTTCTTGCCTGAGCCGCAGGGACACAGCGCATTGCGCGCGACCTTGCCCCAGCTTGCGGGATTGCCGGGATCGACTGCAGGCCCCGCCGGTGCGCGCTGGCCTCGTCCTTTGGCCTGTTGCGGTTTCCCGCCGGAAGCGGCCCCGTCTCTGCCGCCTGCCTTGCGGGGCGCTGGAGAGCCCCCGTTCCCTTGTTTCGCCGTGGCGCGCCGCTCCTGCCTCGATTTCGGAGCAGCTCCCTGTTCCTCGGCCAGGAATTCGTCTTCCCCGGTTAGAGGATCGAAATGGTGCGGCTGCATGTCCGGCAGCGGTATCTCCATGAACTCTTCTGGCGCGCGCTGCGTCAGGACCACATGCATCAGCTGGCCGGTTACATCCCGGCGCAAGCGGCCCAGCATGTGCTCGAACAGTTGGAAAGCCTCGCTCTTGTACTCGTGCAAGGGATCACGCTGCGCATAACCGCGAAGGCCAACCGCCTGACGCAGATGCTCAAGGCTGACAAGATGCTCACGCCAGAGATGGTCGAGCGTTTGCAGGAGAACGGCCTTCTCGATTTCGCGCATGGCGTCTGGGCCAAGCTCCGCCGCTTTGCGGGCCGCCGCCTTGTCCGCCTCCGACTGAAGACGCTCCTCGATCTCCTGGTCTGCAATGCCTTCCTCGGCAGCCCACTCCACGACGGGAACGTCAGTGTTGAAGATTGTCTTGAATTCCTCGTGCAGCCCCTTCACGTCCCACTGCTCGGCAAAAGCCTTCGCCGGGATGTGCGCCGTCACAAGTTCCTGGACGACTTCCTGGCGCATGTCGGCGACGGTGTCCTCGACATTCTCATCCTGCATGAGATCGATGCGCTGCTCGAAAATTGCCTTTCGCTGATCGTTCATCACGTCATCGAACTTCAGCACGTTCTTGCGCATGTCGAAGTTGCGCGCCTCAACCTTCTTCTGCGCGTTGGCGAGAGCCTTGTTGATCCAGGGATGCGCGATGGCTTCGCCTTCCTTGATGCCAAGCTTGCGCAAAACGAGATCCATGCGCTCGGCGCCGAAGATGCGCATCAGGTCGTCTTCAAGCGACAGATAGAACTTGGACGCGCCTGGGTCGCCCTGACGGCCCGACCGGCCGCGCAGCTGATTGTCGATGCGGCGGCTTTCGTGACGTTCCGTGCCTAGGACGTAAAGACCGCCAGCTTTTAGCGCCCGCTGCTTTTTCTCCTCGACATCGGCGTTAATTTTCGCGCGCTCAGCCTCGACCTCTTCCGGAGTCGGTGCTTCGCCCGCTGCATGGCGGGCGGCAATCCAATCCGAAAGCCGCATCGTCGGGTTGCCGCCGAGCTGAATGTCCGTGCCGCGTCCCGCCATGTTGGTGGCGATGGTCACGGCCCCCGGCACCCCCGCCTGCGCTATGATGCCTGCCTCCTGCTCGTGGAAACGCGCATTGAGCACCTGATGCGGGATATTATGCGGCTTCAGCATCTCCGAGAGGGTCTCGGATTTTTCGATCGAAACCGTGCCGACGAGAATGGGCTGTCCTCTCTGAGAGCAATCACCGATTATAGCGATGATAGCGTTGTGTTTTTCATTCGCCGTCCGGTAGACCTCGTCGTCGTGATCTTTCCGGATCATGGGACGGTTGGTCGGAACCTCGAGGACTTCGAGCTTATAGATGTCGCCGAATTCGCCCGCTTCGGTTAGCGCCGTCCCGGTCATGCCTGAGAGCTTGTCGTAAAGACGGAAGTAATTCTGGAAGGTGATCGAGGCGAGCGTCTGGTTTTCAGGCTGGACGTCCACGCGTTCCTTTGCTTCGAGCGCCTGATGGAGCCCCTCCGAATAGCGCCGTCCTTCCATCATGCGGCCGGTGAACTCGTCCACGATGACGACCTGGCCCTTGCGCACGATATAGTCGCGATCCAGGAGGAAAAGCTTGTGGGCTCGAAGCGCCTGGTTCACGTGGTGGACCAGGCTCACATTCTCGACATCGTAGAGGGAGGTATCGGGCTTCACAAAGCCGGCTTCCTCCAGCATGTCCTCGATATGCTGGTTGCCTTGCTCCGTCAGGGTGACGGTGCGCATCTTCTCGTCGAGGTCGAAATCCTCCTTCGCAAGGCGAGGGATGAACTTGTCGATGGTGTTGTAGAGATCGGACTTGTCTTCGATCGCGCCCGAAATGATCAGCGGCGTGCGCGCCTCGTCGATCAGGATCGAGTCCACCTCATCGACGATGGCGTAGGCGTGGCCCTGAAGCTCCGGGGGACGCCCGCCGAACTGAACCATTTCCGAAATCGCATACTTCATATTATCGCGAAGATAATCGAAGCCGAATTCGTTGTTCGTGCCGTAGGTGATATCGCAGGCATAGGCCCGGCGCCGCTCATCGTCGTCGAGTTCGTGGACGACGCAGCCCACGGTCAAGCCGAGAAACGTGTAAATCTCGCCCATCCATTCGGAGTCGCGTTTGGCGAGGTAATCGTTGACCGTGACGATATGGACGCCGCGGCCCGGAAGCGCATTCAAATAGGCGGCCAGGGTTGAAACAAGCGTTTTTCCTTCGCCCGTCTTCATTTCGGAAATCTTGCCGTCGTGCAGCACCATCCCGCCGACGAGCTGAACGTCGAAGTGACGTTGGCCAAGGGTGCGCTTGGCGCCTTCGCGGACTGTAGCGAACGCTTCCGGCTGCAGGTCCTCAAGGCTTTCGCCATTGGCGAGGCGCTGACGGAACTCGACCGTCTTGCCGCGCAACTCGTCATCGGACAGCGCCGCGAAACGAGCCTCGAGCGCATTGATCGCAGGAACCCGCGCATTATAGGATTTCAGGCGTCTATCGTTTGAGCTGCCGAAGATCTTGGTTGCGACCGCGCCAAGAGCGCCAAGAGAAATCATGATAGCCGAGCCTCACTGCCTCTCTAAGAAAAGTGCCGCCCAAAATAAGCGGCACCGCCGCCAGAGCGCCGTTTCTTCGTGGCGGTGGCTTTTTCTCGGGGCTTGTTTCCGAAATCACTGAGGGGGAAGCGTCCTTCCCCTCCTTTGCAGCAGAAATAAGCAGACGCGCCGACGCTGTCAACGCAGGCTTCCTGTGGATGGGCCGAATCTGGTGGGGAATGGTGCCGCATTCCGAGCGCCTCGCTGCCGTTTATTAACAATTATAAAAAGTGTCTTAAAAGCAGTAAATTCTGATTCACAGCCCCAGAAATCATTGTATACCTAGCCGTCTGATAGGCTGATTTTTGGTAAAGACATGTTGAAACGCTTTGTTCATTACAATCGCAAGGCTGTTCGCTGGCTTGAAGGCCGTTATCCTAAAACTTTTGGCGGCCCTTCTTTTGTCGATGACCTGAGGGCTGTCGTTTTATCCGACATAAGCGCGTTGTCTCCTTCCGTCGTGCTTGAGGTTGGCGGCATCAACAGGCCGCTACTTAAGAAATCCAGCGTATATCAATATGTCGGCCTCGACATCGAGGAGCAGGCGTCGTGCCATGGGGTTTACGATCAATTCATCGTTCAATCCGTGGAGCGGACGCTCCCTGTCAGCGCCGACCTCATTCTGTCGATGACGCTAATGGAGCACGTTCCCGATAACGCAGCCGCTGTAAGGTCCATGTTTTCCGCCTTGAGAGATGGCGGCGCAACCCATCACTACATTCCGTCGAAATGGCACCCTTACGCGGTCGCCACGCGCATTGTAAGCCCCCGCATGCAAAAGCGCCTGATCAAGTTACTGCGGCCGGAAACCGTGGACGTGACGGGTTATCCAACCTTCTTCAATTATTGCTCCCCCAAAGCGATGAGTGCACTTTTTTCCCAAGCGGGCTTTGTCGACGTGACTGTGAGTCCGTATTATCGGGCGAGCGACTATTTCGCCTTTTTCCTCCCAGCCTATTTCGCCATTGTCGCTTTTGAGAACCTATGTGCGAGCCTCTCGCTTTCCACCCTGGCCTCAGGCTTTATCCTAAGCGCCCGTAAGCTGCCCGAAAGTGGCTCATCAGGCGAAAAAGCCAACTCCTGTGGAGGTGTGAAGGTCGCGGTGTAGTCACGGCTGCCGGCTTGCGGCTGCCTGACCTTTGTGGCACGATCCCAATGGCGCAGCTTGCCACAAGCTTTGAGGAAGGCTCCGATATCGTCGCGGCTCTTCAGCGCGAAGACGCCAGCGTCGAGGTCTTCGGCGATGCCAGCCTTCTGGAACAAAGGCTGAGCCTCGGCCGTGGTCGCGATATATTTGCAATGGGTGAAGGCTTGCCACGCCCCATCCCTACACAAAATGCTCTCGCGATCTTGATTGGCATCATGGAACGTGTCTGGTTGAATGATTATCGCGAGTGGCGGCGCTTTGCCTCTAGGCTTATGTCGGACGCCGGAGTATGCAGTAGAAAATAGGTTGAGGACTGAAGGTATGGGCGAGCCGCTTCAGCAGGTGGACTACAATGGCATTCAATATTCCCCGATCACGTTCGAGGAATTTGCAGGCCACACGAAATATTCTCTTTTCGGAGTGCCGCGCTACCGCTGGACGGGCAAGCCGGTCGTCATTCTTGGGACGTTCAGCACCCGGCCGTTGACTTACACCAGGAAAGATTTCACACGGACCGACAGGCAGATGGGCGACTTCGCCTATCTGAAGCCGCCGGGCGGAGGCGACGCGGGGCCATCAATTTCGATCGGGCCTGCGTTCGATGACGCGGCCTGGAACAAGTGCAAGACGCTTTGGCAAGCTTACAGCGCCAGTACCGGCGGAGCACAGGACTCGATCCCGCGCTTCTTCTTCCTTGGCACGATCATTTTCGACAGGAAGGTTTTCCGGTCGCATTACCTCGAGCTCGATACGATCCTGTTCGCCAACAGCCATGCTGCCGATCCGGTGCTTCCCCATCCATCAAGCATTACGGAATTCAAGTCCGGCCAGCAAAAGACCGACGATGAAGGCAAGATCGTTTCTGTCAAGAAGGTCGACCCTCTAGCGCTGGACCCTGGGATCTAAGGAAAGTTCCTCGGCTTCGCCAGGCTCTCTGTGGCCGAATCAGGCCCAGAAGCTGCGGAATCTGAATTTCTAAAAGGCGTGCCTTATTTCTCCCGCGCCGGGAGCCTGGGCGGGAGCCGCTTCACCCCCAGAACCGAATTGAAGAAGCAGGCTCTTGCAAGCTTGCGCGCGCGAAACCGGCTTCGGATTCGCCGACGGCGAATTCTGACCCTTACGGGACCTCCGGCGCCATTCAAATGATGGGCTGGCTGCGCTGAACGCTGACCGCAAACGAACTCCCATGATGAGTGACGATAATCGCTTGGGCGCCCGCGATCCGGGCCGCAACAAATACGTCAAAAGGGCCAGGCGTCGAGGGCGGGGTTCTAACGGAGTCGGGTGTTGTACCGAGGGTGGCTGATATAAAGGCGCTGGTTATGTCCGCTGCCATCAGTTGAAACCTCTTAAAATTGTATTAATAACGAGTCATCTTGATGGTAACCATGTAGATAAACCATCATTGAAGTGAATACAAAATGCTAAAGGGCGGCACTTCCACTTGTCTTTTGGGTGGCTTATAGTTTAGGTACACACCCAGCAAAGGGAGCGTGAAGCTGTGGAGCGTCAAGAGAAGCTAGAGAAGAAATTTGAGCGTGAATTTCAGACATTGGCCGCGGACTTAGAGAGAACCCGCGATCCCTGCATTATGAAGTTTATCAAGTCGTCCATCATGACCAGGGGAAGCACGATTGAGCGCATCATGTCGGTGAAGTCCGCGCGCTATCACTTCACGGCAATGTTGGAGAACGATCCGGCGCACCATTTTCGCCGCCTCCTCATTGACGAGGCATTGCGGAACCACCTCAACGACGGCGCGCCCAATATGGCTTTCGAGATTTTTCGCGTCCAATGCAAAGCCTTGAAGCTATGGCAACGCCTCATAGCCAAGGCAGGGGAGAAAGCCACGAAACAAGAGAAAGACGCTCTTCAGCTCGCACGAGACTGCTTGCCGTCCATGGACGAAACCATGAGCCAGATGATTCAATTCGCCAAAGAGCGACGAGCCGCCGAAAGAGACGCGCTCGGCAGCATAGGCGCCCTGGTGTATAGTCAGTTCTTGCAGGAGGGGCAGCGCCGCGGCTTTCAAGTGCAAATGGACCGCATCAAAGAAGCCTTTGAGTTGATGGCATCATGGCGGCACAAGCGCGCCCAACCGAATTGGAGGCGGGCGCAATGAGCCCGGCAACCGCCAAGCTTTTTCATTCATGGACGAATTGAGAACTCTAGCCCAGTGACGGGATCGGGAACTGACGGGGGGCAATCCGCGCATTGTAGCCCGCGACGCCGCTCGTCGCCCTCGGGATCGGCGAGCGAGATGAGATTTGCAGTTCTTGCCGCCCACATTGCGACCGGTCGGAGACCCGCATTACGCGGCGCACGCGTTTGCTCCACGACCGCGGACCGGGCCGGGGCGCATCCGGGCGACGATGACGCCGGATGCGATTGGGTGCTTCAGCCGCGCTTAAGCCAGTCTTGCCCCCCGCTCGTCATCCCGGAAAGGCGAAGCCTTATCGGGGATCGCAACGAATTGGAGTGCCACCCTTTTTGCGATCCCGGCTCGCGCTCCGCTTGGCCGGGATGACGAAGCGCGGAGCGCTTCGTCTGGGCCGGATGACGGCGGCGGTGATCCGTTGGCGCGTCCGCGAAATTTTGCTTTAGCCAGTTGCCCAGCTAAGCCGCCTGTCAGCTACCGAAGCTAACCAACAAGTCTCCGGGTGGAACCTTTCTCCACTGGACATCCGCGCTTTTAATACAAAGGTGGTTAACAGGAGAGCGCCGGAATTATTTCCGGTCACCTTTGTGCTTAACAAGCATTTTATTCCCGCCTCAATTCCTTCCCTCCGAGGCTTCGTCCCGGGCGGAAATAATTCTGCTATATCATTGTGAGCAAACAGCTTTCATTCGCTCATGACCTCCCATTAAATAGAACTAAATGCAGGAATTTTCTCATTAACTGGGACGAGCAAAAGTCCGTTAAATATGTTTTTGGACCATCGGGTTAACGCCGCGCGCAGGCGGAACAGCTGCGGCGCAGGCGGCGGCGATGGCGTTCCGTTCGGTATTTTTCCCAGCATTACCAAGGGTTGGAGCGGATTCGAGCCTTCGTTAACCTCCTGGCAAGGCGCTATCGCTGAAGATCTTCGGATGAAGGAATGAGGACGTAAGCGTCAGGGACTAGGTGACAAATGGATGCCGCCATTCACTATTTGCAGACAAACAAGCATTCGGACACCTGCGTCCGATTAAGGGCCTAGCAGGATGCTGAAAAACGATGTGGCGCATGGTTCGACAAGCTCACCATGAGGATGAACACAAGCTCACCATGAGGTTTAAACGACAAGTTCACCATGAGGATCAACTCATTGAAAACGCTCGACCTCATCCTGAGCCTGTCGAAGGATGCGCGACGCGCTATGAAACCCGACCCAAACGTTTGGCGAATCCGGGGAATTGATTTGCCCAGAAGGGCGAACTCAGGCCGCCTGTCAATGCAATCTGCGGCTTGACGGCTTCCCGGAGCCGGGCGCGCCCTTGCCAGGCTCGCTGAACAATTCCGCGAGCTTCTCCATCACGGCGCCCGCTAGCTCTTCCGCGTCGCTGATGGTCACGGCGCGGCGATAATACCGGGTCACGTCATGGCCGATGCCGATGGCGATCAACTCCACGGGCGAGTAGGTCTCGATCTCATGGATGACCCGGCGGAGATGTTTTTCGAGATAGATGCCTGAGTTTACTGAGAGCGTTGAGTCGTCGACCGGCGCGCCATCGGAAATCATCATGATGATCCGCCGCTGCTCGGGCCGGGCCAGCGCACGCGCATGCGCCCAGGTCAGCGCTTCGCCGTCGATGTTTTCCTTCAAGAGGCCTTCGCGCATCATCAGGCCGAGATTGCGCCGCGCGCGACGCCATGGAACATCGGCGGCCTTATAGACGATGTGGCGGAGATCGTTGAGGCGGCCCGGATTGGCGGGCTTGCCTGCCGCGAGCCATTGTTCGCGCGCCTGGCCGCCTTTCCACTGGCGCGTCGTGAAGCCGAGGATTTCGACCTTTACCCCGCAGCGCTCCAAGGTCCTGGCCAGGATGTCGGCGCAGCAGGCCGCGACCATGATCGGTCGGCCGCGCATCGATCCGGAATTGTCGAGCAGCAGCGTGACAACGGTATCGCGGAAGGTGGTATCGCGCTCACGCTTGAAAGAGAGCGGCTGGAACCGGTCGGTGACGACCCGCGATAGCCTGGCGGTATCGAGCGTTCCCTCTTCGAGATCGAAATCCCAGGCGCGGTTCTGCTGCGCGAGCAGCCGCCGTTGAAGGCGGTTTGCAAGCCGACTTATGGCGACGTGCAACACGGAAAGCTGTTTGTCGAGGAAGCTGCGCAGCCGCTCAAGCTCATCGACGTCGCACAAGCTTTCGGCGTTCACGGATTTATCAAACTGGCGCGTGAAGACCTGATAGCCGAAATTTTCCGGGTTTTCGAACACGGACGTATTCGGGCGCCGGGGCGGACAGTAGGGCTGCTCTTTGCCGTCCTGCTCACCGGGCGTGTACTCTTTTTCGACGACTTGCGCCGGCTCGCTTTCCTGATCGCCTTCGGAGCCTTCCGCCTCCTCATTCTCGGAGTCGCTTGGCTTAGCCTTGTCCTCTTTCTCTTCCTCCGAGCCCTGGCCGGGGGCATCTTCTTTGTCGTCCGCCTCGGCTTTGTCGTCCTGCTGCGCGTTCTCGACTTGGCCTTCCATCAGCTCAAGCGCCACAAGCACGTCGCGCATGAGCTTTCCGAAAGCGGCCTGGTCGTCGATTGCGCCTTCCATGCGCTGAAGGATGGAGTTGGCGCGCTCGTCGATCCAGTCGCGCCAGACATCGACAATGCCGTTCGCGCCGCGGGGCGGTTTTGCGCCCGTGAGCCTTTCGCGGATCATCAGCGCCAGCGCGTCTTCGAGCGGCGCATTCTGGCGGTCGATATCGCGGTCGGGCAGGCGCTCATACTGGCAGGCGAGTTTTGCGCTGAGGTTCTTCGCGACGCCGCGCATGCGAAGAGAGCCCAGTGCCTCGACACGCGCACGCTCGACGGCATCGAACACCGCCTTGGCTTCGCCCGACGGCGGTGAGAGCGAAGCATGCAATGCGGTGTCGTGATGAGAAATCAAAAGCGCGATGGAATCGGCGAAACCGCGAATGACTGCGATTTCCTTGCGGCTCACCGCGCGGCTGGGCTGCGGCAGGCGGATGGTCTTGCCATCAAACCCCGGCGTCTCAGGGCCGAAAACCACATTCACCGACTTGTTTTCGGCAAGCGTTCGCGTCGCAAGCGAAAGAGCGCGCTTGAACGGCGACAGCGGATCGGGCTTCTTTTTCGGAGCAGTCGGCATCGCTTCCGGTATTATCCTAGCTGAGCGCGATGTTTGCCGTCGATTGGCGCAACTCCTCGCCGAAGCAGCGTTGATAGAACTCCGCCACCAGCCCGCGCTCAAGTTCATCGCACTTGTTGAGGAAGCTCAAGGCGAAGGCAAAACCGGGATCGCCGAATATGGTGGCGTTTTCCGCCCACGTGATCACCGTGCGCGGGCTCATCACCGTAGACAGGTCGCCATTTACAAAGGCGGTGCGCGTAAGCTCGGCCACCCTTACCATATTCGCCACAGTGCGGCGTCCCTGCTCGGTCTGGTATCCCTTTGCCTTGGCGAGCACGATATTCACTTCGTCCTGATAGGGCAGATAATTGAGCGTGGCGACAATCGACCAGCGGTCCATCTGGCCCTGGTTGATCTGCTGCGTGCCGTGATAAAGGCCGGACGTATCGCCGAGGCCGATTGTGTTCGTCGTGGCAAAAAGCCGGAAAGCGGGATGCGGTTGGATGACCCGGCTCTGGTCGAGCAGCGTCAGCTTGCCTTGAACTTCGAGCACGCGCTGGATCACGAACATCACGTCCGGGCGGCCTGCGTCGTACTCGTCGAACACGAGCGCCGTGTTGGATTGGAGCGCCCAGGGCAGGATGCCTTCGCGGAATTCCGTGATCTGCTGCCCATCGCGAATGACGATCGCATCCTTGCCGACAAGGTCGATGCGGCTCACATGGCTGTCGAGGTTGATGCGGACGCAAGGCCAGTTCAGCCGCGCCGCAACCTGCTCGATATGGGTCGATTTTCCCGTGCCATGATAGCCCTGAATCATCACGCGGCGGTTGTACGCAAACCCCGCCAGGATCGCGAGCGTCGTATCTTTATTGAAAAGATAGTCGGAATCGAATTCCGGCACGTACGCACTCGTTTGCGAATAGGCTGGAACCTCCATGGCGGTATCGATGCCGAACACCTGCCGTACGGACACATTCATGTCGGGCAGGCCAGCCCGGATCGGTTCACCGTTTAACATTCATTTTCCTTGGGGTCTGTCTTGCGTTTCGCTTGGTCCAGAGCGCCGCTCAGTTTCTTATCTTACCAGGCCCGCCTGCTTGAGATAGTTATAGGCAGCGAGGACCTCCCGGAAGCGGTCTTCAGAGCTGCGGTCTCCGCCGTTGTGATCGGGATGATGCAGCTTTACAAGCGCTTTGAACTGGATCTTGATTTCGTCAGGCGTAGCGTTGTCGTCAAGATTGAGAGCTTGCAGATGTTTCTTGGCGCCCTTTGAAACCATGCGGCGCTTGGTGGCGGCGGGGTTCACTTTTTCGTAGCCGCGACCCTTGATGCCTTTCAGTATCTCGAATGGGTCTTGGCCGATGCCGGCATCGGCAGCATGCCGCAAGCTCTCCTGCGCACCGGGGTCGGTTCCGTGCACGCCCATGGACCATGTGGGCCGATGGCCCGTCGCGGCGCCTTTCTGGAAATCCTGGACGTCGCTTTCCTTCATGCCGGCAAAATAGTTATATGATTTGTTATACTCCGTCACATGGTCCCGGCAGAAATGATAATACTCTCCTTCGCAATCGCGTCCCTTCGGCGCACGGTGAAGGCCCCGCTTGTTGCAATTGCGCCACTGGCATTGGGGCGCGCTCGCCTGCGGGTCCTTGGGCTTGGCTCGGCTGCGTCCCCGGGTTACGCGAATGCTATCAAAATATTTCGAATCAAGTTTCACGAAATAGCTTCCTACACGAATGCGCTTTGTCTGAAAGCGCCCTCGCCGGTAGTATGCGGCGGCGAACGCGCCCTTACAAGGTCTTGACAGAAGCCGAAATCTCGCTCCGTAAATTGGCGGCATGTAACTCTTTCCGCCGTCGCCCCTGGAGGTTGAATGTCCGTCGAAAATTTGATCCGGGAAAAGCTCACGAAAGCGTTCCAGCCTCTGGAACTGGCAGTGGAAAACGAATCCGGCAAGCACGCCGGCCATGCGGGGACGCGCGATCATCTGGGCCGCGTCACAGGTGACACGCATTTTCGTGTCAGGGTCGTGTCCAGCCATTTCGAGGGGAAAAGCCGCGTGGATCGGCACCGCGAAGTGAATGCGGCGCTGAAGGAAGAACTGGCGGGGCCTGTGCATGCGCTTGCGATCAAGGCTCTGACGCCTGCCGAAGCGGCCAGCTGATTGTCCGTGCGACGGCCGTTCACGTTTCGCGGATCAGCTTTTCCTTGTATCAGGCATAGCATTCGAATCATCGAGGATTTCAATGGCAGTTCAAATTGACGGCCCGCGCCTTGCGCCTTTCTCCGGCGCTGCGCCGAAACAGCTAGTGATTTGCTCCACGGCTATGGCGCGGATGGGAACGACCTCATCGGGCTTGGAGAGGCATGGGCGAGCTATCTGCCGGATGCGGCTTTCATTTCCCCGCATGCGCCCGACACGCTTCCCGGCCAGTTCTTTGGCGGCCGCCAATGGTTCAACCTCGAAACGCGAAGCGAAAGGGAGTGGGAGGAGGGCGTCCGTAAGGCGCAACCGGGGCTTGCCGCGTTCATCGTCGAGGAAGCCAGGAAGGCGCAGCTTCCGCTCAGCTCGGTGGCGCTGGTGGGGTTCAGCCAGGGCACCATGATGGCGCTACAAGTGGGCCTGCGTTTGCCGGAAGCGCCTGCTGCGATCGTCGGATTTTCGGGGCATCTCGCGGGGGCAACTCGACTTGCCGCCGAAATCAAGGTCAAGCCGCCCGTTCTTCTGATCCATGGCGCCGACGACGAGGTGATCCCCAGTCAAGCCATCCATCGCGCTCGAAATGCCTTGGCGGCGGTCGGCGTAGCCGTCCAATGGCAGATCAGACCCGGACTCGGGCACGGCATCGATCCGGAGGGATTGCAGGCGGCCGGCATCTTCTTGCGCACGGCGTTTGGTCTGACAGACCGCCCGTAACCCCGTCACGCTGCACTCCTTCGAGATCGCGAAGGCCTCGTGCTCGGAACGTACGCGGCCCTTTCGCTTAAGCGTCTTCGCTGATCTGGCCAAATTGTCCTTCCGGACGCCGCTCGCTCTGCGCTTAGTCATCCCGGCCAAGCGAAGCGCTCTGCGCTTCGTCATCCCGGCCAAGCGAAGCGCGAGCACGGACCCGTTGGAGCGTCCGTCAAAACCTGCTTTAGCGGTATTGGCGCGACGGCGCGGGATATTGCCCGTAGTGTCCATATCCGCTTCCAGAACCGCCGAAAAGCGAGTCAAGGAAACTTCCGCTGTAGCTGTAAGGGCTGCCGCGGCGCGATATTGGCTGCTCATAGGCTTCGTCTTCCGCGTAATGCCTCGGGCGCACGCTGGCTTCGTTGAGCTCTACCGGGGCAAGGTGGTCGCGTCCCTTGACGATCTGGTTCCACTTGCCCTCAAGAGCGAGCGTGATGCGGCGCTCGTGGCCATAGACGTCGGGAAATGTGTGCAGCTTACCGTCATCGTCTACCAAAGCCGTAAAGTAGGTCATGTGAACCATGATCTTCTTCTCGATCGGGATCTCGTTGTTATTGCCGCCCTTGTTCAGGATTTCCCTAACCTTGGCGACATCCCAGCCCTTGTCCTCGCGAAGCAGGATTTCAGCGAGCCCAACGGGGTTCTGGACGCGCATGCAGCCGTGGCTGTAGGTGCGCTTGGACGCGCGGAACATCCATTTGTCCCTCTCGAGCGCATCGTGCATGAAAACGGTGTGCTGGCTGGGGAAGGAAAACTTCACTTTCCCCATGACGCTCTTCGGCCCGTTTGGCTGAATGACCTCGAAATTTCGAATATCGGTGGCCGACCAATCGATTCGCCGCCAATTGACCGGCTCGCCGTCCCTGAGGACTTCGAGTCCCCATTGGCGCATCAGGCTGCCGCCACTCATAAGGTTGGGCAACAATTCGCGCACCTTGATGGAATCGGGAACGATCCAGGTGGGCCTGAAGGTGATCTTGCGCAGTTGCCGGCTGAAGATCGGGGTCTGCTTGTCGACCTGACCGGTAACGATGGCCTCTTTGCGCGCGACCTCGCCGTCCATCATCACGCGCTGCGTGTATTCCGGGATGTTATTCCAAACGTAAAGATCGCCCATGTTCTCAGGCATCCAGCGCCACTCTTCCATGTTGGCGAGCAGCCTCCTGGCTTCGGCGCTTTGCTGCTTGTTGTGGGAGGCGAGCGCCAGATATTTCTGCCGGAGCCTCTCAAACTGCGGGTGCTTTGGATTGAGGCTGTGCAGATAGGCGTCAGGCTGATCCGAAGTCGCGATGCCGTCGAGGATGGATTGCGGCCTGAGAAGTTGAGGCCGGCGATCGAGATAGGAACTCAGTTGCTCGGACGGATTGATGATGCGGCCGCCTCGGGCGTAGCGGCCATATTTCAGGATCGCGAACGAAATTTTGATCTCGGCGGCAGCCAGCTCTTCAGGTGATTGAGCGGCTGCGCCTTCGGCCCCTAACCCCGCGGGCAAGGGGAAATCGCGAGGGTCGAGCCCCCAGTCCTTCGACCGTTTGATCTCGGCGGCAACCGCGGATGCCCCTAGGGTGAAGCCGGTCTGCGGCGCCGTCCAGAGCGGTGCAAACCCGCGGGCTTCATAAAACGACATAAGCGCCGCATGTTCGTTTTGTTCTTCGTCGCTGGCTCCCGCCGAAAGACCGGAAAGGGCTTTGCGCAGGGCTTCCGCCTCGGCAGAGGCTGCAGCTGGCATGTTCAAGGTCCGCGGCGACGGCTCCGATGCCGGCTTTGATGGAGCGGAGAGTTCAGCGGGCTGCAGGGCCATGCTTGGCTTCGCGGCGGGCTCGACCGCGGGCGAAGGCTCGGCTTCGGCGGCTTCCTCGGATGCTGGCGAAGGCGCTTCTGCTTCAGCAGGGCGCTGCGCTGTCTTTTCGGAGTCGGCGGTTGCTGGCGCCTGTTTCTCCGCCGCCAAGTCCTCAGACTCTTGAGACGAAGCGCTCATCGCCGAAGCGGGCTGTTCGGGGCGCGGCGACTCTTCGCTGAGAGGCGCGCTCGAGTTTTCCGGGGATGGCTCGGCTGCCGGTGATGGGGTTGGCTCGGCCGGTGAGACGGCGGTCATTGCTGGAGCGGCGGCTGGCTCTGCGCGCGAGGGCGCTGACGCCATGGCTGCAATCGCCATAGCTCCAAACGCGAAGATAGCCTTGCAAATCATTTGAATGCTCCTTAGCCGGGGAAATCGTAAGCAATAAAGCCCCGGCCGAAATTAGCCTGGGGCAGCCGATCATGTAAACGATCACGCCAAAGAGTGAGGAAAATGTGGACGCAGTGGGACTGCGTTCAGTTGATCCCTCACACGTGCCTCTCGCGCAACAGTGATTTTAGCCTGCGGTGATTTGCGAATTCGGTCCTATTGCGTTGTAATGATCGGGAAAAAGTTCAGTATTTCGCAATTAAACTTACCCCGGCAATCATCAATGATGCTCCGATCAAGCGCCCGATGCCGGCCGAATGCTGGTGAAAACCAAGTAATCCGAAGTGATCCAGGAGAACCGAAGCGATGGCCGAGGCGGTCACTGTGATGCCGATATAGACCGCGGCTCCCAATCGAGGCGCGGCAAGGGGTTGCGACACCAGGAAGATTGCGCCGCAAAAGCCGCCCATCCAGGCCCACCAAGGAGCCTGCGTCAGGTAGCTGAAACCGGAAGTATCGCCGTTGCGTGTGAACAGGCCCGCGACAAGTGTGAAGACGAGGCTGATGGAAAGGCTGAGGAGCACCACGCCGAAGGGGTTACCGAGCACCCTTCCCATTTCCGCATTCGCGCCTGATTGAACGGGATTCAGCACGCCGGCAAGAGCGGCCAGAAGGCAAAGCCACACGATCATGATCAAACCTGCGCTGCATAGCTTCCTGGAGGCTGGAGCCGTCGTCAGGGAACCAAATGGGATTACCTTCCGGTGACAGCTGGCGCCGCAATAAGTTCCCGCTTGTCCTCAAGCTTGGGGGTCTCGATAGCTAGGTCCCGCGCCGTAGGAGTTCGCGCTCGCTCTGGCGATGATCGGCAGATATATCTCCGATCTTGCCGCCAAGTCAGGCAGCCGCTCTGAAGCTACCGCTATAGGACACCGGGATCTGCGACCAGGGCGCAGGCTTAATAACTGACACTGACCCTTATGCCGCCAACAACCGCGTTTTCCACCCTTGCGCTATTGGGTTGCAAGAGACCGCCAAGGCCCGGCTGCCAAACGTACTGAAAATCGGGCTGTACGAGCAGGCCGGGTACGATCTGATATTTGTAGACGACTTCAAGCACGGCCTCGAAACTCCGCACCGGAAGTGCCGCCGCTTCTACAAATGCGATATCGCGATCAAAAGCGCGTGCCCGGTCAGAGACGCTTGCATAGGCAAAGGCAATACCGAAATTGTCGTCGGGGCGCTGAGGGATGAACCCGCTGAACACGAAACCGCCGTCTGCGTAAAAGTCGATCAGGTTCCGGTCTGACGGACTTGCAGACACTCGGGCAAAGACATTGACTCCCTTATCTGCGTCGCCGCCGGGCAGGCGGTAAATCTGCTGATCAATGAGTCCGTAAAAACCGAAATTTCCAGAAAGGTTTGCGCCAGGGCTGCCGCTGATGGCGATAGGAATGCCCTCCTGAGTGAAACGCAGGTCGCTGAATGATCCGGTGTGCTCCCAGACACCGAGCTTAATCTTTCCTGGCAGCCCAGTATCCTTCTCGTCCTGATTATACTTGTATTGGCCTTCCTGGATTAAGAAAGGCGGGTCGCTAACGCGAAAATTCGTTCCATACCGGTCGCGCTGCTGCGGGTCATCCAACCCCGGTCCGGCTGGATCGCCGTCGAAGATCGCGGCCAGGAACGTGAAATTCTTCGCCGGTTCAAACTTGACCCTGACGCCGGGTGTCGCCAAGGGATAGGCAGGACCGCCGCTCGGCAGGTCGGCCGCAGTAATTCCAGGCCAACCGAAAGTGGAGTTGATGAAATTTCCAGCCGTTGCGCTGATAAAAAACTCGGTATCGGCCGCGAGTTGACCGAAGCGGACAGAGGTTTCATTGTTGAGCTTCTGCTCGAGATACATTTCGAAAAGCCGCGTGGTCGGAAGGGCCTCGATCGAGCTCACAAGCAAAAGATTGCCGATATTTTCTCTGGAAGGACCGGCGCCGTTGATCTGAAAAGCGTTTGCGTGGAAGGTCAGATCTTTCAGCCCCCAAAGCTTCTCCAGGTCGGCGTCCAATATTCCTTCGAAGCGGCCATCATAAGTGGCCCCTTGTTTCAGACCACCCGTATTACCCCAAACTTCGCCAATGTAGTTGATGCCGTAGGTGACGCCCTTTGCCGCCAGCGCGGCCCGAACGCCATCCGGGTCTCCCTTATCGGGAAGGCTTGTTGCAATGGAAGGGTTTGGGATGCCCTCCTTCGAGACTTTTTCCTCGTCTGCGAGGGCGCTTGAAGCCGCTCCCAGGGTCATTAAGAGAGCGCTGCCCACCAAGGCACTCCATTTTCCCACCATGACTCCGTTCAAGCCCCTTGGTTAACGACATTGCTGCCGCAGATTTGCAGCCGCTCAATTGCGAATCATCACCATTGAGCGTCGCAACGGCGCTGGCGACCGTCAACGTTCCAGGCTTTTTAACTCCAGCGGAGTCTCTCTTTTGAGTATTAGTTGGTGCCAAAAAGCACCATTGAGGAGGAATGCTTTAGAAGTGTTATAAAACCGGATTTTAGAAATATTATAAGTTTAACCTCGCAAGAGTAATCCCAAGTCTAGGTCTTAATTGAAGGGCGTATACAAGCAGGAACGGCGCACCGCAAAAGGCGATGCGCCGAATTGTTTTATGGCTCCAGCTCGGTATCCCAATAGAGGTAGTCGAGCCAGCTTTCATGCAGGTAGTTCGGCGGAAAGAATCGCCCGTTGCGATGCAACTCGTGCACGGTCGGTCGGTAAGGCTTCTGCGCCGGAAACATCTTCGCCTTTGCCGGCATCTTGCCGCCCTTGCGAAGGTTGCAAGGCGCACATGCCGCCGTGACGTTGTCCCAGCGAGTCTGGCCGCCTCGCGAACGCGGGATGACGTGATCGAATGTCAAATCGTGGGGAGAACCGCAATATTGACATTGAAAGCGATCCCTGAGAAAGACATTAAAGCGCGTGAACGCGGGATAGAGCGCCGGCTTTACGAAGGTTTTCAACGAGACGACGCTCGGAAGCTTCATCTCAAATGTGGGGCTGCGGACAACGCGATCGTAAAACGAGACAATATGCACACGGTCAAGGAACACCGCCTTGATCGTTTCTTGCCAATTCCAGAGGGAAAGAGGGTAGTAGCTCAGCGGCTGGTAGTCCGCGTTGAGCACGAGAGCCGGAAAGTTATCCGGCGGAGATGCTAATGACGTTCCTGATGCCGTCACGGTCACCTTTCCTCAACGTTTGCCGTTAAGTTTGGGGCCACGCTCGCACGACGTCGCTCTTACACGAGCGGGATACTACATGCGCGTGTCAATTCTGTGAAGGCCCCACTTTGCCTCCCCCCGGCGTAATGATAACTTGAGGCTACCATGAGGGAACACGAGGTTGTTACGGTGGCCACTCGCAAAGAGATCGAAAGCGCTCTTGGCTATCTTGCGCCGAGCATCCCCGATCATGAATTCGGCGCCATCGCAGACCACGCCATGGACAGTCCCGGCCTGCGTAACGCCGCGCCGGAAACAGCAGCATGGCTTTCGATGGTCAGCTTCATCCGGCACGTCCTGACCGAATATGATTCGCTGCTTGAAGAGGGCTACGAGCAGGAAAGCGCCCGCCATTTTGTGGCAAGCGACATGCAGGCCGTGCTCAAGGAATGGGGTGTCAAGCGGCCCCTGAAAGCAAGCGAATAACAGGCCAGACCGCTTGGATATCCGTTGCCATCTCGGACGGCGCTTATCGCAAGCCTAATGGTAAATCGTTCGTTTGCCGCGCCGGTCGTTAATCTGAACGTGGTTAACAGGGGCGCTTCTGATTTATTCCCGGCCATCGGTTTGGTTAAAAAGCCGTATAGACGCCGCGAAAAGTGGTCCGCCGTGCCTTAGCTATGGATATGAGCCTACTTCCATAAATAACTGAAAACAATGGGTTTTTTATCCTTAACAAGTTGACCATTAAATTTAATTTAATGCCGGAATTTCCGCGTTAAGTGGGCGTGCAAAAGTCCGTTAAATATGATTTTGGACCATCGGGTTAACGCCGCGCGCAGCCGGAACGTCTGCGGCGCAGGCGGCGGCGATGGCGTCCCGTTCGGTATTTTTCCTAGCATTATCAGGGTTTGAGCGGGCTGGAGCTCTCGTTAACCTGCCGTCAAGGCGCTTTCGCTGAAGATCTTTCAGAAGAAGAAAAGAGGACAAGAGAGTCAGGAGAGGTTGACATGCACATGCCGCCGGCTACGGGATGCATACAAAAAACCCCACTTCCCAGCGCGGTCCACGCAAGCCGCCGGTTTAGGAAGAGAGAATGCCCCTTTCCCTAGCTTACTCGCGAATGGCGGATTGCCGTTTTGTGTCCCGCATGAAGACGTACACCACGAGCGATACGGCGATGCAGCCCGTCAGATAGGCGTAGAACCAGCTTTCGTGCCCGATGGACTTGAACCAAAGCGCCACGCTCTCGACGGTGCCGCCGAAGATGGAGACGGTCACGGCATAGGGTAACCCGACGCCTGTCGCGCGCACGCCAGCCGGGAAAAGCTCCGCCTTCACCACCGCGTTGATGGAGGTGTAGCCGGAAACGATGCCCCAGGCCGCCGCGATGAGCAGGAAAGCCGTCCAGGCGTCATGAGCCTCGCGGAGCGCCGTCAGCAAAGGAATGGTGAACAGCGTTCCCAGAACCCCGAACCCGATCAGCAGCCATTTCCGCCCGATGCGATCGGACACGGCGCCGTATATCGGCTGCAGCGCCATGGCAAACACCAGCGAACCCGCCGTGACGGCGGTCGTCTCAAGGTCCGTCAGCTTGACCGACAGCTTGAGAAACTTCTGCATATAGGTCGTATAGGTATAGAAGGCCGCTGTACCGCCCATGGTCAGGCCGATCACCAGGAAGACCTCGCGGGGATAGCGGAAGAGCTGCCTGATCGAGCTTTCGTGGCGGCGGTTCTTTTGCGCCGCGAGGTAGGAGTTGGTCTCCTGCAGGTTGCTACGCATAACGGCGGCAAAGATGGCCAAGAGACCGCCGATCGCGAAGGGGATGCGCCAGCCCCAATCCCTCAACTGCTCGGGCGTGAGCAGCCATTGCTGGAGGACGAGAAGCACCAGGATGGCGCAGAGCTGCCCGCCGATGAGCGTGACATATTGGAAGCTTGAGTAAAATCCCCGGTTCTTCTCGCCGGCGACCTCGCTGAGATAGGTGGCGCTGGTGCCATATTCGCCTCCGAGGCTGAGGCCCTGGAGGATGCGGGCCGCCGCCAGGACGATGGGCGCCATGACGCCAATGCTGGCGTAGGTGGGCGTGATCGCGATGACGAGCGATCCCAAACACATGAGCATGACCGAAATGGTCAAGGAAATGCGCCGCCCATGGCGATCCGCGATATGGCCGAACAGCCAGCCGCCCAATGGGCGGGCCAGGAAGCCCGCTGCGAACAGCATCGCGGCGTTGAGCTGCTGCACCGTTTCATCGCCTGCGGGGAAGAAGGACTTGGCGAAGTAGAGCGCAAACGCCGCGTAAGCATAAAAGTCGTAATATTCGACCAGATTGCCGACCGAGCCGACAAAAATGGCTTTCAGCCGTCGGCGCATATCGATGAGGCCGGACGGGGAAGGGCCGAAATTAGCCGCTGGCCGTTGGCGGCGGCTGTCAGGTCCATAGCCGTCTCGTCATGTCAGCTTGACCAGAACTTGTCCGGTCTGCACGCCATCTCCAACCTCGACCAGTATATCCGCCACTTTACCGCTCTGGTTGGCAGTTATGGGTGTCTTCATCTTCATGGCCTCGATGACGATGACCCGCTCGCCCTGATTGATCTGCTGGCCGATCGTGACGAGAAGAGATTCCACCACTCCGCCCATCGTGGCTACCACATCGCCAGGCTCTGCCGGGACGTGGAGCGTCGCTTGAGAGTTGGCCGCAACTCCTGGTGAATACGCGGGAGCGGGCGGTGCTGATCGCGGGAAACTGATCGGCGGCTCGAAGTGAGCAATGCCGTCGAGGTCCGTCTGCTCCTCGACGGTCACGCTATACTCGCGGCCGTCGACCGTTATTTTGAATTTCCGTTCCATGGCGATTTCCTTGGTTGTCGGGCTGACGCTGGGCGCCAGGATGGAAGATTGCGTGAGATCCATGGTGGGCCGCGCGGCCCTCGGCCTGCCACCCCAGACCATTGTGAGCAGGCTCGATGTGAACGATGCGGTGTTGGCCTATCGTCGCTGCTAAGGCTGCCGAGATGGCCGCAATGTGACCCTCAGGGATGGCGTCGGCGTCGCCCCGCGCGCGAGCCGGCCTTTCACGTAACCGGATTTTCACCGCGCGGACAGGCTCCAGCCGGTCGAGGAGAGGAAGAGCCGCAAGAATGAGCCCAATTCCGACAGTAGCGCCGATCGCGAGGAGGAAGGCGAGTGCGCTGAAAGCGAGGGCGCTATCCGGTACGCCGAGAGCGATTTGACCCGTCGCTGGCTGGCTTGCGCCAAAGGCCGCAAGGATGATCGCACCCGAAATGGCAGCGCCAAACACGCCTGCCAGGTTCTGCCCCATGGCGTGATGGACCAGAATTGCGTTGGTGGTTTCGTGCTGGGCGACAATCTTGAAACCACGTTTGACCATGTGCGCCGGCGCGAAATGCGCGATTGGCGGACTCATCGGCTTCAAAAGAAAAAGGTTCATGAGCTTCGCCGTCATTACCGTCGACCCGGCGGCGCAGGCAAACGCCGCGATGGCCAGGGCGATGACCTGTGCGGTCTGGGCGGTCAGGAAGTTATCGGCCGCCATTGACGACCCGATGGCGACTGCCAGGATGACCGTCAGCACTTTCGTCATGCCGAGCGCGGCCTTTGAGACACGGCCGGTTGGTCCAACTTCTCTGAGAAGGTTGCCAAGCATCAGCATGACCATCAAGGGCGCTATCTGCGGAAATAACACGCTGAAGATGAGGGCGATGACAATCGGAAACGCAATCTTTTCCAGCTTGGTCACAGCCCGGTGTCGCTCTGGTCCGGCGGTTAGCAAACGCATAGCTCGCGGCTGCATCATGAACATCAGGGCCGTGGAGGCATAGGCAACCACCGAGACCGGCCCAAGGAGGTGAGGTGCGAGCTTCGCGGTCACAAAGAGCGCGATGGGTCCGTCGGCAGCCCCGAGGATACCGATCGCTCCCGCCTCCTGCACTGTGAAGCCCAGCGATTTGGCGAGAATGAACGCAGCGAAGATTCCGAGTTGTGCCCCGGCTCCCAGAACGATCAGCTTCGGGTTCGCGATCACCGCGCCGAAATCCGTCATTGCGCCGATCCCCAGAAATATCAAAGCGGGGATGACGAGCTGGGCTATCCCGAACCAGGCGTAGTGGAAGAGGCCGCCGTCCGCCGCTTGGGAGAGCGCCGCGCCGCCGCCAGAGATGGCTGGTACGTTCGCGATGATACAGGCGAAGCCGATGCCGGCAAGCAACAGCGGCTCGAAGCGCTTAGCCGTCGCGACCGCGATCATGGCGGTCCCAATCGCAATCATCACCACATTGCCGAATGACATGTGGGTCACGCCGCTTTGTCCGATGAGGACATTCAAGAAGGCGGGCACTTGGTCGAGCATTTTTCGTTACGCCCTCAGTTTTTGCCGGAGCGATCCGCTCCGGCTGAAGTTGTTTGGTTCCCGGCCTCAAAAAGCCGTTTCACGCCGCTGGCTTCAGAGCGGGATGTTACCGTGTTTTTTGGCTGGCCGCTGCTCGCGCTTGGCAAGCGTCTTTCGCAAGGCGAGAGCCAACATGCCCCGCGTTTCCGAGGGTTCTATCACGTCGGTAAGATAGCCATGCTCGGCCGACATATAGGGAGAGGCGAACTGGGCGCGGTAATCGGCCGCAAGCTCGGCCGCCTTCGCCTTTCGGTCGGACGCCTCGGACAATTCCTTGCGATAGAGAATGTTGACCGCGCCCTCCGCGCCCATGACGGCGATCTCCGCATTCGGCCATGCATAGACGAAGTCGGCGCCCATCTCTTTGCTGCACATGGCCATGTACGAGCCGCCATAGGCCTTGCGGAGAACGATGGTGATCTTCGGCGAGGTGCAGGACGCGTAGGCGAACAGCATCTTCGCGCCGTGGCGGATGATGCCCCCGCGCTCCTGATCGATCCCGGGGAAGAAGCCCGGAACGTCCACCAGCGTCACCAGCGGTATGTTGAAGATATTGCAGAAGCGGATAAAGCGCGCGGCCTTGTCGGATGCGTCGATGTCGAGCGCGCCGGCATTGTGCATGGGCTGGTTCGCGATCAGCCCGATCACGAGACCTTCGATCCTGGCGAAGCCGATGATGATATTTTTCGCGAACTCGGCGTGAACCTCGAGCAATTCGCCGCCGTCGACGAGATGCGCAATGATCCGGCGTACGTCCATCGCTTCAGCGGGATCCTTCGGAAGGAGATCGTTCATCGCCTCGTCGCGGTCCATCACGATGTCGCGGCCGATATGATGGGGCGGGTCCTCGGTATTATTGGCCGGGAGATAAGACAAGAGCTGATGCACGATCTGAATCGCGTGCCTGTCATCCTCGGCCACGAAATGAACGTTTCCGCTGACGGAGGCGTGCATGGCCGCGCCGCCCACTTCCTCCATCGACGTTGTCCGCCCCGTGACCGCCTTGATCACCTCCGGTCCCGTGATGAACATGTGAGCGTTGCGCGTCATGATCACGAAATCCATGAGCGCCGGCGAATAGGCTGCCCCTCCGGCGCAGGGTCCGCACACCACGGCAATCTGCGGCACCACGCCGGACAGCAGCACATTCTGGTAGAAGACATCGCCATAACCGGAGAGCGAATCGACGCCCTCATGGATGCGGGCGCCGCCGGAATCCTTGAATGCCACGAAGGGGATGCCGAATTTCTGCGCGAACTTCATCGTCTCGACGATCTTTGTCGCGTGCATCTTGCCGACGGTGCCGCCGGAGACAGTGAAATCCTGGGCGACCGCGGCGACGAGCTGGCCGTTCACGTAGCCCGTGCCCGTCACAATCGCATCCGCGGGAATATCCTTGCCGTCGGTGCCGAAATGCCGGCCGCTATGGGCGATATGCATGCCGGACTCCTGAAAGGTGTCGGGCTGGTAGAGCGCGGCGAGCCGGTCGCGCGCCGTCATGAGGCCTTTCTCATGGCGCGCCTTTATCTTGTCGTCGCCGCCGCCGGCAATAATCCTGCGTCGGCGCTCGCGGAGCCCCTCAAGTTTGGACGTCGTCATCTCCCCTCACTCCGCTCTGCGTCGGGCGCAGATTTGTTAAGCTGATTGTGAAATGTGTTTTATTGTTTTTGTCAACTGAGGCAACAAGCTCCTTGCGTTGACGGCAAAAGTCGTCTCCGCCCTTATCGGCGTAGGCCAATTCCAAAACGGCGCCGTCAGGCGGGACCCGGATGCGCTCTGCGGGCGCCAATTGAGCCTATAAGGCTCGCCAGCACAACAGCGACAATTCCTGTCACGAATATGCCGTCAAAAGTTCCTGCGCCCCCGATCGAGGCGACAGGCGTGCCGAGGTCGCGGATGGCCGGCAAGTTCATGAGATCCGCGCCGATCAGAGTTCCAAGGCTGCCACTCACATAAGCGACGGGCGCCGCCTGGCTCCACGCCACAATGCAGGAGATGGCGCAGGCCACAAGCGGCGGAATAAAGATTGGGATGGCAATGCCGGCGCCCCGCACCGGCTCCGCCACCGCGTAGCAAACCGCGCTCACAACCGCAGTTGCGATGATGGCCGGTAGCCAGATGTTGTTCTTAAACAGGAGATAGAGGGAAAGCGCAATGGGGATGACCGCGCCGCCGAGATTGATTGCGATAATCGTGCCCGGCCAATCGACCTCCGCCGGGACGATATATTCAAAACCGAAGAAGTCGACGCGCTCCCCGACCACGCTGGTCTCGCCTGGAAGCTGGGCGATCGGGATATTGACGTAAGAGCCAAAGAGGCTCGCGAGGAGCAGAAGAAGTGCGCTCAGCGGCGAGATACCCAAGCGTGTATAGACATAGCGGATCAACCCGATCTGAACGAGCGCCGCGATGATTGCGAGCGCACCGAACAAAAGAACATAGATCGGCCAGGGTATCGGCAAATATTGAAGGTGGCTCGAAGGCATAGCGGCTTTCTCGAAAAAAAGGTTCCGGTTCAACGCGGGCAGCACTTTGTACACTGAGCGCGGCTTACGAGATATGGGTGAGAAGCGGTGGCAGTTGCAGGTCGGACACTGCGCATCTAGAAAAAAGTGGCTGCTTCGTTATAAATCATCAATCTGAGGAACCCTAGAGAGGAGATTACCATGAAACGCTCTGCAAGCGCCGTTTGGACAGGCGATCTGAGATCCGGCAAGGGAACGATAAGCACCGAGAGCGGCGTTCTGTCCGACACGCCATACTCCTTCAAGACGCGGTTCGAGCAGGGGACCGGCACGAACCCCGAGGAACTAATCGGCGCGGCGCATGCGGGCTGCTTTTCGATGGCCTTGTCGGTCGAGCTTCAAAAGGCGGGGCTGATCGCCGAGAGGATCGCAACGAAAGCGGATGTGACGCTCGAACAGAAGGTGGGCGGGTTCGCCATCACCGCCGTTCATCTGACGCTTCGCGCGAAGGTGCCCGGCGCCTCCCAAGCCGATTTCGAAGAAGCGACCCAAGCCGCCAAGACAGGGTGCCCCGTCTCGAAGCTTCTAAGGGCGGAGATCACGCTCGACGCGCAGCTCGAAGCTTAGTTTGGCAAAAATGTCTTAAATCTGCGCTATTCTCGATGGAACCAACGAGAATGGCGCAGCAAGACATGCAAGACAAAGTCGTGGTATCGGAAGCAGGCGCCGAATGTGCGGAGCAGCCTGCCATCCCCCGCATCGCCCATCACTTTCGGGAATTTGTTCTCTGGCCCTTGCAGGTCATGCCTTTGCGCGACGAGAAAGGCGCAGAGGACTGCGGGGCCTTGTTCGAATGCGCGATTGGCGATGGGCCATGGCGGCGGTTCGACATATTCGGCCCCGATAGCGACTTCGAGGAGCGGCACTACCGCGAGTTCATTTCATTCCTGCCGCATGCGCAGCGTTTCCTTTACGGAGATGCGCCTGCTCCCATGAAGTCGCCCAAGCCTGGCGACATTCCCATGAAAATCTTCAGGCGGGACGACGTCAAGCAGGTAAGGATCACGCCCGAAAAGGGGGCAGCGCCCATCACCTGCGACGTCGATCATATCCAGTTCAATTTTTTTTACGAAATCAATACGGCGATCCTCTCCTGCGAAATTGCAGCGGAGGAAATCACGATCGAACAGGTGCAGAGCATTGCTCAGACGTTCGGCCGCGCGTATCCCGCGGGTTGGGCCAAGGATGGGAGTCCGATCCATTGCGCCGCACTTGTGGAATGGCTCGATGGCGACGGAAGGGTGCTGGAAACGTCGGATTACGGCGACAGGGAGCGTTTCCTGAGCTTTGTCGGGACCCGCCGCGCGCCCTGCGTCTCCAGGCATTGGGAGTTCGTCCTGGCTCCCATTGTGAATACGGCGAGTGGCGAGGACGCCATGCTCGGGTTCCGTGAAATCGAGTACTACCGGATGCCGGTGATGTCCTATATCGCGCTCGACAAGCTCGATGTTTTGACCAAGAAGGATTACATCGCCTTTGCCATGGCCACGAGGCCGGCTAAGAACGGGATTGTGCCGTTCTCCGAGCGGTTTCTGAAACGGTTCGAAACCGAACACATCTATGAACGGCTTTACTCCGGCGGCCTTGACGCGCCCGAGATTGAGACCCGCTTTCTTACGTCAGGCGAAGCCTTCACGATCATTGCTGCCGGAGATTCGCCGAGCCTGGCTGACAATGAGCGCGGTCTTCTTGGCCAGTTCCGGCATCAGTTTTTTGTGCTGTTCATGATTTCCCACTTCCACAAGGCCTCCCTCCTGATGATCGGGGATCAGCTTGTTGCCGCTCTCAAGAGCCTGGATCCGGAGAAGCCGGATACGGTCGCCGCGTTTCGCGAGGAGACGTTCCGCCTGCAAGAGAGTTTCTTGCGTTTCTCCCAGCGTTATTTCTTCACGGAGGTTTCCGGCCGCGCTCACGTCCGCGATCTTTTCCGAATCATCAGAAAGCACTTGAGCATCGACGAGCTATTTGCAGAGGTGCGCGGTGAGTTGTTAGACCTTGTCACGTATCTCGACAGTAACGCGCTCCGGAAGCAAAATACCTCCATGCACAGGTTGACGGTCGTGGCAGTCCTTGGCTTGATCGGAACAATCGTCACAGGCTTCCTTGGCATGAACTTGATCGCTGAAGCGGATTCTCCGCTCCCGTTCAAGATCCAGTATTTCGCGATTGTTACAATAATTACAGGCATATTAGTTGACGCTAGCGGTGATTTATTCGCGACCTCTCACGAACCTGATTGAAAGGCTCTCGGGTGAGCGATAGCGTGTAGCCGCATCTGGAGGATGTATAGACTTAAGTCTAAGGCGGACTGCCCGGTTTTAGGCTGCACAGACGTGTTGATCTTCGCAAGATGGCGAATCGTGCAGCCAAACAAGAGGCGTCCATGTCGCAAGTCGAGATGACCAAACGTCCCGTGACTGATGCGGGATCCATGTTCGCCCGGAAGGGGATTGCGGCCCTTGAGAGTGAACACGACGGACACGGGCTGAAACGGACGCTCGGTCCCTTGAGCCTCATCGGGCTCGGCATCGGCGCCATCATCGGCGCGGGCTTGTTCTCTTTGACAGGCATTGCCGCTGCCGACAACGCCGGTCCCGCTGTCGTCATCAGTTTCATGATTGCGGCTTTGGGTTGTGCCTTTGCGGGCATGTGCTACTCCGAACTCGCGAGCATGATCCCCGTCGCCGGCAGCGCCTATACCTATGCCTACGCCACGCTCGGCGAACTCGTCGGCTGGATCATCGGCTGGACGCTGGTGCTCGAATATGCGGTGGGCGCGGGCACGGTGTCGGTCAGCTGGTCGCGCTATGTGACGGCTTTTTTGCGCGACTTCGGCATCACCCTGCCGGCGCAATGGACGCTGTCGCCCTTCGAGACGGCGACGCTCGCCGATGGCGGCACGGTTCACGGCATCGTCAATCTGCCCGCGATTTTCATTATCGTCATCGTCTCTGCGCTTCTTATCCGGGGCATTCAGGAATTGGCGCGCGTCAATTCCATCATTGTCGTCATCAAGGTGGCCGTCGTTCTGGCGGTCGTCGGCGTGGGCCTGTTCTACATCAAGTCTCAGAATTACGTTCCCTTCATCCCCGAAAATACGGGCGAGTTCGGCCATTATGGGTGGTCCGGCATCTTGCGCGGCGCAGGCGTCATTTTCTTCGCCTATATCGGCTTCGACGCCGTTTCGACCGCCGCACAAGAGACCAAGAATCCCCAGCGCGACATGCCGATCGGCATCCTCGGGTCGCTGCTCATCTGCACGGTGCTCTATATCGCGTTCGGCTTCGTGCTGACGGGGCTGGTGAACTACAAAGACCTGCACAACGACGCCCACCCGGTCGTGACGGCCATCAACCAGACGCCATTTCCCTGGCTTCGGACCGCGACCACGCTCGGCGTGATCTGCGGCTTCACCACCGTGATCCTCGTCATGCTTCTCGGGCAGAGCCGCGTGTTCTACGCCATGTCGCGCGACGGGTTCCTGCCGAAAGTCTTTTCCACGCTTCACCCATCTTGGAAGACGCCGTGGCTCTCGAACATCATCGTCATGACCGGCACCGGCCTGCTGGGCGGCCTCGTGCCCATTCAGGTCCTGGGCCACATGACGTCCATCGGCACGCTGCTCGCCTTCATCATCGTCTGCGCGGGCGTCATGATCCTTCGGAAAACGCATCCGGGGCTTGAACGGAGCTACCGCGTGCCGCTTGTGCCTTGGGTTCCCGTAGCCGGAATTCTCGTTTGCCTCGCCATGATGCTCTCGCTCGACATCGACACCTGGATCAGGCTTGTCGGCTGGCTCATTATCGGAATACCGATCTACTTCGGATATGCGCGGACCAATGCGAGGATCGCGCGCCAGGCCGCCGTCGTGCGCGTCGAATAGGAGTGGCGTCGGCACCTGAAATCTGCATGGAAAACCTCATGGACCAGACATGGTCCAACATAAATTGTGGCATGGACCAAAATCGACTGCGGCTTCAACGAAAACCAGCTGTCATTCTGGCTTGGAGAGATCCTAAGGGAAAGCGCCTTGCCGAGGAGTTAATTGCAATAAGTCTCTGATGCATAGAGGATAATTCCATGATGGGCTACCGCGCCGAAGCGCGCGCCGTGGCTTCGGCGGGCGCGAACATGGTTAAAAGGCGCGGCGAAAATATATTTAACGGACTTTTGCGCGTCCCAGTTAATGGGGAAATTCCAGTATTAAATTCTATCTTAATGGGGCGCGACTGAAGGAAAACGGCTATTTTTTAATGGCTTATCCGCGTCAGTCCAAGGCGCGCGTCTCCTCGTTTTTTCCCGAATAAACCCATTGTTAAGACGATTTGGACCAGAAATAATTCCAGAGCGCGAAAATTAACCAGCTTGGGGTTAACACGCCGGCGCGGCAGCGAGCGGCTTACAAACCCAGCCAAGTTTGACGCCTTGCGAAGCCAGGCGTCGCATGAGGCGAAGCTCGCTGCGAAATCGATGGGCTGACTGGCCGCTGAGAAGCGATGTTGCCCATGGTTCGCGAGGCCACCATGAAGATGAACACAAGCTCACCATGAGGTTTAAATTACACTCGGCCTCATCCTGAGCCTGTCGAAGACCTCATCCTGAGCCTGTCGAAGACCTCACTGAGCCTCAAGACCCACCTAGCCTCAAATGAAGCCACGTTATCACGCCTGTTCAGCAGCCCGCTAAAGCGTCTGGTGCCGCGCCCTTGCGCTGCGCTCGATTGCGGCCGTCACGAGCTTGTCGAGGTTGAGCGCGTCGCGAAGAAGCTCCAGAAGCCTGATTTCCTCATCCGGCACTTTAAGATCGGCCGCCGCAACCTCGACCGCCAAGGCGTAGGCCGTCTCGTGCAGCTTTTTCGGCAACGCGCCAGCAATCAACTCAAGCATGTCGTCGAGGCCTTCCTCATTGCTGAGAAGGTCGCCGCACCGTTCCGCCGCTTTCGCAAGATTGTCCACATCGTAGCCCATGAAGACGGGCAGGTGTCGCACAGTCTGGGCGATACGGTCGAGTTCGCGATCCGAAATCTGGCGGTCTGCCGCCGCCGTGGTGATCATGACATAGATAAGCGCTTCGTGAGGCGTGATCTTCGGCATCGTGCGGTTCCATGCAGTTTTGCTAAGGTTTAGTTAAGCTCCCGCACGCGACGGCGCAAGCACCCATCTCAAGGGAACCAACGCCATCGCTGATTTGGCTCAACGGGCGCCGTAGGGCTTGCGTCCCGAGCCATCGCGCCAAAGGAAACCCCGCCCGACTGACGGGGTTTCCTTTCGATATAGTCTAAGAGGCAGCTTTGGCAGGATGATGAAGAAGCGTGAGAACGTGGCTGCATCCTTCGACAAGCTCAGGATGAGGTCGAGTGCTGGCCTCATCCTTCGACAAGCTCAGGATGAGGTCGGGTGTTGACCTCATTCTTCGACAGGCTCAGGATGAGGCTTCGACGGGCTCAGGATGAGGTGGAGCGCTGGCTTCATCCTTCGACAGGCTCATGATGAGGTGGAGTGTTTTCAATGAGTTGATCCTCATGGTGAGCCTGTCAAACCCCTCGCGGTGAGTTTGTCGAACACCTCATGGTGAGCTTGTCGAACCATGGGCAACATCATTTTCAGCAGCCCGTCAGCTCTTGTCGGTTGGCAGCGCCACGTAGACCTGGGTGCCACTGCGCTGCACGAGAGCAATCGCGTGCTTCTTCCCGGCGGCTTTTGCCGTGCGGAGCGCTTTCTCAAGCGCGTCGGGGTTGAGAAGGTCCGCGCCGTTCGCCGTGAGAAGAATGTCGCCGCGAACCAAGCCTGCGTCCGCCGCCCTGCCGTCGGGCCTGACGCTGACGATGGCGAGCCCGCCCGGGCTGCCCGGTCCTTCCATGGCTGGCGAGACGCTCAGGCCGAGTGCTCCGATCTCAGCCTGCGGAAGACCTCTGTCGAAGGCCATTCCGTTTTCGCCGTCCTTGAGTTCGGCGACCTTGACCTCGACTATTTTGGGTTTGTCATCACGGAAGACCGTGAGCTTCACCCTTGTCGAGGGCGCGATCGCGGCAATCCTCCGGGCCATGTCGCGGCCGTCTTTCACGTCTCCATCGTTGATCTTGAGAATAACGTCGCCACGTCGCACGCCGGCTTTGTCGGCGGGGCCTCCCGGCGCGGGGACCGAGACGAGCGCACCGCGTGCCTTCTTCAATCCCAGGCCGTCGGCAATGTCCGGGGTGACGGGTTGGACCTGAACGCCGAGCCATCCGCGGGTGACGTGGCCCTTGTCCATGAGTTGGGTGATGACGTTTTCCACCTGCGTGGCCGGGATGGCAAAGGCGATGCCGACCGAGCCGCCTGTCGGCGAGAAGATCGCGGTGTTAACGCCGATCACTTCGCCGGCCTGGTTGAATGTGGGGCCGCCCGAATTGCCGCGATTTACCGAAGCGTCGATTTGGATGAAGTTGTCATACGCGCCCATGCCGATGTCGCGCCCAAGGGCAGAGACGATGCCCGCCGTGACGGTTCCTTCAAGGCCGAAGGGATTGCCGAGCGCAATCACCCAATCGCCAACCTTCGCCTCGGCATGGCCAAGCGCGACAGCGGGAAATGAGCCGCCGCCGTCAACCTTGAGGAGCGCAAGGTCCATGCCGGGATCGGTTCCCACAATCCTGGCGTCCAGAATGTCTCCGTTGTCGCGCACGACCTCAACCTTGATCGCGCCTTCCACCACATGATGGTTGGTGACGATGTAACCGTCGGAGCTGATGAAAAAGCCGGAGCCTTGCCCTTGAACGGGCTGCATCGAGTCGGCCCCTTTCTCACGGTCCTCGCGCCCCTGCGGGCCGAAAGGCGCTTGGGGGCCAAAAGGCATGTGGGGTGGAAAGCCCTTGGGCGCGGAAAAACGGCGCGAGGGCGCGATGTCCAATGGGCCGTCCTTCTCCGATTGCTGGTCGTCGGCTTCGTCCTCGCGGGAGGCGATCGCCATGGGGTTCGCCTTTACTCGGACGGAGACCACGGCTGGCGCGACCCGCTCGACGAGCGCCGAGAAGCTTGGGAGAGCCGCTGTTCCTGCAGTCTCAACGGCGCGGGCGGGCGCTGTGGCCGCATTTCGAAGCTCGGACGCTTCCGCTCCAGCGAAGGCGGATAGGGCGAACGCGGCGAGGATTGTAATGCTTGCGGCGCGGAGTGAGAGGGATTTCGGGTGTTTCGAGCGATTGTCTTTTACTTTGGCAGGCGAACCGAACATGAGCCTTCCATCTGAATCGAGGGGAGATACGACAGTTTCTTTTTTCTTAAGATTGAGGCAAAAATACATCAGTGCAAAACAAAAAATGATTAAGCTGAGTTAATCGAGCGATGCAAAGAACATAGTTTTAAATAAACACCGACTTTGTGTAGTGTTGTGCGTGGGCTCTCTTTCGGGTGAATTTAATTAGTAATCGGCCAATTCATTCAAAGACTTCTTTCGAGGCCTGTTCTGTAAGTAAAACAGTGTACTGATGAAACGTATCTCGAAGCCGCCATCTTTGTCTTCGCCGGGAGACCAATGGAAGCGACACCGTGTCGCTTCAGCCGCCGGGAGTGTTTGGCAGGAGCTATCTGTCTTCTCAACGCGATATTGCAGACGCGCGGGCTGCCACAGTCAAAGACAAATATGGCGAGGGCTGACGGCCGGAAGAGCTTGATTATAAGTTCACGTCAGCCTTATCGAGAGCGTACGCATAAGCGGAGGATTTTTATGAAAAAGATCATCGTCGCCGGGCTGACCGCACTCGCGCTGTTAAGCCCTTCATTGAGTTTCGCCGAGGAAACGACGCCGCCGCAGGGCGCGGCTGAACGGGAGCACTGGCGGCCGAGCCCTGAAGATTTCAAGGCGTTCACGGATGCGCGCATCGCCGGGTTGAAGGCCGGCCTGCAACTCACCCCGGACCAGGAGAAGAGTTGGCCCGCGGTCGAGCAAGCCATTCGCGACATGGCGAAGGCGCGGCAGGAGCGGATGGCGACGTGGCGAGAGCGCGCCAGCGAACAGAAGGGGGTAGACGCCCTCGCGCGCCTTCGGGAGCGGGCTGACGGCATGACCCGGCGCGCAGCCGAACTCAGGAAGCTCGCCGATGCGGCCGAGCCGCTCTATCAATCGCTGAGCGGCGATCAGAAGCACAGGCTCCGTTTCCTGGTTCACATGGCCATGGGCCATCATGGTGGCCCTGACGGCGGCCAGGGCGGCGGCTATGGCGGCTGGGGCCATCATCACGGCGGCTGGAACGGGTAATCGAGACAGTTGCCGAAAGCGCTGCCCGCGGTGCCCCTGCGGGCAGCGTGCTACTGATCCTTATCGCGCGGATTATCGAGGGGCTGCAGGCGGATGGGCTTCGAGCTGCCCTCAACTTTTTGTGATGCTGTCACGATATCGCCGGTCTTGATGATGAGATCGCGAACCGCCGCCACACTTTCAGCCACCTGAACCCAGCCTTCGAGTTCGTTCATAAAGATGTCGGAGCCGCCGTGCGCGCCTTTTCGAACGCGCTGGATGTCCTCGACGCAAATCAGCGTGATGTTCCCACCGGTGTCGTGAAGCTCGATGAACATGGATGTGATCCTCCCGAACAGGCATAACAGCGCGCTTGCTAGATCAACCCGCCTTTTATCGGAATCGATTAAAGGCCGGAAAATTGATCGGTTCTAATGCTAGAGCAGCTTGTCCACGTCCAAACGGACGCGGGCTGCTCCAGGCTCGCTCCGCCGAAGGCCCCGAGTTATAGCACCGCCGCAAAAAATGAGGCGCATTATTTTGGGGGAGCCGGGCACGGGGCGCGAAGCCGCGATACGGCAGGTTTCCGGAAGCCGGACGCAATATAACCGAGTAGTCTCACAAGAACCCGAAGCCTGCCTAAGCCTCAATTTAGAACCGCTCTAATTAAAAAAGAAAACGATTGCGCTCCTGGTTCGCCGACACTAGAAAATACCGACGTTACCGATATTTTAC
This sequence comes from uncultured Alphaproteobacteria bacterium, assembly GCA_963723755.1. Taxonomy (GTDB): domain Bacteria; phylum Pseudomonadota; class Alphaproteobacteria; order Rhizobiales; family Rhodomicrobiaceae; genus Rhodomicrobium. Next base: position 31,147 of record CAVRSS010000060.1, on the reverse strand, counting down.
TTCTATTCGTGCCGGGATAGTCACTCAACAACAGAAATGTTCGGGAGGCGGCGCGGGCGGCCAAGAGAACGAACACGCTTACAATGCCATTCATCCGCTTTCCGATAGTCCTTCTCGCCGCAGCGTTCGCCTTCTACCCCGTAAGCGTCCGCGCCGACGATCCGTTCCCGCTTGGGCTAACTCTCAAGGGTCATCTGTTCGATCCTCCCGAACTCAAGGCGCCCGCCGGAAAAGACATCGCAATCACGCTCAAGAACGAGGACGAGAGCTTCGAGGAGTTCGATAGCGACGCGCTTCGCACCGAAAAGATTGTAACCGCAAAAGGAAAGGTTACGATTAAGCTGAAGCCGCTAGCCGCGGGCAAATACCCATTCCGGGGTGAATTTCACGACGCAACGGCACAGGGCGTGCTGATTGTCGAATAGGAGCGAAGAATGCTTGCCGCCGCCATTATCGTTTTCCGTGAGGTCATCGAAGCCGGGCTGATCGTCGGCATCGTGCTCGCGGCTACAAGGGGAGTCCGGTCTCGGGCCGTCTACGTCCTCGGCGGCATTGCTTCAGGTGTGCTCGGCGCGACCTTGCTCGCCGCTTTCGCTGGCACGCTTTCGAATGCTCTCGAAGGCGTCGGGCAGGAAGTCTTCAGCGCCTCCATCCTCGGCGTGGCGGTGGTCATGCTCGGGTGGCACAATGTCTGGATGGCGCAGCACGGAAGGGAGCTTGCGGCAGAGCTAACGGCCGCGGGGCAGGCTGTTGTTTCAGGGAGCAAGACCTTGACCGCGCTCGCAATTGTCGTCGCCATCGCCGTTCTGCGCGAGGGCGCCGAGGTTGTGCTTTTCCTCTACGGGGTGGTCATCGCGAACGGGGAAAGCGGCTGGAGCCTCTTTACCGGCGGCATGCTCGGTCTTGTGGCCGGAGCCTCGATGAGCGCTCTCACCTATGCCGGGCTCGTGAAGATACCGCCTCGCTATCTGTTCAGTGTGACGAGCATGCTGATCGCGTTCCTCGCGGCGGGCATGGCCTCGCAGTGCGTCGCCTTCCTTGAGCGCGCCGATATCCTCGACCTTTGGAGCACCACGCTTTGGGACACATCCTGGCTCCTGCCGTCGAACACTCTCGCGGGGCGCATGCTCCACACCCTTATCGGCTATGACGACCGGCCATCCATCATGCAGGCCGTCGCTTACATCGGGACGCTTGGGACGATCCTCCTGGCCATGCGCGTGTTTGCGCCCCCAAAACCGAAAGCGAAACCCAAGCTTAGCGAAGCGTCCGCGCCCTCGAAACCACGCATCGCGGCCTGATCGCGCTTGATTTTGCTCATCCCGCCCAAGCGAAGCGCTCCGCGCTTTGTCATCCCGGCCAAGCGAAGCGCGAGCCGGGATCGTAAAAGAGTTATATTTTCCAATTCGTTACGATCCCGGATAGGGCTTACGCCCTTCCGGGATGACAACAACCGCCATCCGTGGACATGTCCAAAACACATTCCGGATGACAACAACTGCCATCCATCGACATGTCCGAAACACTTTGCTTAGCTCGCGGCATGAGCTTCGCCGGTGTCGCCCGACCAGTTCACCCGCAGAGTGGCGAACATGGTCGCGGTGAGCAGAACGAACCCGGCGATGGAGCCTGCGAGCAGCGCATAGTCCTCCAGCTGAAGGATCATGTAGAGAAGACCGAACAGCACGCCGAAAATACCGAGCATGGTCAGACCGCGCCTCTGGCTTTGCATGGCCATTCCGACATAGGCGGAAATCATGACACCGGTCGCTGCCGAAGCGGCGAGATAGGCGATCGAAAAGCCGATATGCTCCGACAGCGAGAGCAGAAGCACGTAGAAGATCACAATCGCGAGGCCCACAAAGATATATTGGATCGGATGGACGCGGCGCCCGCTGAGCAGCTCAAGCACGAACACTCCGCCAAATGCCGCCGCCACGAACAAAAAGCCGTACTTCAGCGCACGCTCGACCAGCGTATAGAAATCCACCGGCACGAAAAGATTCACGCCCAGGTCTTTGCCCGTGAACCGGTCGAGCACAATCCCTTGCGGCGTCCCTGCCCAGGCTTGCGGCACATCGCGCGCAAGATAGGGAACGCTCCAGCTGGCCGAAAACCCCTGGCCGGTAAGGGTCCGAGACACCGGAAGGAAGCCCGTGAAGCCCGGATGCGGCCAGTTCGAATCCAACGCGACGGTATTCTCACGACCCGCCGGAGCAAAGGCGAGCGAAGATGAGCCATTCAGCTCCAGCTCGATCTTGTAAGGCAGCGGCGCCCTTGCAGTCAGTTCGCCAGCAACCGCAAGCGGTTTCAGCCGCGCGTGAATGCCGTTGATCCTCCCTGCCTCATCGGCAAGGCCGGCGCTCGGCTCGAAACCGATCTTCTGGCCGCCGATCTGAAGCTGCACATTGTTCTTGAGCCCGGAAACGTCTTGGATACCGAGCGCGACGAACGCATCCTGCCAGCGAATGGATGCCGGCGTCTCGGGCTCGACGAGGCTCAAATCCGGCGGCCCGTAAAGGCCTTCTAATGTGAGCTTGCCTTGATAAACCGTCACATCGTAGATCGAGCGGTGCCGCATCTGCGATTGCACGTTACCGCTCACGTTCAGCGTATCCGGCAGGAACACGGCTTCCCGCGTCACCTCGATGTCGACGGCCTTGCCATCAACGAGCCGTTGCGTCTTTAGCGTATAGGGCACAATCAAATAAGGGCCGAGAATGCGCTGACTGCCGCCCCAGTCATGGGCGATCTCCGCCTGCACGGCGTTGGCCCGGCTCTGGCGTTCGGCGCTCAACAGCCAAACCACGCCGGTGAGAGCGGAGATGAGCAGGACGAGCACGCCAACGAGCACGAATTTAAACGATGGAGAGCGGACAAGCCTGGCGAAAAATTCCGATGCAGCCATGGGGCGATCCTTTGCGGAAGTTTCCCTTCCATGGAGGGCGGTGCAAGGAGGCAAATGTAAGTCCGCAATCCGCCTGGATCGCGGCTGAATTCGCCCCCCGGCGCCGCAAAAGAGACGCTCAGCCCGAACGGGGCTCTTGTTGCTCATGAAGAGGCAAGGCCCCTTTGCTGAGGCATGTTTCACCAATCCCGGCTATTGCCATCTTGGGGCTCGCCGCGTGCTCGGAGGTAAACAGTTCGTTCTCGCGTCCGACCTTTAATACAAACGCGGTTAACAGAGGAGTGCCGGATTTATTTCCGGTCACCACTGTACTTAACACTCATTTAATTCCTGCCACAATTACTTCCCTCCGTGCCTTATTCTGGCCGGAAGTAATTCCGCTATCGCATTGCAACAGACAGCTTTCATGCGCTCATGACCTCCCATTAAATAGAACTAAATGCCGGAATTTTCTCATTAACTGGGCGAGCAAATGTCCGTTAAATATGTTGAGACTTCGCAAATTAACGTTTGAGCGCTGCCGGAACAGCGGCGGCGCAGGCGGCGGCGAGGCGTCCCGACCGATATTTTTCCAGTATTACCAGGGGTTGGAGCGGGCTGGAGCCCTCGTTAACCTGCCGTCAAGGCGAATTCGGTGACGATCTTTCAGAACAAGGAATGCGGATGAAATCGTCAGGATAAGTTGACAACCCGATGCCGCCATTCGCTCGATGGATACAAAATGAGGATTTGGACGCCCGCGTCCGGTCAAGGCGCCACCACCCAAGGCGCTTGCCAAGCGTTGGCGTTGTGGCAAAAGTCAGCCATGCCTGAACTGCCCGAAGTCGAAATCATCCGGCGCGGCCTTGCTCCGGTCATGGAAGGCGCCGCATTCGATGCGGTCACGCTCAACCGCGCCGACCTGCGCTTTCCCTTCGAAACCGATTTCGCAAAGCGGCTCTTGAACGAGCGCGTGTCTCGCCTCGGCCGCCGCGCCAAGTACATCATCGTGGAAACGGAAAGCGGGCTGTGCCTCGCGATGCATCTCGGAATGACGGGACGCTTCACGATCCTCCATAAGGCAGCGGGCCACGCGCAAACGCCAGGCGCATTTAACTACGATCACGATGCCAATCCGCGCCATGATCATGTGGTTTTCGGCATGAGCAATGGCGACGTGATCCGGTACAACGATGTCCGGCGCTTCGGTTCGATGTCGCTTTTCGAAGCGAAGGACCTGGCGGAGCATCCGCTCTTCAAAGCGCTTGGCGTCGAGCCGCTGTCGGATGACTTCTCGCCGTCCTATCTCGCGGAGCGCGCTTCCGGCAAGGCGCAGGCGCTCAAGGCTTTTCTCCTCGACCAGCGTGTTATAGCGGGGCTGGGCAATATTTATGTCTGCGAGGCGTTGTTCCGGGCCGGTTTGCCGCCGGACGCCGAGGCGGGTCTGCTCGCGAAGGGCAAGCGGGGCCGGGCAGCATCGGAGCGGCTTTGCGCGAGCATCAAGGGTGTGCTCGCAGACGCGCTTCGCGCGGGCGGCTCCTCGATCCGGGATTACCGTCACGCCGACGGTTCAGGCGGCAGTTTCCAGGAAAAGTTTGATGTCTATGGACGCGAAGGCGAGCCTTGTCACACCTGTTGTGGCGCCTTTATTCACCGCAAGGTGCAGCAAGGCCGCTCCACCTTCTATTGCCCGCGCTGCCAAGCAAAATTGTGAAAGGAATTGCCATGGCCTTTGAGACGGTGCTTTTCGAAAAGAGGGGCAGGGTAGGGCTCATCACCCTCAACCGCCCCCAGGCGCGCAATGCGCTGAACGATCAGCTTATCGCCGAGTTGAACCAAGTGCTGGATCAGTGCGAGGCGGATGCGGAGATCGGCGCAATAGTCCTGACCGGCTCGGAGAAGGCGTTTGCCGCCGGAGCCGATATCAAGGAGATGAAAGACAAATCCTTCGCCGACGTTGTCGCGCACGACTTCTTCGGACCCTGGGAGCGCATCAGCACTTGCCGCAAGCCGATTATAGCTGCTGTCTCAGGCTACGCCCTTGGCGGTGGTTGTGAGATCGCCATGATGTGCGATTTCATCATCGCAAGTGAAACGGCGAGGTTCGGACAGCCCGAAATCATGATCGGGGTAATTCCCGCCGTAGGGGGTACGCAACGGCTGACGCGCGCCGTGGGCAAATCCAAGGCCATGGACCTCATTCTGACCGGGCGGCACATGGACGCAGCGGAGGCCGAACGGTGCGGGCTCGTGGCCCGCGTCGTGCCCGCTTCCGAGGTGGTGAACGAGGCCCTGAAGGCCGCCGAGAAGATCGCGAGCTATTCGCTTCCCTCCGTCATGATGGCGAAGGAAGCCGTAAATCGGGCCTTTGAGAGCACATTAGCCGAGGGAATGCTGTTCGAGCGGCGCACCTTTCAGTCTCTCTTTGCCACAGAGGATCAGAAGGAGGGCATGGCCGCATTTGCGGGCAAGCGCGCGCCCCAATTTAAGCACTGCTGATTTGATCTATCGCAAAGGTATTGGACAGGCGGGCATTCAGTCTTTACGCTGGGACAAACCACACAATATGCCTTCGGGGCTTGCCGATTGAAGACAATGTCCATTCATACAGCTGACCGTGCTCATGGCGCGCCCGGCAGATGCGACGCCTGCTTTATCCGGCATCGCGGAATTTGCGCTGCCTTATCGGCGGACCAGCTTGAGAGGCTGAGTTCCATCGCACGCCGGCGGACGGTGCCGGCGAACCAGTACATATTCAGAGACGGCGACGAGGCCATCTCTTTCGCGGCGATCGTTTCGGGCGTCGTCAAGCTCATCAAGACAACCGCGGAGGGCGAGCGCCACATTATCGGGCTTGTCTATGCGCCAGAGTTCCTGGGCCATACATTCGCCGATCAGCACCGCTTTTCGGCCGCTGCCGCCATCGATGTCGACATGTGCACGTTTCCGCGCGCGGCCTTCAACCGCCTGCTGGACGATTATCCGGAGCTCGAGCGGTGGCTTTTCGAATTTACGGTTCGCGAGCTTGATATCAGCCGCGATTGGACGCTCATGCTTGGGCGGAAATCGTCCTACGAGCGCGTCGCCAGCCTGTTGCTGATCATCGCAAGACGCGCGCGGAATGCGGGCTGCCAGCCTGTTTCCGACAATTCCGCTCACTTTGAGTTGCCTCTCACGCGCTCCGAGCTTGCCGACTATCTCGGGCTGACCCTCGAAACCGTCAGCCGCAAAATCAGCGGTCTCAAACGGAAGGGTATCATCGAACTTCGCACGACCCGCGAGATTGTGGTGCCTGATATCGAGCTTTTGGCTGAAATTGCGAATATGGACCCCATCGGGGAAGATATTATGGGACGGCGCCAGGTTGTGGTCCATCATAGCTAGAAAGACGTCGCTATAGATCAGGCCCGGTGATGGATCGAATTCGCCACGCTACCTCTCCCCTGGGAGAGGTCGGATCGCGTGTGCGATCCGGGTGAGGGGTAAGCGCTCGATAATGACACGCAAAATACCCCTCATCCTGTCCTTCTCCCAATCGCGCTTGCTTGCAAGCGCGATCTCTTCGAGTTGCCAGCGCGCCAAGGCGTGCTGGGCTGCGGAGAAGGGAGGCTAAATCGCGATCTCCCCAAATCGAGAAAGTCCCCGCAATTTGCGCAAGCGCTCCAAACATAATCGGGCCGGATCAATAAGCTGACGAGCGGATTGTCATCGCGGCCAAGCGGTCCCGGATTCTAATGGCTTCCGCTCTGCATGGACTAGCCGGCCGCGCTCGGGCATTTGGCAACACACACCCGACTTTTTCGTCGCCGTTTGCGTTTTCGCACAGCCAAGCCGCGGCTAAAGCGAATATCGAAGCGTGTCGCCGGGGAAAAACATCGGAAGTCAATATATTGGGCTCATCCGCGCAGCTATTGCCTCGCAAAAGTCTCGGAAAATATTCTCTGTGGCCCCGGCGGCGCCGACTATTTTTCCTGGATCGTCCTTAGAAACTTCTCGAGTTCGATTTCGGCTTGGCGCGCATAGGCGTCCCCGCATTCATGCGCGAAGATTTTCTTCCAGACCGGCATGGTTCTGTCGCCATCGGATTTTTCCCCGCCGCCATGCCGGAGTTCGTGAGAAACATGGTCCATCGGAAATTTGCCCTGCGTTCGCGCTGCCAGTGTCGTCAAATCCGGCGGCGTAAAATTCTTCGCCAGGGCCAGGGGACCGGCGCCCTTTCCGTCAGGGCCGTGGCAGAGCGTGCAATTCTCCGCAAAAAGCGTAGCGCCCGAGATTTCGGCAAGGGGCTCGCAGCCGCCTGGCGCGCCTTCCTCTGCGTATGCCCATTGGGGAAGGATGGCCACCGCGGCGGCAGCTGCGATCAAGGCTTTCGTTCGGTTCAACATCGGCCCCGCACCTGAATGACTAGATCAACCCGCCTTTAATCAATCGATTGAAGGCGAAAATTGATCGATTCTAAAGTGATCAACCCGCCTTTAATCGGAACCGATCAAAGGTGGAAAAGTTGATTAATTCTAAGTTTCTAGAGCCGCCCACGTCCAAATCGGCGCGGGCTGCCCTTTCCAGCGCCATCAAGGACGCACCGATTCGCTTCCAACGCCAAATGACGGCGTCGCTTATCCTCTCGCTTTATGAGTTTGTGGCCGAGCTTCGGACGCGCTACATCATGCGGCAGAGGAAAGGGATGGAGCCATGATCCGCGACAAGATCTCACAAACCTTGAAGGAGGCCATGAAGGCCAAGGACGAGGCCAAGACCACGACACTGCGCACGGTGAATGCGGCGATCAAGCAGAAGGACATCGACGTGGCGCGCGGACGCGGCGACCAGCACATCAGCGAAGAGGAAGTGCTGAATCTCTTGCAGAGCTTGATCAAGTCGCGCCGTGAATCCATCGCGCTTTATCAGCAGGGCGGAAGGCAGGACCTCGTCGACAAGGAATGCGCCGAAATAGCCATGATCGAGCAATTTCTGCCAAAGCAAATGAGCGACGACGAGACACGGGCTGCCGTCCGCGAATTGGTCGCCTCGCTGGGCGCGAGCAGCGTGAAGGATATGGGCAAGGTCATGGCCGCCCTTAAATCCAAGTATGCCGGGCAGCTTGACATGACAAAAGCCAGCGCGGCCGTGAAGGATGTGCTGACGGGCAAGTAACAATCGGCGTTCCTCGGATCAAGCCGCCTTTGAAGCAATCGAAAAGGCGGAAAAGTTGATCAATTCTGTAGTGCTAGAACAGCTTGTCCGCGTCCAAATGGCTGCGGGCCGCTCTTGGAGGCTTCTGAAAAAGCCCGAAAACGTGGCTTCATCCTTCGACAGGCTCAAGATGAGATGAGTCGAGTGTTGGCCGCATCCTTCGACAAGCTCAGGATGAGGTCGGATGTTGGCCTCATCCTTCGACAAGCTCAGGATGAGGTCGAGTGTTGGATTCATCCTTTGACGGACTCAGGATGAGGTCGAGGGTTTTCAACGAGTTGCCCCTCATGGTGAGCTTGTCGAACCATGGGCAACATCGTTTTTCAGCATCCTGCTAGTGCATGGGCGCAAGCGCGCCCTTCGCCCAGCGCTCGCGTTTGGCTTGCAAGAGCTCAGGTTTCTGCGAGACGATTTCGATAAGGATCAGGAGCTCTTGCCGCAGGCGAGGATCCCTGATCTTGTTGAAGGCCGACAGGAGCTGCTTGGATTGATCGAAGGGGTCCGGTTTGCGTTCTGCCCGCGCCGGTATGCCCGCGAGCAGGCGTCGGAAAAATTCGTCGACCTCTTCATGCGTAACCATCACAAACGACTCCCACTCAACGCCACGCAGCTTTTTATGGTTGTATAACCGAACACTTGCAATTTGAAGTGAAAATTCATATTGGAAAAAGGAAATCCGATTGCGGAAAGCTGGTGCAGTTTGCCTCAGCCACTCAGCCTTCGGATCGTCAAAAGCGCAATTATGTTGATTTATAAGTATCTCAATAGCCCAGTCCAAGCAACCAAGAAATGAACTTGGCAAACCTATAAAATCGGTTACACTTCAATAGTGGGAAAAAGATTTCGCGTCACCGGCTACGCTTGCCGAGGAGTTGTGATGAGGGCTTTTCCTCTTTCGATTGTATTGGTGTTACTCTTCTTGGTTAAGCCCGCGCATTCTGAATCGTCAGATCTGTTTCATGAGAAGATCAGTATTATCGCTTCAAAGTTTTCATCGCTGAATATACCAGGCCTCGAGAAGATTCAACTTCCCCAAATCCAGCCAGACGGTTCTTTCATATTTCTTTACGTTTGGCATCCGCAGACACATCGCCCGACCACGGCTTCGTTCGAAGCCAATATCGGCGACTATTTTGACATCATGGGCGCGCAGGCGGAGGCGTTCAGCGGATGGTGCTATGTCGGCAAGCCCGAAATGCACATCCTGAAGGCTGAAACTGGCGAGACCGCCGTCGTTCGAATCTGGGCTTTAGGCTTCCATGGCAATGCGCCACGTCGCAAATGCCGGGGCGGATTGCCGGGTGAGGCGGGGAAGCTCGGCCAGACGCAAGTCGTCAAAGACCCGCGATCGGGCCTTCTGTCGATGGTGCGATCAGGGCACCCTACTCGCTTTCCTCCGGCGGCAAAGCGGGTCCAGTAGCGCATTCCAGTAAATCGGGGCGGCGCTGCCGCGTCAGCTTTTCCGCCTGCTCGCGCCGCCAGCGTGCGATGCGGGCGTGATCCCCGGATAAGAGAATATCCGGGATTTCCCGTCCCTCCCACACTCGCGGCCTCGTATAGTGAGGATATTCGAGCAGGTTATTTTCGAAGCTTTCCTCGCTGAGAGACGCCTCGGCGCCGATGACGCCGGGCAACAGGCGCACACAGGCGTCGATCAAGACCATCGCCGCGATTTCGCCGCCCGAGAGCACATAGTCGCCGATTGAGATTTCTTCGAGGTGTCGCGCCTCGATGACGCGCTGGTCGAGACCTTCGAAGCGCCCGCAAAACAGGACAACTCCGGGACCACGGGCGAGGTTGCGCACACGGTCCTGCGTCAGAGGCGCGCCGCGCGGCGACAGGTAGATGCGTGCCAGAGCCGGGGCAGTAGAAACCGCCGCGTCTATGGCCGCCGCCGCCACATCCGCGCGCATCACCATGCCAGCGCCGCCGCCAGCGGGCGTATCGTCAACCGAGCGGTGCTTGTCACAAGCGAAATCGCGGATATGACGGGTCGATAACTGCCAAAGCCCATCCTGAAGCGCGCGGCCGACCAGGCTCACGCCCAGCGCACCGGGAAACATGTCCGGAAAAAGCGTAAGCACCGTCGCCTGCCAGGGCATGGCCTAGCCGTCCAGCGTCTTGAGCCACGCCTCTATCGGCGCTTTCGGCGACAGGCGCAAAAACCCGACAGAGATTGGAAGCGTGAAGCGCCTCGGCCCTGCGCTGCCCGGATTCACGTACAGCACGTCATTCAGCGTCTCGATGAGAGGTTTGTGTGAATGGCCGGAAACCACCACGTCCATCCTCGCCTCCTTGGGAGAGATACTCGTCTGGCCCAGGATATGAGTGATGTAAATGTTGAACCCATCGATCCACGCGACGGTGTCGGTTGGCAGCTTCTCCGCCCAGGCGGCTGTGTCGACATTCCCCCGAACGGCCGTGACCGGCGCGATTGCCTGAAGCGCCTCCAGCACTTCGGGCGCTCCGACATCGCCTGCGTGAAGAATGCGATCGACGCCGGCAAGAGCGGCCGCCGCCTCGGGCCTCAGCAAGCCGTGGGTGTCCGAAATCAGCCCGACAAGGGTCATTCACTCTTCCGCGCGTTGCTCTTCGTAGACAGGCCTTAGGACGACCACCTGCCGCGCAGTAAGATCGACGCGCGGCACATGCGCATTTTCGAACGGGATGAGCTGGGCTTGCCGCTCGCCCTCAAATCGAACCTCCAACAGATCGCCCGCACCAAAATTATGCACGGCGATAACCTTACCGATTGTCTTGCCGTCGGGCGAGACGGCATTTAGCCCAATCAGATCGGAATGATAAAATTCGTCGTCGCTCTCGGTTGGAGGCAGGGTCGCGCGGGGCACGTAAAGCTCCGTCCCAACCAGTTTTTCCGCCTCGTCGCGATTGCTGACGCCGCGCAGCACTGCGACAACGGTGCCGCCCTTAACGCTGCGAATAGTAGATACGTGAAAATGCCGCGCACCATCCGCGCTGGTGAGCGGGCCATAAGACGCGACGTCCTCCGGCTCGCTCGTGTATGCTGCGATCTTCACCTCGCCCTTGAGCCCATGAACGCCGGTTATGCGCCCAAGGAGCACCATGTCTTCCGCCATCATGCCGACAGTCCTCTTTCGTGACGAGCCGACATCCGCCGCCGCCATCGCGCAACGGCTATGCCGCCCCATACCGAATTCAACCACGCCGAACGGCCATGCTCCCTGCATAAAGCCATAGGCGCTGGCGAGCACGCACGCCACAGCGAAGGCGAGGATGAACCAAGCGCTTCGATCTTCGAGGGCGTAAAAGACAAACATCAACGAGACGGCGATCAGCCCGAACGAAGTCAGCAGATCCATCCAGGCTGCTCCCAACGGAACGGACGCTAGGCTATGCTGCGGCTTCGCTAGCGGCCTCGGCCTTTTTGCGCTTCTCTTCGACGCGCTCCTTCGCCTTGGTGCCGGGTTCCGACTTCTTCGGGTTGTTCCGCTCAGGACGTTTGGCCAGCCCGCGCGCATCGAGGAAGCGAAGCACGCGATCGGTGGGCTGCGCGCCGACGGAGAGCCAATGCTTCACGCGGTCTTCGAGGAGCGTGATGCGGTCGGCGTGATCCCTCGGCAGAAGCGGGTTGTAGGTGCCGACCTTTTCAATGAAACGGCCGTCGCGCGGCGAGGTGGCTTCGGCGACGACGATGCGATAGTACGGGCGCTTCTTGGCTCCGCCCCGTGAAAGCCGAATTTTTAATGCCATTTTTTTTCCTCTTCTATTTTCCGCCCGGGGCGGAAATCCTTCTTCCTGCAAATAACGGCCTGACCTAAGGCCATTAAAACCTGTTACCCGCCCCCGCTAACGGACTCTTTCGCGGCAGCCATCATGTCTATGCGCTTTTGCATTTCGTCCGGGCTGAGCTCTTCGATCAACTTCGACACAATCCAAAGATGCCCGGCCGGGTCCTGGTTGCGGCCCGCTCGATAGCCGTAGACCTGGTCCGCGACTGGAACCTGAACCTCGCCGACCTCAGCCACGGCTTTGGTCACCGTCGCATCCGGATCGTCCACCAACACATTGAGCACCACCGCCGTACCGCCGAGCGTGACCGGACACGTGTTGCCCCACCGCGGGTTTTCGTCCGCAATCATGATAACCGTATTGCCAATCTTGAATTCGGCGTACGTGATGCCGCCATCTGGCGTGTTCAGGCGGTAAAGCTCCTTCGCGCCGAACACCTTTTCGTAGAAGGCCATCGCCGCTTTCGAATCCTTGACGACGAGGCACACCGAAACCGTCCCGTGATTCTCCGCCTTTACTGGCTCAACCATGGTGCAACCGCCTCCCATCACATGTTCGCTGTCTTGGCAGGCCGGGTCTGGCCTGTCCTCCAGCATCAACACGCGATTTCGCGGGCAGTTTTTTCACGACAATCGCACCGGCTATTTCTTCTTTCCCGGCAAGCCGGGCAGGCCACCGCCAAAGCGCGGGCCGCCTGACATGCCCGGAAGACCCGGCAGGCCACCTCCGCCCAGCGCGCCCGGCAGCTTCATTCCGGGGGGAAGCTGGCCCTTCTTGACTGCCTCCAGCATCTCGGGCGTCGGTTCGGGCATCTTGTTCAACCCGAACAGCTTCGCGAGGCCGCCCTTGCCCTTGCCCACGACCTTCATCATGTCGGCCATCTGCCGGTGCATCTTGAGAAGCTGGTTCACTTCCTGCACGGTGGTGCCGGAACCCGCCGCGATGCGGCGCTTGCGGCTCGCTTGAAGGACCTTCGGGTTGCGGCGCTCTTTCGGCGTCATGGACGAGATGATCGCGCCCTGACGCTTGAAAACCTTGTCGTCGAGGTTGGCGGCGTCGATCTGCTTCTTGATCTTGCCGATGCCGGGAAGGAAGCCGAGCACGCTCGACATGCCCCCGATTTTCGCCATCTGCTTGAGCTGGTCGGCGAGGTCCTCCAGGTCGAACTGGCCCTTGGCCAGCCTCTTCGCCATCGCCTGGGCTTTTTCCTGGTCGATGGTTTCGGCGGCCTTCTCCACGAGGCTGACCACGTCGCCCATGCCGAGAATGCGGCTTGCAATGCGTTCCGGATGGAAGTCCTCGAGCCCGTCAAGCTTTTCGCCCGTGCCGAGCAGCTTGATCGGCTTGCCGGTGACGGCGCGCATGGAAAGCGCCGCGCCGCCGCGGCCATCGCCGTCGATGCGGGTCAGAACGATGCCGCTGATGCCGATGCGCTCGTTGAACGTCCGCGCCAGGATGACGGCGTCCTGGCCGGTAAGGCTGTCTGCGACGAGCAGTGTTTCGTGCGGCTTCGCGATGTCGCGGATCTCTTCGGTCTCGCGCATCAGATCGTCGTCGATGTGGAGGCGGCCCGCAGTGTCGAGGATGAGGACGTCATAGCCGCCAAGCCGCGCCGCCTGCATGGCTCTGCCCGCGATTTGCTGTGGGGTCTGACCCTTGATGATCGGCAATGTGTCGATGCTGACCTGCTCGCCGAGGATCTTGAGCTGTTCCTGCGCGGCTGGGCGGCGCGTATCGAGCGACGCCATCAGCACTTTCTTTTTGTCGCGCTCGCTCAGGCGTTTTGCAATTTTCGCCGAAGTCGTGGTCTTACCGGAGCCTTGCAATCCGACCATCATGATCGGAACGGGCGCGGGCGCGTACAAATCGATCGGCTCGGCCTCGGATCCGAGCGTGCGCACGAGTTCGTCGTGCACGATCTTCACGACCATCTGGCCCGGCGTGATCGAGCGAACGACTTCCTGACCTACTGCCTTTTCGCGCACCCGGTCGGTGAAGGACTTCACCACGTCGAGCGCGACGTCGGCCTCGATAAGCGCCCGGCGGACCTCGCGCATGGCTTCCGCCACGTCGCTGTCGGTCAACGCGCCGCGGCGGGTCAGCTTATCGAAAATGCCGGCAAGGCGATCGGACAGGGAGTCGAACATGGGCAGGCTTTCACTTTTCCAACGCAAATTTCACCCGCGGGCGAACCTTCGCTGGCGGGTGCTGATGCATTTGAGCCATATAATCGAAGACGGCGGGGCTTACAATTGAGAAATTCACTTTCTAGTTCAACCCGCCTTTAATTGGTCGATTAAAGGCGGAAAAGTTGATCGATTCTAAGAGCAGCTAAGCACTGTGCTCGGGCGGCAAATGAATATCGGGCGCCGCTTTGTGCTGCACGAGCTTGAACCTTTCCGTGACGAGAACTGTCACGAGCGTCGCAACGAAGAGAAGCGTGATGCCAATGCAGAGCGGCCTCACCGAGCCGTCGAAGGATCGCCCGATGGTCGTCGCAAATGCCGCGGCCGCTACCGTCGAGTAGAAGCCCGCGAGTGATGATGCGGTTCCCGCGATGTGGCCCATCGGCTCCATGGATAAGGCGCTGAAGTTCGGCATGATGACGCCAAAGCAAAAGAAGACGATCCCCATATACAAGCCAAACACAAGCAGCGGCGGCTTCTCCGGAAAGCCCGCCAGAGCCATCACGCCGCAAACAGCAAGCCCGGCGAAGATGGCGCGATGGGACACGCCTCGCATTCCGATCTTCCGCACGAACAAGGCGTTCAGGCCGGAAGCCGCAACGAGAAAGCACGAGATGGCGCCAAAGGCCACCGGGAAGCGAGAGCCCAAGCCGTAGACATCGACGAAGATTTGCTGGGCGCTGACGATGTAGCTCAGGAGAAGCCCGAACACGAACCCCATGCCGATCATATAACCGGCGGTCTGGCGCGTCGTCATTACGAGCTTGGTCGCTTGCCAAATGGACGCCATGGAAAAGGGCAGGCGATCTTCTTCATGGCGCGTTTCGGGCAACCGGAACCACGCCCAGATCATCGAACTCGCGGCGACAAACAAGAGAAGGTAGAAGATGATGCGCCAGCCCGAAAACTCCAGGATGAGCTCGCCGATGCTGGGGGCCAGGATCGGCACCACGATAAAAACCAGCATGACGAAGGACATCACGCGCGCCATTTCGCGTCCCCCGAAGCGGTCTCGCACAATCGCCAGCGCGATGACGCGCGGAGCCGAAGCGCCGAAGCCTTGGAAGACGCGCGCGGCAAGCAGCCCTGCAAAGGAGCCGGAGGACAATGCGATCATAGTCCCGGCGATATAGAGTGCGAGTCCCGCAAGGAGCGGCTGTCTGCGTCCGTAATGGTCCGAAAGCGGGCCGAACAGAAATTGCCCCGCCGCGAAGCCTATGAAGTAGACGCTGATGACGAGTTGGCGGTCGTTCTTGTCCTCCACACCCAGCGCATGGCCAATCTGCGGCAGAGCCGGGAGCATGACATCGATGGAAAGCGCGGTCAGCGCCATGAGAAGCGCGATCAGCGAAACGAACTCGAGAAACGACAAGGGAAATTGAGCCGTTTGCGGCACGGCTCCTTGGGGCTTTACAAGCATGAAGCAGGCTTATTCCGAGGGCTTGACCCGTCCAGGATTAGACCGGGATCAGAACGGGTTCAAGCTCGCCCGCTCTGTGAACTTCAAATAGGCGACGCTCGCCCCTATTCGTAGGCCAAGGCCGGTTCGAATTGGGACGATGACCATATTTCCGCTGCGGTATACGGTCAACCCGAACCCGCCCGCGACATAAGCCGAGCCGTCGATGCCCGGAAAGCGCCGGTACAAGCCCGCGGTGTCATCAAGGTTGTAAACGAGGAAAAGGGCGCGCGAACCCGTCGCCCCGATGTCAGCGCCGATCGACGGCCCCTGCCAGTAGATGCTCGCAGGCGCTGCTTCAGTGCCATTTATGCGGCTGTAGATCGTGCCTTGGCCGTATCTCAGACCCGCGAGGAACGCTCCGCCGCCTTCATCGCCGATAATGTAGGCATTCGGCTGCCCGAAATTGTCGAACGCGTGGTTCATGACCGCTGCAAATTCTGAGGTCAGCGAGCCGAATACGCCGACACCGGCATTGCGGATATCCTGCGGCGAGTAGCCGGTCGGAGACGATGTCGCGGGAGGAAGGGCATCGCTCACCGGCGGCTTCAAAGACGCAACCCTGTTGTCCTGCTGAGACGGGGCCGGACGAATTGAGAGCGGTGCTCCCGTAGCCGTCGCCGTTTTCGCCGCCTGAGCATTGGAAGGCGAGGGAGGCGCATCCCCGGCAGATGCCGGTTTTGCAGTCGCAGGAGAACGCAGAGCCTTGGACACGTTCGCTGACCACGGCACGATTGGAGGCGGCGTTTCCTCTGCAGTGGCCGACGCCAGTTGCGATGTCTGCGCGGATTTGGCCACGGGAGCTGTCTGCGAATAGGGCGCAATCGGCGGCCTCGCCGCTTCGCTCTCAAGCTGCGCGAGAATGAAACCGGCCTTTTGCCTCATGACGCCGACAAGCTTGTCGTTGACAGTCTTGAGCTCATTCAGGCGCGTGCAGGAAATATCGTTTTTCGGCGTAATATTCAGCGTATCAAGCTGGCCCACAAGCTGCTCGATTTCAGCGTTGAACGTCTCAAGCTTGCTGTCGTCCATAGCGGCGGCGGCCTTGTCGGCCTTCTGCGCCTCGGTCCAGCCTTGCGTTTTCGCGATCGTAAGAAGGCGCTCCTGGAAGCGCTTCTCACTGTCTCTGTTGAGCGTTCGCAGAGCCTGTGCCGTTTGATCGATCTGAACGCCAAAGGCACGCGCGTCGCACTGATCCGCAGCATTCCCCGCATGAGGGAAAACCGCGATAAGAACAGCTATGGCTGCCGCTGATCCGATCTTCATAGTCAAGCCCCTGCGCCTGGAAAGCACACCGCTTTGGAAGTCATGCCCCGATTCGCGTCCCGATTGTAAACCTTCGGGCACGATACACTTTATCCTGTCCATAGCGGATTCAGCTGTCAGCCGCAATGGCAGGCGACCCCGACGCTGAAGAAGGCGGGGGATTACGCCGCCGGATGGCGTTTCGGCGGCGTTCTCTACGATAGTATGTTGCGGGTCGGCGTTTGCGATTATGAGTTCAAGGGGAGCCGATTTCGGCGTGGGCTCATCCGCAACCCAGCTTCCATGAAAGCCCTGCGGAACACGTTTCGGCAAGCGGATTTTCGCGACAGGATCGCCGGCTATGGATTGGGCGTCGAAGATGACGAGATCGCTCGCATCGCGCGTCCGGTCATAGACGAAGCCGAGAAGCCATCCCTCATCTTCGCCCGCGTCCGGTCCGGCGGACACCACCGTAAACTCGCTTGGTATCCCCAGCCCGTCAAAGTCTTGCGAGTCCACGCGCCCGCTTTTCAGATCGTACTTCAGAAGCTCGGTGAACACGCCGGTCGCAAGCGTCCCATTCGTTGCCAGCGCGTAAACGGTGCTGTGAGGCTGTCCCGTCCGGCTATCGTCGATTTTCGGAAACTCGATCGTTCGGTCGTCGATCTGAAGTTCCCCGGCCTTGGATGCGCCCGGGGCAATCGTCCAGCGTGTCAGGACGGCTTTGTCGAAGGTATAGGGATCGGTCGGCGGACCGCCGCGGAAGTGCTCCTTGTACTTCGCGACATCGAGAACGATCGTCCCATCCGGCGTCTCAAAGGCGTTCGCGACGTGGTAGACATAGCACGGCTCGACGTCCACCCACCGGAGCCGGTTAACGCCAGCGCCGCGAGGCAGAATGCCCAGGCGTGCGCCGTAACTGTCGCTCCAGCAGAAGGGTATGGAAACCCCCTTTATTGCGGAAGGGAGGTCGAACACGACGGGCAGGTCCATGAAAATGACGTGCCCGGAGGTCAGCGCAAAATCGTGCACCATGGTCGCGCCTTTGACGGGAATCTCCATGCTGCGAATGAGAGCCCCGGATTCATCGGCGACGTGATAGGTGAGGAACGGAGCCAACGCCCTGTAGCCGAAGAAATGCAACTCGCCGGTCAACGAGCATATCTTGGGATGCGCGGTGAATGGCGTTTTCAGTTTGCCGCCGAAGTCGTTGAAGGTCGCGGTCTTCAGGTCGCGCGTCAGTTCCATCGGCAGCGAGGTCTCGCAAAGCGCCATGATGCGATTTGCGTGGGCGATGACATGGGTGTTGGCGAGGCTGTAGCGAAGGTCGAAAGGCGTCAGCGGGGTGCGCGGCTGCCCCTTATAGGGAGGTGTGCGGATCCAACGGTTTCGATACCACTCGGCCTTGCCGTTTTTCAGCGACACGCCGTGAACCATCCCGTCACCGAGGAACCAGTGACTGGACTCCCCTCGCACCGGATTGGCGCCGTTGCGGACATACAGTCCACAAAGCTCCGGGGGAATCGCGCCCTCGACGGGCAGGTCGATCGCCGTCACCTCTTCCTTGACCGGTGCGAAGTTGCCCTGCATCCAGTAGGGTGTCCGGCCTGCTATTTCCTGCATATGTAAGTACTCAGCCTCTGAACTTGGGAAACATCGCCGTGAGAATGTTCTGCCAATCCGCGCCCTCTGCCAAAGCCAGGGGCACTCTACGGCTGCCAAATCGGTTCGGGTAAAGGGGCAGAACATATAACAAAGCGGTGGCGGCGCCCTATTGTTCCTGGGCATGCCGGCGCGTGGGCCGTCTCCCGATTCTTTGATGGGCAGGCGGCTTTAAATCACGGAAACGAAATGACGAGGCAATGGGTTGCTTCGGAGTATGTCATGGCCGCCCTCCGAGGCGGCCATCCAGGGATGACAAATTCCATTTTTGGATCTTGAGGCTGGATGGCTGGGTCAAGCGTGGTCAAGCCCGGCCATGACATCGGTTCCCGGCTACTTCACCGGCACCCCTTGCGCCTCCAGGCCCACGCGCAATTCCGCAATGTCCTTCTCGAAGACCGGCACGATTTCGTCGCGCATGTGCTGGGTGTCCTCCAGGATCGCTTTCGCCGCGGGGCCGGCCTTCCACTGATGGCTCAGAACCTCTTTCATGTTCCCGTCCATGCTGTCGTAATAGCGGCGGACGGCCGAGATGAGCTGCGGCGCAAGCTGGAAGGTGATGGTCTGCTGCTTCATGGTTTCCCAGACGAAGGTCTTCATCTTCAGGTCGTCGGGAACAATGCCTGCGTTGGACCAGCCGTTCTTGCCGGACCAATACATGATCCAGGTATCCGACGGGAGGAAATAGGAATTGGAAATGCGATTGCGGAGCGCCTTCTCGAATGAGTGGCTCCAGTCGTCGACGGATTCGAGATTATCCTTCACCTCGTCGAGCAGCGCGCGCCGCATGTAATAGCCGTCGCGCTCGCTCCGGGCGACCTCGAACTGAAGGGCGGTCTTGAAGCCGGCCTGGGCCGCAAGGTAGACGCCCAGCACCGTCGAGGCCATGACAATAAGGTTTGCGATCCAGAACTCGGCGTTGCCGCTTTCCCGAACCTTAAACACGCGCACAATTGAAAAGCGACGCCGGGACATACTTTCTCCGTGCAGAAATCAAGCTGCCTTCCGGTTGGCGCGCGATTATGTCGGCTTCATGATCGAAAATTGCAGAGTTGTGGGGAAGGAGGGAATGGAGCGCCTTGAGCCGGACACGATGATGCGAAAACGAAAAACTTGAGCGATTTTCGCTCGCGCGCGCACCACGCTCTTATGGCAATTTCCATCCTGAGGAACTCATGGCGCTGTTTTTCATCGGCCTTGTCATCGGCCTCGTCTTTGCCGACGGCCAGCGTTCTTTTCTTGGCCGTGCGCGGTCCAGGCTGCGAAAGCTTTTCCGTTCAAGCCCGGGCATTCCCCCCGCTGCTCCGGCTCCTCTCGTCGAGATCCTCCCGGCGGTTTCAGAGCCTGCGGAGGAGCCGCTCGCCATCAGGCTTCGAAAGCTCGAAAGCCAATTCGTTTCCGTGGCGGAAGATGCCGCCCACCCGCGCGAATTCCTGGATCAGCCCTCATTCCAGGAGGCGGCGGCGCTCTTGAAGAGCGAAGCCGTTTCGCTGAAAACTGTGATGCAATACGTTCTGGGGGCGAATTGGGGGCTATCCTGCGCGGCGCTCGCCGGTCTCGCAGGCCGCCTCGACCGTGACCTTGCGAGCGAGCAGGTTGTTTCCGGCTTCGACCGGCTCACGCCTTGGGCGATGCATTACGCCCTTGCTTATTTTCTGGGCTGCTCGACGCGGCCGCCCATCGGCGCGCCCTACGTCAACGCCAAGGAATGGTGGAAGGACAACACCTTCATTCGCGTGGACGCCCAGGAGTATTTCGACGAATCCGAGGCGCTCGGCGATACAGCGAGTTTCGGAGCCGCGCTCGACGCCGTTCCCGCTTCGAACTATCCCATCATCAGGGGCATTCTTGAGCATGTTAACAACGCTCTTGCGCGCCAGCTCGTCCTTCAGATCGACGCGAAGCAGCGCACGATCGTCGACAGCACCTTCCTCGCCTCGTTCGGGCGCTTCTGGGGCCAGGGCGAGAAACTCGATCTGCTCATCGAGCCCGAGGCCTGGCGCGACATGCTGGCGAATGGCGAGGCGGCGGTTACGGCCCAACTCCCACGATCGCTGCTGGCGAGCGGAGACCCTCGCATCGGCAAAACCTCCTTTCTACGTTTGCTCGCGACAAGGCTGGAACGCGACGGCTGGACCATCTTCGAGGCTGGCGGCGCGGAACTCATGGCGGGCCAGCAATGGTTCGGGCAGCTTGAGGGACGCATCCGGAAAGCCGTCGAGGAGCTTGCGGCCTCGAAGAAGCTCATCTGGTATATCCCAGATATTCTTCAGATTGCGCTCAGCGGGACCCACCAGGGACAGGCGGCAAGCATCCTGGAGCAGATCCTGCCGGCCATTTCGTCAGGACGCCTCATTGTGTGGACCGAAACCTCGCCCGCGGGAGCAACGCGGCTTTTGAGGCTCAGGCCGCAACTGCGCAACGTTTTCGAGCTGATCCGCTTCGAGCCGCTTTCGAAGGAAGAAACGCTCGGCCTGTCGCATTCCCTGACAGAACGCCTGTCTGCCGAAGCCGATCTTGAAATCGATCCCGCCTGCGCAGAAACCGCACTGACATCGGCACGACAATATCTGAGTTCGACCAGTTTGCCAGGCTCCGCGCTCGATCTCCTGAAGTCTGCGATTTCGCGCGCTGTGAAAGGCGAGAACCGGACCGTCACGCCTCATGATGTGATCATGAGCCTTTCGCAGGCCACCGGCGTCCCCGCCGCGATCCTCGACAGCAAGGAGCGCGCCGACCTCGCCTCGATCCGCAAATATTTTGCGGCTCGCGTCATGGGCCAGGACGAGGCCGTCTCGACCATGGTCGACCGGATCGCGATGCTGAAGGCAGGGCTGAACGATCCCGGCAAGCCCATCGGCGTCTTTCTTTTCGCAGGGCCGACTGGCACCGGAAAGACCGAGCTTGCCAAGACGCTGGCGGAGTTCCTTTTCGGTTCGGCCGACAGGCTCAGCCGCCTCGACATGAGCGAGTATCAAGCCTACGACTTCGACCTGGAAAATTCTCGGCGCCGCCGATCCCGCCACGCAAACAGATACGCTGATCGCGCGCGTCCGAAAGCAGCCCTTTTCCGTTGTGCTCCTCGACGAGTTCGAGAAAGCGCATGCGAATGTCTGGGATTTGTTCTTGCAGGTGTTCGACGATGCGCGCCTCACCGATGCGGGCGGCCAGGAAGCGGACTTCCGGCATTGCATCATCATCCTGACGACGAACCTCGGGGCAACGAGCCACCGCAGCGCCGATCTCGGCTTTCTGCCAGCCTCGGCGTCATTTTCGAATGACCAGATCATGCGCGCGGTCGGCCAAACCTTCCGGCCCGAGTTTCAGAACCGGCTCGACAAGGTGATCGTGTTTCAGCCGCTCAGCCGCGAACTGATGCGCAGTATTCTCAAAAAGGAGCTGGGGCGCGTGCTCGAACGGCGCGGCTTCATGGACCGCGAATGGGCGGTCGAGTGGGAGGCTTCGGCGCTGGAGTTCTTACTCGAAAAGGGCTTCTCGCCGGAAATGGGCGCGCGTCCGCTCAAGCGGGCGATCGATCAATACGTTATCGCGCCGCTCGGGGCGACCATTGTGGAGCGGCGTTTTCCGGAGGGCGATCAGTTCGTTTTCGTGCGCAGCGACGGCAAGGCGATCCAGGCCGAATTCGTCGATCCCGATAGCAGGGAAGGGGAGGGGGCAGAGGCGATTCCGCCTGCGAGCGACGATAAGAGTCGCCGCCGTGCACCTGATCGGGTGATTTCAAAATTTGAAGCCTTGTGGACTAACCAACCTGCGACATCGGCGATGAGTTAGACCCGATGTCTCTTGGTATGATGCGACTCAGTGCTGCTCGGCCATTTTCACATCGCGCTTTAGCCAACCTCGCCCCCTCATTGCATCGACGACAGATTGTGCAAGCATTTTGGCTCCATGATCATTGAGATGATTATCATCGAAATAAAGCGGAAGCCCGCGATACTCAGCCAAACAACGATTTGGTATTATTCGGTTACAAAAATCATCTGACGGGTTAACTCGAATTAAACTTGGATTATCCGGAAATATATCCGCCTGCTCACGAAAAGTTTTCGTTCTCTCTTGATAAGAAAGAAAAACTAACTGACAATGGAGAAGCGTCAGAAGAAGCGAGCCTTTTCTTAATCACGCAAGTAGGCACAGAGAACCCAATTTCTGGAGTTGGATACACAAGAACTATACGCCGTCCAAGTTTAAGCAACTCTTCAATGCTTGATCGAAAAATCTCACCTACATCGCCAATCCTTCTGCTGTCATCTAAGTAATCACTTCCTTTCGACGTCGGCAATGCAGTAAGATACTTGCCACCGTTGAAACCACCGCCCTCTCCATTGTTGTAACCATATCCGTTCATGTAGATTGGCCACCTCGCAAACAATACCAGCGTTTTTAGCTCCTTATGATCCTTGATATATGAGAATACTATATCATTGTAGGTTGGGCAAAGCTGACGATCCTTGTCAATAAAATGTATACCTCTAATTGGAGGACAACCTGAGAAACTGAATTGCTGTAATAATTCCCCGGATTGGGCGAGAGCTAATGCTAGTTCACTCGCTAGAGCGGCGCTATGGCTATCCCCCATTATAGCAACACGATCCTTTAAGTCCGCGTTAGATATGCAAGCCTTATCAGGAGGAATAAAATAATCGACATCCCCAAAACACTCTTTTGTGCTCGGCACTACATACTTTAGCTCAGAGAGGAGCTCGGACGGATATCTTGTTTCGAAACCGCTAGTTGCATAACCAAAAAAACCGAAACATACAAAAACTGATGCTGCTAAGCTGAAACTTGGCAATAGCATCTTTACAGGAATTATCTTCTTGTTTCTAAATGGGGTTTCAACGTAAAGCCAAGTTAAGTCAACATACGAAAGAAGCATCGTTAAAGCCACCAATATCAAAATTAGAAATTCTGGCAACCGTGCTTGATACCTCAATCTTGAAAAGGCAAATATGGGTTGGTGCCAGAGATAGGCACTAAAGCTAATAAGTCCCATCCCGACCAATGGCTTAAAGCTTAATATTTTACCCGATATGGTGCTCTGTGTCGAAAATGATATTATTAATGCTGTTCCAAATACTGGTATAGCTGTCCAGAGGCTAGGATGAGGAACGTTTTGATCAAAGACGAAAATCGAATAGGACAACAAACAGAGGCCCGCCAGCGCTACAAGACCGCCCCCTGGCACAATCGCGAATTTGTTTCTAGGGATGAGTGCTATAACAGACCCAACGCCAAGTTCCCATACGCGTGTAGGAAGCAGGAAAAAATTAAGACTTAAATGGGTAACCGACGCCCATTCAGCTAACGCAAAGACTCTAAGCAGAAATTAAAAGAAGAGATATGATCAACTTGCGAAGGGTAAGGCTTCTCAGCAGAAGTAACACGATTGGAAATAATACATAAAATTGTTCCTCAACCGCCAAGGACCATGTGTGGATGAGGGGCCATGTCTCGACATCTGATGAGAAATATCCGATAGTTTTATAAAAAAATATGTTAGATGAGAACAAATATACCCCATTCACGCCAAAACCCGAAAATCCTTTGGGTTTATGACGCGGAAGTTGTCTGTAATCGAATCACACAAACTGCGCCCAGTTTTGCGGGACTTTCTCGCGTAAGAAGGTGAGGACTTCGCCGGCGAAGTCCCGTGAGGTGGCGTAGCATCTATTGTGCGTCACGTGCTTGTGCATAACGCCCCACAACCGTTCGATGGGGTTCAAATGCGGACAATAGGCCGGGATGAAGTGCAACTTGATCCTGCGGCCGGGCTGAGCCAGCCAATCTTTTACAAGCTTGGCATGATGATAACGGGCATTATCCAGATATACATGGATCATTGCCAAGAGCGAATACAGTGCTTCGAGCGCTTCCAGCAGTCTTATCGTGGAGGCGGCATCGATGGTTTCGGCCTCGATCATGCGGGTTTGTCCGGTCTCAAGGTCAATCGCGCCGTGAATATTGAGGCGCTGCCGCCCGCTTGTCTGTTGGATTGCCAGCTTTTCTTCTTTCGGCGCCCAGCAACCCATCGGCCGTGCGGCATGCGTTGGATGCACCGTGTCCACGAACAGCACAGCCTCGTTAAGGCCAAGCGCGTTCCGCAGCTTTTCGTAACCTTCGATGAACGCCCGCTGTTTTTCTGCATCCAGTTTGCGGCCGATGACTTCCGGCTTGTGGTATTCCAAGCCCAGCCGGTGCAGCAAGGCGACCAATCCCGCCCGGCTCTCGTAAACGATGCCGAATTCCCGCTCGATAAAGGCGCCTATCTGCCGCGTTGAACGCGGTAAAGCCTGGGCAACGTAAGCCTTCAGCGCTTCCTCTTGCACCGTGGAAAGACGGCTCGAACTGCCTCCGGGCATCCAACTGTTCGAGCCCAGAGATCCCGCGCTCGTCATAGAGTTTGCGCCAGTTCCTGACCGTATCGTCATCGAGATAGAGAACCTTGGCCACCCGCTCGCAGCTCAAGCCTTCATCCAAGAGAAGGATTGCATTCGCCCGGCGTGCAATCCGATGCTCCGCCGAGCCATCGCGCGCCAGCGACAGCAGTTCCTTCCGTTCGGCAGTGCCCAGAAATCCCCGGCGAATCATACTGCCCACTCAGATCCACTTCGCCTAACTTTGCAAGCACTTTCTCTCGGGTTCTCAATGAGTTCAGGGGTAGACAACAGAAACGACGCTTTCAGCAAAGCGCTGCATTTCACCAGGCGTCGTCAATGCCCATGCAAGGGCAAGGTAGAAAGGATTACAATATACAAAGCTGGCAAAATTCGACGCGCCCGACGTTCGATAAAAGCGAGCTATCGAAAAGTTACCCACCCGCATCTCTTGGTAAATGATACTAGTGATCAGATAGCCACTGATGACGAAAAAGACATCAGCCGCCACTGAAGGTCTGAAACCCGGGCATGATAAAATATTACAGGTATAACAGTGTATGAGGCCGCCCCGATTGAGGCGGTCCTTTCGGTCGAGCCTGCGCTCGATGGCGGAGCGGACCGCCACGGCGACCCGGAAGAATGGTGCGAACAGCTCCTTGCGATGTATCGCGCATGGGCGGTCTCGCGGAACATGCAGCTTTCGGAGGTTGCCGGGAAGGCGAAACGAGGAGCCGAAGCCGGTGATGCACGGGCATGAGAAGTCAGACTCCGCCATTGTAGCAACGAAGCTGCCGAACAAAGCCGGGAACCGGCGGCGGAGGCGGTGGAGCGAAGGGCGGGGACCAAGGGGAACACGGGCCAGCATAGCACGCGCCGGGCGCAGATCCGGGAAAGCGTGTCCCAGGCGCTGGATCGTGTGCGCAAAGCCGCGAGGCAAAGGAAGAAGGAGAAGTTCACCGCGCTTTTGCACCATATCAGCGTCGAGACCTTGGAAGTCGCTTTCTACGCTCTCAAGCGTAGGGCTGCGCCTGGGGTCGACGGCGTGACGTGGCAGGAGTACGAAGCCGACCTTGAGCGCAGGCTCATGGATCTGCATGGCCGCATCCACCGCGGGGCTTACCGGCCTCAACCGTCCCGCCGGACCTATATCCCGAAGGCGGACGGGCGGCGGCGGCCCTTGGCGATTGCCGCCCTGGAAGACAAAATCGTTCAGGGCGCTGCCGTTATGGTGCTGAACGCCATCTACGAGGAAGATTTCCTCGGGTTCTCGTATGGGTTTCGCCCCAGAAGGGGAGCGCACGATGCGCTGGACGCCCTTGCGGTAGGCATCGCCAAGAGGAAGGTGAACACTATACTTGACGCCGACATCCGGTCGTTCTTCGATTCTGTTAGCCAGAATTGGTTGGTTAGATTTGTAGAACATCGGATCGGCGACAAGCGCTCATCCGCCTGATCCAGAAATGGCTTAAGGCGGGTATCCTGGAAGACGGGGCCGTGACGGCCAGCGATAGGGGGACGGGGCAAGGTTCGGTGATATCGCCGCTGCTCGCCAACATCTACCTGCACTACGTTTTCGACCTCTGGGCCGAGCGCTGGCGACGGCGCGAGGCCACCGGCGACATGATCGTCGTGCGCTATGCCGATGATCTGGTGCTGGGTTTCCAGTATGGAACCGACGCTCGCCGTTTTCTCGATGCGATGCGAGCGCGGTTCGAGGAGTTCGCTCTGCAGCTTCACCCGGACAAGACCCGTCTGATCGAGTTCGGCCGCTTTGCGGCGGCTGGGCGCGCGAAGCGCGGACTTGATAAACCGGAGACCTTCAACTTCCTGGGGTTCACCCATATCTGCGGCAAGAGCCGTCGGGGATCGTTCCAGCTTAAGCGGAAATCCCGGCGGGACCGCGTGAGGGCCAAGCTCAAGGAAGTCAAAGAAGAGTTGCGGCGGCGGATGCATCAGCCGATCCCCGAACAAGGGAGATGGCTGGCGCAAGTGATCAGAGGCTTTTTCGCCTACCATGCCGTGCCTGCCAACTTTGCGGCGCTCGGCAAGTTCAGGCATCAGATCGTCTGGCTCTGGCGAAGGACGCTCCGGCGGAGAAGCCAGCAGGACGATACCCCCTGGAGCAGGATGAAAAAGCTAGCCGAAGACTTCCTCCCGAAACCGAAAATTCTTCATCCGTGGCCTGCAGTGCACTTCGCCGCCACGCACCCTAGGTAGGAGCCGGATGCCTTAATTGGGCCTGTCCGGATCTGTGCGGGGGGCGTGGGGTAACCCACGTTCCTACCGCGATAAAAGGCCCATAAGTAAGTAGACAAGCAATAATACAGGCCCGATGGGCAAAGGCGTCGTTGACTTACTGCGTTCATTAACCCGAAAGGGCCACGGTTTGCCGGTGATAGAGCGGGTTCGCGATCTCATCGGCGATGAACGCGGCCACGTCCTTGCGCGACATGCGCATCTTTCGGGTTTCGCCCGTTGCGCTGGCGACCCGATCGCCCGAGGCGGGAGCGTCCGTCAGCCCGACCGGCTGCACCAGAACATAGTCCAGATCGGACGCCTTCAGCACCGCTTCCTGGCGCTCTTTGTCGGCCATGGCTTCCCGCAACAGGAGCTGAGAGAAAATCTTGAACGCTATCGGCATCTTGCGGCGCGTGTCGCCAACGCCGTAGGCGGTGACGGCAAGAACCGGAACCTGCGAGCAGGGGCCGAGTGCAGCGACGATGTTGCGCGTCCCGATTTCACAAATGTCGGCGGGCGTTGTCCGGCGCGCGCCAAGGGATATGGTGATCGGCAGTTGCGGGTTGCCGAGGCTTATGACGACGGCATCGTGAGCGGGGATGGCGCGCTTCACATCGGCGGGGTTCATCGCGTCGCCTTTGACGATGGTAAGCCCTGGCGCGGGCGAGAGCTTCGAGGGATCGCGCGCAAAAGCAGTGACCGTGTGGCCATCCGCTAATAATTTCGCAATGATAGCGCTGCCCGTGCCGCCGGTGGGTCCGAATACGATGATGTTCATGCAAGTAATATAGGAGCGCGCCGCGCGGCGTCATCCTCCGGCCCCATCACCTTATCGTCGACGCGGCGGCAATTCCGGCAAGCGATGCGATGAGACGCACAAACAAAAACTTAAGGCCCACTTTTGATTCCATCAAAAGCGGGCTCTAAAACTTATCCGGAACCCCACTTATGTCATGGCCGCCCTCCGAGGCGGCCATCCATGATAACAAATTTCATCTTTTTGGATTTGGGACTGGATGGCCGGGGTCAAGCCAAGCCCGGCCATGATAGAACTCAGCCGCCGCTTGTTCCGAGCGCGGAGGGCGTTGTATCCGAAGCAGCCCTTGCCTGGTCTATGGCTTTCTTACCCGTTTGCGGCAGTTCGCCATGAAGAACGGCAATGGCGGCCTTGAGCTGAACGTCCTTTTCTTTTTCCCTTGGCACATAGGAAATGCTTCCCCCGGATTCTTCCGTGCCGGCATTCTTCAGGTGGCCCCTCAGCTGCGCCTCGGATTCGAATGGAAGGAGCGCAAGCTGCAGCTTGAGCTCGGGCGGAAGCTCGGGCTCGACGAGATAGTCCGGCGCGATACCCGTTGCCTGGATCGAGCGGCCGGAAGGCGTGAAGTACCTGGCGGTTGTGATACGGATCGCGCCCTTGTTCGGAAGCGGGATCATGGTTTGAACCGAACCTTTTCCGAATGACCGCGTGCCGACGAGTTGCGCCCGCTTATGATCCTGGAGCGCCCCCGCTACCACTTCGGAAGCGGAAGCCGATCCGCCATTGATCAGGACAACCAGAGGCTTTCCATCCGTAACGTCGCCCGCTTGCGCCTCGGCGCGATCAATATCGGATGGGTTGCGGCCTTTTGTGATGACGATAAGGCCACGGTCGAGAAAAGCGTCGGCGAGAGCGATTGCCTGATCGAGAAGACCGCCTGGATTGTTCCTGAGATCGAGCACGTAGCCGGCAACCTTGCCGCCAAGGCTTTTTTTAATGCCGGCAACGGCCTGCTCGAGATACTCGGTTGTATGCTCGTTCTCAAACGACTTGACCTTGATCCAGCCGACATCGTCTTCGACGCTATATTGGACAGGGTTGACCCGGATCACGTCGCGGACGACCTTGACGGTGATTGGCTTTGGTAAGCCCTTTCTTGCGATGGTCAGGATGATGGGCGAGCCGACCGGCCCTCGCATCCTGTCCACGGCTGCATCCATGCTGAGCCCTTTCAGGGCCTCGCCATCGATTGCCGTAATGGAGTCGCCCGCAGAGACGCCTGCCCGTTCCGCGGGCATATTGTCGATAGGCGCGATCACCTTGACAAAGCCATCCTCCATGGTGACGTCGATGCCGAGTCCGCCGAACTCACCGCGCGTTTCGGCCTGCTCCTCTTCAACCTCTTTCGGCGTGAGGTAGGACGAATGGGGGTCGAGTCCGGCCATGACCCCCTTGATCGCGTTTTCGATCAGTTTGGAATCATCGGGCTTCACCACGTAGTTGGCGCGCACCTGCTCGAGCACGTCTCCGAAGAACTCGAAACTCTTATAAATTTCCGCCCCAGCCGCCACGGCGTCGCGATTTTGCGATGGCAACAGGATGACAAAGCCGGTAGCGGCGAAAAGGACGATGAGGAACGCACCAAGCGCCAATCCCCGTTTGCGCATTACTTTCTAACCTTCTAGCATGTCTGAGAGGCGTAACCGATACCGGCCACGCGCTGCGCCAAGCGGAAGGCGTTTACCTTCTCTTAACGAATTCTCCTCACTGTCTCGCTTAGAAGGCAATATTTGGGCCAAGATTGGTTAATTGCGCGGTTCTCCCACGATTGTGGTGCGGCATTTCGTGCTGCGAAGCTTCGGTCAATTCGTGATTTCCCGGTGCAGAGTGTCCTCCCTGGCAGTCGAGAGGTGCGCTGGCCGAGGTTGGTTCGGAGGACGAATTGGGCAGTCAGGTGCCGTGCAAAAAAACAAAACAAGAACGCACATAAGCAAAAAGGGATTGACAAATTGCGGGCCAAGCGGCAAACCAGGGCTCAGACCGGCGCGGAATCTGGCTAAATAATTAGCGTCATGATTTTGCTGGTTTTTTTCTCTTGGGAGGGGTGCCCGAGCGGCTAAAGGGGACGGACTGTAAATCCGTTGGCTAAGCCTACGTTGGTTCGAATCCAACCCCCTCCACCAGTTCCGATAAAATCGCTCATAAAAATCGGGACTTCATCCAGGATATACCCCATTCACGCCAAAACCCGAAAATCCTTTGGGTTTATGACGCGGAAGTTGTCTGTGATCGAATCACACAACTGCGCCCAGTTTTGCGGGACTTTCTCGCGTAAGAAGGTGAGGACTTCGCCGGCGAAGTCCCGTGAGGTGGCGTAGCATCTATTGTGCGTCACGTGCTTGTGCATAACGCCCCACAACCGTTCGATGGGGTTCAAATGCGGACAATAGGCCGGGATGAAGTGCAACTTGATCCTGCGGCCGGGCTGAGCCAGCCAATCTTTTACAAGCTTGGCATGATGATAACGGGCATTATCCAGATATACATGGATCATTGCCAAGAGCGGATACAGTGCTTCGAGCGCTTCCAGCAGTCTTATCGTGGAGGCGGCATCGATGGTTTCGGCCTCGATCATGCGGGTTTGTCCGGTCTCAAGGTCAATCGCGCCGTGAATATTGAGGCGCTGCCGCCCGCTTGTCTGTTGGATTGCCAGCTTTTCTTCTTTCGGCGCCCAGCAACCCATCGGCCGTGCGGCATGCGTTGGATGCACCGCGTCCACGAACAGCACAGCCTCGTTAAGGCCAAGCGCGTTCCGCAGCTTTTCGTAACCTTCGATGAACGCCCGCTGTTTTTCTGCATCCAGTTTGCGGCCGATGACTTCCGGCTTGTGGTATTCCAAGCCCAGCCGGTGCAGCAAGGCGACCAATCCCGCCCGGCTCTCGTAAACGATGCCGAATTCCCGCTCGATAAAGGCGCCGATCCGCCGCGTTGAACGCGGTAAAGCCTGGACAACGTAAGCCTTCAGCGCTTCCTCTTGCACCGTGGAAAGACGGCTCGAACTGCAGAACTTTCGAGCCCAGAGATCCCGCGCTCGTCATAGAGTTTGCGCCAGTTCCTGACCGTATCGTCATCGAGATAGAGAACCTTGGCCACCCGCTCGCAGCTCAAGCCGTCATCCAAGAGAAGGATTGCACTCGCCCGGCGTGCAATCCGATGCTCCGCCGAGCCATCGCGCGCCAGCGACAGCAGTTCCTTCCGTTCGGCAGTGCCCAGAAATCCCCGGCGAATCATACCGCCCACTGAGATCCCACTCGCCTAACTTTGCAAGCACTTTCTCTCGGGTTCTCA
>CAVRSS010000059.1:0-15235 GCA_963723755.1 uncultured Alphaproteobacteria bacterium | reverse complement strand
AAGTCGGTCGTTTTCTTGAAAGCCAAGCTTGTGCGTTTGAAATCGGCGCAAGAATCAGCGTAGCGCATGAAAAAGGCTGTTGCGGCAGTGTCCGAAACTGGATCAGGCTAACGCCATGCGAAGCCGATCAACGTATCGGAGGGTCGGCCTTCTACGCGGCGCCGGCTAGTCGAGAGCAACGCTAACCGCCGGCCGGAACTGGGTGCTGGTGGTCGATCGGAATGTCGGAAGGCCGGCAATGAAGGGAAGAGATCAATGACCAAGACCAAGCCAACGGCGACTGCCAAAACGGCGGCCTTGCGTAAACCAGCTGCCGCAGCCAAGACCGCGGCCCCGGCCAAAGCACCCGCAGCGGGCAAGGCAGCGGCAAAACCGGTCAAGGTGGAGCTTGTCACACTTCGCCAACTCGCGACCTCGATTGGCGAGGCGCATGGGCTTTCGCAAAAGCAGGCGAATGAGGTGCTGGCCGGTACCGTTGCCTTGATCGGCGAGCACCTTAAGAAGGGCGCACGTATCCGCATCGCCGGGCTCGGAACTCTCGAGGTGCGTAAGCGCTCCGCGCGCATGGGACGCAACCCGGCCACAGGCGAAGCTATCGAGATCAAGGCGAGCAAGAAAGTGGCGTTCCGCGCTGCGAAGGACCTCAGCGAAGCGATTTAGGCGGTGCACGTCTGCGATAAACATACCCTTCAGGCGACGTTATCCACGCGCAGCACAATCGACGTGCGATGAACGGCGGTCGCAGGATCAACTTTTTAATGGCCTGTTCAGCTCCGTGCGCCAGTTCGCCGGATCAGGTGTCGACTGCGGCCCGACGGAATACAGCTCCCAGAGGTTTTCTGCCTGCTCGTGGCCGTTAGCTTTTATCCACTTATTGAATTCACCCCAGGCAGACGGCAGGCCTTCGTAGGGACCGCTGTATATAGTGCGGGCAACCTTGGCTGCAGGAAGCTCGCCTGGTTTCACGCGTCCGGTGACTTTCACCGGCGCATTAATTTTCACGCCCAATTCGAAATCGAAGGTATCCGGGGTCATCTTGAGATGGTGGGCGAAAAACAGCGCCGACGGGCTTCACGCCTTGCTCGGCGAGCGCCGCCATCAATTCGCCGACGGCAGGGCCGAACACCTTCCTCATCTCGCTGCGCGGAACGGTGAGGCGAATGACGGCCGCCGCCTGGGCCTCGGTCCGAAGGATCTGTGGTGTCGTTATCATGAATGGCTTCCTCGTTTGATAAAGGTCGTCGTTCGAACAATTCGCGGCGGCGGAGGGGGCTTGGTTTTGCGATCAAGCGGTAGCATTCAATCATAGTCTGTGCTCGACGGTCTTCCGAATGGGTTCCCTTGTCTTCGCTTTGCGGTAAGCTTGGCGTCGAGGCCTTTCCAGTTGCCGCGAGGCATACAGACGCGCGGTTGCGGCTCTTGGATAATGCCCGCTGACGGTCCTGTTATGTTCGCTATTCTGGAAAGAAGGTGCACGTTTTTGGAAACATCTTTTCAGCGGAAACCAAAGGCAGAAGGAAGAGCCAAGGCAGGCGCGCAATCGCGGGCCTGAAGCAAACATAATTGCGCCTCTATAACCCACAAGCTCAACCCCATCATAGACATGGGCTCATGGAATTTGCTGCGGGCAGTCGAGCAATCCCGATTCCAGCTCATAGCATGCCGGTTCAGCCATGTTGGGCGTCTCATTAGGCCCGCCATTTCTCTCTCTTTGATGATTGCTCGTGCTGCCGCTTTAGGTTGAGCTGCTTCGCGCATGGTAGCTCCGCTTGTAGCCACCTAACCGAGGCCGAGGCTTTTTGCAGTTGCATTAATTCCTTCGGCTGCTAGGGAATGAACGGTCTCACTGATACCGTTCATGAAATTACCGGCCCTGCCCCTAAGCGGCCCTCGGCAGGAGCTCACCGCTCCTCCATGTGGAACCGGAAGTGATCATTTTGCCGTTCCGCCTTCACCGACGACCACGAACGGCGCCCAGAAAGCTGGATGCGCCTCTTGCGGCTCTCCCTTGTCAATCAGCGCGAGCATTGATTGCCGCATGGCCTCGGCGCGGCCCATTGTTCTATCGGCGGAGAGGCGGCTCATGGCGCCAGTAATGAGCTTCACAGTGGCGTCAGAGTTCACAGCCCAATGCGAGACGAGCAGCGCGCGGGCCTGCGCATAAAGGAAGGCACGAGCAAGGCCCGACAGCGCCTCCGCGCCTACTGCGCCGCCAGCGGCAGTGTTGCAAGCCGACAGGATCACCCAGTCGGCGTCGAGCTTAAGTGCTGCGATTTCGGACGCTGTGAGATAACCGTCGTCCTCCTCGCTCGCACTGTCGGGCGGCGTCAACAGAAGGCCGGGCTCGGCATTGCCGGTGACCTGACCCGCTAGAGCGCCGTGGGTGGCGAAGTGCACGATACGATAGTGAGCGAGCTGGCCAGTTACGCTCAAAC
Organism: uncultured Alphaproteobacteria bacterium; assembly: GCA_963723755.1. Lineage (GTDB taxonomy): Bacteria > Pseudomonadota > Alphaproteobacteria > Rhizobiales > Rhodomicrobiaceae > Rhodomicrobium. Next base: position 12,800 of record CAVRSS010000059.1, on the reverse strand, counting down.
GTTTAACTTCGCGCTCCGTCGCCCGTGAGCCGAGATAAATTTCGCTCGCGTTAGCGTGCAGGTCTCGGGCTACGGCGCACAATTCCTCGGCGGTTTCAGGGAGCGGCGCTTGCTGGCGCAGAAAAGAGACATCGGCAAATCCGCCGCGCGTCTGCACCTGGGGCAGACCGCGAGGCTCCGCGGCTGACGCAACCTCCACTTTCGAGATCCCGGTGCAAGTCTTGGTGTCGCGGGCGAGCTTGGCGAGGCTGGCATAGGCGCTGCCGGGACCGTCGATCAGCGGATTGCCGAAGCCGATCATCGGTTTCGTCGCAGCGCTCGGACGCGCTACGCGGCGCAGCGCTTTCAGCGAGGAAACGGCGGGCAGGACGGTGAGCGCATGATCGCGGATGAGCCACGCTGCGGATTTGTGATCGCCGTTCACGGGGGGCGGGGCGGTCACCAGAACCTGGAATGGCAATTGCGTGAGCGGGCCGGACGGCACAATGAGAAGATGCTTGCCCTTGATGAGGTCTTCGATCTGCCCGAACAGCGCTTTGTAAAGCTTGTGCGCGCGAGCGTGATCGAAGGGCAACGGCTCGCCAGCGTCCCGATCGGCCTCTGTGTAGCTTTCGCTGGCAAGGCCCGCACATCCCGCGCCGTCCCAGGCCGCGCTATCAAGCCCGCATCGCAGCGCCTGGATCTGCGCTGCGATGTCCTGGGCCGAGAGCTCCGCTTTGCGCCAGGATGCTCCGCTCTTGCTTGCCGCCCAAACGAAGAGATCGTTCTCCGTGAAGGTGAACTGGACAAGCGTCTCATCTTCCGCGAGGAGCTGTTGGGTCTCGCCCAGTGACAGAGGCGCCGGTCTGATAAGCGTGAAGTAATCGGGGAAATCAGCGGCGATGCGCTCATCGGTCTGGCGGATTTCCCGTTCCTGGTCCGCAACACGTCTGCGCAGAACGGCGGCGTCGTCAGCGCCTCCCTCAGGATTGGAAAGAAGCAGCGCGTCCGTGAGACGATGGTTGGTTCGCCGCCATTCTGCGACAAGATCCTGCTGATGGCGCAGGAGTTCGGCCAGTGCCCCTGGTCCCTTGGCCTGCCGCGCCGCCATTTGTGTCAACGCCGATGCGGCTGTTTTCTGGCTCGCCCATTGCGCGGCCTCGAAGGCCTCGCCAAGAAAGCTGTCGCGCTCGTCAGGCTGCCGAGCCGCCATCGCGTAGTCCGCCGCCAGGAGATCGAGAAAAATGTAGGCGCCAGCCCCATCGGGCTCTGCGTTTTGGGACGAGCGCCCACCATCAAGCGCGCCTCGCTCGATACTGGCCGCATGCCGAAAGGATGCAGCCGCTTCAGTCCAGTCGCGCTTCAGCATGGCGAGACGGCCGAGCGAATCCAAGCCATAGGCGCCTTCCCGGCTGCTATGGCCATAGAACCTAAGGAACAGGTCAGCGCCCCGATGGAAATAAGTGCTGGCTTCGTCATAGCGTTGAGCGCGCCAAGCCAGCAAGGCGTGATTGTAAAACACCCAGGCGCCGTTGGGGTCGATCCCCTCTCCTGCCAAGCGAACCGCCCGTTCGGAGAGCTTCAAAGCGCGGGCGATGTCGTTTTGCGCCGCATAGATGTTGGCGAGCTTGCCGAGCACGCTCGCCGCAGCCATCAAGCTGCCGGGGCCTCCCCCGGCCGATTTCGGCAGCTCCAGCGTCAGCGCGCGCCTGTATTGAGTTTCAGCTTCCCCAAACCGGCCGCTCGCATAAAGGCAGTCGCCGAGAAGCCTGACGGAAGTCCGCAACGCCGAGCGTCCCCCCGCTTCGGCAAGGACGAGCAGGCGCTGGGCATCATCAAGGGCTTCGGCGCCAGCGCCGGCGTCCAGTCGCTCGCGGATACGATCCTCCAGAGCGAGGGTCGTGGTGAGGTCTCCTCGTACGCCGGGGACCCATGTCACTCCCCGCTCGGAGCGAGAGATTTCGGTTGAAGGTGCGTCCTGCTTGCCAGCGGCGTCGGGATCGACATCCGTGCCGGGACAGATGCGGCGGCCATTGTCGACGATGCATGGATCCATGAGCGCGTCAAAGTCGGCGTCGCTCTCACCTGTGAGCCCGCGCATCATGCGCTCCGCCTCGCTTGGCGGCGCGGCGCCTCTCGTTTGCGCATGGGCGCCGTCCGCAATCGCTAGCCAGCCGCCAAAAAAGAAGATGATCGCGCTGGCCGGGACCCGGAGTACCGATGAAAATCGCATGCGAACTCACCCTGCTGTTGCCCGGCGTCATAGCGCAAAAATGGGTTGCCGCGAAGACAGCCAGAGCGAGGCTGTGAAAAGGCGCTGAACTGTGGCCCCTTCCCATTCGGGATCAATGTCTTGGCTTGCTCATCGGAATAGCCGGCGTGAACCCAGATTTCGGCAAGGCGGTCACTTGCTCTGTGCTACAGCGGCCCTGTCACATGTTCTTGGCGACTGCTGTTCCGGTTTCAGCTCCTGTGCGTCCAATAGTTTAGTTTTTTCGAACAATCACGGCCCCGGTCACAGCCCTGCGGAGCTCGCAATGGGGCGGGTGTGCATCCACTGGGTTTACAAGCGGTGAGCTTCAGATTTTCGACATCGCCGGGCGCCGAGGCAGGCTGACAGCGCTTTGACAGCAGTTTTTCAGTATTGTCACCCGTGACGAGCGCTCCTTTTGCAACTCACGGAGGTACATTGTGCGCAAAATTCTGATTGTGCCGGTTCTTGCTATCGCATCTTCCATTTCTACCGCTGCGCTGTGCGGAGAAACCCTATCGAATTCCACACGGCAAGATCTGCTTGTTGCCATGAAGAGCGAGGCTTTCGCCTATCTGAAGTACACACTGTTTGCGGAGCAAGCGCGTAAAAATGGTAACGAAACACTTGCCGGCGTCTTGGAGCACACCGCCGCCGACGAGTACGAGAAGCACTTCAAGGAGCACGCCAAGCTCTACGGTCTTTCGAAGAGCGATCACGAAAACCTCGTGAACGCGATGTCGGCGGAATTCGTCGAAAGTACACAGATGTACCAAGACATGGCGAAGCGTGCAGAAGCAGCCGGCGATGCCAATGTGGCGAAACATTTTTCCGAGCTTGCGCGCGACGAAGTTGATCATCGCGATGCCTTCAAGGGCACGCTCTCAAAGCGCGCGGCTCAGTAAGCGATCGAAGGCCAAGGACCACTCCCTGAAAATCAAGGCCGTTCAAGCCTACTAAGCCCTGGACGCGGCGCTGTTCTCAAGAGCTGGGGTTGGCGCTCAAAGTCCAGTCCCGCACCTAGGGAGACGAGAAAGTCCTTAGCAGAGCTCAGCATGCGCGGCCGGATCAAACCGGCATTGCATGCTCGTAGATGTCTTCTTCCTGCGCATTGTGCAGCCGGACCAGCGCCTCGATCGATTCGATAACGCGCTGCGCATCGCGGATCAGATAGCGATCGGCATCCTCAGCGCGAAGCCCGGCAGACAGGCGCAGCAGAAGCCTTGCCAAATGCTGGATTTCCCGATGGGCGCGGCTCATGGCGGCGAGCCCGGAAGGATCGTGAAGCTGAGCCGAAAGCTTCGGATAGATTGCCGCCTCGTCCTCGCGTTCATGCTCGACGACGGCTTGCTGTACGATGCCGTTGGCTTCCGTGACGAGAGAGACGGCGCGCTCTGCGGAGGCGTCGTCCAAGGCGTCGGCTATCTCGCGCAGGCGGTTGAGGCCCTGCTCCAGTGTGTGATGATCCTCCCGCAAGACCTCGGACGAAATGGCGAGACCTCTCGGCGCTGCTCGCTCCCCTGACAAAAGCGCTCTGAGCGCGTTCAGGATGACCAGCACGTCGATGCCTTCTTGCGTAATCGCCGCCGCCACGGGGGTCAGCTGCCCAAACGCCGCCGCGGCCATCGCCACCCCCGACAGCCCGATGCCCGCAACAATGCTCTGGCGCGCGATGCCGCGCGTGCGCCGGGCAATCTTCACGGCCTCGGCGACGCGGTCGAGGCGGTCCACGAGAATGACAACCTCGGCGGCTTCGGATGAGGCGGTTGCGCCGCGCGCGCCCATCGCGACGCCGACACCGGCCGCCGCAAGCGCGGGAGCGTCATTGATGCCGTCGCCTACCATCATGGACGGGTGGAGGCTCTCTTCGCCGGCCACGGCTTCGACCTTCTCGGACGGCGACCGGTCCGAGAGCACAGCATCGAGATCGAGGGCGGCGCCGATCGTCTCCGCAGATTCAGCGCGGTCGCCCGTCACCATGACCATGCGCTCGACCCCTGCGGCTCGAAGCGCCTGTAGGGCGCGCGGGGTCTCTCTACGAAGCTCATCAGCCAAAAGAAGGGCTCCCAAGAGCCGGTTCTCGGTGGCGACAAATACGCAAAGCGCAGAACGCCATGAGGCGCGTCTTAGCGCCCGGATCGCCCATTCCTCCGGGCGATGAGTGCCAAAAATCAGCGATGCGGACCCGGCGCGCACGCGCTCCCCGCCAATAAGACCTTCCACCCCTGATCCGAGCGTTTCCTTCACGCGTTTCGGGATTTCGAGGTTCAAACCTCGTGCCCGCGCCGCGGAAACGATCGCGGCGGCCACGACATGCTGAGACGCCTGTTCCAGGGACGCCGCCAGTCTTAGAACCTCATCTGCGTCTTCTCCCGGCGCCGTCTCCACCGCAACAAGCCTTGCGCCGCCCACTGTGAGCGTTCCCGTCTTGTCGAACAGAACGGTATGGACCCGCGCGAGTGCTTCGAGCGGACCGCCGCCTTTGATGAGAATGCCGTGACGGGCAGCGCGGGACACGCCCGCAATAAACGCAACCGGCGCCGCAAGGATGAGCGGGCAGGGCGTGGACGCCACGAGCACCGCAAGCCCGCGCAGCGCATCCCCCGAAGCAAGCCAGGCCGCGCCCGCAACCACGAGGGTGACCGGCAGGAGAAGCAGGGCGTACTTGTCTGCCATGCGGATGAAGGGTGCTTTCGCCGTTTGCGCCGCCGTGACGAGACGCACGATCCCGGCATAGGTGCTCTCGCCAGCCGTGGCCGTGGCCTGCATTTCAAAAGTCTCGCCGGCGTTCACGGCGCCGCTTCGCAAGCCATCCCCGGCGCTATGGACAGCGGGCAGAGGTTCGCCCGTTAGCGGCGACTTGTCGAGGGCCGCCGAAGAAGAAAGAAGAACGCCGTCGACGGGCACGATCTCGCCAGCTCTCACGAGGATGGTGTCGCCATGCCGGACCGCATCCACGGGAATATCGTCGACAGAGTTGTCCTGGCGCCGATGCGCGATGCGGGGAGCGCGATCGGCCAGCAATTTCAGGTCGCGTTGCGCCCTAGCCACGGCGAAATCCTCAAGGACAATGCCTCCGGCGTACATTACGGCGACCACCACTGCCGCAAGGTTGGCATTGAGGACAAGCGCGGCAGTCATGCCGAGGAACGCCACGGCATCGACACCCATCCGCCCTTCGGCAAGGTCGCGTGCGATGGATATGCCGAGGGCTGCGATGACGGGCGCGGTTCCAACGGCCCAAATCCAGCTGGCGGCGGCATCAAGGTCCCTGAGCGACGCCAGAAGCCCCGCAGCCAGAGCGGCAAGCGCCCAAAGGATGAGGGCACGGCGCAAGATGCGTTCGCTCATCTTCATTCTGCGGTCTCTTTGCGAAGGGCGTTATGGCGCTGGCGGCCGGTCTCACCGGTGCAAGGAATGACCACAGCGGCCTTGAAACCGTGCGGCTTCACGGTCTCAAAAGTCAGGTATCCTCCATAGGCTTTGGCAATGTCCATCGCTATGGCGAGACCTTGCCCCGTGCCGGGAACCTTTTGATCGAGACGAAGGCCGCGCTGACCAAGCCAGTGCATGAGTGCCTCGGGCGCGCCCGGCCCGTCATCCTCGACGGATACGGTCACAGCATCGTTGATGGCCGCGACGACTGAGACGCTCGTGGCTGCCCACTTACAGGCATTGTCCAGGAGATTTCCAAGAAGCTCGGCCAGGTCTTCCTCGCGCACAGGAATTTCGGTGCCCTCAGGGATGCTGAGCTGCCAATCCAAGCGCTCACCCTTGGGCGTTCGTCCCAGTGTCCGGACGAGGCGCGTAACGATTGCCTCCACACCCGTCTTTGCCGGAGGAAGTATATCAAGACCCTGAAGACGCACACGTGACAGCTCGCGATCCACATGCCCCTTCATCGCGTTCGCGAGTTCTTCGATCTCGTCTGCGATTTCCGGCTCGCCGTTGGCGCGCAGCCTGGCAGCATCGGCAAGAAGCACGGTTAGCGGCGTCTTCAGGCCGTGGGCCAGATCGGCGGCGCGCAACTTTGCGTTTTCCATTGCCCGTGTTTGCGATTCGAGCAGTGAATTGACCGCCGTCACAAGGGGCATGACCTCCTGCGGCTTCGTGACGTCGATGCGCTTTTTTGAACCTGACTGGACCGCAAGAACGCTTCTCTTCACCGCCGTCAGCGGCCTGAGCCCAATGACAATCTGCATCCAGGCTGCCGCCAGGAGCGCGGTGGCAAGGAAAGCGAGTGCGATGTACACGTCCCAGGCAAATTCGACCCGCGCAGCGTGAATCTCCGCTTCATCAAGGGCGACGGCGATCCTGAGTTGACGCGATCCGGCCGGCGTCGTGTAGGTGACGTCCCGTTCCCGGACGAGAAGCGATGTGTGGGAAGGCCCCTCAAGCGTATGGCGGTGCACAGAGCCCCTGTCCAAGACATCGCCGGGAAGCTTCAAGGCGGTGTCCCATAGGGAACGCGAGCGCAGCATCCGGCTGCCTCCGCCATCGCTGATCTGCCAATAAAGTCCGCTGAGGGGAGTTCGAACCTCGGATCCGCGAGGGAATGATTGAAGACCGCCTCGCCTTTTGCGTTGAAAATGATCCCCGCAGAAATTTGCCGGATATAGGTATCGAGTTCCGCTTCCGCGCGCCGCTCGACATGGCGTTCGAAAAGCCCGACGATCCCAAGACCCGCCACCAGCAGCGCGGCAGAAATCGTTATGGCACCGAGAAGAAGGAGGCGGAGTTTAAGGGATTGCGCATTCACGGCTTCGTCGATTTAATGATGTAACCAAAGCCCCGGCGGGTTTCGATCACGTCGACCGTCAGCTTCCGCCGGATACGGCCGATCAACACCTCGATGGCATTCGCGTCCTTATCGGAGTCGTGGGAGTAGAGATGATCGATCAGTTCTGAATGCGGCACGACGCGCCCTTTGTGATGCAGGAGATAGCTGAACAGCCGGTACTCCTGCGGCGTGAACGGAACGGGCACTCCGTTTACAGAGACGCGCATCTGCCTCGTATCGAGAGAAATTTGTCCGTGCGCCAGTATCGGCGAACTTTGGCCGGCCGCGCGCCGCAGGATGGCTCTGAGGCGGGCGAGCAACTCCTCCATGTGAAAGGGCTTCGGGAGGTAATCGTCTGCGCCCGAGTTGATGCCATCCACCCGCTCGCTCCAGCTTCCTCTGGCTGTCAGGATCAGGACCGGCATTGTGCGCCCGTTGGCCCGCCACCGCTTCAATATGGTGAGCCCGTCGAGCGAGGGCAGGCCAAGGTCGAGAACCACCGCGTCGTAGTCTTCGGTGTCGCCCTTGAACCAGCCCTCTTCGCCATCGATTTCGCGTTCGACGGAATAGCCGGCTGCCTTCAAAGTCGCCATCACGTCTCTGGCGATCCGGTCGTCGTCCTCCAGCAGCAAGAGACGCATCACTCGCCCTTCTTGTCGATCAGCTTGCCGGTCTTGGCGTCGATATGAACCTCGATCATTTTCCCACTGGGGGAGATGACCTTGAATTCATAGACCCAGATGCCGTCTTCCTTTTCCAGTTCGATCCCTGTGATCTCTCCATGAACGCGGCTTTCCAATTCCGCCTTCACCTGGTCGAGCGGAAGGACTTCACCCCTTTCAAGCGCGCCGCGCGCCCGATCCTCGTCGGTTATTCCATGCTCTTCTTCGCCCTCGTGGCTAAGCGCCGTGCTCACGCCAGCAAATGAGGCCAGAAAAGCCAGCATCATCGCGGTCAGCATCAGGGTCAAGCGGGAGCGCATGGCTTTATATGCCCGTTTTTCTCTGTCAAATCACTGACAGTCCTGCCGGCCCCGATCATACCTAAGGAGACGAGGGCCGCCGACCTCAGGCCGGCTCCCGCAATTCTCCGGTGAAGACGGCAAACCGAAGGCGAGCGCAACGTATCTTAGCAAGGGGTTCTCGCTTTCTGTCAAATTGCTGACAGCGGCGCTCAAGGAGCCGACAGCGATACCTTGTTAATGCACCTGGCAGCGGGAGCACCGCCCGCAAGATGATGATTTGAGTGAAATCGGCGCTAAATGGCGCCAGCCAAGGCAGCAATGACGACCCTTTCGAATATTTTCCGGCGCGTTCCTCAGTTTACCGGCCGCGTTGGCGGCCTCAATTCTCGCAGTGAACCAACCTCAAGATTGGATATTGTCATGCGTTATTGCTGCTTGAGCCTGGGGCTTGCGTGCTGCTTTGCGATTGCGCCTGCTGCGCCAGCCTTTCCGCAGACGGTAGCGCTCCAAAATCGTCAACTCGAGGCTCTGCAAATCCGCGTTGAAAGGGTTGAAACAGCTCTTTCCGAGGCCGTTGTCCTTTTACCGGCCACCGTGGTTCCACCCCTGAACAGCCGCATCGCGGTCTCTGCGCCGTTCGCAGGGACCGTTCTTCACGTCAATGTCCTCGTGGGACAGCATGTGGAGGAGGGAACGCCGCTTGTGACGATCGCCAGCCGGGAAATGCTCGAGGCCGTCGCCCGCCTGAGGCAGTCCGAGGTGGAGTTGGAAGCCGCGGAAGTTATTGCAAAACGTCACCGCGAACTTGCCGACCGGCGGGTTGGATCGCTGACAAAAGCGGAAGAAACACAAACCGAGGTCAGCAAGCTCCGCGTCGTCACCGAGCAGCACAGACGCATCGCATCTCTCGGCAACCTGAAGGTCAATGCCGACGGAAGTTATACCTTGAGCGCTTCAAAAGCTGGGCATGTCGTCGAAACACGCGCAACCCCAGGGGGCAGCCTCGACGCAATGGCGGCGGCGGTTCTTATCGATACCAGCGACGAACTCTGGATACAGGCTCAGCTTCCCGCCATCTTTGTCGACCGTATCTCCGAGGGCGATGAAATCACGATTGCGAACGGGATCGTCGGGCGCGTTATTGCCGTCGGCTCTTCCCTGGATCCGGTCACGCGTTCGGCCAGTCTTCTGGCGCGCTTACCGCAAGGCTCCGGCCTGGTTCCAGGGCAGATGGTGACCCTTACTGTTTCAAGACCCGCAGCCAAAGGTGCGTTGAGCGTCCCGTCGAGATCAATTACCCGAATCGGAGGGAAGCCCGCGGTCTTCCTGCGCGTGGGAGAGGGGTTTGCGGCCACCCCTGTATCGATCCGCGGCAAGACGGCGGACACCGCCACAATCGAAGGAGAGATCAACGCGGGGCAGGAGGTTGCAGTTTCGGGCATCGTCCAGCTTGAGAAAATGCTCACTGGAGGGTGACAATGTTGCAAAAACTGGTCGAGTTCGCGCTGACTCAGCGCGCGTTCACGCTCATCCTGGCTTTCGTGATCGCAGGATTAGGCGGGTACGCCTTTCTGAATATTCCCATCGATGCGTTCCCCAACATCGCCTCCGTACAAGCCAAGATCATCATGAAGGCTCCGGGCATGACGCCCGAGGAGGTCGAAACCCGCGTCATCACCCCGATTGAGCTGGAACTGCAAGGCATCCCTCATCAGACGAACCTCCGGTCATCCGCCAAATACGCGATTGCGGACATCACGATCGATTTCGAGGATGGCACCGATATCTATTGGGCGCGCCAGCAGGTGGCCGAGCGGATAGCAGACATCCGCGACGAGCTTCCGGCGAACGTGACAGGCGGACTTGCGCCGATATCGACGCCGCTCTCCGATGTTTTCATGTTTACGATCGAGAGCGACACGCTGTCTCTCGCCGAACGCCGGACGTTGCTGGACTGGACCATACGCCCGGCGCTCAGGACCATTCCCGGCGTCGCCGATGTGAACGCGCTCGGGGGCCATGTCCGCGCGTTCGAAGTTGTTCCCGATAGCGCCGCGCTGGCGGCCGCTGGCCTCGGCGTATCCGATCTCAAGGAAGCGATTGGCGCTAACAACCGCAACGACGGCGCCGGCCGGCTGAACGAGGGCGAGAAGGCGCTCGTTGTGCGCGTCGAGGGCGCGGTGCAGACTCCGGAGGACATCGGCCAGATCGTTCTGAAGTCGGAGCACGGGCGCATCCTGCGCGTGAACGACGTGGCCACGGTCCGTATCGGCAGCCTCACGCGCTATGGCGCGGTCACCAGGGACGGCAACGGCGAAACGGTCCAGGGGCTCGTTCTCTCGCTCCGCGGAGCCAATGCCAGCGCCGTCGTCAAAGCCGTGCGCGCGAAGCTCGACGAATTGCAGGCGGCCATGCCCAAAGGCGTGACCTTCAACGTTTTTTATGACCGCGCCGACCTTATTCAGCGCGCCGTGGGGACGGTTTCGAAGGCCTTGATCGAGGCAACCGCCCTTGTCGTTGTCCTCCTCGTCCTCTTTCTCGGGAACCTGCGCGCCGCGATCGTGGTGGCCGTAACCCTGCCGATGGCCGCGCTCATCACGTTTCTGATGATGAAACTGTTCGGCATGACGGCCAACCTTATGAGTCTGGGCGGGCTTGCCATCGCCATCGGCCTTATCGTGGACGCTGCCGTCGTCGTGGTCGAGAACACCGAAGAGTGGCTTTCGCGCCCAGGGCAGGATCGCCTCCCTTTCCTTCATTGTCTTTATCACGCCGCGTCAGAAGTCGCTGTGCCAGTGGCTTCGGGCATCTTCATCATTTGTCTTGTGTTCCTGCCGCTGCTCTCCTTGCAAGGACTTGAAGGCAAGCTCTTTTCACCGGTCGCCATGACCATCATCATGGCCTTGAGCGGATCGCTGCTTCTTTCGCTGACGTTCGTCCCGGTGCTGGCATCGCTTATGTTACGACAAAAGAGCCACGCCAATCCGCTTCTCATGCGCATCCTCAATCCTCTGTACAGCAGGCTCCTGGCGGCATGCCTTAAACGGCCCTGGCCCGTTTACGCGGCGGCTGCCAGCGGGGCGGCCTTAGCCATCGTTGCCTATCTCGCGGTCGGCAAAGCCTTCATGCCGTCCATGGACGAAGGCTCCGCGATCATGCAAACGACGAAGCTTGTCTCGATCGGGTTGCCCCGGAGCATTGAGAGTGACACGCTGATTCAGCGCACTCTTCGGGAGCGTGTGCCCGAAATCAAGCAGATCATCGCCCGCACCGGCGCCGATGAGCTTGGACTCGATCCTATGGGCTTGAACGAGACGGACGTGTTCCTTGTCCTGAAACCGAAGGAGGAGTGGCGCGTGCCCAACAAGGAGTGGCTCCTTCAGCAGATGCGCGATGTCATGGCAGATCTGCCGGGCCAGGAGATTGCGTTCACTCAGCCGATCGAGATGCGCACTTCGGAGATGCTGACGGGTGCGCGCGGCGACCTCGCCGTGAAAATATTCGGTCCCGACATCAAGACGCTGGCCGACCTTGCGGGGCAGCTCAAGGCGACCCTTCAGAAGGTGCCGGGAGCCGCCGAAGTCATGACGGCGTCAAATGCGACCGTAGACTACCTCGAGGTCAAGATAGACCGGATGATGGCGGGCCGGACCCGTCTTTCCGTTGCTCGCATCGAGGATGAACTGCGGGCTCAGTTGGAAGGGACGCCTGCCGGTATCGTCTCGGAAGCAGGCCGGCGGACCAATATCATCATCCGCGGCCCTGCCGATGCCAGAGATTTGCCGGAGCAATTTGCGCTCACCCAACTCGCCGCCGGGGATGGAGGTTTGATCCGGGCCTCGGATGTGGCGAAGCTTACGAGGACCGGGGGACCCGTAAAAGTGGATCGTGAGAACGCCGCGCGTTTCGCGATCGTCCAAGCCTATGTCTCGGGCAGAGATCTCGTCGGCTTTGTGGACGATGCGCAGAAAGCCGTGGCGCAGCAAATCCATCTGCCGAATGGATACCGGCTCGTTTGGGGCGGGGAGTTCGATAACCAAAGGCGCGCCGCGGCGCGCCTCACCATTGTCGTGCCGATTGCGCTCGGCCTTATTTTCGTGGTGCTGTTCGCGACGCTCAGGTCAGTTCGTCAGGCTTTGCTGATCCTGGCAAATGTGCCGTTCGCCCTGGTCGGCGGCATCCTTGCGCTGTGGGCTTCGGGCGAATATCTTTCGGTACCCGCTTCTGTCGGGTTCATCGCCTTGCTCGGTATCGCAGTGCTGAACGGCCTCGTGCTGGTGAGCCATTTCAACGAGCTTCTTGCGGCGGGCATGCCCCTGAAAAGGGTTGTTTATGAGGGCGCCAAGCGAAGACTGCGGCCCGTCTTGATGACCGCCAGCATCGCGGCTTTCGGATTGGTGCCGCTGTTGTCGGCGTCTGGGCCGGGGTCCGAAATCCAGAAGCCGCTCGCCATCGTCGTGATCGGCGGGCTTGCCACATCAACGGCTCTGACCCTTCTGCTCCTTCCCATTCTGTTCCGGCGTTTCGGCGTCGAGGCCGGGCAATTCAAGAAAGAAAAAGAGAACCGCACATGGAAGAGCAGCTTTGCAAGCTGACCCTGGTCTACCCGCCGAGCGTCGAAGAGCTGATTATCGAGCTCTTGCTCACGGCAGAGCCGCCGCTCAAAGGCTTTACGACGTGGGCCGCCGATGGGCATGGGCTCGATTTCGGCAAGGCAACCGTGTCAGAACGCGTGCGCGGCCGCGTACGGCGCAGCGTGATGGCGCTGGTGCTGCCGCGTTCGCGCCTGCCTTCACTGCTCGAAACAGTGCGGATCAACGCGGGAG
>CAVRSS010000058.1:0-42336 GCA_963723755.1 uncultured Alphaproteobacteria bacterium | reverse complement strand
CCGGCGCCTCCATCACCGTCTCGTTGCTGCCGGTGCCGGCGTTGTTGATGAGGATGTCGGCGCCGCCGAACAGCCGCTTGACGTCGGCGATGAGGTCTTCCGTCCCCTCGCGCTTGGCGACGTCGCAGGCCACCCCTTCGGCCTTTACACCGAAGGATTTGGCGATCCGGCTCGCCTCGCCGCGGACCCGCTCGACGTGCCGGGCCGCGATCACGATGTCGACGCCCTCCGCCGCGAGGCCCTCGGCGATCGCAAGACCAATGCCGACGCTGCCGCCGGTGATGACGGCGACCTTCCCCTTGAGCCCGAGATCCATGTTGTCCCTTATCCGCTTATCGACGGTTGCCTAGAGCACGCTGCATTTGGAAGGAATCGTCACCGCGAGGACCCCCGGGCTCTAGCGACCCGGGGGGATGTGGCGATCCACGAGGCCGTAAGGCGCGATCACGGTTCAACCCAGACGCAATCTGCCTGGTCTTACCAGCACGTACAGCCGCCGTCAGCCAGCACGATCGACCCGATCATCAGGCTCGAGGCGTCGCAAGCGATTTCATCAGATGATGCACACCCGCTTTTGAAGCGTTGCAATAGGCCTGCTGCTGCGGCTGGTTGAAGCAATCGAGATACTGGGCCCGAGGCCTCCGCCGCGATGTCGTCAAGTTCACCCACCAGCCGCCCTCGACAAATAGTCGCCAAGGGCCGAGCGAACGCCATCCGCCCAAAGCGCGGAGAGCGCGCTGGAAAAGGCGCTGACATAGGCCGGTTCTTCCGCAAGCTTGCCGAAGATGTCGCGCAGCCCGAGAAAAGCGCGCGGATCGCTGCGCGCTCGCCTCGCGGCGGTCTGAATGCGCTCCCAGTTCGGATCGTTGGGCGCGACCTCTCTGCCACTCTCGGTCTCGCCGTAGCAATAGCGGCACCACAGAGCCGACACGAGCGCGAGACCCCGGAAGGGCGCGCCTGCATTCAGCCGATCGGCGACGGAGGGCAGAATGAACTTCGGCTGCCGGTTCGAGCCGTCGAAGCAGAGGCGTTGGATCGTGTCGCCGATCTTCGGATTGGCGAAGCGCCGCGCGATCAGTTCTCGGATATTCGTCGAGCTTGGTGTTCGGCGGCGGGGGGACGACCGGCTGGATCTCGGTCTTGGTGAGCTTTTCGAGGAAGGCGCGGATCTGTTCGTCCGCCATCGCCTCGTGAACGAAGTGGATGTCGAGGAGCCCCGCCGGATAGGCGATCGCGGCGTGGCCGCCGTTGAGGATGCGGATCTTCATCAATTCGTACGGCGACACGTCGGAGGTGAATGTGACGCCGACCTTCTCCAGCGCGGGACGCCCGGCTGGGAACTTGTCCTCCACCACCCATTGCCGGAACTCTTCGCAGAAGACCGGCCAATTGTCCTCGAGGCCATAAATTCGCGCAGAATGGCGCGTTCCCGGTCGGTCGTCGCCGGCGTGATGCGGTCGACCATGGAATTGGGAAAGGCGACGTTCAAGCGAATCCAGCGCGCGAGTTCGGGATCGCCAAGCTCCGCAAGACCGGCGACGGCGTTCTCAGTGACATGGCCGTTGCCGGGAATATTGTCACACGACATCACGGTGAACGGCGCAGTCCCCGCGGCGCGGCGGCGCTTGAGCCCAGCCGCGATCAGCCCGAAAGCGGTTTTCGGGGCGTCCGCATGTTGGCTGTCGTAGGCGATATCGGGATGCGCGGTATCGAAATGCTGCGTCGCCGGCGAGATGTATAACCGCCCTCGGTGACGGTCAGCGAGACGATGCGGATGCTCGGGCTGCGAGATCGCGTCGAGCAGCGCCGCGGCGTCATAAGGCTGGATGAAATCAATCATCGAGCCGGTGACGCGGATGTTGGTGGTCTCCGCCTCTTGCTCGACCACAGTCGTCAGCCGGTCCTGTTCCTTAAGCTTCTCGCGGATCGTCACATCGCGCTCCGCACCCCCGTTCCGACGATCGCCCAGTCATGATCGCGGCCGGCGTTGAACAGATCGTCGAGATAGACGGCCTGATGCGCGCGGTGAAAATTGCCGACGCCAAAATGCACGATGCCGGCGCGAAGGTCAGAGCGCCGATAGTTCGGCAGCCGCAACGCCTGCGGGCAAACGCGCGAGCGCCGCCGCCGAGAGTTTGACGCTCATGATTCGAACCCACTCATCAAGCCAAACCTGGAGCTGACGCGTTCGTCGCTCGCCCGCAGTCAGTCGATCCGCCTGCCGTCCTTGTCGAAACGATGCAGGTTCGCTTTCTCGCGGGGTGACGAAAATGTTCATGCCTGGCGTCAGCGGCGCCTCGCCTTCCAGGCGCAAGGTCAGCTGCCCCATGCCGTCCGCCTCAGCATGCACGAATGTGTCGGAGCCAAGGTGCTCGGCAAGCCGCACCGACTTTCCCTGTAAGGATACGCTGCGAGCCGCCGCCGCGGCCTCGATTTTTCCATGCGATTTCGAACGCGCAAGCGGGGCCGCCGGTTGCCTCGCAAGTTACTTCCCGGACGAAAGTGTTGCGGCTGACGAGGACTTCAAAGAGGCGTTGGAAAGTTCCGGCGTAATAGTCGCATTGCGGGCGGTCGCCATGGCGGCCCCGGCAAGCGGGCATCCTTTGATCGAAACAATGACCGGATGCCCGTTTGCGACGCTGAATTCGCCGTCCCGGAGAAGGTCCAGGAGTGCTTCTTGATGGTGCCGAGCAGAATTCGGCTCGCCAGAGAGGGCGGCAGAACCTTCAGCACCGCCTGAGCAGGCTTTGGTATGCGGTTCGCGAGGAGATAGTCCCCGGTTCGAAGCCCGGCCTCGAACGCGATTTTTCTCGCCTCGCTCTCCTCCAGTCCGTCGAAAAGCGCCGTTTGAAGCGCGCCGACATCCTCCTCCGGAACCATCCCCGTCGGAGGATGGGCAAGATGCGGCTCCAATTGGGCGCGGGCGAAAATAAGCCGGGTGGTGTCTTCACCCAAAACGTCGCGGAGGGTTTCCGCCACCCGGATTATAGCATTTGGACCGATGCGGCCGGCTTCCACCGATGCATGCGCCATTCGAAGCGCCTTCTTCGTCTGTGACAGACTTTTGACCAACCCGCCTTTAATCGAAACCGATTAAAGGCGGAAAAGTTGATCGATTTTTAAGTGCTAGAGCAGGTTATCCGCGTCCAAATAGACGCGGGCCGCTCTAGTGCGTGGCCGCCGTTTCGACCTTTTTCTCTTCGTGGTGGCCGGTCTTTCGCGTCGTAAGGTCGAAGTCGTCCTCTTCGCGCTCGCCCCGTCCACGCGTGGTATCGAAGCCGAAATCCACCTTCTTGAGAGACTGTGGACCCCAATATTTCACGCGTCCGAGGTCGTAGAACTTCCGCTCCCAGCCGCTCTTGAGGAACGCCTTGAGACAGCCCAAGAGGTAGCTGCGTCTCTGCCCGCTCCAGACCCACGGATATCCGAAGAAGGCCTTGCGCATATAGAAGCGCCGATAATTGCGCATGACGTGATTGAGCAACTCCGTACGCTCCATGGCGTCCGGCTTCATGATCGGCGTCACGAAGTTGTACTTCTCGTAGTCGAAGATTTCGACCTTGTCGCTCAGTTCCTTGAAGAGGTCCGAGAATGGCCAGGGCGTGTACATGGCCCAGTTCGCCATATCCGGTTTCCAGTCCATCGCCATCCGGAACGTCTCTTCGAGCGTCTCCGGGGTCTCGTTCTCGAGGCCTACGATGAACTGCGCTTCGGAGACGATGCCGTTCTTGCGAAGAAGCTCGATGGCGCGCTTGTTTTGCGCGATGGTCGTCTCCTTGTTGAAGCGGTCGAGCTTCAACTGGGCGGCAGCCTCGGTTCCGAGAGAGATGTGGATCAAGCCCGCAGCGCGATAAAGCGGAAGCAGCGCCTCATCCCGGAGGATATCGGTCACACGCGTGTTGATGCCCCACTGGACCGGCAGTTTCGCGGCTCTTCAACTCTTCGCAGAATTCGACGAACTTCTTCCGGTTGATGGTCGGCTCTTCGTCGGCCAGGATGAAGAAGCCTACCTTGTAGTCGCGGACGAGCGTCTCGATTTCATCAACGACCTTCTTCGGGTCGCGAATGCGGTAGTTCCGCCAGAATTTCCATTGCGAGCAGAAGCTGCAGGTGAATGGGCAACCCCGCGCAAGGTTCGGGATCGCGACGCGCGTGCCCGGTGGGGATATAGATATATTTCTCCCACTCGAGCACGCCCCAATCCGGAGTGATGGAGTCAAGGTTGGAGATTGGCGGCTCGGAAGGCGTCGCCACAATCTTCTTATCCTCGTCGGTATAGGCGAGGCCTTTGATCTTCGGCCCGATCTTGAAGCCACGTCCCCTTGTCTACTGCCCGAACGGCATTCACAAAGATCGCTTCGCCCTCGCCGCGCACAATGGCATCGATCCAGGGCGATTCGGTAAGCACCTGCTGGTACATGAACGTTGCGTGGATGCCGCCGAGAAACGTCACCGTGCTGGGGTGAGCTTCCTTCGCGATCTGCAAAAGCCGCTCGGCCTTGTAGATCGAGGGTGTGATCGCTGTCGCGCCGACTATGTCAGGCTTTTCTTTCTCGATGATGGCGCGGATATCGTCTTCCGACAGATTGTTCGTCATCGCGTCGACGAAGCGAATGTCGGTGTAACCCGCGGCCTTCAGAGGCCCGCAGATATATGCAACCCAGGCAGGAGGCCAATTTCCCGCGATCTCCGCTCCGCCCGAGTGATAATTGGGATGGATCAGGATGATTCGCATAGGGCGCCCCCGGGTAAAAATGTCAGCTCAAGTTGACAGGAGTTTGTGTCAAGCGGAGATTACTCCGTTGCTGTGCTTCCGTTTTGATCTAGATCAACGGAATCTCGCCATTTGATCAATCTGCGGCGTCGACTTTGGGCTAGACTTAATAAAAATTGCGTCCGATCGATGCTCATTTTTGCAGCACCACGCTATCGCCGACGGCAAGCCCGAGTTTTTTGGCTTGTCCGGCCCCTATCTCCAAAACCCGGGAAGCGGGGCGCATGGAAGAAATCACATCGGTCGAGAACGGCTCCGCATCGTAGGCGATATGCCTGATGCGCCAGTCGCTACCGATAAAGACCATGTCGAGCGGGATATAGGTGTTCTTCATCCACATCGTGATTTCATGCTCGCCGTCGAACAGAAAGATCATGCCGTGGCCGGCTGAGATCGAGCGGCGAAACATGAGGCCTTGTTCGCGCTTTGCTTCGGTATCGGCTACCTCGACGTTCAAAAGCACGGGACCAGTCTTCGTTTCGATCTTCAGGCTTGCGGGTTTAAAGAGCACATCTCCAAAAGCTGACGGCATTATAAAAAAGCTGAAAATGACAAGGGCCGCAAGAGCGGCCCTGGCAGTATTTGCGAGACCCTTGATCATGGGTCTATCCCTTTCAGTGCGAGGACGGGTAGCCCACTGCGCCGTCGGGACGAAGCTCGGCGGCCATCAGGCCTTTATCGCCATGGCCAAAGCGGACCTGCACAATTTGTCCAGGCCGAAGCTCGGCAAAGCCGAAGCGCCGAAGAGTTTCCATATGGACGAAGATGTCCTCTGTACCTGCACCACGAGTCAAGAACCCGAAGCCCTTGAGCCGGTTGAACCATTTCACCATGGCCCGTTGCCAGTCGCTCTCGGGCATGACATGAACGTGGGTTCGTTGAGGCAACTGCGAGGGATGGATAGCCGTACTTTCATCCATCTCTATCACGCGGAACGCTTGAAGCCCGCGGTCGCGCCGGAGCACTTCGCATACGATACGGGCTCCCTCATAGGCAGTCTGATAGCCGTCCCGCCGTAGAACGGTGACGTGAATCAGAATGTCGGGAAGCCCTCCATCTGGAACGATGAACCCAAATCCCTTGGAAACATCAAACCACTTAATGTGACCAGCGATAACGAAGACGTCGATGCTTGGTTGCTCTGCGATATCGTTAAAAGATGCAATTGTGGGAGGTAATTTGTCCCCCATTGGATAGTCCCCCGCTTCTACTGAAAAACTTGGCATCCGCAACCGGCCTCGCCCAAGACCCTTACGCAAGCCAACTCACTTGCGAAACATAACATCACTCTACGCCGTGGCGAGAGAAAATTAACTCTTTCCCCAGCGCCCTTGTTTGGCCGTGCCTCAACCGCTTCTGAAGACATGGCCCACCAAGTATTTGATAATCCGAAATGAAATTTTGGCCAAATTTGGGCAAAGCGTGGTGCTGCATGCTGTTTCAAAAATGTCGACACCATACATTTTGAACAGGACCGAGGTTGCGCAATTCCGCCTGATTGACCCGACAATCAGACAGCGAATCAACATACTTGGGTCGTCGAAAGCGCGAATCAGGACCTGCCGCGAGGCGCGATTTCCACACTTGTTGAAACACCTTCCGCCAAGACACCATCTATCCGCATGTTGCGTCGCATTCGCCATCTCGTTCACCCGGCGCAAGTTAGAGGCCCATCATGAAGTATCTTCATACAATGGTCCGCGTGACCGACATCGACCAATCGCTCGATTTCTATGTGAACAAGCTCGGGCTTAAGGAAGTTCGCCGCACGGAAAGTTCTGCGGGACGTTTCACGCTCATCTATCTGGCGGCTCCTGGCGATGAAAGCGCGCAAGTGGAGTTAACTTACAACTGGGATCCGGAGGCCTATGGCGAAGGACGCAATTTTGGCCATCTCGCCTATGAGGTCGACAATATCTATGAGACCTGCCAGCGCCTCATGGACGGAGGGGTGACGATCAACCGGCCGCCTCGCGACGGGCGCATGGCCTTTATCCGCTCGCCCGACAATATCTCGATCGAGTTCCTTCAGAAGGGCGGAGCCTTGCCGCCTGCGGAACCCTGGGCCTCAATGCCAAACACGGGCAAGTGGTAGAATCCCTCATGGAGCGCGAGGACTACACCGCGGCTGCGAAGGTGCTGCATTGGCTGATCGCCGTGCTGATTTTCGTCATGTTCCCTCTGGCTTGGACGATGGGCGACTTTTCCGGCATCCAGAAATTCAAGCTCTACAATCTGCACAAATCGATCGGGATCACCATTCTCGCGCTGATGGCGCTGCGATTGTCCTGGCGCTCCTTCCATGCCGCCCCCGCTTTGCCGGGCTCGATGCCGAGGCGCGAGCGCGTCGGCGGCGCATCTCGGCCATCTCGCCCTCTATGCCGCCCTGTTTCTGATGCCCCTCTCAGGCTGGGCGATGATATCAGCGTCGGACAAGCCGTCCGTCCTTTTCGGAACCACGGCTTTTCCGCTGATCCCCTGGCTGAGCGAACTCCAGCCGGACGATAAGAAGACCTACCGCCGACATTTTCAAAAGCATCCATGAATTTACCGCAAATGTGCTCCTTTTCCTCATTGTCATTCACGTGGCGGCGGCCCTGCGTCACGCCTTTGTTTTGAGGGATGGAGTTATGTCGAGGATGCTTCCCCGCTTCGGGCGCCGTTCGCCTTCGCAGCGCGTCGCGCTTTTGGTTTTGACCGCAAGCGCTTTCAGTTTCGTGGGACTGAAGGATGCAAGGGCGATGGAATGGGGCGTCAACCCTCAAAAAAGCGAAGTCACTTTCGAAGCGAGCGGCGGCGGCACCAGCACAAAAGGCACGTTTAAGAGCTTCAAAACCGATATCGAGTTCGATCCCGACACGCCGGATCAGGCATCGGTGCGCGTCAGGCTCGACATGCGCAGCGCCTCGACCGGCTCCGCCGACGCTGACCAGACGCTCCAGTCCGCCGATTTTTTCGATCCGGGCCACTTCCCGACTGCTGAATTCGCCGCCCGTGGCGCAAAACCCGATGGCGACGGAAAATATATCCTGGACGGCCAACTCACGCTGAAGGGCGTAACGAAGCCCCTAACTCTGCCATTTTCGATCGATATTGAGGAGGGAACGGCAGTCGCGAAGGCCGAGACCACCATCAATCGTCTCGACTTTGGCGTCGGTCCTGAACTCTGTCGCCGGGCTCGCTGTCGACAAAGAGGTCAAGCTGACAATTGACCTGACCGCGATGAGGCTTGACAACTAAAAAGGGCGGCCGCACCACATTTGCAACGGCGGTTCTTGATTAACGTCAGGCTTAGAACCAGCTAGTGCCCTTGCCCAGATTGTGTGCAATTCCTTTGAATGTGGTCCATGGAAACACATCGCCTCACGCTGATATCGGTCGTCGTGCCCGCTTATAACGAGTGCGAGGGGCTGCCGATTGTGTTGTCTTCGATCTTTGACGCCCTCGCAAAGACGAAGTTCGCCCATGAGATCGTCGTTGTCGACGATGGAAGCACCGATGGAACGCGCGACGTGATGCTGAGCCTGTGCTCGTCCAACTCCAACCTGCACTATGTCCGGCTCTCGCGAAATTTCGGCAAGGAAGCGGCCCTCTCCGCAGGTCTCAAAATGGCTGCGGGTGATGCCGTCATTCTGATGGACGCCGACGGACAGCATCCTCCGGCGCTCATCTCCACCTTTCTGGACCGCTGGCGCGACGGCTATGAGGTTGTCGCAGGCGTGCAAAGCGCACGTCTCGAAAGCTGGCTGAAGCGCCGTTTCAAAGGCATGTACTATCATTTCATGGAAGCGGGGAGTTCCGTGGTCATCCCGCCCGACGCCGGCGACTTCCGGCTCCTCGATCGCAAAGTGGTCGACGCGATCAATGCGCTTCCAGAGCGCAACCGTCTCATGAAGGGGCTCTATGCCTGGGTCGGGTTTCGCACAGCGCTCGTGCCCTTTGAGGCGGAAGACCGCGTGGCGGGTTCCACCAAGTTCACCTGGATGCAGTTGTTCAGGCTTGGCTTCACGGGCCTGACCTCGTTCACCGTCATACCGCTGCGCCTCGTATCGATCGCGGGAGTCCTCATTTCCTGTTCCTCCCTGCTCTATGGATTTTACCTTCTTTTCGAGCATTACGTGCTTGGCGATCATTTGCCGGGCTGGGCCACGTTGTCGGTTGGCATGATGTTCTCTTCGGGCGTCCAGCTTCTGGCGCTGGGCGTCATCGCCGAGTATCTCGGCCGCACGTTCGAGGAGGCAAAGCAGCGCCCGATCTTCATCATTGCCGAGGACAGCCGGCAAGGAACTGGAACCCATGCAGCCTCGCCCGTCTACGATGCAACGCAATTGGTGACGGACGCGCGTCTGCCCGAAACGCCGGCGGTGAAATGAAACAAATCGCGATCTTCATTGCGGTTGGCTCCGCGGCCGCCCTCACCCATCTCACGGTGGTGGGCTTTGTCGTGGAACTCCTCCACCTGAAGCCGCTTGCCGCCAATGTGATTGGCTTCTGCGTGGCCTTTCTCGTGAGCTTCGGCGGCCACGCCCGCTGGACGTTTCCCCTTTCGCCGGAGCGCTACACCGCAGCGCGCACGCGCTTTTTCGCCGTGGCAATCACCGGCTTCGTTCTCAACCAGGCCGCTTATGCGGAAGTCTTGGTCCTCTTCGGACCCCGCTATTATCTCCCAGCCCTCGCCGCGGTCCTTATCGGGGTCGCTATCGCGACATTTTTGCTGTCGAAGCTATGGGCTTTCGCGCAGCCGCAAGGTTAGCTTCGGGGGATGCAATCGTGGAAGAGGGTGTGATCATCAACGCCGACGACTATGCGATGGACGCATGCGTCGATGCCGCGATCCTGAAGCTTGCTGGCGAGGGCGTGGTAACGGCGACAAGCGCGATGGTTCTGTCTCCGGCCTGGCCGGAGGCCGCGGGGCCATTGGCGGATGCTCCTCTTTCCCGCGGGTTGCACCTCGATTTCACGAGTCCCTTTGCCGGAGACATCTTTCCGCGACAGACGATCACCGGCCTCACGATGCGCACGCATTCGGGGGTGTTGAACCGGAAACTGCTGCGCAAGGAGATTGATCGCCAGCTTTCGCGGTTCGAGAGCAGCATGAAGGCTCCTCCCGATTTTGTGGATGGCCATCAGCATTGCCACCTCCTTCCTTTTATCAGGGAGGCGCTTGTCGATGCGCTCGCGGATCGATATGGCATGGATGGCCGCCGTATCAGCCTTCGCAACTGCGCTCCGCGGCGATGGCGCGGGCTGAAGGCCGCCATTATCGCGCGAACCGGGGCTTTCCAATTGGAAGCCCTGGCGAAGGAGCGCGATCATCCGATGAACAGCGACTTCGCGGGCGTCTACGACTTCAATGAGGATGCCGATTTCGAAGCGCTGTGGACGGAGTGGCTTCAAGGCCTTCAAGGCCCTTCGCCGCTTGTCATGTGCCACGTCGCAGAGCGCGGAGACCACGACGGCAGCGACCCCATCAGAGGCGCGCGCATCCTTGAATATGACTGGCTCGCAAGCGGCAAATTCCGGGAGCTTACCCGGCGCCTCTCAAAAAGGCCGGAGCGCTGGCCTCAGGCTTGAGCCAATGTTCCCAGGCTGGCGGGGTGGGTTCTATAGGCTTGCCCGTCAGGCGAGCCATGATTTCCTTCACCGCTCCTTCCACGGGCCTGAACTCGAAACGGACGATGTGTCTGCCCGCCGGCACCTCGATGGCCCGGAATAAGACGTTAGCGCGGAATATATCGGCAGGCTTGCCGTCCACCGTGCCGAACCACCAGGGATGCCAAACGTCGTTCAGCACGAGGAAACCGGCTCGCGGTGTGTCTACGGCCACCTGCACTTCCGTGTTCGCATAGACCTGAAGAGCCGTATCGGCTTGCGACAGGGAAACGGGTCTTGGTTGGAGGATGCTCATCAGTTGCTGCCTGCCACGCAAGAGCACGACCTGTCTCGGATCGAAATAGGGCCAGTTTCCGTCTTTCGTAATCCGATCGAAGTTTGCGGGCTGCCAATCGAAGGCGAACATGACACGCGGCAATGCACGCGGATTCTCGTAGATGTAGGCGTCATGGGTATTCGCGACGACCGTGAGATCTCCGGGCTTTAGAACCTTGTCTATCTTCTCAACCGGCCGATCCGTCGCGATGTATCGCAGGCCAAGAAGATCCGCCATCATGGACCGGTAGGATGGAAACAGCGGAGAAAACTTTCGCTGGTAAGCGTCCGCGACGGTCTCGGTGGCGCCCATGCCGTCGGCCACTTCTGCGAGTTGCAGCGGATTATATCCCATCGTATGATCGAAGCCGTGGATGAGACTGATGTTCGGCCACTCGAAGCCGAGTCCTACCATCTCCACCCTGTCGCGGCGCGGCGAATTCGCAGGGCTCGCGAGATGACTCTTGATGAAAGTGACCGTATCGTTCTTGGTCTCGACGCGTATCTGATCGTAGTAAGGGGGCTTCTGCGCTGTCGACCGGTTGGGCCCGTTGTTGATGGCGAGATCGGCGGTCGTAAAGGCAGCGAGCACTGCAACGGCCAGGATGCCATACCGGGTGTTATAGCGCTGTACAAAAACGAGGCTGAGCCAGCCGGCTGTAAAAATGCCGATCGAAAGCAGCACTGGCTTGACCGCGAAGTAGAAATGTGAATGAGCCGCGGCCACCCCAAGGCTCGTTGCGAAAATAAGAGCCAGGACTGCGGCGATGGCGCGTTTCTGACGCCTTGTCGGCTCGCCATCGGACAGAAAGCGATGCAAAAGATAACCGGATAGAATTGAGGTCAGTCCTCCGAGCGCGTATGTGGCATCGGCCGGCCTTCGAAAGAGATCGACTCCCGGAAAGTAGTCGTAGGCGAGCGTGAAGAACCCTGTGTACCGGCCCAGTGCGAACAGGAACAAGCCCATTGCCGCAATCGCAAAAAAGCGTATTTCACGCGCAAAGATGCCGCCCCTTATGAAGCCGGCGACGAGAAGAAGGAGAATTGGGAGCGCTCCGATATAAATCTGGCTCATATTCTCGTTCATGGAGAGCCAGTTGGCATTCCATTCCGCGCTTCCTGGACCCCAAAATTCGGGAAGGGTCGAATGGGCTCCGTAGAGATCGGGCACAACGGCGGTCAGGAGCGAAGCCGGATGCAGGGATCCCCTCCCCGCCTCTCCGAAGGCGATCTCGGGGCGATTCGAAGCCTCGACGAAAAGAAAGGTCAGGATGATCGGCCCTGCCGCAAGAACCGTCGCCACCGCGCCTCCCGCGAGAAGCGGGAGAAGCGTCTGCTTCACGGAAAGCCAAAACCGGGGCGCGCTCAGCCAATGATGGATCGTGTAGCCCGCAAGAATATAGCACGCGATGAGCGCGATCTGCCCGGGCTCGATAACCATGACGCCAGCGGCAAGACCAGCCAGAACCCCGTACAGCAAGGACTTCCGTTCGAGCGCGCGCGCGAGCAGCCAGAGGCACAGCATGGAAAAGGCGAACGCCTCGATCTGCTTGATGTGCTGAATGCGCCAGATCGAAGACCCGCCAAAAGCGGCGGCCAGCGCAGCCACAGCGGCGCCCGCCGGGTGCCAGCCCTTGTCCTTGAACAGCATGAGGACGGAAAACGCTGTCAGCCCGAGAAGAAGGAAGCAATAAAGATCGAGCTGCTGGAAACTTGGCTCGGGCACAAAATAAGCCAGAAGGAACGCGGGAGAGAAGATCAACGATTGCGGATCGGCAATCTGAGGCGAGCCGGCAAAGACATTGTGAGTCCAGAAGGGGGATTGGCCGCTGTGAAGGGCATTCGCCAGAAATTGAAGCTGTGGCTGGAAATGAGCTTTCGCATCATACGGAATTGTGACGGAGCCCGACAGCCAAGGCAGGGCGAATATCAACCAGCCTATGGCGACCGCGCAAAATGCCGCGGCGTAACTGCCTGAAACTTTCGCGTTCATAGGTTGCTTTCCGGAAGTGATGACCGTCTGCGGCAAAAGACTATGCGACCCCAATTAGTCTTTTATATCTTTAGCGACTCGGATTGAAGCACCTTTTATCGTCGACGCCACCAAAGAATAAAGACGCAACAAATTCTCTCCAAACGTAGTGGCGCGCTTGTGGCGATAACAGGGCGCGACGTCGTTCTCATAAGGCAAGAGTTTGTGCAATCCAAGGAGTATCCTGGTCATGAAACGGCACAATGTCTTGCAGCCGCTTCGCCGTTCGCTATAGTGCAGCCAAATCGCGCCCCTGGGCGCGATTTGGAGAGGTGGCCGAGTGGTTGAAGGCGCACGCCTGGAACGCGTGTAGGCGGGTCACCGTCTCGAGGGTTCGAATCCCTCCCTCTCCGCCAGTCGTCAAGAAATATCATCTGCATTCAAAGAGATAAGCGGAAAAGAAGGTGAAACATTTCCCGATGTTTTCACGAACGCCGTTCCTGTTTCGAGCCTTTGCTGGGGATGGACCACCGTTGAGACAGGCGCGCCGCTCCCGAATTTGTCTGACATGATTGGGCTTTGGTACCTTGCGTGCGTGCGCGAGGTTCCCTTGACCCTTTTTGCCATCGTCGCAGCCTTTTGAGGGAGTGCGGAAGCCATGTCCAACGCAGCGCTCATCAGCAGTGCAAAATCGATCGCCGCCAGCATCCTGGCCATGGACTTTGAGGCGACGGCCGAGCAAGCCGATCGGATCATGGCCCAGACGAATGACATCGTGCTCGCGCTGTTCGACGTTTTGGCGAAGGAGGGGGGCAAGAAGCGTCCCAGTGAAACGTTGGTCACGGGAAGCGCATTTCTATTGATGCGCGGCCTGGAGGAGCTGCGTTTCAAAATTGAGCAAAAAGACGAGCGAAGCGCGAACCTCGTGAACCGAGCGATTCAGCACCTTGAGGCCTTGGTCGCGACTAAGAAGCTCTGTGCGAAGTTCCTGTTGCTGATCTTGGAACAGTTTGTCGCCGCCAAGCTCGACATGGGCGAAGGCTTGCGCAGCATGATGGCCGATCTGATTGAAGAGGAAGCCTCAACGACTGATGATGTTAACTTGGCAGCGTTGGATACCGGTTTTTCCCAAATCGCGGTCCAATGCGGTCATGATCCGTTCGCGATCCATGCAATGCTCGAACAATCCTCCGACACAATGCCTCACGAGATGCGCAAAGGCTTGGCGATGGCTGCCTTCGGCGGTCAGGAGCCGTCGGTGCGTGAAGCTTCACTGGGGTTTTTGCTCAATGCCTCGAGCCAAGCCCGGCAAACGCTGCTTGAGATGATAACGATCGCAGCTCCAACAGGGCATGTTACGCCAACCATGGTGCGTCGCATGATCGCGATTTGCAATTGGTTGCCCAAGTCTGACCAGGCCCTGCTCGATACCGCCATCAAGACCTGCCGCAAACACGGCATCACCTGCGCGCCTTCGCCGGCGGCGAAACTTGGCGAGATCATTGTGAGCGGTGTCGATGGAGCAGGCGCGCACACCGTGCTTGTCACGTTGCAGGTGGGAAAGAAATGGGCCCTTGCAGGCCTTCTCGTGAAGCTCGGCTTTGGGGTGCACGATGCCTGGGTGCAACGAGGCTTGAGCCGCGCGGAATTGAAGCAAATGCTGGACCATATGCGCTCGCAGATCGAAGTCTTTCACTCGCGCGCAGACTATCTCGAACCTGTCGTTGGCCGTGCCTTAGGAATGAATGTCAAGATGGACACTCTGCCGCCCTTCGGTCTGCTCGACTTTGCCGAAGCGGTTGGCTTGAGCGGGATGAACCCGCAGCCGTCCACCCTCGACACCATGGTGGCCGAGCTTTGCGCTGGGCTCGACGCTGAACGCCTCACCGAGAAGGCCATTGCTGAGACCTGCGCGGACAGCGAGGATTGGTCGATGGAGCATTCGATCCTGGCGACATGGTTCGAGCCCAACATTGCCCCCGTGGTCGGCGGCAAGCGCGGCTCGATAAAAAAACGCATCGCGGTGTTGCTCACAGGGCCTTTGCGCTCGCGGCGGCAAAAGTGGGCGGAGCATTGCGCCTGGTATGCGCTGGCTTTGAAATCCTCGAGCCGAAGCGAGGGCTGGGAAGGGTTTGCGATTGTTGCGAAGGAACTTCTCGGTTCCCGTCCACTCGAAGACATCGGCTTGATGCATGTCATCGCCATGACGTCGCTGGAGGCAGCGAACCCGTCGTCGCTCTTCGAGATGTTCGGCGCCGCTTAGAGCCTGCCCGCTTCTGATGGCATCAAAGCGGGCTCTGAGCTTTTGTTTGTCGTGCGTCTCAATCGGAAAATCGCTTCGCACTTTTCCAGACGCACCTTAGCGGCCTCCATCATTTGAGCCGCGGTGGCAAACTGATTCATTTTGCTCAAAGGACATCACAGAAGGACGCGACGAAGAAGCCATCCGCGCCCAGTGCAGCTTATCTGCGTCAATTTTAACCAGTTTCGATTAAAGGCGGGTTGATCTGAAAGGTATGTGCTTTTTCCTTTGTTGCAATGAGTTGCGGACTCGGTTAGCGATCATCAAAATTAAGTTTCGCACAAGGTTCGGCGCTTGTGCAGCGCCTATTTAATGAATGGAATTTGAGCATGTTTGACGACTCCGTCATCGCAGCGCTTTTCATTTTAGCGACCGTGGCCTCCGCAAACAGCGCTGGCGATAATCGGCGCGGGAAATCGTAAGATTCGTTCGCCTTTTCTGAACACCACAGTAGAAAAGCTGAAGGGTTCCCCGAGCATTTCTTGTGCCGTTGGCTGGCTCCCCGTGCTGGCACGGAATGTCGGTGCTTGCCTCCGGAAGGGGCGCGGGTCGAGGCAAGTATTGCTTTCGCGCTTTCCCTGACAGCGCGCTTTATCTCGGCGCTCCTCTACCCTTGACTGCGTGAGAGCTTTCATTACTTCGCGGAGCACGCGAACTGAGACGGAAGCCAAGGGACATTCACGCACGTGTTGTCCCATCCGCGAGCCGTCGGCCGGTACCTCCAGCCACCTTCGGGCCAGTCACCATCGGTCAACGGCCCCGAGGACGGAGCGTAATTCGGCGCCCTATATGCAGTATACCGTTTGGGCGTGTGGGTTCTTGTTTGAGCCTTGGCCTCAAAGATAGGCGCAACGAGCATCGCAACAGCAACCGCGAGACCCACCCATTTTATGATCGAACTCATAGATTACTCCCTGCCTCAAACAACTCATTCTGAAAGTGGTAACCAGTTGTCACTCCACTTTAATTACATGGCAGGCCGACAAATCAACCACATTATAAGACATTTATTAATATGAAAGCTTTGCCTTAAAGGAGAGACGATATGAAATTGTCACATTGCATCAGCTGATTTATCTTACCGCGCTACAGCAGATCGCTCTTCCAGCAATCGACGGCGGGAACAGTTCATGATAAGTCCCGAATTGATAAGCCTTAACAACCGGACCCAAAAATGGAAGAAAATGCCCTGCCAGCCTGGAAATGCTTGGAAAGCAAAGTCCTGTTAGAGCATCCGCGGATAACGGTTCTGGAGGAACTCGGTTGAACTGCCCAGCGGAGAGGTTACATCATACGTACGCCTCGCAGCGCACAATGCGGTGACAGTCATTTGCCTGAGAGATGAGGACATATTGCTGCAGCGCGAATATTCCTATCCGGTGGGTGAGGTTCTTTTGCAATTCCCGGGGGGAAAAATCGACGGGTGTGAGACACCCGAGCACGCCGCTGCTCGCGAACTGCGTGAGGAATCAGGATTTACCTTTTCGGAGTGTGAGCGCCTTGGCTGGTACTACATCAGCAACCGACGGTCCGACTCGAAAATGTATGTCGTTCTTGCAAAGGACATGACGCCCTGTGAGAAGATCGGCGGCGACGCGGAAGAAGACATCGAGTCATTCTGGCTTCCACTCAGCAAGCTAAAGGACATGATCGCCCAGGGAGAAATAACAAACTTCTCCGTGCTTGCGGCTTGGCCACTTGTCGCAAGAGTGCTCAGGAGTGAATCGCGCATCGAACCGGCGGGGACCCCAGCCGCAAGACGATAGGATCCTGATCTTTGGGGAACATCGCAACCAGGGATACTGCCGAAGGGGCATTACCACACTTTTCCCCTAGCCTTCAATCGGGCACAATCACCTTTTCATTCGAGCTGTTATAGCCGCTGTAAACAGGTTGAACGGGCTGACAGCTCGATCCCGAGACTTGGATCAAGCGTCAAAGCACTACAGGCTGCCCGGCAACTCGGCTTTTTCGAGTTCCGAGATCGCGGCCTTCACGTTGGTTGCTACGCCAGTCAGCTTCGCGTACTCAGCTAGTATTTTGATCTCGCCCAGCATTGTTGAGATATAATCACTCAATTCATCATCAGTGATGCCATAGGTCCGCATAAGGCTGTAGGCCTGCGCTTCGTTAGCTGGAATCGAGAATTTGCTTGTCATGGGCGATCAGTTACTCCGAAAAGAAGATTTGTTGAACAGGAAAATATCGGATGCGTCAAAAAGCTTGGCGCTTTGTGGGTTGCGCGCAATCCTCAATTTGCCGCCCTCCCTTCGAACGCTTGCCCGGCGACGTCCGATATTTTTGGCAAACCTGAGCACACCAGTCTCTGCAACAAACTCCCCGGTGTGGGCTTGCCGATCAAAATTCCTCGTGCCGGCAGGAGCGGAAAAACGGCGGGATGACCACAATCGCCGTCCTCAAAAGTGATCCATCTTGGATTGCTCCCTATTGGCACTGCACGACATTCAAAATGCAATCTTCGTAAAACTCTAAGACAACTCAACTTTCCGAGTCCCATAAACATTAAAAAAAGCACGACACCGCTTGAATTGGCTGTTGAAAACCATTGGGTTTGCTACCTGGGGCTGAGGACCGATGGTGGCACTCCCTGTATTACAAGTGGCAGGTATAGTACACACAAGATCAGGCCCATCGGAGACGATGCTCATGGAGGAAGCTCTTGTGCTCGCTCTTTGCTTTGCGTTCCTCTTTATCGGGATCGTCGCCTGGAAATTGATAAGCAGGAGATCAATTTCACCGTAAGACAAGGCAGCGCTCGGATATCTGGTATGTGAGAAATGCAAGCTTGACGCTCGATCTTGAAATTGCGGTCATGACCATCCCTATGGTGCTCCTCGGCGAACGCATATCAAGGCCGCTCATCGATCGGGCTTGGCGGAAGTTGAGTGAGGGCGGCATCCTGAAAGGGACCTCGCCTTAAGCATAGAAAATATCTGGGGCGTCAATTCAGTTGGTGCATCACAGTCTCAAAGTAGACATATTTCTCATTACATAGTAAAAAAATATCTAGTTTCAGTCTCGACGGCCCTTACGGATGTATTTCATAGAAAGCCAAACACACTTAGATTTCGGTGAATTGGTTCACCTGGATTGCGGTAGCTATTGGGAAACCCCGCGCTATTCGAACAATCATCTTTTCGCAAACAGTTGGGTACTCCCAGCTACTCTTTCAGCTAACGGCCGATGCAGCAGTAGGGCTCGCTTTGCCCTGCCGCCGCGCAGTCAATGAGAAGGCCGTTGTTCCGATGGTGACGGCAGCATGAGCCGGCAGAACCTGAACTCCGGCCTCGCGTTTGAAGGGATTTTACACATGGCTTCTGTTAGGACCATCCTGGTTACAGGCGGAGCAGGATTTCTTGGGTCTCACCTCTGCGACCGGCTCCTTGCTGATGGGCACGATGTTATCTGCGTCGACAATTTCTTCACGGGAACCAAGCGCAATATTGAGCACCTGATCGGCCACCCGCGCTTCGAACTCATTCGTCACGATGTCACCTTCCCGCTTTATCTCGAGGTTGACGAGATCTATAACCTCGCCTGCCCTGCCTCCCCGATCCACTACCAGCATGACCCCGTGCAGACGACGAAGACGACCGTGCATGGCGCCATCAATATGCTTGGTCTTGCGAAGCGACTGAAGTGCAGGATTTTTCAAGCGTCGACATCAGAAGTCTATGGCGATCCTTCCGTTCATCCTCAGACCGAAGACTACTGGGGGCACGTGAACCCGATCGGGACCAGGTCTTGCTATGATGAGGGAAAGCGCTGCGCGGAGACCTTGTTCTTTGACTACAACCGCCAACATAAGCTCGACATCAAAGTGGCGCGCATCTTCAATACCTACGGCCCGCGCATGCATCCAAACGATGGGCGCGTGGTTTCTAATTTCATCGTGCAAGCCCTCAAGGGAGAGCCGATCACCATTTATGGCGACGGCAGGCAGACCCGATCCTTCTGCTACGTGGACGATCTGATCGAAGGCTTTATCAAGCTGATGAACAGTCCCGAGGGCGTCACGGGGCCCATCAACCTTGGCAATCCAGGGGAGTTCACCATCCGGGAGTTGTCCGAGTTGACAATCGAGATGACGGGCTCGAAATCGAAGCTCACTTTTCTTCCCCTTCCCGCCGATGATCCCCGGCAGCGACAGCCAAGCATCGCTCGCGCGAAAGAGGTGTTGAACTGGCAGCCGACGATCCCTCTTCGTGAAGGCTTGCAGCATACGATCCGCTATTTCGACCGTTTGCTGTCGGGCTCGCCAGAGGAACTGTCGGCGGTGGGCCTGAAGGCCGTGGCGTGAGAGATCATTACTCTGCCATGGCTGCTGCCCGACCCGCGCCTTCCCCCCCTGTCCGATAACCGCTCCTCCTGGCGAGCCTTCCCTCAGAGTTCGTCCTCCCTGGACCGCTGCGGAAAGGTTTCGTAGGCATCGCTAGCACCCTCGAGAGCTATTCCTGAAAGAGGCGGACTTTGAAGATCATATTCGTCAATCGCTTCTTCTATCCTGATCATTCAGCGACAAGCCAGATGCTCTCCGATCTGGCTTTCGAACTTGCTCGCAAAGGGCACAACGTTCAAGTCATCACCTCCCGGCTCACCTACGAAGGTGATCGGATGCTTTGCCCCCAGGAGAAGATCGCGAACATTGCGATCAGCAGGGTTGCCACAACCTCGTTCGGACGCGACAAACTCCTCGGCCGCACGCTTGATTACTTCACTTTCTATATTGCGGCAGGCTTCCGGCTGGCCCTCGATGCACAGCGTGGCGATGTGGTTGTCGTAAAGACCGATCCGCCTATGCTCTCGGTTGTTGCCGGCCCCATCGCCTTGGCCAAGGGAGCGCATTACATCAACTGGCTCCAGGACCTTTTTCCAGAGGTAGCGACAACTCTTGGCATTGGCAACGCGAAGACGCAAAAATGGGCCATTTCCCTGCTGCGGCGGCTCCGTGATCTGACGCTCCGGTTTGCCGCTTCAAATGTCGTGCTCGGCGAGCGCATGGCCCAGCGCATCCGAAAACGCGGCGTGCCAGCGGAGCGGATAATGATTATCGCAAATTGGGCCGACGGAAAGCAGATCCAGCCCGTGGAGCGCGGAAGCAACGCCCTTCGCAAGGAATGGAACCTCAGGGATGCTTTCGTCGTCGGCTATTCGGGTAACCTCGGTCGCGCTCACAACCCCGAGACGTTCCTGATTGCGGCGGCTCATCTGGAAGCTCGGCAGAAAGCAATGCGCAAGGCGGCCGCCTTTGCAACCGCCGGTGACAGAGCCGCGCGGGACCGCTCCCAAGAAGACGTATCCTCTTTTCAGGATGTCCGCTGGTTGTTCATCGGTGGAGGCGCCCAGACAGAGAAGTTGAAGCGTGCCGCGCGCGAAAGACGGCTCGACAGTATGGTGTTTCGCCCCTATCAACCGCGCGAACGCCTGAGCGATAGCCTCTCAGCACCCGATGTGCATCTGATCTCTCTGAAGCCCAATCTTGAAGGCCTGATCGTCCCTAGCAAATATTATGGCATCGCAGCTGCCGGCCGCCCTGCTATTTTTGTCGGTCATCTCGAGGGCGAACTGGCCCGCATTATAAGAGACAGCGGGACCGGGTTCGTCGTCCGCGACGGCGATGGTGCCGGGCTTTCCGAGGCGATTCTTGAACTTGCCCGCAATCCGGAGCTGGTCGCCGAGCAAGGCCGTCGCGCAAGACGGCTTTTTGAGACGAAATACGAGTTTGCTCACGCCGTGCCGGCATGGGAAAGTCTGATCCGCAAAACGTCCGGAGCCGTCAAGCCAATCCAGGCGATCCACAGCGCAGGGCCTTCAAAGCGTGAGCCGTGCTTGGGATCTCACTTCCCAACTGCCGGAGAATAGCAGCACGTTGGCGATCCAATCGCTGAGGTGCATATGCGGGAGTGGACCCGCGCCGCAACGGGCTTGGGCGGCGTTGAGAGCGGGCCGTCTGCTATCGGCGAGGACAGCAGACGCCGCGGATGCCGAGAGAGGACAGTCTCACGCCGAGCGCAGCATATTCGTTTCGATATGCACCCGTGTCTGCTGGTTGAGGAGGTTGAGAAGCAGCAGGACGCGGTCGCTCTCGCGGACCTCCAGGATCTGACCAACAAAGCCGTCGAAGGCGCCGCCATTGATCGTGACGGACTGGCCCGGCTTGTATTGGATTTCAGGCTTCCGGATCGCGCCGTCCGTCTCGCGCGCCCTTAGGCTTTCCACGAAACCGGCAGGGAGAAGGGACGGCGTATCCCCATTGCTAACAATGGAACGAACTCCCAAGGTCCCGAGCAGGGGGCGCCAAAGGTGACGCTGAGCGGGGCGCTCAACGAAGATATAGCCTGCAAAAAGAGGCCGCTTCGCATCATAAGCCCTCCGTGCGTGCTTGATGCGCTTTACGATCATCGGGCAGTAGGCTTGGTAATCCTGCCGAACCAGAATTCTCAATCGCAAACTCCTCACGATGAGCATGGGTGGTGAGAACCATCCAATTTGCAGAAGAACGTGTTTCCATGAGACTTCGAACCCCACAATATCAACAAAAATAGTATTGACGGTCGAGCACCGGTTTGAATGCTCCTGATCACAAAGCAACAGTCAGACGCGGGCGATGGCTCTCATACGTGCCGCTCGACGCGTTCCCGTTCGAGAAGGACGGTCTTCATATCCTCGGCAACCATTTCCTTCACAAGCTCAGAAAACGGGACTGTCGGCTTCCAGCCAAGGACATCGCGGGCCTTTGAGGCATCCCCAAGCAGAATGTCGACTTCCGTCGGCCGGAAGTATTTCGGGTCGATTTCCACGATGGTCCGGCCGGTTTTGGCGTCGACGCCTGTTTCGTTAATCCCCTCGCCATTCCATTCGATGTGGGTATTGGCCACCGCAAAGGCCGCCTCAACGAATTCACGCACCGTATGGGTTTCTCCGGTCGCGAGAACATAATCGTCGGGCTTGTCCTGCTGCAAAATGGCCCACATGCCTTTGACGTAATCCCTCGCGTGCCCCCAGTCGCGTTTCGCGTTCAGGTTCCCGAGATAGAGCTTGTCCTGCAGCCCGAGCGAAATGGAAGCCACTGCCCGCGTAATTTTCCTGGTTACGAAGGTTTCGCCGCGCAATGGGCTTTCGTGATTGAAAAGAATGCCGTTGGAGGCGTGTATTCCGTACGCTTCACGGTAGTTCACCGTGATCCAGTAGGCATAGATCTTGGCTGCGGCATAAGGCGAGCGCGGATAGAAGGGCGTCTTCTCGCTTTGCGGGACCTCCGCCGCCTTGCCATAAAGCTCTGACGTCGAGGCCTGATAAAACCGCACCTGCTTTTCCAGGCCGAGGATGCGGATCGCTTCAAGAATGCGCAAAGGGCCAATCGCATCTGCATTGGCCGTGTATTCAGGCGTCTCGAAACTCACCTGAACGTGGCTCTGCGCCGCGAGATTATAGATCTCGTCAGGCTTAACCTCCTGGACAACGCGAATGAGGTTCGTGGCATCTGTCATGTCGCCATGGACGAGCCTGAAACGTGGATCGCCGGTGTGCGGATCCTGATAAAATAAGTTGACGCGCCCGGTATTGAACGAGGATGACCGTCGCTTAATGCCCCAAACCCGATAGCCCTTCTTCAAAAGGAGGTCGGACAAATAGGCGCCGTCCTGGCCGGTCACGCCAGTGACCAATGCACGCTTTTCCATAGTCAAGCCGCTCTGAGTTGTGAGAAATTGTCGCAATACCAGCGATAAGTTTGGTCAAGTCCCTCGTGGAGAGACGTTTTCGCTTTCCAGCCCAAGGCGGAAAGCCGACTGACATCGAGCACTTTGCGCGGCGTTCCATCGGGGTAGGACGGATCATAGGCGAGTTCGCCCTCGTATCCGACGACGGACCGCACGACTTCGGCAATAGACCGGATCGTCAAATCCTCCCCGGTACCCACATTGAGCGCAACCGGCCCGCTATAGGCCTTGATGAGAAAAATGCAGGCGTCTGCCAGATCGTCCACAAAAAGAAGTTCGCGGCGCGGCGTGCCCGTCCCCCAGACCTTGACCTCGGGAGCATTTTCGATCTTTGCCTGATGAAACCGGGACATCAGAGCCGCCGCCATATGGGAGTGCTGCGGATGAAAATTATCGTTGGGCCCGTAAAGATTGGTTGGCATGACCGAGATAAAGTCACAGCCATGCTGTTCCCGGTAGGACTGGCAGAGCTTGATGCCAGCGATCTTGGCCAGCGCATAGGCCTCGTTCGTTTGTTCGAGCGGCCCGGTGAGAAGCGCCTCCTCCCGGATGGGTTGCGGCGCTTCGCGGGGGTAAATGCAGGAGGAACCGAGGAACAGCAGCTTCTCGACCCCAAGCTTGAACGCCGCATGGATGACGTTCAGCTCGATCATGAGATTTTGGTAGAGGAAATCCGCCGGGTGGAGCTTGTTGGCGAGAATACCGCCCACTTTCGCCGCTGCCAGAAAAATCGCTTGCGGCCTGTTGGCCGCCATCCACTCTTCGACCGCAGCGCCTGAATTGAGATCCACCGTGCTTCTGTCCGCCGTCAGAAGAACGCAGTCCTCGCCTTCGAGCCGGCGTACCAGCGCGCTTCCAACAAGCCCGCGATGGCCGGCAACCCAGACACGCTTTCCGCTCAAATCAAAGCTCAACGCGATCCTCAAAATGTTTTTGAACCCTGGGTAATGGAAACGCAAAGAAAGTACACGCTAGGGTTCCCCCCCGCATAGTTATGGACTATTCAATTCGAGAGGGAACCTCAACACCTTTGCCTCGCAATGCACATGTTTATGCGTCCGGCCGGTCGCCATCGATTTGACCCATTTGGGCGAAGGCGCGGAGTTTTCCCGTTCCCTCTTGCGGCGCTCACGGTAATCCGAGTCGACGTCGGTGATTCCACCCGCTAAGCGTAGCAGGCGTATCAACCGGCCATGAGCGGCATTCATCATGACAAACGCTGAGAAAACTGTACTCGTGACCGGCGGGGCCGGCTATATCGGCTCTCACACCTGCAAAGCTCTGAGCCTGGCGGGCTACCGGCCTGTCACCTATGACAATCTTGTTTACGGTCACGACTGGGCCGTGAAATGGGGGCCTTTCGAGCGCGGTGACATCCTCGACCGGAGCCGGCTCGACGCTGTGATGAGCCACTACAAGCCGGAGGCCGTGGTGCATTTTGCAGCCTTTGCCTATGTCGGCGAATCCGTGGTCGATCCCGGCAAGTACTACCGCAACAATGTGACGGGCTCGCTCACGCTGCTCGAGGCCGCCCGCGACCATGGCATCCGCCGTTTTGTCTTTTCCAGCACCTGCGCCATTTACGGCATCCCCGGCACTGTTCCCATCCGGGAAGATGCGCGCCAGGACCCGATCAATCCCTACGGCGCCTCGAAGCAGATCGTCGAGCGGATGCTCAGCGATTTTGGCGCAGCGCATGATCT
Source organism: uncultured Alphaproteobacteria bacterium (assembly GCA_963723755.1). Classification (GTDB taxonomy): domain Bacteria; phylum Pseudomonadota; class Alphaproteobacteria; order Rhizobiales; family Rhodomicrobiaceae; genus Rhodomicrobium. The sequence continues at coordinate 17,915 of CAVRSS010000058.1, read as the reverse complement.
GCGTTCTGTCGCGTTGCGATATTTCAATGCGGCCGGCGCAGACCTCGATAGCGAGACAGGCGAATCCCACGATCCTGAAACCCATCTCATCCCGCTTGTCCTCGACGCAGCAGCGGGCCGCCGCCCCAATGTCTCAATCTTCGGCACCGATTACCCGACACCGGACGGAACCTGCATCCGCGACTACATTCACGTCTCCGATCTCGCCGACGCTCATGTAAAGGCGCTTCAAGTCCTGGAGCGCGGCTCGCCGTCCAGTGCCTACAATCTCGGAAACGGGCGCGGCTTTTCCGTTCGCGAGGTCATCGACACGGTGGAGCGCGTCACGGGGCTGAGCATCGCCGCAAAACTGGTAGACCGGCGGCCGGGCGATCCCGCGAGGCTCATCAGTGATGCATCGAGAGCGCGCGGTGAACTTGGCTGGGAGCCCCAAATTGCGGAACTGGATCAGATAATCCGCAGCGCCTGGGCGTGGCATCAGCGCTCGTCCAGCCTCTGATCGCACCGGCAACCGAGCCGGCCAAACTCCGTACGAACCGCTCCTCGTCAGGTCGGGCGTGTGTCTTTGAAAGCGCCCTGAACTGCGGCTGATCTTCGATAGGCGTTCGCTGAATCAAAGCCGCATCTATTCTGCCGCGCTGGCAACGTTTTCACGAGTTTCTTCAGGGGGCGTGCACTCCGAAGGCGCTAGCAGCAGTCCTCGACCGTAAATCGGGTCACGACCTTCTGGCCCAAGATCCATAACGGCGAGGTTTTCGAGAAGATCGGCTTTCCCCTCCTTGAGCATCTCGGGAGGCTGCACGGCAAGCATGGCCGTGACGTAGGGTGCCGCGAACGATGTGCCCGTGTGGTATCCCGCGCGCCTGCCGGGAGCCGCGGCCCAGATTTCAACCCCGGGGGCCGAGAGATCGATGTGGTCCCCCCTGTTGGCATAGCGGTAATTGCGCAAATCTTTTGTAACCGCGGTAACGGCGATCACTTGGGGATATGCGGCCGGATAGCCCGGGGGCGCCGTTGGACCTTCGTTTCCGGCCGCAGCCACGAAGATGACACCCCTTTCGCTCATCCGTGCGATCGCGTCGCCCACCAAGCCATCCCGCGGACCGGAAAAACTCATATTGATGAGCTTCACGTCGAATTTCATCATCCAATCGAACGCTCTTAAGAGGCTGATCGTATCGGCCGTCATATCGCCGCGTTCATCGGAATAGAAGATATTGGCGGCGAAGAATTCCGCGTCCGGGATAAGACCCGGCGTACTCGTAACAGGACTCCCGGCCAGCAACGAGAGGACCGCCGTTCCGTGCCAGTTCGGGGCGGGCAAATGGCCATCGGGAGCAAAATCGAACCGGTGAATATTGCTGCCGTCGAAAGCGGGGTGCGCTTCGTCAATATCGGTGTCGATCACGCCGACCTTGAGCGCTCTGGCACACTGCCCGAGCGTGTCTTTCCAGCCGACCACCTGTCGCGGGAAACAACGGTTTGCGGTGCATGTCGGAGTGGTGCCGGGAACCGTCGCTGGCAGGCTCGCCTCGAGCGTTACCGGCTCCTCGCGAGCTGACGCACGATAAAGGCGGTAAACTCTGTTGAGTTCGAACCGCTGCCCGGGCAGTTCCCTGCTGAGAAGATCCTGGCCGCGAAGCGCGTCCAGTCCGGGAGGCACGGTGAAGCGGACGATCGTGTGATCGCCAGCCTCTGAATTTATGACCGGATTTGCCTTGAACCCCAAGGCCTGAGCGCGTTCGATGGACGCCTGATCAGCTCCGACCGCTAGCACCTCATTCGGTAAAAACGAGAGCCCGCCGATCGGAACACTCGTCTTAGCCATGATCGTCGTCGCCTCGCTTCGCTCAAACATCGAGCTGTGATAGCGGGCGGCCACAGGTGTGACCGACCTGTCCAGAGCCAGGGCCGTCAGGCCCTCCCTTTCCTTTTCCCCCGCGATATTGCGAATATAGGTGTCGGTTACAGCTTTCCCCTGATGATCGGCAAAATGTCCGCCGACGCTCGCTGCCATACTTCCGGCGTGGCCCGCATTGAACAGGGAATGGGACTCGCGACGTCCGCCAAGCGGGAGATGGCCGCCAAGTGGGACATGCAGCTTCATCATATTGCGGCTGGCATCATAACTGACGGATGCCTGGTGAGATCCTAACGCGATGCCATCGCCATGAAACAGCGCGCGACGCTTCCCGTCTCCACCTCCCGCGTGACCGGCGGCACTCCCGCTATTGTTGTGAGCGCCGGAATTGCTATGAGCCGCGCCGGTCTCCTTGTCGTGGTCGGCGCCGGCCGGAAGTTTCGTATGATGGCGGTCATCATCCTCCCCTCCCAAAGCGACAGCGAAAAACCCCAAAGCGGATTGCTGGCCTAGAAGTTTCGCGCAGAAATTGCCGTCGCCCGCCAATACAAGCACGAATGCCAGACACAGGGCGGGTGCATTTCGGAAGCAATTTCGAGAAGAGAAGGCTCGGCGCCGGGGCATTTGTTGCGTCCATGACAAGTCAGAAATCACGGTTATTCGATAACGCACACAGGCTTTCCTTATTCCGCCTCCGTGTTGAAATTAAGGACCGGACCGAAACTAACACCGAAACTAACAAGAGAAAGGTGCTGCCTGTTAATTCTGCGCACGCTCGTTCATGGTGTGAGCACCGCCATGCGCCTTGAGATGCGTCACAATTTCTGCGGCCGGCCAGCATGTTTGCGGCAGCCCAAAGCGCTTCTGATACGCTCCGACCGCGGCTCGGGTGCGCCCTCCAGCCTTGCCATCGATCGTATCGCCATAAAACCCAAGGCCTGTGAGCCTCCTTTGCATGTCCTCGACGTCTGAGGTCGGAACCTGCACGATCGGCCGCCAAGGCTGCGAAAAGCCGCCGCCGCCGCGGATGCGGTCCGCCAGATTGCTCACGAAAAGCGCATAGAGATCGGACTTGTTGTATTCTCGAATCACCTGGAAATTGTCGAAGGTCAGGAAAGCAGGCCCGAATAGTCCCGCCGGCTGCAAGAGAGAGGCTTCCCAGGTCAGCACCTCAGGTGGAAAGTTTCCGCCCTTCGCTGGGCCGATCCCCATCGCCGCCCATTCGCTGACGGGCTTGCGAATGTCGAGATAACCGAGAGAGCAATCGACCTTCGCTGGCGCGGTTACCTCGAAGCCCCACGGATGCTTATTATTCCAGTTGATGCCTTGCAGGTTTTTCGCAAGCGACGCGAGCGCATCCGGCACGGAACGCCAGATATCCTTCTTGCCATCGCCATCCTGGTCGACGGCGTACTTGAAGTAATCTTCCGGCATGAACTGCACGAGGCCCATCGCGCCCGCCCAGGAGCTTTTCATATCCTTGGGAGCGATCACTCCCTCCTGAACCATGCGCAACCCTTCGATGAACTGGCGCTCGAACAACTCCTTGCGCCGCCCAGCATAAGCCTCGGTCGCCAGCACCTCGAGCGCGTTATAGCGAAGGTCGTGCGCGTATGTTCCGAAGCCGGTCTCCCGGCCCCACACGGCGAGAAGGATGTAGGGGTCGATCCGATAGGTCTTCTTGATGGCGATCAGCGTGTCTTTGTACTGGGCAAAGAGCTTGCGCCCCTGCTCGGCCAGATTCGCGAGATTTTTCTCGCTCAGATATTGCTCGGGTGTGCGGACGAACTCCGGCTGCTCCGCCTGTTTCTTGGACGGGATGTCGAGGTCCGGAAGCGAGAAATCGGGAACAAGCCCGCGCGTGACGGAATCGTAGACGTTCGCTCGAATATTTTTTTCAAGCGCGGTGGCGCGAAACGAAGCGATCCACGATCGAAACCCATCCGTGGACGGCGTGCCAGCCAGCGCCGCCTGCGCAAGAAACACCGACAAAAGCGCCGCCGCGAGTTTCGCAAATAGGGCCTCTTTATTGAGCGTCATCGTCTCGGAATTCCCTTTGGGATACGAAAGCAGCGACACTTTCAGCGAATGCGTCGAACTCTGCCGGAGGCGCCCTTGCCAAGGCTCATCCGGCCATCCGCCCGGAAACCCCAGCCATGACTGGAGCGGCGCTTGAAGCCCCCCAACATTGCGCATATCCTCAGAGTTGGGCGGGAATGCGAACAACGCCTTCGGAAAATTGGATTTCCCTGCAATGGTTAACGTTTGAGGAAGGTGCGCCTTGTCCGGAGCATACATCAATGAGATTGCGACCGCTGTCCCTCCCCATCAAGTTCACAACGCTTTCGTCCAATTCCAGAGGCATATGCTCGATGACTCCCGCAAGCAAACAATCTTCGACCGCCTGGTCGAAAAGGGCCAGATCGAAAAGCGGTGGTCTTGTGTCGTGCCCACCGAGGATTGTTCGGGCGCCACGATAAATGGCGCGCGCTTTTACGTGCCGGGTGATTTTCCCTCGACCGGCGAACGCATGCGGCACTATGAAATCGAGGCGCCGGTCCTTGCCGAGTGCGCTGTCAACAATCTGAACCTTGGGGACCGCAAGAGCGAGATAACCCATCTGATCGTCACCTCCTGCACCGGCTTCTCAGCGCCCGGCATCGATCTGGAGTTGATCCACCGCATCGGCCTCAATCCGTCCATCGAGCGCACAATCATCGGCTTCATGGGCTGCTACGCCGCCGTGAACGCCCTCAAGGTTGCGCGCCACATCGTCCGCTCCGAGCCGAAGGCCAAGGTGCTCGTGGTGAGCATCGAGCTTTGCACCCTGCATTTCCAGGAGGCCTACGAGCTGGAGGAGATGATGCCCTTTCTGCTCTTCGCCGATGGTTGCGCGGCGGCGCTCATCAGCGCGGAGCCGCGGGGGCTTTCCATCGAGCGGTTCTATGCCACGGTTCTTCCGGAAGCAGCCAGCCAGATGGCGTGGCATATCCGCGATCTCGGCTTCGACATGGTTCTGTCAAGCCGCATTCCAACCACCGTCGGGGAGGCGATCCGGCGCGCCTCCGATGCAATTCTCGCGGGGCTGAAGCCGAAGGATATCGAACTTTGGGCCGTGCACCCGGGCGGGCGCGCCATTCTCGATGCGGTCGAGGCGGCGTTCCGGCTGCCTTTGACGGCGCTCAACGCCTCGCGGCGGACCTTGCGCGACTTCGGCAACATGTCTTCGGCGACCGTGCTTTTCGTGCTGAAATCGCTTCTGGAGGAGAACAAGTCCGGGGCGCGGGGCTGCGCCATGTCCTTCGGTCCCGGCCTGACGGCGGAGACGATGCTCTTCAAGGCCGTGTAGCAGGATGCTGAAAGGGGCCTGAGAACGTGGCTCCATCCTTCGACAAGCTCAGGATGAGGTGGAGTGTTGCCTTCAAAGCTCAGGTGGAGTTTGCTCATCCTTCGACAAGCTCAGGATGAGGTGGAGTGTTGGCCTCATCCTTCGACAGGCTCAGGATGAGGCCGCGTGTTTTCAACGGTTTAAACCTCATGGTCAGCTTGTCGAACACCTTATGGTGAGCTTGTCGAACCATGGGCAACATCGTTTTCAGCAGCCTGCTAGGCCGCCGCGTTTTCCGCCTTCAATCGATTCCGATTGAGGCGGGTTGATCTAAGGAGCGCTATGCCCGACTTCAAGAAACGGGACACGACGCCGGAGCTGATGGATACTGAAGTTGTCAGCTACGAGGAACTTCGTGGCGTGCTTCGCGAACTCACCCAGGCAAACGAACTGTCCCTCGCTTATCGCCCGACGCTTTCCTTTTTCAAGCGGCTGGCCCGCGAAGGCCGCCTCACCGAAGACCAGCGTATCGTCGTCATCGACGCGGCGAGCGGCTATGGCGACATGTCGCGAAAGGTGGATGCCTGGGCGGCCAAGAACGGCGTCAACATCGAGATCATCGGCGTAGACATGAATCCGTGGGCGGCGCGTTCGGCGTCGGAAGCGACAGCGCCCGGCCGGCCGCTCCGATGGGTGACGGCCGATCTCTTCGACTTCCGCCCCGAGGGCGGCGCCGACATTATAATGAGCTCTTTGTTCACGCATCACCTACCCGACGCGCAGCTCGTTCGTTTCATCCGCTGGATGGAGGAGAACGCGCGCATCGGCTGGTTCATCAACGATATCGAGCGCCACCCCCTGCCCTATCACTTCCTCAAATTCGCGTTCTGGGCCACGCGGCGGCATCGCTTCATGCGCCATGACGGCCCGGTGTCGATCGCGAGCGCTTTCAAGAAAGAAGACTGGGTTCGACTGCTGAACGAGGCGGGACTGCGGGAAGGCGCAGCAAGGATCGAGCCATGGACGCCGTTTAGACTTTGCGTCTCCAGAGTAAAGGAGACCCCATGAAACCCTACGATGCCGCTGTTATCGGAGGAGGCGTGGCAGGGCCTGCGCTGGCGATGGAGCTGGCGCGCGCGGGACGTTCCGTCATTCTCTTCGAGAAAGAGAAAGAGGCCCATGACAAGGTTTGCGGGGAATTCATCAGCCACGAGGGCGTGCGCTATCTCAACGGCCTTGGCGTTTCGCTTGAAGCGCTTGGCGCTGTCCCCATCCGGCATGTGCGGCTCGCCCGGCACGCGAGCGCCATAACATCCGACCTTCCGTTCGAGGCCCAGAGCTTATCCCGTCGCGTTCTCGATGAGACCCTTTTGCAGCTTGCGGCCGAGGCCGGGACCGAAATCCGGCGCGGCATTCGTGTGAAGGACATGGAGCAAGACGGCGATGCCTGGGCGGTCAACCTCGAAGGCGGCGACGCTGTCAGCGCGAAGGAGGTTTTCCTCGCAACCGGCAAGCACGATTTGAAAGACTGGAAACGGACGCGTGGGTCCCATCCCGAGTGCCTCGCCTTCAAGGCGTACTGGCGTTTGAAGCCCGAGCAGGCGGCTGAACTGGCGGGCCATGTCGAGCTGATCCTGTTTCCGGGCGGCTATGCGGGCCTGCAAGAGGTTGAAGGCGGCCGCGCAAATCTCTGTCTCATCGTTCGCAAGAATGCATACACCACCCGCTATGGATCGTGGGAGAAGTCTCTTGGATGCCATGCAGGACAATTGCCCGCATCTGAAGGCTCGCCTCGATGGCGCTGTCTGCCTCATGGACAAGCCCCTCGCGATCTCCGGTCTGCCCTACGGGCATGTTGCATGGGAAAGCGGCGGCGTTTGGCGTCTTGGCGATCAGGCGGCGGCGATCCCATCCTTCTCGGGCGACGGCATGTCGATCGCGCTCCATAGCGCCCGGCGCGCGGCGCGCCTCTATATCCAAGGAGATAGCTCGGAGATTTACCAGCAATCCCTCGCGCGGCAGCTATCAAGCCAGCTTCATAGAGCGACCATCATCTCGCGGCTCCTTGTCAGCGAAACGGGCCAGGCCCTGGCGATGACAGGCGCCGGCATCTTTCCCTATGTCCTCCCGGTCAGCGCGGGCCTGACGCGAATCCCGTCGCGCGCGCTTGGCGAACGCGGCTGAGAGGACGAAGCCCTCATCCCGAGCCTGTCGATGACCTCATCCTGAGCTTGTCGAAGGATGAAGCCACGTTCTCAGGCTTTTTCAGCCGAAAAGCGATGTCGCCCATGGTTCGACAAGCTCACCATGAGGACGAACACAAGCTCACCATGAGGGTCAACTCATCGAAAACACTCGACCTCATGTGTGGATGGCTCCCCAGTTGCAAGGGTTTTTTTCAGCGTGATGCTTTTCGGCGGGTGCGCTCATGTGTACGGCGTTTGCGGCACATACGACCGCTGCCTTGATGCGATCCGCGAACCGGCTCCCGATCATCCTGGTGAGCTTTGCGCCCGATGAGGCTTGCGGGTTTTTCCGGTCTGGCCGAGCCTTGAGCATCACTCCTCTTTTCACCCCCGCGAACGCGTTGACCCTGACTTTTTGGCGCCGCACGCCTTCCGCGGCTCTGTCAGGCAGTTTCTTTGTTCGGTTGAACGGCGTTTCTCCGTCCCGGCCTGCTTCCAGGGAGGCGCTGGGCGCAGCGGCGGTCAACACCAGCCGAAGGCTGCCGCGGCACGCGGCGCGGAACGCGGTGTTGACGGCTGCGAGCACAGCGCCAGAGTTGAGGGGCCGGGCCGCTCATGCGCGTGCCGCCGTCGCGCGTTGCGCAGCCGCGGCCGGCCTGAAGGCTTCGCCGCTCGCCATGATGGCCCAGGCGATGCGTGCGAGTTTGTTGGCCAGCGCCACCGTTACGGCCCGCCTGGAGCGCCTGGCCAAAAGCGCCTGGACCCAGAGCGCAAGCGGCGTGGTTTTGTTGGCCAGAGACTTTATCAGCGAGGTCGCGCCCAGCACGAACAGACGGCGCAAAGTGCGGTCCCCCGCTTTCGAAATGCGCCCCAGCCGCATCTTGCCGCCGGTCCCGTCGAGCCTTGGCGTAAGCCCGATCCAGGCGGCGAAATGGCGGCCGTTCTTGAACAGCTTCGGATCGGGGACGAGCGCGCACAGCGCGGTCGCGCTGATGAGCCCGATGCCGGGAGCGGTCTCCAGGCGCTCGCTTTGCGGATTGCCCTTATGCCAGGCTCGAAGCTGTTTCTCGATGTCATCGAGTTGCCGGTTGATCTGCGCGATCGCGTCGATAAAGCCTGAAAGCGGGGCACGCGCCATCTCCGGCAGCGCCTCCGCCGGGGCTTCGCTGACGATCTTGATCAAGTCCGGCAGCTTGCCGATGCCCTTGGCCGCCACGAAACCGAACTCGGCCAGATGCGCGCGCAGCGCATTCACCAGCATGGTCCGGGTCTTGACCAGGAGTTCGCGGCAGCGATGCAACGCCGTCAGGCTTTGCTGCTCGACGGTCTTGACCGGCACAAAGCGCATCGTGGGCCGGCTCGCCGCCTCGCAGATCGCCTCCGCATCGATCCTGTCGCTCTTGCCGCGCTTCACGTAAGGCTTGACGTAGGCCGGCGGAAGGAGCCGAACCTCGTGGCCAAGCTTGGCGATCTCGCGCGCCCAGAAATGGGCCGAACCGCAGGCCTCCATTGCCACGACGCAAGGCGCAAGCCCGGCGAAGAACCCCAAAAGCTCGTGCCGCTTCAGCTGCTTGCGAACCACGCAGCGGCCTTTGTCATCGGCGCCGTGAACCTGAAAAACCTGCTTGGCCAAATCCAAACCGACTATGCTAATCTCACCCATGGGTGGCTCCCTCATCCGTGTCGTATCAGACACCCTTTTGGCACATCGATGCCGTGGAAGGGAGCCATCCACCCCATCATCCTGAGTCTTGTCGAAACCTCATCCTGAGCCCGTCGAAGGATGAAGCCAACACTCGACCCGCCTAACGAAAGCCTCATCCTGTGCCTGTCGATGACCTCATCCTGAGCCTGTCGAAGGATGAAGCCACGTTCTCAGGCTTTTTCAGCTTCCTGCCAATGTGTCACGGCTGGAAGTTTGGAGTAGGCTAAATTTAGGCCCGCCTTCATCTGGCGGCGCTGATCGTGCTCGTGCTCGCTGGGGTCATCAAATACGTTTTTTTGACTGAGAGCCCTTCGCCGAACCGCTTCACATTTCTCTTGTTGAAAGAGTGCTTCGTTCTTTCGGGAACGTTAGCCTTGCGAGCGCACAAGGGCTATTAGCACTTCTTTGTTGCGTAACTTGGTGTTGCCCATGATACCGATTTTCGAAACCAAGCGCCTGACGCTCCGTCCACTCACACTGGACGACGCGCCCGCCGCACAGCGCCTTTTTTCGCATTGGGACATCGTCCGCTATCTGGGGCGCAATGTGCCCTGGCCCTACCCTGAAGACGGCGCCCTCCAATTCTATCGCGATGTGGCGTTGCCTGCCATGGAGCGCGGCGAACAGTGGCTGTGGGCGATCCGCCTCCAAGGTGGACCTTCCCACATGATCGGCTGCATCAGTCTCAGCACTCAACGCGACGACAACAGAGGCTTCTGGCTTGGGTCGCCCTGGCACGGGATGGGCATCATGCAGGAGGCTTGCGAGGTCGTGACCGACTTCTGGTTCAACGTGCTCAACCAAGAAAAGCTCAGGGTGGCGAAGGCCGTGGCCAACGTCGCCTCGAAGCGCATTTCGGAAAAGCAGGGCGCGCGCCTCGTCGCCATCGAGGACCGCGTCTTCCGCCTCGGCCCCACCAAGGCGGAGATCTGGGAACTGACAAAAGAAGAGTGGAACGCGCGACGTAAACGCTCAGCCGGAAAAGCCATGGGCGGGAACCGTGGTGATGCACCCCAACGCGAAGACCAGCACACACCATTACCGACCGGCGGTTGAGCGTCATTGACCTGGTATGCGGGCGCGCTCGCATGATGTTGAGTGACCGGCTCGCATTCGCACCTACATCTTTTTGATCGTCCAGCCGTGAAGCCTTCACGACCTTTTGCGGCGGCGCGGACGGCGTAAGCCTTCATAACCGGAGCCGATTGCTTAAATGCCTTCGCCTACGCATTGCTCGCAAATGGTGTTCCGATGAAAGCCGTCAGTATCTCGATCATTGGAGGCGGAATTGGCGGCTTGGCGACCGCCGCCGCCCTCCTCAAGAAGGGCTTCAAGGTTCAGGTTTACGAACGCGCGCAGGCGCTACGGCCCGTTGGCGCGGGCCTGACCCTGTCTCCCAATGGACTGAACAGCCTTGCCGCCATCGAGCCGAAGATTGTCGAGGCGCTAAAAGAGGGCGGCAGTGAAGTCCAAAATCTCACGATGAAGCGCACCGGCGGCGAGATGATTATTTCGAAACCGATAGCGCTCGCCGAGCAATTCGGGCAACCCATGCTGAATATCATGTGGTCGCGGCTGCAGTCCATCCTCGCCGCAACTCTGCCGCCCGGCGCCGTTCACCTCAATCACCGCTGCGTGGCCATCGAACAGCATGAGAACGGCGTCACGGCCCGTTTCGAAAACGGAGAAACGGTCAAGTCCGATTTGCTGATTGGAGCCGATGGGATCAACTCTGCGGTTCGGCAATTCCTCGTCGGCGACGGCGCGCCCGTCTATGCCGGCCGCATGTCGTGGCGGGCGGTTATCAAGTATCCTCATAAGGACCTGATCCCGAACGGCTCGACCGGATTCACGGGGCCGGATGGCAAGAACTTCATGCTGTTCGACATGGGAGAGGGCTACACCTGCTGGAGCGCGGGAGCGCTCTTGGCCGAGCCTGCGCCTTACGCCCCGCCGGACGAAGTCAAGGACCGCGTTCTGAGGACTTTCTCAGGCTGGGCGGACCTCGTGGAGGGGATCGTCAAGGCGACGCCCGCGGCCGACATCGTGGAACGCACGATCTCCGACAGGCCCGCGCTTAAGAGCTGGAGCCGTGGCAGGGTAACGCTGTTGGGTGACGCGGCACATCCGGTTGTGCCTGCGCTCGGCCAGGGCGCGAACATAACATTCGAGGATGCTTACGAAATCGCGGAGTTTCTTGCCTCCTCGCCCGATATAAAAACCGCGCTCGACCGTTACGAAGCCAGCCGCATCCCGCGAACGGAAGCGATCTACGCCCGCAGCGCAAGCCAGGGCGTTTCCTCCTACAAGCCGGACAGCCATGCAACGCTTGCCGAAACTGTCGCGGGGATCAGCGAGAGTGAATTCCAGGTCTGGCTCTATGGATACCAGCCAGCGCACCACCTCGCCAGCGCATAAAGGCAGCTTGTCCTTGTCTTTGGACGCGGATGAGCTGCTCTAACAGGGCGGATGTCATGGGGGCGCTTATCACGTTTTCCCATGTGAAACTTCAAGGAGTTGCAATGCCTCCCGAACTCTCTCAACCCGGCTTGGTGTTCGCGCCCGGACCGGACGGATGGTGGGGATTCCTGGCGGGTTTCCTGCCCGAACGTCATGCGGGGGGCGGATGGTGTCTGGAAAATGTGGTACTATGGCCGGGATGCTTCGTTCGACCGGCAAATCCTCCTGCCCACTGGCCGCTGCGGTTTGGCGACCTCTGTCGATGGAGTCCACTGGGAACGGGTGCGTGGTCCTCTGACGATGGGGGCGGTGTTCGAGCCCAGTTCCGATCCGGGCCGGTTTGACTCCGCCCATCTCGGCGTCAGTGATGTCCGCGCCTTCGATGGGCTCTTCTGGATGTGGTATTTCGGGGGGGATCAGACCATTACCGCGACAAGCCGCTTCACGGCCAAGGGGCTCCAAACGCGGCCCGGCTGCGCCGTCTCCCGCGACGGTATCAACTGGGTGCGATTGGACGGTCCCTACCGGGGCGCCATGCTCGACATCGGACCGGACGGCACGTTCGACGCTATCACGTGCGCCTGGCCGAAGGTGGTGCGCGACGAGTCCGGCTGGAAGCTCTACTACCACTCGCTGGCCGAAGGTCTTCCCGACGTCGGAATGGCAACATACATCGGACTGGCGACATCAACGGACGGGCTGCGGTGGGAGAAGGTCGGACTGGTGCTGGGGCCCGGCAAGCCGGGCAGCTTCGACGAGCGCGGCGTTGGAACCCGCCACGTGCTCAGGATCGACGGCGAGTACGTGATGTTCTACGAAGGCGTCGACCGGGCGGGCTGTTATTCAATCGGCTTGGCGCGTTCCGACGACGGCATCCTTTGGAGGCGCGCTGGCGACGGGGATTCCAGTCTGCCGGTGCTTTCGCCCGCCCCGAAAGGCTCCGGTCTCTGGGATACGCGGGCCGTCGGTACACCTTGTGTCGTGCCCATGCAGGATGGCAGTTTTCGCATGTACTATGTCGGCGCCAACGATGGCGGTCTCGATCAAGCCTCATATCAGATCGGTCTGGCCGTGAGCGAGGGACCCGACTTTCGCAGGTGGCGTCGCTGGGGCGCATCCTGAGCTCCAGCTTTCGCACCAGCGACGCAACGATCGCGGAATTGGCGGCGCGCCCGAGCGAGGACGAGTTCCAGGTTTGGCTCTATGGCGCCAGCCCCCCTCCCCAGCGCGCAGGGTGATGAAACCTGGCGGCGAGCGAGGTTTTCTCTCTGCATAGCGAAAGAAACCAGGGAGCGAACGCAATGAGTTACGTCGACGGATATGTGATGGCAGTTCCCACGAACAACCGTGACGCGTTTACTCGGCATGCAAAAGAGGCAGCCGCCGTCTTCAAGGAGCATGGCGCTTCGAGCGTTGTCGAGTGTTGGGGCGACGATGTGCCGGACGGCAAGGTCACCTCTTTTCCCATGGCCGTGCAGAAGAAGCCCGACGAGACCGTGGTCTTCTCATGGATCGCCTGGCCGTCCCGTCAGGCGCGCGACGAGGGCATGAAGAAGGTCATGGACGATCCGCGGATGCAGCCCGGCAAGACGGCCATGCCATTCGACGGGCAACGCATGATTTTCGGCGGGTTTGAGCCTATTGTCGAAGCTTAGGGAAATCGATGCGGCCCATGGTTCGACAGGCTCACCATGAGGTCTCTACCCTCATCCTGAGCTTGTCGAAGGATGAGCTTATCGAAGGAAGCGGTTGAAACCGCCCCACCTCTCATCCTGAGCTTCCTGCCCTCATCCAGTGCCTCCTGCCCTCATCCTGAGCTTCCTGCCCTCATCCTGAGCTTGTCGAAGGATGAAGCAGGACTCTCAACCATGACCACCACCGTCCCGCAAAACCTCGCAACCCCTCACCCCAGCCCTCTCCCGCAAGGGAGAGGGAGCGCGCTCGCGCTTGCAACGACGTCCCTTCTCCCGGCGGGAGAAGGACAGGATGAGGGGCAGTGCCGGGTGGCTACGCTTCCTTCACCTCGGCGAAATCCGGCCAGCGCGCGGCTTCGAGCTGCGTCTGGATCGTCTTGCGCGTCAGCTCATTGTCGGCCCGGAAATTGTTGTAGAGAGCCGCCACCGCATCCGACAGCGGCTTCTGCAACTGCTCGATCGCGCCCTTCAGGATGTCGCTGAATTCCTTCATGCCCTCCAATCTGGGAAGCTGGCTTTCGGCCAGATTGCGAAGCTTGGCGAGGCCTGTTGCGGCGCGCTCCACCCTTTCCTGCAGGCTCGACAGTTTTTCCGGCTGGCCCCTCTCGGAAAGGGCGACGATCAATCCGGCGATGATGGCGTCGGCCTCGGCCTTCGCATCGGAATAGATCAGCTGACCGCGAGCGAGACTGCCGCTGTCGCCGAACTTCTTCAGAAGCGCCGCGCATGTCTCCGCTTTGGTGCGCGCTGCCGCCAGCTGAGCGACCGCATCCGCCCATGTCATCTTCGCCATCGCGATTATCTCCATCGGCAAGAAAGCATTCGCCTAAAATCAACCATGGATTAGGAGGCTCGGCGCCCAAGGTCAAGGCTGCGCTGAAAGGGGCGGGCAATAGGATGCCACCGGGCGTGAACGGCGGTTCACCCTCACCATCGAACGGCCTCTGCGGCTCCTGTTAACGTAAGTTTGGTTAACGCAGGCGCGCGGGAGTATTTGTTTGGTCCAAATCGCTGTCGAAATGTGGAAAAATTGTGGCAGCCCGCGCTCGGCCGAACGCGTCAAGCCGCTTAACTCATTGAAAACGCAAGGTTTTTAGGCCTTAGCGGCAGGGTTAAGAGATTGTATTTTCGGCGAGAGTGGGACGCTCTAAAGTCCGTTAAATATGTTCCGCCTGCTTGAATTAACCATGCACGCTCCGTTTGCGGCCTCGGCGACGCCCGCGCTCTGCTGAATTTTTTCCATGTATATCAAGGGCTTAATGCCGTTAACCTCTTTGTAAGGCGCTTTTTCTTAAGCTTCCACCTCAGCCAGTGGACGCAAACGCAAAATGGTCCAAAGTTTGTGGCATGGACCATCTTGTTCCGCAGGTCGTCAAAACGCGATGCGGCGCAAGTCTAGCGTGTGCGGGAAGCTTGGATTCGATCCTGGGTTGAAGGGCTGCATCGGCCCCGGCGTGTGCCCGAAGGTCTCGAAGCGCGCCAGCCGCCGCGTCTCCGCCTCCAGCGCATTGACCGGGAAGGTGTCGTGAGCCCGCCCACCCGGATGCGCAACGTGATACCGGCATCCGCCGACCGAGCGCCCGGCCCAGCTGTCGAATAAATCGAACACGAGCGGCGTGTGCGGCGGGATGGTCGGCTGCAGGCAGCTCGACGGCCACCACGCGCGGAAGCGAACCCCCGCCGCCGCCTCGCCATGCGTGCCCGTCGGCTTCAGCGGCACCGTGATGCCGTTGCAGGTCAGCTGATAGCGCGCGCCGAGATTGCCTTTCACCTTCACCTGCAAGCGTTCGAGCGAGGAATCCACATAGCGGACGGTGCCGCCCGGCGCGCCCTCCTCGCCCAGCACATGCCACGGCTCCAGCGCTTGGCGCAGCTCGACCTCGATGCCGTCGTAGTTCACGGTTCCATAGACCGGGAAGCGGAACTCGAAATGCGGCGCGAACCACTCCAGCTCGACGGGGAAACCGGCGTCGCGCAGCTCGGCGATCGCGCCTTGGAAGTCCTGCCAGACGAACTCGGGCAGCATGAAGCGGTCGTGAAGCTCTGTGCCCCAGGGAATGAGCGGGCGCTTGAACGGCTTCTCCCAGAACCACGCAATCAGCGAGCGCAAGAGCAGCTGCTGCGCGAGGCTCATCCGCGCATGTGGCGGCATCTCAAAATTGCGGAACTCGACAAGGCCAAGCCGCCCCGACGAGCTGTCGGGGGAGTAGAGCTTGTCGATGCAGATTTCCGCGCGATGCGTGTTGCCACTCGAGTTCGATCAAGAGATTGCGGAAGACACGGTCGACGAGCCAGGATGGGATCCAGCCTTCGCTCGGATCGGGCACCTGCTTGAACGCGATCTCCATTTCGTAGAGCGAGTTGTTGCGCGCCTCGTCGATGCGCGGCGCCTGGCTGGTCGGCCCGATGAACATCCCCGAAAACAGGTAGGACAATGATGGATGGTTCTGCCAGAAGGCGATGATGCTGCGGAGCAGATCCGGGCGGCGCAGGAATGGGCTGTCGGCGGGTGCGCTTGCGCCGAGAACGATGTGGTTGCCGCCGCCGGTGCCGGTATGGCGGCCATCGACCATGAACTTTTCCGTGCCGAGCCGCGTCTGCCGCGCCTCCTCGTAAAGCGTCTCCGTGATGGAGACAGCCTCATCCCAGTTCGTGGCCGGGTGAATGTTCACTTCGATGACGCCGGGGTCGGGCGTCACCTTGATCACGTTGAGGCGGCGGTCGGATGGCGGATGATAGCCCTCGATGTGAACGGGCTGGCCGGTAATTTTCGCTGTTTCCTCGATTGCTGCTGCAAGCGCGGCGTAGTCTTCGGCGTCGGTAAGCGGCGGCATGAAGATGCACATGTGCCCGTCGCGCGGCTCGATCGCCATCGCGGTCCGAACCGAGCCGAAAACCTCTGCGGGAGGAGACGTATAGACGGGCGGCTCAAGCAGCGTGATCGCCTGCCGCCTGTCGCGCAGCAGCGCGTCGCGCGGCGGCAGCGAGGCATGGGCCGCGAACGGGTCGATCGGGATCACATGAGACGCATTCGCAGCCCCAAGATAGGGGAGCGATCCGAGCGGAAGCCGAAACCCGACCGGCGAATTGCCCGGCAGGAGGAACAGCCGCTCGCGCCGGAAGGCCCAGCGCTCCGTGACCCAGCTTCGCCCGCGCGCCTGGCTGTGCCAGACCTGAATCGGCATCACATAGCCGGCCGGCTTGTCGAGGCCGCGCTCGAACACCCTGATGATGCGGGCGCGTTCCTGAGGGTCTTCCAGCTTGTTGTCGGCCGGATCGAGGTTAAGCGGCAGCCTCTGCTCGACCAGAAGGAAATGCGCGGGATCTTCGTAAGCAGGCATGGCTGCGTCTGCGGGCAGCCCAGCTGCTCGGCAAGCGTCGCGGCGAATATGCCGGCATCGTCTTGCGTCGCGGGTTTGGCCGGGATTTCGCTGTCGATGCGCTTCTCATCCTCCCAAAGCGGGTGCCCATCCCCGCGCCAATAGACCGCAAAGGACCAGCGCGGCAGCTGTTCGCCCGGATACCACTTGCCCTGGCCATAATGCAGAAGGCCGCCCGGCGCGAACTTGTCACGCAGGCGGCGGATGAGGTTTTCGGCATAGAGGCGCTTTGTCGGCCCGACGGCGTCGGTGTTCCACTCCGCTCCGTCCACGTCGTCGATGGAGACAAAAGTCGGCTCGCCGCCCATGGAAAGGCGCACATCGCCAGCCTGCAGGCGGCGGTCCACCTCGTGGCCGGCCTTCTCGATGGCGCTCCATTGCTCCTCGGTGTAGGGCAGCGTGACGCGCGGGCTTTCGAGGATGCGCGTCACCTTCATGGCGAAGGAGAATTCGACCTCCGCCTCTTCATGCTCGCCGCTGATCGGGGCTGCGCTTTGCGGCGACGGCGTCGCGGCGAGCGGGATGTGGCCCTCGCCCGCGAACAGGCCCGAGGTCGGATCAAGCCCGATCCAGCCCGCGCCGGGCACATAGACTTCGGCCCAGGCGTGCAGATCGGTGAAATCCTGCTCCGTGCCCGAAGGGCCATCGAGCGACTTCTGATCGGCCTTGAGCTGGATCAGGTAGCCCGACACGAAGCGCGCCGCCAGCCCGAAATTGCGCATGATATGGACGAGAAGCCAGCCGGAGTCGCGGCAAGAGCCGGACTTGTTGCGCAGCGTCTCTTCCGGCGTCTGCACGCCCGGCTCCATGCGAATGAGATATTTGACGTCGTGCTGGAGCTGCCCGTTCAGCGCCCAGATGAAGTCGATGGTGGTTTTTGCGTCAATGCTAAGCTTCGAAATATAATCCTTGAGCAGCGGCCCCGGCTCAGACGCCTTGAGATAGGGCGCCAGCTCTTCCTTGAGCTCCGGGTCATATTTGAAGGGAAATTCCTGCGCATACTCGTCGATGAAAAAATCGAACGGATTGATCGTGGCCATGTCCGCCACGAGATCGACCACGACCTTGAACTCGCGCGCCTTCTCGGGAAACACCAGCCGCGCGAGATAATTGCCGAACGGATCCTGCTGCCAATTGATGAAATGATCTTTCGGCGTGATGTTCAGCGAATAGGACAGGATCGGCGTGCGCGAATGCGGGGCGGGACGCAGCCGGACGATTTGCGGGCCGAGGCCGGTCAGGCGGTCGTAGGTGTATTCCGTGCGGTGGGTCAGCGCGACGTGGAGGGCCATCGTGTCTCC
>CAVRSS010000057.1:0-58214 GCA_963723755.1 uncultured Alphaproteobacteria bacterium | reverse complement strand
ATTGCACCCCAAACTAGGGTTGGCCATCGGGCAAGAATTCGTGTACACTACGCCTCGTGTACACGGAGGTTGCGATGCTGAAGAACATCACGTTCAGCGCCGACGAAGAGCTCATCGAGGCGGCTCGCGCCCGCGCCCATGCAGAAAAAACGACGCTGAATGAGAAGTTTCCGGCGCTGGCTTGAAGACTATGCGCGCAATGAGGCCGAGGGTGAAAAGCGGCTTTCACGCCATTTGGAGTTGATGGAGAGGCTCAGCCATATCAGCACAGGAGGGCGCAAGTTCAGCCGCGACGAGATGAATGAGCGCTAGCTTTTTTCTCGACACCAATGTTCTTGCTTACGCTTTCGACCCCGCAGCTCCTGCAAAACGCGAGCGGGCGCGCGAACTCGTCAATGAGGCGGTAAGGTCTAGCAACGGGTGCATCAGCCTTCAGGTCGCGCAAGAGTTCCTGAACATCTGCCTGCGCAAATTCGCGGTTCCCATGACTGTCCCGGAGGCCACCACCTATCTTGAAGAGACGTTGACGCCGCTTTGCCGGGTTTTTCCGTCCATCGATTTGTTGAAGAGCGCCTTGGAGAACAAGGACCGCTACAAATACAGCTTCTACGACTCGCTCATCATCGCGGCGGCGCTCGAAGCCGGTTGCGATCTGCTTTACAGCGAGGATTTGCACCACAACCAGCAAATCGGACGGTTGCGGATCGTGGACCCATTCGTTACCTAAGGCGCTATGCACGCCCCGCAAAGAAGACCTCCGGCGCCGAAATCGAAGAGCTGCTCGCGAAGCTGCCGGAGCTTGGACAAGTCTTCGTTTTCAGCCCGTGGCATGCTCCAAGGTATCTTTGATGAAGCGATTAAGGCTCTTGCCGGTTCGCGCCGCCGCCTCAGCAATGCGGCGGTGGAGTTCTGGCGGCATACGAAGCGTGAACGAGCCGGAATAAGGCCGCTCCGGTTCTTTGCCGCGCTCCCTGCACCAGTCTTCGTAGTCTGCGATTGTATCGGCGAAAGCTGCCTTAAGCTCATCAAGGGAACTGCCCTGAAAGGTAAGCACGGCCTGCGTGTTGATCACCTCGCCGTGGAAAAATCCTGCATCGGGATCAAGCTCGATCGTTGCCAGATAGTCTTTGTGTCGAAGTGTATTCATGGCTCAATCCCAGCCTTGATCAAAAAATTCCTTACCGATTTCAAAGCGCCCTTGTCCGTCTCAGGTTTCGGATGCGGGCGATGAAAGACGGCTTCCACGCCGCTTAAGAGCACGCGAACACGCGAGCCGCGCCCTTCCGAAATCTCTGCCCCGCAAGCGACGAAAAGCGCCTCGATTGCCTCCCAACGCACGTCAGACCTGACGGGATTTGCAAAGATAGCCGCCAGCGTCTTTCGGTGCGTTGCGTTCATGAGTTATGGTACCATCTAAATGGTATCACTTTCCAGCATTCGCAAGATATGCCTGCCTTGACTCACGCGAGACGAGATGAATGAGCATTGATTTACACTGCCACCAGCAAATCGGACGGTTGCGGATCGTGAACCCATTCGTTACCTAAAGCTCTATGCACGCCCCGCAAAAGAAAACCTCCGGCGCCGAAATCGAAGAGCTGATCGCGCTGCTCGCGAAACTGCCGGGGCTTGGGCCGCGTTCCGCGCGCCGGGCGGCGCTGCATCTCATCAAGAAGCGCGAGCAGCTTCTCCTGCCGCTCGCCCGCGCGCTGGCGAAGCCGCCGACAAGATCGCGATCTGCAAGGAATGCGGCAACATCGACACGCTGCAGCCCTGCGCCATCTGCTCGGACGCAACGCGCGACGCGACGATGATTTGCGTGGTGGAGGAGGTGGGCGATCTGTGGGCCTTGGAGCGCGCGAGGATCGTGCGCTCGCGCTATCATGTGCTGGGCGGCACGCTTTCGCCGCTCGATGGGCGCGGGCCGGACGATCTGTCCATCGTGAAGCTGATCGAGCGCGCGCATGCGCCGGAAGTCGCGGAAATCATCCTCGCGCTCAACGCGACGGTGGAAGGCCAATCGACGGCGCATTATATCGCGGCGGAGCTAGAGGGCTTGCCGGTCAAGATCACAAGGCTCGCGCGCGGCGTTCCCATCGGCGGCGAGCTCGATTATCTCGATGAGGGCACGCTCGCGGCGGCGATCAAGCTCCGCCAGCCGGTCTGAAGCAGATCAACTTTTCGGCCCTTTATCGAATTCCGATTAAGGGCGGGTTGATCTAAACCAAGCCCGCTGAACACGCATAGGAAGCCACATTTTGTATGGTATCGTCCTTCCATGATGGCGAATAAAGACAAGTCCGAAAGCACCTCTGACGGAAAAGTCCCCTTCCCCTGAAGAGCGCCTGGTCGAGGCCAAGGTACGGGCCGCAAAGCGCGCGATGCTTTTCGAGACGCTGTGGCCCCGGCTGTGGCTTCCGGTGGCGGTTTGCGGTGTTTTCGTTCTGCTCTCGGCTTTCGAAGTGTGGCAATTGCTGCCGCCGCGCTTCCACATGAGCCTGCTCGGCCTGTTCGGCGGAGCGCTTGTGCTTTCCCTTTTGCCGCTGGTGCTATGGAAACGGCCGACACGCGAGAAATCCCTCGCGCGTATCGAGCAGGCCTCCGCGCTGGAGCATCGGCCGCTCACGGCTTACAACGACACGCTCTCCCACGAGGCGGCTTCCCCGGAAACCGCCGCCCTCTGGCAGGCGCACCGCACCCGCGCCGCGGAGTTGCTCGGCAAACTGAAGTCTGGTCCCGCCCGTCCGCGTGTCGACCGCTACGATCCCTTTGCGTTGCGCGCGCTTCTTGTCCTGATGCTTGTGGCGGTCACGGTTTGGGCCTCGACCGATCTGCCGGGCCGGGTCGAAGCCGCGTTCAAGGTGCCGGACGTCCCGGCAACCGCGCCCGACTTCCGCATCGACGCCTGGATCTCCGCCGCCTTCCTACACCAGGAAAGAACCCTTTGTGCTTGCCAATGCGTCAGGCGCAAACGAGGCTATTTCCGTTCCGCAAGGGTCGTTGCTGACCGTTAAAATCAACGGATCGGGCGCGAAAGACTATAAGGTTTCTCTCAACTTCCCCGAGCACTCCCAAACCCTGGAGCCAGCGGCCCAGGCTGGCGACACCTATGCCGAGTTCACCCAGACGCTCGATCAAAGCGCTACGCTCGTCATCGGGGGGCTTCTGGAGACTGTAAAATCATGGCCGCTGGCGGTGATGCCCGATCATGCGCCCACGATCGCATTTACGGGGCCGATCGAGGTCTCGAATCGCGCCGTGATGCTTTTCAAATACAAGGTGGATGACGACTACGGCGTTGCGAGCGCCGAGGCGCATGTGGATCGCATCGCGAGGCGCCCGAGGCCGCGCTTCCGCGAGCCCGCGCTAGCAGATCGGCAAGCCTCCCGTCTTTCCGCTTTCGCTGCCGCGCGCGCCCGTGAGGGCCGCTGACGGCAAGACATACAAGGATTTGACCGCTCATCCTTGGGCGGGCCTTCCCGTGGTTGTGACGCTATCCGCCAAGGACGAAGCCGGACACACGGGCACCAGCGCCGCCTCGCGGCCTGATCCTGCCGGAACGGAAGTTCACGAAGCCGCTTGCGAAAGCCGTCATCGGGCAGCGGCGTTCTCTCGTCGAGAATCCGAGCGATACCACACCCGTTGCAAGCAACCTCAATGCGCTTGGCATCAGCGCCGAAGATGAAGGCACCGCTTCGACGATCTACCTCGGCCTGCGGTCCGCGTACTGGCGGCTAAGGCATTCGCCGACGATGGACGACGTTGAAAGTGTCGTCGATCAGCTCTGGGACGTTGCCGTTCGCATCGAGGATGGGAACCTGTCCAGCGCCGAGAGAGATTTGCGGGCAGCTCAGGATCGCTTGAAGGATGCCATCGAACGGGGCGCGTCCCAGGAAGAGATTCAGAAGCTGATGTCCGAGCTTCGCCAGGCGCTGAACACCTATATGCAGGCGCTCAGGCAGCAGCAGGGCAAGAACGACAAGGCGGCGCAGTCGCCGAATTCGCAAACGATCTCGCCCCAGGATCTGCAGCAGCTTCTCGATAAGATCGAACGCTTGGCAAAATCAGGGTCGGTCGATGCCGCCGCCCAGATGTTGAACGAGCTGCGCGACATCCTGGAATCCATCCAGACCGCGAAAGGCGGCTCGGAAGAAGAAGACAAAGAGAGCATGCAGCGTCTCGACCGCATGACCGATATCCTGCGGCAGCAGCAGCAGCTTTTGGACGACACTTTCCGCGCGCAGCAGGGAAATGAAGGCGACCAGAGCGACAGGATCTGCAAGCACAGCGCGGCCAACGCGGACAGGGGCAAAGGCAGCAGCAGGGCGAGCGCGGACAACAGGGCCAAGGCAAGAGCGCGTCGGACCTGAGAAAGCGCCAGGACGATCTCCAGCGCCAGCTTCAGGAACTGCTTGGCGACATGGGCGCGAATGACAAAGATCCGGCCACGAAGAAGCTGCAAGAGGCTGAGGGCGAGATGGGCGACGCCGGCGACGCGCTAAAGCAGAGCGATCTTAACGAAGCGGGCGACCAGGAAGGCCGCGCGGTCGAGAATCTCAGGCAGGGCGCGCGCAGCATGGCCGAGCAGATGATGCGCTCGGGCGGCAAGCGTGGAGGCAGCCAGGCAAACCGCGATCCGCTTGGCCGCAAGCAAGGCGACAGGCTCGACGATGGCGATAGCGTCAAGGTCCCGAATGAAATCACGGTTCAGCGGGCGCGCGCAATCCTGGAAGAGCTTCGCACGAGACTCGGCCAGCCCTCACGGCCGCCCATCGAGCTCGATTACCTCGAACGCCTCGTCAAGCCGTATTAGTGCCTATCCGCTTTTGATGGAATCACAGGGGCCTCTAAATTTTGTTTTGTCGTGCGTCTTATCGGAAAACCGTATCGCACTTTCCGGACGCACTCTGGCGGGGTGGCCTTGTGCTATCCCTCGGCTGGCTCGATATTTGCAGTAAATCAAGGAACGAAGAGCGGAAAGGTTTAGGGGAGCGGCATGCAGATTGACGAGCTCGTCGACAATTTCAGTTTTCTCGACGACTGGGAAGACCGGTATCGCTATCTGATCGAGCTTGGCCGCGAACTTGCCCCCTTGAGTGACACCGAACGCACACCGGAGACCAAGGTGCGCGGCTGCGCAAGCCAGGTTTGGCTGATCTCGCACACAAAAGGACAAGGGCCGGATGCGGTCCTCGATTTCCGAGGCGACAGCGACGCCCATATCGTGCGCGGGCTCATCGCCGTCCTTCTCGCCTTGTATTCGGGAACGACAGCACGGGAGATCCTTACGACCGATGAAAAGGCCGTCCTAGCCAGGCTGGGCTTGAACGACCATCTCACGCCCCAGCGCTCGAACGGCCTCGCCTCCATGGTGGCGCGGATCAAGCGCGACGCGCTCGCCGCGTCCGGCGCGGAGACGACGGCAGTCTGTGCAGTAATCCCTGCTCTTTCTGTTAGCGCAAGCGAGGCTTTGACGCGGGCGGCGCAATGATATTAAAAAAGTAAGGGGTGCCGCGTAATTTAGGCGGACCAGATCAACGCGCCTTTCATCGATTCCGATCAAAGGCGGAAAAGTTGATCGATTTTTATTGTAGTGGAGCAGCCCGCGACCGAATGGACGCGGGCTGCTCCAGCGTCGTTTGAATTGGGTCCGTTTCGTGATGCGGTTTGTATTGGACGCCCTGCCTCCTGCTCCTTCCGTAAGTATCGATCCGCTTCCTCGGCCTTCACGGCCGTACCTCCCGCTGCCGGCTCAAAGAAAACGGGTCGCCGTTACCGCATCATCTGCGGGCGCCCTCATCAATTCCTGCCACGCCCTCATTCTCGACATGGTGAATCGGGGCCACCGCGTCTCCGCCTTCGCGCCCGAACTTTCGAACGATGACCTCCGTATTCTGGGGCACCTCGGCGCTGAGCCCTGTTCGCTGCCACCGCAACTTGCCGTTTGGGACAAGTATCGCCGCATGCGGGAACTCAGCGCGATCCTGAGCGACGCCAATCCTCACGTCATTCTTGTCGAATCCGCACGCAACGGCGCCATCAGCGTCGCCGCCGCCAAGATCGCCCGCGTGCCGCATGTCGTGACCATCGTCCCGAGCCTTGGCCCTGCATTCATGGAAGGCGCGAGCGCGAGGGCCTGGGGGCAGCGCCAAGCTTTCAAAACGGTCTACCGCACAATTTTCAATTGGAGCGACGCCGTGATCTTTCACAGCGCGCACGACCGCGCCTATGCGCGGGAAAACAAGCTTCTGCGGGAGAAAAAACAGCAGCTTACCGTCGGAGGCTGGGGAGAAGATCTTCAACGCCATGTCAAGCGCCCCCTTCCTTCGCTTGACCGGGGCGTCCTTTTCCTCATGGCGACGCCGCTCGACCGGCTTCAAGGGATCATTGAGTTCTGCGAAGCTGCGAAAGCCCTGCGCCTCAAGGCGAGGCGGGCGCGCTTCTTTCTCGCGAGCACGCCCGGAGACGCGGCCTCGCCACTTCCCACGGCCGTTCTCAGACACTATCGCGAGTTCGTCCAGTATGTCGGTCCCGTCGACGACCCGAGCCGTCTGATCGCAAGGTGCCACGTCATTGTCGCGCCATCTTACGGCAATGGCGCTCCGCGCTCGCTTTTCCAGGCTTTGGCATTGGGGCGCCCGATCATTACGACGGACACGCGCAGCTGCCGCGATTTTGTGCAGGATGGTGCGAACGGCTATCATGTGGCCGTCCGCGACGAGGCCTCTCTGGCGCGCGGAATGGTTCAAATCCTGCAGCGGCCAGACCTTATGCCCCAGATGGCCGAATCAAGCAGACGTTTGGCCCTGCGCTATTACGATATGAATTCTGTAAACTCCCTCGTTCTCGAAGCGCTCGGCCTTTGAGCGGGGCGCGGCTCTCATTCCTTTGCATGACATAGCCGCAGCGTCCGGCAACCGTGCGACGCTACGGCGCGCCGGAATCCGTCAGGCGAGGGCCTCCTGCGACAATGCGGAAGCAACATAAGAAGCAGGCGGTCTCTACACTCCGGGCGGGCAAGAAGACCTGATACAACGGAGTGAACCCCTATGCGGGTTTTGGTCGTCGGTGCCGGCGGATTTATTGGACGGCACATCGTCATTGAGGCCGCCAGGGCCGGACACGATGTCGTCGCCTGTGGGAGAGACACGGCGCAACTTCGCTTCATGTTCCCTGCCTTGAAAGCGGTTGCTTGTGATTTCGCCAGAGATAGTGCGGAAGACTGGCGGCAGCGCCTCCAAGGTGTTGACGCGGTCGTCAACGCGGCCGGCATCTTTCAATCTGACGGGACCAACAGCCTTGAAACCGTTCACGTCATGGGGCCTCGGGCGCTTTTCGAGGCTTGCGCCGAGCTGAGGATTCAAAAGCTTATCCAGATCTCTGCTCTTGGAGCCGACGACCGCGCCAAATCCAGGTTTCATCTCTCCAAGCGCAAAGCCGACAACCTCTGCTTGTCGCTCGCGGAGAGCCATCAGCTTCTCGGCTGGACGATTGTCAGGCCCTCGCTCGTGATCGGCAGAGGCGGCCAAAGCACGGCGCTATTCGCAGCCCTTGGGGCATTGCCGCGCCCTCCGCGGCTTGCTGCGGGGCGGTGGGAACTCCAGCCGCTTCATGTTTCCGATCTTGCCTACGGCCTTGTCCTTTTGCTGGAGCGGGAAGACCCTGCGCCGCGGGAATTGGATTTTGCCGGTCCCAAGCGGATAACGACCGATCAATTAACACACACGCTCCGCCGCTGGCTTCGTCTTCCGCCCGCTGGAGTGTTTACGGTGCCCGAGTGGTTTTTGCGGGGTGCGTCTGCTTTTGGAGGACATTTCTTTTTTGGCGCGCTATCCCGGCAAAGCCTGGACATGCTTGCACGGGGCAACACCGCCTGCGTGAAGCCCCTGGAAGAAGCCCTGCATTGGCTGCCTCGCCCGCTGTCGGAAGCGATGGCGGCAGACCCCTCCACGCAGGCAGACCTCTGGCATGCGCGGCTTTATTTCTTCAGGCCTGGTCTGCGAACTGGCCTTGCGCTGCTCTGGATCGCAACGGCGATCATATCCGCTTTCGTCTATCCGTTTGAAAAGAGCGTCGCCATGGTTTCAGGGCTGGGCTTAAGCGATAGCCACGCCGCGGCCCTGGTCTATGGGGGAGCGGCCCTGGACGCCGCTCTCGGCACAGCCCTGCTCGCCAACATTCGCCCCGCCCTTGTCGGCGCGGTGCAGATCATCGCGATGCTGGTGTTTACGGTTCTCGCCACGATGGCCGTCCCGCAGATCTGGGCCGACCCATTCGGACCGTTGATGAAGAACCTTGCCGTCCTTTTGGCTACGCTTACCATGATCGCGCTCGAAGAGAGGCGATGAGCTATCTCTTCCTGAAGTACATTCACGTCCTCAGTTCGACGCTGTTGTTCGGAACCGGTCTCGGGACGGCGTTTCACGGCTTTCTTGCCTTCAGGACGAAAGATCCGCGCGTGGTGGCGACGGTGGGTCGCTCCGTCGTTCTGGCCGATTGGCTCTTTACCGCTCCCGCAGTCGTGATCCAGCCTGTCACAGGAATAACGATGGCGCTTCTCGCCGGTGTGCCGCTAATGCATGGCTGGCTCGCGCTCTCGATCGCGCTCTATATTTTGGTCGGGATGTTCTGGCTGCCCGTCGTTTGGCTGCAAATCCGCCTCAGGCGCATCGCTGGGGCATGCCTTCAGAGCGGCGATCCGCTGCCGCCCCTATATTTTCGCTATCTGCGCCTCTGGTTCATACTTGGCTGGCCCGCATTCGCGGCCGTTCTTGCGATTTTCTACTTAATGGTTTTCATGCCTGAGCTTTGACTGCTTAACAAATTTTATGAAAAATCAAAATGAGCCGGTAGCGGCTTAATTAATACGCTCTCCGTCAATTTTATCGGTTGAGGCTTTGCTTCGGCTAGACTTCTCCTCAGCTTCGGCACGATGCGAAGCATCAAGGGAGGATCAGATGCGCAAACTCATTTTACTTGCTTTGATCGGCGGTGCCTGGGTTGCGGCATACGCTACGGAAGCATCCGCAGTCGCGTGCGCCAAGGGTGACAATCGCGCCGCTTGCGTGGGACAACGCGGCGCCGTTGTGCGCCATCATGGCTATTATGGAATGGGCGGCACTGCAGTCAGGGGCAGCACCACCGTCCATCCGCGGCGCGGCGTGATCGTGCATCGGGGCACAGTTACCCGCTAAAGCGCTCCAAGCGCTGGGCCACGTAGCGGAGTCCAGCGCTTCAGTAGCCGGCACAGCGAAAAGCTGCGAGGCTCTGACAGACTTTTACATCTTTGACAGGGCTAAGCTCCTGCCGCAGCCTCTTCTTCTACGGCGGGAACTTCGTCCGCTGTGGTCTCTGCCATAAGCTTCAGCGCTTGGTTGGGCCAATCCTCGCGCTCCATGCGACCGCCGAGCTTGAGATAGTCGTCCACCAAGGCGATCTCTTCGTCCGAGAAATTCGCCAGCTGCTCGAATTTGATCACGTTGATCTCGTTCAAGCGCTTTTCGTCATGGGCCAAGAGCCCCTTGATGAGCTTGAGGTCGTCAGCATTGCCCCTCGGCCGCTTGAAGCCCTTGAACTCCGCCTTCAGCGCCTTCGCGCGGGCATCGGTCCGCTCGGGAATACGGGCCGCTTTGCCACGGAGGCCGCGCAGATAGTAGAGCTTCGCGCGGCGCACCTTGCCGCGGCGCACGACCAAGATGCTGTCGATCAGCGGAGAGTAAAGCGGGAACACGCGCTCCACCCCTTCGCCATAAGAGATCTTCCGCACCGTGAAGCTTTCATTGAAGCCGCGGCCAGACCGGGCGATACAGACGCCCTCATAGGCCTGGACACGCTCGCGGGTGCCTTCGACGACCTTGACGCTGACACGCAGGGTGTCGCCGGGCTGGAAAGTCGGGATGCGGCGCTTTGCCTCGAGCTGCGCCATTTGCTCTTTTTCGAGCGTCTCGATGATGTTCATACCTGAAGTCCTTCTGCGGCACATCAATGGGCATTCATGCCGCGCTGAAAAAGCAGCGCAAGCCCGCCGCGCCAGTTGAGCTGGAATTACGCTTACTTAAGGCAAAAAAGTGAGCTTGTCGATTGCAACATTTCGCTTCCTGCCCGATTTCCGCGCAAGTTGCAGTGAATATGTTGACGAATAGGCTCACTTAAACGCAACATCGCGACCATGAAAAAGCAACTCACACTTAAAAGCTTTGCCGCCGGCTTATTGGCATTGTGCGTCCCGGTCTCGGCGGCCTCCGCCGGAAACCAGGCGAGAGCGATTATTAATTCGCTCGATCCAAAGAGCATGAACGAGCTATTCGAGGCCGCGCGCAGACAACCAGACGCCGCGCTCACGAATATCACTCCGGTTTCCGCAAATACGTTCCGGTTCCTGTTTATTTGGCCCGCTTCAAATCCGACCATGACGTACGAGCGGGTGGGACGAAGCTTCGCGGAGCGTTTTGCCTATTTTGCAGAGCAATGGAAGCTTCTTGCAGCCGGCTTTTGTCTCTCCGGCGCCAACCTTGCCTTGGGCAAAACGAGCTATGGCGAGCAAGAGGTGAACGTCGCCTATCGTGACATCGAAGTGCGCTATGCTATGGGAAAGCAGGCTAACTGCGAGGGCCGTTACATCTCGCTTGCAGAAGTCGAAAAATCCCTCAGGCCATCGTCGGCGCCCTACGGGTACAGAATTGGTTCCCCGCCTGCCGCGCCTGAGGAGGGGCTGAAGCCGTTCCTCAACCCTCTCCCTCCCGGTCCCTCGGAGTAGGAAGTTACTGCGAACTCGCAGACGAGCTTTTCGGAGCCGTTGCGGCCTCGCGAAACAAAACATCAACCCGCATTCCCGGAAGCAACGGAACGCCTTCCTCGAGATCCAGAACAACCTCGAGGACGTCGAAGTCCGCCTGCTTGCGCCGATTGCGCGATGAGAGTTGCGGCGCGCCAAGCGCTTTTGCGATCGTGGCGACCCGGACCTCGAACGTCCGGTTCGGGAATGCGTCCGATTTCACGACGGCTGATTGCCCTTGGTAGATTTTGCCGACGTCGCGCTCTTCGACCTCGGCGCGCACCTGCAGGCGGTCCGTATTCCCCAAGGTGAGCAGGGGGCTTTCTGCCGAGGCTCCCGCCATTTCTCCGGCTTTCGCATTAAGCCCAAGGACAGCGGCATCGATGGGCGCACGGATGCGCATGCGCTCAAGGCTTGCACTGACAACGGAAACGTCGGCGCGCGCGGCAGCCAGCGCGGCCTCCTCGCGCTTGAGCGCGGGCATATCCCTGGCGAGCACTTTCTTCAGCTTTTGTTGGTCCTGCAGCATCTTTTCGCTGGCGGCAAAGACGGCGGCCCGAGCATTTTGTACGTTACCAAGCGAGACCTTGCCTTCTCTCGCCTCTGAAATCAGGCGATCCAGATCGATTCTGGCGTCGAATGCCCCGCGCTCGGCATTGTAAAGATTATCTTCGGCCTTCCGCCGGTCCAGCGCCGCTTCGGAGGCCCTTACATTATCCCGATCTGTCGTCCGGACCGCGACCTGTGCCTTGGCGGCGGCAAGTTTCGCTTTCAGCTCTTCGTCATCGAGCCGGATCAAGAGGTCGCCCTTTTGAACCCGGTCGTTCAAACTGACGAGAACCTCCTTAACGATGGCAGGGGCTGGCGCAACGATGCGAAGCTCGCGCCCTTTCGGCTCGACGCGGCCAGGGGCGGCGGCGGCCCACGTTGTTTCCGGGCTTATCGCAAGTTCCGAGTGCGTAGGGATTGCGCCAAGAACAAGGACCACAGCCGAACCGATTAGCGTTGTTCCAACGGCTGCGAGACCAAAGAGACGTATCCAGGACGAGGATCGAAGTTTACGCATTGACTTGCCGCTTTCTCTGAGGGTGTTCGGCCTGTTTTCACTCCCTGGCAGGATGCTGAAGAAGGCTGAAAACGTGGCTTCATCCTTCGACAGGCTCAGGATGAGGCCGAGTGTTGGGTTCTCCTTCGACGGGCTCAGGATGAGGTTGAGTGTTGGCTTCTCCTTCGACAGGCTCGGGATGAGGTCGGGTGTTGGCTTCATCCTTCGACGGGCTCAGGATGAGGTTGAGTGTTTTCAATGTGTCGATCCTCATGGTGAGCTTGTCGAACCATGGGCAACATGGTTTTCAGCGGCCTGTTAGTCTCAGATCAACCCGCCGGGATCGATGAAAGGCGGAAAATTGATCGGCTTCTAATGTAAGAGAGCAGTTATCCGCGTTCAAATGGACGCGAGCCGCTCCAGGGGATTGTCGGCTGCAATTCGAGCGAGTTGCCCGCTCTTTTTTCGTTCAAGGATTTTGCCATCCTCGATCTCGATCACATGGTCCGCGTATGGGAGCGTTCTCGGATCGTGGGTCACGGCCAGGATGGCGCACTTATCCTTCTTTGCGATTTGCGCGAGCAGTTCCATGATGGCCTGCCCGTTTTCCGCATCGAGCGCGGCGGTCGGCTCGTCGGCGAGAATGATCGAAGGCGATGACGCGATAGCGCGCGCAATCGCGACGCGCTGTTTTTCACCACCGCTCAAAGTTCCCGGATAGCTGCGAAGGCGGTGAGCGAGCCCAACATTGTGAAGCGCACCAAGCGCCCGCCTTTTGCGCTCCCTGCCTGAAATGCCGCGAACATCGAGGGCAATTTGCACATTGTCGAGCGCGTTAAGCGTCGGAAACAGATTGTAGGACTGGAAGATGAAACCGAAATGATCACGTCGCAGGCCGGCGAGCTGTTCCGGCTGACTTCTCTCCACGCTCTCGCCCGCGAGCTTTACCGACCCCGAAGTCGGGGTCAGGATACAGCCCATGATCGAAAGAAGCGTCGTCTTTCCGCTCCCTGACGGTCCCATGAGCAATGTGAACTCGCCCGGATAAAGGGCCAGACTGACGCCGTTCAGCGCGAGGACCTTGCCGTCGCCTTCGCCAAGTTCTTTGACGATGTGGTCCGCTTCTAGAATAGGGACCCTTGTCATCGGGCAAACACCATCGCAGGGTCTATTTTCGTCACCTTGTATATGGATGAGAGCGCAGAAATGGCGCACATCGCCACCGTCGCACCCAAAAGCAGCAGCGCCAGGAACGGCGTCAACACAATGGGCATCGGCGTGACCTCGCTGAACTGGGCCACGACCAGCGAAACCGCAATGCCAATCGCAAACCCAATGATGGCGCTTACGATCGCCTGCACCAGTATGACCTTGTGGATGTAGGAGGAGGATGAGCCAAGCGCTCTCAACGTGGCGAATTCGGTGAGGTGGTCCTTCGTGCTCGAATAAAGCGTTTGTGCAACGATAACCGTGCCAATAACGAGACCCAGGAAGGCGCCGCCCAAAAGCGCGACGCCCGCGCCCGTGCCAAACAGCCAATAATCGAGATTGAGCTTCAAGAACTCCGCCTTGGTGTAGACGGACACATCCGGCAGTTTTGCCGCCAGTTCCCGCTTCACCTGGGCCGGATCGGCGCTTGGAAGAAGGTCAACGATATAGAAGGTCGCTTGATCGGCCGGCATCGAAAGAATTTCCCGCGCATTGTTCATGCTCGTAAAAACAAAGGGCGATGTGGTGAACGACCGGATGCCGTCCGTCAGCCCTTCCACCCGCACCCGCTGTCCGGCGATTGCCGCACTATCGCCCACACCCGAAACGCCAAGCGTCTTGGCATAGGTCCGGTCGATGATCACGCCGTCCTGCAAGGTGGGTACCGCGGCGCCCTCGACGATATTCCACGGTTTGAGGCTTCCCTTCCCCTTCTCGGAGCCGATAATTATGACGTTCACGGTGCCTGAGTTAGCCCTACGCCAGCCCGAGAAAGCCACGACGAGGGGGTTCACGGATTCGACGCCGGGCACCGAAAGCGCCAGAAAGCGTTCACGACCCGTCAGGATAGGAGCCTGTTCAAAGTTGTTCGCGCCATAGGCAGCGATCCATATGTCGCCCGTAGTGTGCGCAACCATGCCCGAGATCATCTTCCGCGCGCCGAGAAACAGCCCAAGCTGAACGGCGACCAGAACCACGGCAAAAAGGACGCCGATGAGGGTTCCAAGAAAGCGCCCACGATCGTGCAACAGGTTTCGTATCGCGAGTTTGACAATCATCGGTACAGATAACGACCCAAGTTTAACCGGGAGATGGGCGACTCGCGAGGGCGGCGCAATAGGGGCACGTTTATGGCAATGTTATGCCTAACTTCCTAGTTTGGGTCAATCATCGCCCAAAAAGCCGTGCGGGCAACCGGCCGAAGTCGAGGAGAGGGCGTCGATTCCACCGTCTTGACTTGGAGGGCGTTGAAGGTCATAACGCTTCAGTCAGTGCGACAGAGAGCTTTCTAAGTGTTGAACCGTTCTCGCTATGATCAGTAGGGATGTTCGTGCGAATAGGGGGCGACATGGGCGGCCTAGATCTGCCTCCAGATTATAAGCCGTCTGAAGACGAACCATTCATGAATGAGCGCCAGCGCGCTTACTTTAGAAAAAAACTTATCGCTTGGCGGGACGAACTCCTTCGGGAGAGCAAGGAGACCCTGGACAACCTTCAGGAGTTGGCGCAGCACCCCGACGTTACGGACCGGGCGAGCTACGAGTTCGATCGCGGGATCGAACTTCGCGCCCGAGACCGGCAGCGAAAACTGATCACAAAAATAGATGCGGCTCTTGAGCGCATTGATGACGGCTCCTACGGTTATTGCGAGGAGACGGGCGAACCGATCGGCGTGAAGCGCCTCGACGCAAGGCCGGTGGCGACTTTGAGCCTGGAGGCCCAGGAGCGGCATGAGCGCCGCGAGCGTATCTATCGCGACGATTAAGCGGCGCTTTAAGACGATTAAGCGGCGCTTTAAAGTGCGTTGCCGTACAGCAATCAACCGCTGTACCCTCAGCCGTGGAATTGCCGAACCGAAGCTTCCCGGCAGCGCACATGAGAACCAGGGCGCACCCAATAAACAGTGAGTTTCGACCCGTCGAGAATTGAGGACTGGGTTTTGGTTAACCGTCTGTCCTCGACGCGGGCCTCTTCCACACCATGGCGGGGCGCGGTCTACTTCAGGGGTTCATATCCGCCGCCGCCGCCGCCAAAGCGATAGTTCAGACCGATGCGGGCGGTTTGGAAGTTGGTGTCGAGCGGATTGGTGGTGACGCCGCCGGTGCCGGTGAGCTTTTGGCTGCCAAGATCAATAAATTGATATTCGGCCTTCAGCGACCAGGCGGGATTGAATTTGTATTCTATGCCGCCGCCCGCTACGTAACCTGTCTGCGTGGTATTGCTTACGAAGAGGTCGCCGCCGTTATTGGCGTGCTGATTGACGTTGCCGTAAGCGAAGCCGCCGGTGCCGTAGAGAAGGGCGTTGCCGACGGCAAAGCCGAGTTGCCCGCGAGCCGTGCCGAACCAGTCGATGCTCTCCTTGCTGGTAAAGCCGTAGTTCTGGGCCGTCGCACCGGTCACGCTATCGGTAATGCCGGCGCCTTGGAAGTCGGTTTCAACGCCAAAGACGAAGGAGCCAGTCTGGAAGTTGTAGCCGATTTGGCCGCCACCGAAACCGCCTTGCGGCTTTGTGCGCGCCGACTGATCCGGGCTATCATAGTAGTAGGTGATGGTATCGCTGCCGCCGCCCCAGCCATACCCGCCGTTGATTCCGGCATAGAACCCTGTCCAGGTGTTCGCCGCGATCATAGGCGGCACGTAGCTCACCGGTGGCGGAGGAGGAGCGCGATAGAGGTCAGCGGCTTGTGCCGACACGCCCCCGCCGATAAGCGTAACCAAGCACGCAAGCGTACAACATCTAATGTACATCCTAAGCATTCCCCGTTTGTTGGATGCGACACTGACATATTTGCCGCAGTGTTGCATTGCTGTCGGAAAGTTTTACTGAGGACGAACCTAACAGAAAAAGTTTGACGATCGCAAGGCATCTAAGCGTCTTTTTTAGAACAATTTGCTTCAGAAAGTTATTTATTGTCAGTCTAATTCATTTGTGACTTTTGTGATTGAATATCATTCTAATGTAGAGCTGATAAGAATGCGTAAGTTTTAGGCGCGGTTAGGCTCCAGCACTCTTGCAATGCAAAAATGCAAAGATCGAGGCGTGATATTCTAATACGTCGACGGAGCGCAGAATTTGACTTTGTTGGATGTAATCACGGTTGGCAGAGTTAAGCCTCGCGCAGCAGATGAAAAATCGTGCATATCTTTTTAAATCCGCAAGCCACCGGCTCATTTTTGACCAAGTTAAATTTTACGCGGGAATTGGGCCGAGATGCGAGACTACTTGGACATTGAAGCTTTCTGCTGTAAATCCGGCCAGTTGTACTGGCGTCGTTGTGCAACCAACGTGAGATGAAAGAAATGCGGATACACACATTGATCGTGGCCTTGTGCGCGATGCTCGGCTTGGGCGGAGCTTTTGACAAGGCCAATGCGCAGATCGTTCTTGCGGTCGGCATCGCCCCCCCGGCCTTGCCTGTCTATGT
Organism: uncultured Alphaproteobacteria bacterium; assembly: GCA_963723755.1. GTDB lineage: Bacteria > Pseudomonadota > Alphaproteobacteria > Rhizobiales > Rhodomicrobiaceae > Rhodomicrobium. Next base: position 41,761 of record CAVRSS010000057.1, on the reverse strand, counting down.
CCAGCCTGCCATCCCGGAACCCGGATACATCTGGACGCCTGGCTACTGGGCCTGGAACGCTGATATTTCAGAGCATTATTGGGTACCGGGCGCGTGGGTGCTTCCGCCGAGCCCGGGTTTGTTGTGGACGCCTGGATATTGGGGCTGGAGCGGCGGTGAGTACGTTTGGAACGCGGGATATTGGGGTCCGACCGTCGGCTTCTACGGCGGCGTGTCCTACGGGTTCGGCTATACGGGGGTAGGCTTCGCGGGCGGCTACTGGTCCGGCAGATCCTTCTACTACAACCGGTCCGTTACCAATATCAGTAACACTACAGTTATCAACAATGTCTACAGCCAGCAGGTCGTCAATAGCAACACAACCAACGTTAGCTATAACGGAGGCAACGGTGGAATAAAGGCGCGGCCTACGCCGCCGGAACTGCAGGCTGCCAGGGAACAGCACATCGCGCCCACCCAGGAACAACAACACCATCAACATCTCGCAAGCGAGAACAGGGACTTGCGCGCGTCGGTGAATAACGGCAGGCCCACAGTCGCGGCTGTCTCGAGGGCAGGCGATTTCAGTCCACAAAGTGCGGTGGCCGCAAAGTCGGCGGGTGGCCGCGTCAAGCCTGCATCGCTCACGACGGGCAGCGGGCTGAATGGCGCTCATCCAGCGAGCAGGAGCCTGGTTGGACCTGGGAATGGAGCAGCGGTTAAATCCCGTGCCGATCCCAATCTGGCTGCGAAATCGAATGGCGCTGCGGGTGCGGCGCATCACGATGCGAGCCACGGCGCGAACAAGAACGCCGTTGCGAACTTGAACGCGGGTCCAGCAGGCGATAAGCACAAAACTCTAGGATCGACGGCTGCTCATACGAATGGGGCTCAAACCCATGTCAATGCAGCTGTCGCCCATACGAATGGGGTTCCAACCTCTGCGAATGGGGCTGCCGCTCATTTGAATGGCGCTGCCACCCATGCGAATGGAGTTCCGAATGGGGGTGCCCCACACACCGCCGCAATGATGAAGATGCCGGGTAATCCTGCCGCGCATGGGCAACCTCATGCCAACATGCCAAAGCCGGCGGCCGCACATCCACAGCCTCATCCGGCAGCGCCGCAGAAAAAAGACCAGCATCATAGCTAGAACATAACACCACGGAAAAAACTAAGCGGCTGATTTCCAGCCGCTTTTTTTGTGGCCAACGCTCGACGGGCTGGCTGGGAACAATTGAATGGAAAGGCGCCTATCTCGGCAGGAGCGTCCGGCCCATCAAAGCCTTGTCGATGGCATGCGCAGCTTGCCTGCCCTCGCGGATCGCCCAGACAACCAGCGACTGACCGCGCCGCATGTCACCCGCCGCAAAAATCTTCGGGCGCGAGGTGGCGTAATCCTGTTCGTTGGCTTTGACATTGCCGCGCGGGTCGAGGTCGAGACCAAGAGGCCCTGCAAGACTGTCATGGACCGGCGAGACGAAGCCCATCGCGAGCAGCACGAGTTCGGCCTCGATCTTGAATTCGCTGCCCGGTATGGGTTGCATTTTCTGGTCCACCCGCACGCAGTGCAGCGCCTTGACCTGGCCGCTCTCGTCCCCCTCGAACCGGGTCGTCATGACGCTGAAATCGCGCTCGGCGCCCTCAGCCTGACTTGACGACGTCCTGAGCTTCAGAGGCCAATGCGGCCAGGACATCTCCTTGTTCTCCGTCTCGGGAGGCTTTGGCATAATTTCCAGCTGCACGACGGATTTTGCGCCTTGCCGGAACGACGTGCCGATGCAGTCGGAGCCTGTGTCTCCGCCACCGATCACAACGACACGCTTGTCCGTGGCCAGGATGGGCTCGACGTTCCCGACAGGCTCGCCGGAAACGCGCCGGTTCTGCTGCGGCAGGAAACTCATCGCCTGCTCGACACCCTTCAACTCGCGCCCTGGAATGGGCAGCTCGCGCGCCTTTTCAGCCCCGCCCGCCAGAAGCACGGCGTCATGGTCCTTCTCAAGGTCCAGGATGGAGACCGTTACGCCGACATTGACGTTGCAGTGGAAGGTGACGCCCTCCGCCTGCATCTGCGCCGCGCGCCGCTCGATGATCTGCTTTTCAAGCTTGAAATCGGGGATGCCATAGCGAAGCAGGCCGCCCGGCATCGCGTTCTTTTCATAGACATGAACGTCATGGCCAGCGCGCGCCAGCTGTTGGGCAGCGGCCAAGCCCGAGGGGCCTGAACCCACGATAGCCACACGCTTGCCTGTTTTCTGCTCCGGCGGTTCGGGGAGGATCCAGCCTTGCTCGAAGGCCCGGTCGGCGATGGCGCATTCGATGCTTTTGATCGTGACGGGCACATCCTCGATGTTGAGCGTGCAGGATGCCTCGCAGGGAGCCGGGCAGATGCGGCCCGTCACCTCCGGGAAGTTGTTGGTGGAATGCAGATTGCGCGCCGCCGTCTGCCATTCGTCGTGATAGACGAGGTCGTTCCAATCGGGGATCTGGTTGTTGACCGGGCAGCCGCGATGACAATAGGGGATGCCGCAATCCATGCAGCGCGCGGCCTGTTTTCGCACATCCCCCTCGGAAGGCGGCAGCACGAACTCCCGAAAATGCCGTGTGCGTTCGCTGACCGGCGCGTAGTCGCGATCCTCGCGCTCGATCTCAAGAAAACCGGTGATCTTCCCCATGCCTAGTCCCTAAATACTGCCCCGCCGCTGCTTTTGGGGGCGCGCCCAGCCGTCCACGCCCGAAATCTTCATTATCGGCCATTCACGCCATTCACGCCGATGGCGATGTCAGCGTGCTCCGGCGGATGTGGCGCAACCCGAAGGCGCTTCATGTTTTCGAGCGCCCTGCGGTACTCGGTCGGCATCACCTTCACGAATTTCGGAAGGTAATCCTTCCAATTTTCGAGGATCGCCTTCGCCCGTTCGGAGCCCGTGTAATGGCGGTGATTTTCAATAAGCCGGTAGAGGCGCAACTCGTCATCCTTCGTCATATCGTGAAGAAGATGCACGAAGTTGAAGCGCTCCAGCGTATCGCCGCTTGCCTGGTCGAAGGGCGAGACATCGCCGGGATCGATCGGCTCGAGTTCCACCATCGCCATGTTGCAATGCCGCTCGAAATCGCCGCGCTGGTCGAGCACATAAGCCACGCCGCCCGACATCCCTGCCGCGAAGTTGCGCCCCGTTTGCCCGAGAACCACCACGCAACCGCCCGTCATGTATTCGCAGCCATGATCGCCGGTGCCTTCGACAACGGCGACGGCGCCCGAGTTGCGGACGGCGAACCGCTCGCCAGCCACGCCGCGGAAATAGCACTCACCGGAAATCGCACCGTAAAGCACGGTGTTGCCGACAATGATGCTTTCCTCGGGGACGATGGCGGTGCGATCCGGAGGCCGGACGATAATTCTGCCGCCGGAAAGACCCTTGCCGACGTAGTCATTGGCTTCGCCCGCGATATCGAGCGTAACGCCCCTTGCAAGCCAAGCGCCGAAGCTCTGGCCAGCCGTGCCCTTGAGCGCGATCCAGATCGTGTCTTCGGGAAGTCCGTTATGACCGTAGGCTTTCGCCACCCGGCCCGACAGCATCGCGCCCGTGGAGCGGTCGCTGCTCGCGATGGGCAATTCGAGTTTTACCGGCCTTGCCCCTTCGAGCGCGGGCTTGGCGCACTCGATCAGCTTGCGGTCGAGCACATGCGCGATGGGGTGGTTCTGCTTCTCCGAGTTATGGATGGCGACCGACTTGGGCATGTTCGGCTTGTAGAACAGGCGGGTAAAGTCCAGCCCCTGAGCTTTCCAATGCTCGATGGCCCGCTCCTTGTCGAGCCAGTCCGTCCGGCCGACAAGCTCGCTGTAGGTGCGAACGCCGAGCGCCGCCATGTACTCCCGGAGTTCTTCGGCGACGAAGAAGAAGTAGTTGATGATGTGCTCGGGCGTTCCCTTGAAGCGGGCGCGAAGGACTGGATCCTGCGTCGCAACGCCGACCGGGCAAGTGTTCAAATGGCACTTGCGCATCATAATACACCCGGCCGCAATCAAGGGCGCGGTGGCAAAACCGACCTCGTCCGCACCGAGGAGCGCGCCGATCAGCACGTCCCGTCCCGTGCGAACGCCGCCGTCCACCTGCACGGCGATACGGCCGCGAAGACGGTTCATCACGAGCGTTTGCTGGGTTTCAGCAAGACCGATTTCCCAAGGCGAGCCCGCGTGCTTGATCGAGGTGAGCGGAGACGCGCCCGTTCCGCCTTCGAAGCCGCAGATCGTCACGTGATCGGCGCGAGCCTTGGCGACGCCTGCAGCCACGGTGCCGACGCCGACTTCGGCGCCAAGCTTTACGCTGACCCAGGCTTCCGGGTTTACGTTCTTCAGGTCGAAGATGAGCTGCGCCAAGTCTTCGATCGAATAAATGTCGTGGTGCGGCGGCGGCGAGATGAGGGCGACGCCCGGCGTCGAGTGGCGCACGCGCGCGATCGTCTCATCGACCTTGTGGCCGGGAAGCTGGCCGCCCTCGCCGGGCTTCGCTCCCTGCACCATCTTGATCTGCATCATATCGGAGTTCACGAGATATTCGGTCGTGACCCCGAAGCGGCCTGACGCCACCTGCTTGATCGCCGAGCGCATGCTGTCGCCGTTCGGCAGGGGCTTGAAGCGGTCGGTCTCCTCGCCGCCTTCGCCGGTGTTCGACTTTCCGCCGATCCGGTTCATGGCGATGGCGAGCGTCGTGTGTGCTTCGCGGCTGATCGAGCCGAAGGACATCGCGCCCGTCGCAAAGCGCTTCACGATCTCTTTCGCGGGCTCGACGTCCTCGATGGAAACAGGCGCTCGGCCGATTTCGCTCGCGTTCTTGACGCGGAACAGCCCGCGGATCGTCATCAGGCGCTCGGACTGGTCATTCAGGCGCTTGGCGAACGAACGGTACTTGTCCGGAAGGTTGCCTCGAACGGCATGCTGAAGGTCCGCAACCGTGTCGGGGTTCCAGGCGTGCTCCTCGCCGCGAACCCTGAAGGCATACTCGCCGCCGGTTTCGAGCGCGTTTTTCAACACTGGCGCATCGGAAAAGGCGAGCCGATGACGCTCAGCGCTTTCCGCTGCGATCTCGGCAAGGCCGACGCCATCGATCGCCGTGCGCGTGCCGGTGAAATACTTGCCGACGAAATCGGTGTGCAGGCCGACCGCGTCGAAGATCTGCGCGCCGCAATAGGATTGATAGGTCGAGATGCCCATTTTGGACATGACCTTCATGAGACCTTTGCCGATCGCCTTCACATAGCGGTAGAAGGCTTCCTTCTTGTCGATGGGCTTATCAAGCTCGTCGAGATTTGCTTCGATGGTCTCGAAGGCGAGATACGGGTTGATGGCTTCCGCGCCGTAGCCCGCCAGCACGGCGAATTGATGGATCTCGTGCGCTTCGCCCGTCTCGACCACAAGGCCGACCGAAGTGCGCAGACCCTTGCGGATCAGGTGATGGTGGATCGCGCTGGTGGCGAGAAGGCTCGGGATCGGGATGCGGTCGGGACCGGCGGCGCGATCCGAGACGATGATGATGTTCCAGCCTTCCCGGACGGCGGTTTTGGCCTGCGCGCACAGCGACTCGAGCGAACGCTCCATGCCAGATGCGCCGAGGTCGGCCGCGTAGGTGATGTCGAGCGTGATGGTTTTGAATGGCGCGTCCGGCACCTCCGCGATGCGGCGGATGCGCTCCAGCTCGTCGTTCGTCAGGATGGGCTGCGATACCTCAAGCCATTTGAGGTCCGATGTGCCCTTCAAGTCCAGGATGTTCGGGCGCGGACCGATAAAGGAGACAAGGCTCATGACCAGCTCCTCGCGGATCGGGTCGATGGGCGGATTCGTCACCTGGGCGAAGTTCTGCTTGAAATAGGTGTGGAGCAGCTTCGGCTTGGATGAAAGCGCCGAGATCGGCGTATCGGTGCCCATCGAGCCAATCGCTTCCTGGCCCGTCTCGATCATTGGCGAAAGCAGGAACTTCCAGCTTTCCTGCGTGTATCCGAAAGCTTGTTGCCGGTCGAGCAGCGCAATATTGGTTTTCGGCTGCGACGGCTCGGCGTGCGGCAGCGCTTCAACGCGCAACTGCCCGCGGTTCAGCCATTCCCGATAGGGATGAGCATCGGCGAGCTGCGCCTTGATCTCGTCGTCGGATATAATGCCGCCCTTTTCGAGGTCGATCAGCAGCATCTTGCCCGGCTGGAGCCGCCACTTATGAACGATCATCTCCTCGGGCACGGTCAGCACGCCCGCTTCCGAGGCCAGGATCACGCGGTCGTCGGATGTTATAATGTAGCGGGCGGGCCGAAGGCCATTGCGGTCGAGCGTCGCCCCGATCTGCCGGCCGTCCGTGAAAGCGATGGCGGCGGGGCCGTCCCAGGGCTCCATGAGCGAGGCGTGATACTGATAAAAGTCATGCCGCTTCTCGTCCATCAGCTGGTTGCCCGCCCAGGCTTCGGGGATGAGCAGCATCATGGCGTGGGCGAGGCTGTAGCCGCCCTGAACCAGGAATTCGAGCGCGTTATCGAAGCAAGCCGTGTCGGACTGCCCTTCGAAGGAGATGGGCCACAGCTTCGAAATGTTCTCGCCGAACAGCGGCGAGGATACGCTCGCCTGCCGCGCCGCCATCCAGTTCACATTGCCGCGCAGCGTATTGATCTCGCCGTTGTGACAGATCATGCGATAGGGATGCGCGAGCCTCCATGACGGGAAGGTGTTTGTCGAAAAGCGCTGATGAACGAGCGCAAGCGCCGATGCAAAGCGCGGATCATGCAGGTCGAGGTAATATTCGCCCACCTGATAGGACAGGAACATGCCCTTATAGACGACGGTACGGCAGGACAACGTGACAATATAGAAGTCCATGACGTCCTTGGGACCAAGCGCCGCGCGCGCCCGATTCGCTATGACTCTGCGGGCAAGATAAAGAGCGCGCTCGAAGGCCGTTTCATCTGGGATGCTTGAAGGGCGCGCGACGAAGACCTGCCGGTGGAAGGGCTCGGTCGCGAGAACGATCTCCGGCAACGGCTCATTGTTGACCGGCACATCGCGCCAGCCTAAGAGCGGGATGCCTTCTTCTGCAAAGACCTCGGCGACAATCGCCTCGCAGCGCGCGCGCAATGCAGCGTCCTGCGGCATGAAGATCTGGCCAGCGGCATAGCCGCCGGGCTCCGGCAGCTTGAAGCCAAGACGCTCCGCTTCCGCAGCGAAAAATTCGTGCGGAATCTGGACGAGAATGCCCGCCCCGTCGCCAGCAAGCGGATCGGCGCCGACCGCACCCCTGTGCTCCAGGTGCAGCAAAATCTTCAATCCATCCTGCACGATCTGGTGGCTTTTCACGCCTTTGATGTTGGCGATCAGGCCGAGGCCGCAGGCATCGTGCTCGTGGGAAGGATGATAGAGACCTTGGGGTTCGGGAAGGCCGTTGATGTCGTTGAACCTGTTACCTGGATGCATCGCGGTTTCGGTCATGGCTGCTTATTTGGAGCGAAGTCTTTGAATGTCTGGTGATCTTGATGTAGTTCATGCGAGCGGCGTCTCTTCCTTGGAGGGCCGCCCTTTTTCATTTTACTTCTCCAGCGCGCCTTCTGCGGGCACGCAAAAGCTCGCCCCGAGACCCATTTGTTTTGCTAAAACAAATGGTAACCGGGCCGAGTTCGACCGTGTGGGCTCTTCCGCCCATCACTTCGGAGCCTGCCAGAATTCCGTGATGATGACAAGCCTGCAATGATGCCGCGCGACCGGTGTGTTGACGCAAGGCAGTTTGCGCATGGGTGCAGACGCAAACCCTTCAACTCCTATATAAGAGTCATAATGCCGGCAGGTATGGGTCTCTCTCTTCGAGAGATCACGAATTCTGGGTTGGAACCAAAGCAATCAGGGCGTTTGATGGCGGTCATGGACTGGCGGGGGAATCTGCAAGACGTGTTGGCGCGGAGCTGGCAAAGCCTTCGCGATACGGTTCTTTCGCCACAAGCCATCGCGACGCCTGATGAAAAAGTGGCGGCGCTCGCGAGGCAGGCTGCCCCGGTTATTTGGCTCATCGGCAAAGTTCAGTCCGGCAAAACATCCATTGTCCAGGCCTTGACCGAAGCCACCGCCGCGGAAGTAGGCCAGGGCTACAAGCCTTGCACGAGGACATCCGCGCTTTTCGATTTCCCCGCGGATGCGCCCGTCATCCGTTTTCTCGACACACGAGGCCTTGGAGAAAAAGGCTACGACCCGACGGAAGACATCAGCGTTCACGAAGCCCAGGCGCATCTTATGCTTGCGGTTATGAAAGCGCTGGACCCGCAGCAGGAAGCGGTCATTGAGACCGTCAAGGCGGCGCGCAAACGCCATCCTCATTGGCCGTTGATCGTGGCGCAGACCACTCTGCATGAGGCCTATGCGCCGGGCCAGGGGCATCCAAGCACCTACCCCTATGCTGTGCCGGGGCAGGAATCGGCCTTAGGCGGCGCGATCCCCGCAGACCTCGCAAGAAGTCTCGCCTATCAGCGGTCGCTGTTCAAAGGCTTGCCGGGGAATGGCCTTTGCATCTTCGTACCGATTGACTTCACGCAGGCGGGCGACGGATACGAGCCTCAGGCGTACGGGCTCGAAGCGCTGTTGCATGCGCTCCACATGGCAGCGCCCGCCGGTCTCGTCGCAGCCTTGAAGGATGCGAACGCGAAAGCTGGCGATACGCTTGCGATCGAAGCCCATCCGCATATCGTCGGTTATGCCACCGCCGCCGCAGCGGCAGACGTGGTGCCGGTGGCAGGCGCGGTCGCCGTCCCGGTCGTGCAATCGAAAATGCTGCATAGCCTCGCCCGCATCTACGGCGTCGACTGGAACAGGACGGCGCTCACGGAATTCGCGGCTTGCCTCGGCGTGGGCGCGGTCTCTCGATACGCTGCGGGCTTCGGCTTGCGGCAACTGGCGAAACTTATCCCCGTATACGGGCAGACCGCGGGAGCCGCCGCAGCCGCCGCCACAAGTTTCGCGACCACTTTCGCCATCGGCAAGGCCGCCTGTTATTTCCTTGCAATCCACCGGGCTGGCGGAAGCGATCCAAAAGGCGTGGCGCAAACCTATGCCCAGGCGCTCGCACAAGCTTTTCGCTTCCGCAAAGCTGCGCAGTATTCTGAAGGATGACTCATGCGCCGGTCGGCACTACCCCTCATCCTGTCCTTCTCCCGCAAGGGGAGAAGGAACGCTGTTGCAAATGCGAGCATGCTCCCTCTCCCCTTGCGGGAGAGGGTTGGGGTGAGGGGTTTCGACGTTCTGCGGAAAGGTAATTCAGGGAACTGGGGCATATCCGCATGAGCAAGGCGCGCGACACCACCTTCTGGCTCCGCCTCTGGATCTGGGCGATCTGCATCGCCCTGCCTTCGCTGACGCTCGTGCCTTTCGGCGGCATCTGGATGTGGCAGCACGGCTATGTCCTTTATTGGGTGATCGGCGCGTGCCTTTTCGTCATCGTGGCGTTTCTTTTTCAGCTTTATCTCTTCAAGAAGCTCGATATTTCGCCCAACAAAACGCACCCGGTTGAGCCTCCAGAAGACGCCGCAGCCTCCACCTGGACGCCGCGCGAAAACGAAGCGTGGAAAGCGGTTCTCGCGGTGGCCGACACCGTGGATATAAGCCATTTCTCGAACTGGACCGCCTTTTTGGGGCTCGGCAAGGAAACCATCGAGGCCGTTGCCAAGTCCCTTCACCCCGAGGTGAAAGATCCGCTCTGGCAGTTCACCGCGCCCGAAGCGCTCACGATGGTCGAGCAGGTCAGCCTGCATCTGAAGCCGATGGTCATCGAGAATGTCCCGCTCGGCGACAAGCTGACGATTGGCCAGATCATCCAGATTTATCAAATGCGCGGCGTGATCGACGTTGCTCAGAAGGGCTACGATATCTGGCGCATCATCCGCATGCTCAACCCGGCGACGGCGGTGACGCAGGAGCTTCGCGAGCGGCTTTCCAACCAGATGTATCGCTGGGGCCGGGAGGAAGTGGCGAAGCGGCTGGCGCGCGGTTACGTGAAGGAAGTCGGGCGCGCGGCCATCGACCTTTATGGCGGGCGGCTGCGCGTTGCTCCGGAGGATCTGGAAGCGCATGTCACCGAGGCCACCGAGCGCGACCGCAAGGCGCCCAAGCTGCAGGCCGAGCCCTTGCGCCTGCTTATCGGCGGGCAGGTGAATGCGGGCAAATCCAGCCTCATTAACGCGCTGCTGAATGAGATCCGCGCGGCGTCCGATGCGCTGCCGCTGACGAACCAGTTCACGGCTTATGAAATCAAGCGCGAGGGCGCGCCCCAGGCGCTGATCCTCGACAGCCCCGGCCTCGACAGCCTGGAGCAGCCGCTCGAAAAGCTCTTGGAAGAGGCGGCGCAGGCCGATCTCGTCCTCTGGGTGGCGAGTGCCGTGCGCGCCGACCGCGAACTCGATTCCCGCGCGCTCGACGCCATCCGCGAGTATTTTTCCAAGCGTCCCAACCGCCGCCGCCCGCCCATGCTGCTGGTCTTGAGCCATGTCGATCGGTTGCGCCCCATGCAGGAATGGAAGCCGCCCTACGATCTGGCCGATGAGGCGAATACTAAAGCCGTATCCATTCGCGCCGCCATTGGCGCGGCGGGAGGTGATCTTGGCTTCTCGTCCGACGATGTCGTACCCGCGTGCCTCGACGCGAAGGCCGGCGTCTATAACGTCGATGCCGTTTGGGCCGAGATCATGGAACTGATGCCGGAAGCACAGCGCGCCCAGCTTGTGCGGACGCTGCAGGATCTCGACCGAGGCTTCGATTGGCGGAGGCTCCGCACGCAGGCGCTGAATGCGGGGCGCATCGTTGCGAAGGCGGTATTGTCGGGGAACAGCCGGTAACGATCCTCCTTGCATCTCGTGCGCCTTCGAATTAGCATGTGGTCACAATGACTACAAGTAGACATAAGCGAACGAATACCCGAGGCAAGGCTTCTGCCCCAAATGCCTCCTTGAGCCGTTCACACAGCGGCCGCTGGACCCTTCGCGACGCGAAAGCGAAGTTGAGTGAGGTCATCAAGCGCGTTCACAGCGACGGACCACAGCGCGTCTCGGTGCGCGGCGAGCGGGAGGTCGTCATTGTCGCGGCGGAGGAATATCAGCGTCTGAAAGGGTATGCGAGCGGTCAAATGCTGATCGACGCGATGGCAACCTCCCCGCTTCGCGACGTGGACTTTGACCGCGAACCTTATCGCGCGCCGGTCCGCGACGTCGAGTTGTGAGCTATTTGCTCGACACGAACGTGGTCTCCGAGCTGAGAAGGCCGCAACCGGAGCAGCGTGTGCGGAAATTCATCGCGGCGGCCTCGCTTGACGACCTCTATTTATCGGACGTCACAATGGCGGAGATACGCTTCGGAATAGAACGCGTCTCCGATCCCTTGAAGCGGGCCGAAATCGCAAGCTGGCTCGACCATGTTCTGCGCCCCATGTTCGGGCAGCGCGTGCTTCCCATCACCGAGGAGGTCATTCTCCGTTGGCGCTTGATGGTGGAGGCCGGGCGGCAGCGCAACCACACCTATTCGCAGCCCGATCTGTTCATAGCTGCCACAGCCTCCGTGCATGGCCTCACGGTTGTTACCCGTGACACCAGCGATTTTGCCGATACCGGCGTCGCTTTCGTCAACCCCTGGCTCACGGCTTGTTAGCCGCGGAAAGGGGAACGCTGCCGCGGCTGATCTTCGACGCTCTACGGGCGAACCCTGAAGGCTTGGACATGCCTCGGCGGCGATAATCATCAATTCGACGCCAACGGTCCTGAGATGGCCGCAACAATCCGCCAGCGCTGCATGATGGCCATGTATCGGTTTGTGGACCGAGGGCAAATAGCCAAGGAGGGCAGAGGTGGGGAACAGGTGTGGCGGCTGACTTAGGACACCGGGCGACAGTGGTCACAACGATAGCGTTATTGGTTCAATCCGATGCCAGCGTCGCCTTCTGTGGATTCAGGGGGAAACGGATCATATTTTGTCGATTCGAATGACGCAACCTTTTCGATCGCCAAACTGAGAAGTCTATCATCGAATATACGAAGCTTCCGCTCGGCGGCCTTCTTTCCACCCGGCCATTCGGATAACGCCGCCTTTATCGCATGTAGTTTTGGTTCACATCCATGTTTGAGAAGCCAGTCTACAGTTGCTAGAAGTTCCATCCCCAGCGGGGATTGATACCCATCTATAAATCGAATTGTCGTGTTGAGCGCTGGGCGTAGTGGCTTTATTTCTTCCGTTGAAAGATAGGCTAATATTTTTGAGCGCTTCTCGTTGTCGAACCATATAGTATCAAGCGGCCCAGCATCGGCTAAGCGCTTTTCGCAGTGTAAATAGCTTCCATCTAGACTGTTTAGAAGATGCGTAAGTCTGGGAGCATAAGGACCGAACCTATCTGCCTTGAACTCAAGCGAGAGTGGGTTAGTAAGATTACTTAATTCTAGTTTTCTCTCCATAAAATAGGCGAGCTTTTGTATTTCCAGGAGCGTGCAGTCTAGTCCTAGTATAGAATAGTGCCGAACAAGCTCAGCTATTAGTGCTCTAGCCGGAGTTAGTTTCTCAACACCCTCCCTTTTTGAAACGTTCTGATACTTTGCTGTTGGCTCGAATACCGTTATATTGATACCATCAAGCGTGCTGAGCTCATTCTCAATGGCATTCTTCACTAAACGCCAATCTAGCTTTCCGTTGCCAGCGCCAAGGGGTGGGATTGCGATCGACCTAATGTTTTCGCGCTCTATAAAATCTCTCAGATCTCTAAGCCCATCGACAATCCATTCGATTTTTGAATCATTCCTCCAATGATCCTTTGTGGGGAAATTAATGATCCATTTTGGGCCAATAAGCTCGCTTCTTTGGTGCACAAAAATCTTCCCGATGCGCACATCACCCCGTTTGCAGGCCGCTTGGTATGCACGAAAATTATCCGGGAAGGCTTCCTTGAACATCAAGGCTATACCCTTTCCCATCACGCCAACCGTGTTAACCGTGTTAACAATGGCATCAGCTTGCGCGCTAAGCAGGTTTCCTTGTGTGTAAGATATCATTAGAAGTACCAACCGCTTTTAACGACAATCTTCATCTTGATGCCCGCACCAACTAACAAAGTTTTTAACCTTGAGGCAGACTCTTCATCATAACACGCCACACCTAGTAAAGCTTCCACTGGTAGCGATTTATAAACAAGAAACTCGGCTTGATACCGCTCCATCTTCCCAGGGTCTTCGTTATCTCTCTTGAAGTCGCGATTCTGCAGGATCTTCCAGTCAATATTACTCAAATCGTTGAGGTCTGAATAGAAGTTTGACGCAGAAAGGTATGCGTGCCTGTCTGTAAAAACGAATCGGATATTCATTTCAGAAATCTTGTGTGCCGATGAGGCGAATATTAAAATATCTGAGTTCTTTCTCTTGGTGATACCGTTATAGCCAGTTTTTATAGTGAGCATCATCGGAGAAAACGGCGTAAAATAGAATGGAACATAGTCGCTTAGCATGCCGAGAGGCGGAATTGGTACGCCTTTATTGCACCTGCTATCAATTAAGTCCTTATTTCCGATAGACACGAAATTCTCGTTCTTGGAGCCGGAGTTCTTACAAACCAGCCCGTTTTTGATATGCCATCCAAAATTAGAGATGTGGCATATTCTAAATATAAGCCCACGCTGTGCCGTAAGATCTTTCATGTGCTCCGCGAATCGTGATGTCGCTTTGCACGTCAATATCTAACCTTGTGCGCGCTGCCAATACCCTGGTTTGGGGCTGAAACTACCTTGGTGTGTTTGCTACATAAGGCCGGAATTTTCTCCTTAACTGGGACGAGCAAATGTCCGTTAAATATGTTTCGACTTCGCAAATTAACACTTGCGCGCACGAAACAGCTGCGGCGCAGGCGGCGGCGATGACGTACCGTTCGGTATTTTTCCTTATATTTAGCAGGGGTTGGAGCGGGCTCACGCTCTCATTAACCGGAAGGCAAGGCGAAATCGTCGACGATCTTTCAGAAGACGGAAAGCGGACGCTCCGATTTTCAACCGGCCGCGCTTCAGACAACGCCCCCCAATGCTGTTGTGCTAAAGGACAATTTTTGGGATAAAGGCCACGCGTCGCCTTGAGGGCGGCGAGACACAGAAAACGGTAGGGTATGAGAACTTTTAAGGTTGATCTTAACCAGCGCCTAAAGACCGCGGCGGAGGCCAAGGAAGCGGCGCTAAAGAAATTCACGGAACGCAAAGCGGACGATGATCCGGCCGTGCTTGCACGGAAGGCGGCGCGGTTGGAAACAGCCAAAGCCCGCGAGGCGCGCGCTGCCGAACGTGAGGCCAAAAAGCTTGAGGAGAAGGCCCGCCTCATTGAAGAGCAGGCCGCAAAAAAGGCCGAGGCCGAGCTGGAGGCCATCAAGAAAGCCGAACGCCAGGAAGCCCTCGCGGCCGATCAGAAAGCGGCCCGGGACGCACGCTACGCCGCGCGCAAAGCCAAGAAGTAGCGCTGGCGCCGCGCCAGTCTCCGTGATGATCGGAGACTCGCCGCCCGGCTTGTCTTGTGCGCGTCCGTGGAGTTTGTTGACGCACGCCTCGCGCCCTTCCAAAGTCCGCGCAAGCTCCCAAAACACATCAGAAGACCCAAAGCACCATGCAGCCGCCGATCAATCGTTGCCGAGTGGCAATGAGGTTTGGCTCGCGAATCTCGGACAGCGCCTTGCCGCGTCGAGGCGTTCATTGAAAATTAGCCAAGTAAAAGTTTCTTAAGCATGCGTGGGCCGAAGCCGTTAACCATGCTTCTGGTCCCTATATTTCCGTTTCGTATCAATGGGTTGACATCAAAAACCGCTCGACACGGCGCTTCTCCTGGAAGAGAGACACCGCCTTTCGCAACCTGCATTCAACAAGCCAAATGCTGTGGACGTTGGGGTTTCGAGGCGGCGGCGCAGAGGCCAGATTGCAAAACAAAGCCAATCTTAACCGGACGTACACCCATATTGATAACACCGAGGCTCGGAAGGGCTCCATCAACGCCCTGCCGGCGAGCCAGAGTTGGCTAAACGGTGACCGGCACGCGCTTTTCAACTCCTTTGGGTTGACGTGCGCGTTACCGCTTTCCATAGTCGCGCGATCATTCAGCCCCAAACCGAAACAGCAATCACCCATGACAGCCGCCCACGAATCGCTTGCAGAGCTTGCGCAAACCTCCAAGGCCTGGCCCTTCGAAGAGGCGCGCAAGCTCTTGAAACGGCTGGAAAAGGCGGACCCGGCGCGCGCGGTGATATTCGAGACGGGCTACGGCCCTTCGGGGCTTCCGCATATCGGTACGTTCGGCGAAGTGGCGCGCACGTCGATGGTGCGGCATGCGCTCGAAGTGCTGAAGCCGGGCGTGAAGACGCGGCTTGTCTGCTTCTCGGACGACATGGACGGGCTGCGCAAGGTGCCCACCAATGTGCCGAACCAGGAGCTGTTGCAGGCGGCGCTCGACAAGCCGCTGACGGTGGTGCCCGATCCGTTCGGCACGCATTCGAGCTTCGGCGCCCACAACAATGCGCGGCTGCGCGCCTTCCTCGACAGCTTCGGCTTCGAGTACGAGTTTCTGTCGGCAACCGAATGCTATCGCTCGGGGCAGTTCGACGAGACGCTCCTGAAGATGCTCGCAGCCTACGACGCCGTGATGGCGATCATCCTGCCGACGCTCGGGCCGGACCGGCGCGCGACCTATTCGCCGTTCCTGCCGATCTCGCCCGACACCGGCAAGGTGCTGCAGGTGCCGGTCGAGAAGCGGGACCTTGCGGCGGGCACGATCACGTATCGCGATCCCGATACGGGCAAGACGATCGAGACGCCGGTCACGGGCGGGCACGTGAAGTGCCAGTGGAAGGCCGACTGGGCAATGCGCTGGACGGCGATGGGCGTCGATTACGAGATGGCGGGCAAGGACTTGATCGACAGCGTGACGCTGGCGTCGAAGATCTGCCGCGCGCTCGGAGGAAAGCCGCCCGAGGGCTTCAACTACGAGCTGTTTCTCGACGACAAGGGGCAGAAGATCTCGAAGTCGAAGGGCAACGGCATCGCGGTGGAAGAGTGGCTCGCCTATGCCACGCCGGAGAGCCTGAGCCTTTATATGTTCCTGAAGCCGAAGACGGCGAAGCGGCTGTATTTCGATGTGATCCCGAAAGCGGTGGACGACTATTTCACCTATCTCGACAGCTATCAGAAGGAAAGCGCGGACCAGCGGCTGAATAACCCCGTCTGGCACATCCACAGTGCCAAGGCGCCGCAGCACAGCGTGCCCATCAGCTTTGGTCTGCTCTTGAACCTTGTCAGCGCTTCGAATGCACATAACAAGGACACCCTTTGGCAGTTCGTGCGCAACTATGCGCCGGAGGCGAACCCGAAGGATGATCCGGAGCTTGATCGCCTGATTGGTTTCGCCATCCGCTACTTCGACGAGCGCGAGAAGCCGTTCAAGGTCTACCGCACGCCGTCACCTGTCGAGCGCGAGGCGATGCTCGATTTCAACGCCCGGCTGCTCGACGCGAGCCCCAAGCTCAGCGCCGAGGACCTGCAATCCATCGTCTATGAGGTCGGGAAGGCGCACCCCTTCGAGAATTTGCGCGATTGGTTCAAGGCGCTTTACGAGGTGCTGTTCGGGGAGAGCCAGGGGCCGCGCTTCGGGTCGTTCATCAAGGCGTATGGCATCGAGTCCACGCGCAAGCTGATTACCGATCGGCTGCATCAAGCGGCCGAGGCGGTCTAGTCCCATGCAAATCAAGACGATCTACAAGCTCTTGACGGCCGCCGAATGGGAAGCGGCCTGGGCGGAAGGCGTCTATCGCGGGTCGGAGCAGGATCAGCGCGATGGCTTCATCCACATGTCGACCGCGGCGCAGATTGCCGAGACGGCGCGGGAACACTTCTCCGGCGTTCCCGCCCTTGTTCTGCTCGCCGTGGACGTCGAGATGCTTTCGAAGTCTTCACCCCCCTCACCCCTTGGGAGAGGGAGCCACAGCGTCCCTTCTCCAACCGCATCCGCAAGCGGATACGGTCACTCCAAGTTGCAAGCTCGCCAAGGCGAGCTTGCCGGGAGAAGGACAGGATGAGGGACAAACCCCGCTGCGCTGGGAGCCGTCGCGGGGCGGCGATCTTTTCCCGCATCTTTACGCGCTTCTGCCTTCGGCCGCTGTGCAAAGCGCGACGCCCGCCCCGCTTGCCGATGACGGGACGCCGATCATCCCGCAAGACCTCCCACAATGAACCGCTTCTGGTCCGCGGCCCAGGCCACGCTCCTGTTCCTCGATCCTGAAACGGCGCATGACGCTTCCTTGCGCGCGCTTGAGGCCGGGGTCCACCCCCGGCAGGCGAAGCCTGACGACCCGCGCCTCGCGCAGACCCTTTTTGGCCTTGCCTTTCCGAATCCGGTTGGCGTCGCGGCAGGGTTCGACAAGGACGCGCGCGTCTACAATGCGCTGTTCGATATCGGCTTCGGCTTCACGGAAGCAGGCACCGTAACGCCGAAGCCGCAGTCCGGAAATCAGCGCCCGCGCGTGTTCCGCCTGATGCGCGAGCGCGGCATCATCAATCGCCTCGGCTTCAACAGCTGGGGCCATTCCGCTGCACTCGTCAAGCTCGCGAGCAGGCCGCCGCGCGGCATTCTCGGGGTCAATATCGGCGCGAACCGTGATAGTGGCGACCCTATCGCAGACTATGTTGCGGGCGTGCACGCGTTCGGCTCGTTGGCCTCGTATCTCGCAGTCAACATCTCCTCGCCGAACACGCCGGGCCTGCGTGACCTGCAAACGCCCGACCGGTTGAATGCGTTGCTCAAAGCCGTGATGGCCGCCCGCGCAAGCCTCGCCCGTCCGATCCCTATCCTTGTGAAGCTCGCCCCCGATCTGCACGACGAAGAGATCGCGCCCGTGATGCAGTGCCTGCTAAGCCACAACGTCGACGGCGCAATCCTCGCCAACACGACGCTGTCCCGGGAGGGTATCCCGACCAACTCCCATCGCAACGAATCAGGCGGCCTTTCGGGAAGGCCGCTGTTCAAACGGTCCACGCGCTTTCTTGCGAGATGTTACCTTGCGACGGACGGCAAGCTGCCGCTTATCGGTGTTGGCGGCATCACTCTGGCGCTGCCGCCGTTGCGAAAATGCGTGCCGGCGCGTCGCTCATCCAGCTTTATACGGGCTTGGTTTATGAAGGCCCCACGCTTTTGCCTGATATCAAAGACGCGCTCGCGGCAGAAGTAGAAACAGCCGGAAAGCCGCTTTCATCGCTTGTGGGAACGGCAGCCGATAAGTGGGCCAGCTAGCGCGGCCCGATATCGCCCTTCCGCCCGCGCCGCTTACGGAATCGCAGCAGCGCAAAGGCAGTCATTCTTTTGGTGCGCCGGTATGAGTTAGCTATATTCCGTTTGCGCGGACAAAGCCCTGGAGAGCGCCGTCATCTTTGACAGCGATCACGCCACGTCCGCTTTTCAGCCACCCGCGGCGTTGAAACTCATGCAACTGCCGGCTCACCACTTCGCGCGCGGTGCCAAGCTCCGTGGCGAGTTGCTGATGCGTGGCTTCAACCTCGTCATTTGCGTTTTTCAGCTGAAGCAGCTTTTGCGCAAGTCTAATGTCCACGCGCGAATCAGGCTCCCGGATCGACCTACACGCTCCTGGGCACGACCACTGGTTTGACGGACGGGTCGGGCCTGGCCAAGTTCGGCAACCTCACCGAAGACTTTGCCTACACTTCCTACACGCTGACGGCAGCGGGGACTCTGGGCGGCGGACTGGACGGGTCGACAAGTCGTATGGTCCGTTCGCCGTCGTTCCGACCACGGAATCGATCACCTTCGTGACCGGAGCGGCCTACGGTCCGCCCGGCAGTATCGGCGCAGGCGTACCGTGGACCAACCCGGTTGCCGTCCAGATTGCTGACAGGTTCGGCAACGTCCCGGCTGTCGGCACCGGCGTTACTCTCGCGGTCTCGACGTCCGGAGTGCCGCTCTACATGAACGGCGTGAGCAACTCGGTCACAGTTCACGGCCACGACCGATGCGTCGGGCCAGGCCAGCTTCTCCGCCCTGTACGTTGACACAATGGGCATATTCACGTTGACGGCCGCGTCGACCGGGCTGACTTCGGTCCGTTCCAGTTCGTTCACGATCAAGGTCGGGGACGCTGCAGTCGTATTTCTCGTTCGTCAGCAACCGAGCTACACCATCGCCGGCAACAAGATCAGTCCGTCCGTGAGCGTGCGGGTCGCCGACCAGTACGGTAATCCTCTGTCCGGGTTCTCCGTCGGCGTTCAGACCGCGTCGGGCGCGTCGCTTGCCCCCGCCAGCACCTTGACAGTCTCCACCAACGCGGCCGGGGTGGCGGTGTTCAGCAACCTGGTCGAAACCACGGCCGCGACCTACACGTTATCAGCATCGGCTACCGGGCTGACGGCTGCCACGTCCAATCCGTTCACCGTCGCTCCGGCCCAGGAAAAGCTGACCTTCGCGATACCGCCGCGACCCCCACCGTCGCGGGCATTGCGATGAGCAGCCCGGTGGTCGTCCAGATTGGGGACAACTTCCACAACCATCCGGCTCCCGGAACCAGCGTCACTCTCGCGGTCTCGACGTCCGGAGCATCCGCTCTACCTGAACAGCGTGAGCAACCTGGTTCACTTCATCACGGCCACGACCGATGCGTCGGGTCAGGCCAGCTTCAAGCGCCCTGTCGATGACCAAGGCGGGCACCTTCACCTTGACGGCCACGTCGAGCGGGCTGGCTGCGGTCGTCTCCAGTTCGTACACGATCAAGGCGGCGACGGCCCAGACGCTGACGCTGGTCAACCAACCGCAGAACCAGATCGCGGGCCTCACCATCAACGCCACCCCCGTCAGTTCCAGCAAGTACGTGACCGTGCAGGTCGTTGACCCGTTCGGGAACTCTTGCTACGCGCCGAGCGGAGATAAGGTTACCCTGGGCATCGCGTACGCCAACTCGTCCGCTTCCGTTCCGCTGTTCAGCGGCGGCGGGCGGATCGCGTTCAGTTCTACCGGACAGGCCGTCTTCAGTACCCTGTTGGAAAATGCCGTGGGAACCTACACGCTGACGGGCCGGCAACCGGCCTCGCTGGTCGGCGTGCAGTCGAAGTCGTTAGTTATTTCCTACGCTCAGCCTGCCAAACTCTCGTTTGTGAATGGGCCGACGGACGCCAGCGCCGGCAATAACTTCAACACGGTCACCCCGACTCCCATGACTTTGCCGCTCTTTCCGAACGGCCTTGGGACCACGCAGCTCTGGGCCAGCGTCAGCTTGCCAGGGACTGGAAGACCAGTATTCCAACCCCGTTCCCAACGTGCAGTATCTCTATCAGTATCTAGTAGATCGGCAGTTCTGGAAGCAGTTCGGCTGCCACGCTCAGCAGCCGGTTTCGCACCGCTTGTGACCAACGGCTTTGGCGTGGTCACGTTCAGCAACCTGACCGAAAACAAGGCCGGCAGCTATAAGTTGTCCGCAGCGACTCCGACCGCGGCGACCTCGGCCCTGCGTCCCACTTCGGCGTCGTTCATTATCAAGTCGTCCGATGCTTATGGGCTCTCGTTCTCCGTCCAGCCCACCAGCACGCAGGTTGGCAAACCCATCAGTGCCGTGAAAGTGCAGATTGTCGATAAGTACGGCAACCCGTATGACCAATCCGCCAACATCAGTTTGGCCCTGTCAGGCACGGCATCCCTGGGCGGAACCAAAACGTCGTCAACCAGCACTTCCGGCATCGCCATTTTCAGCACGTTGCAGGTGACCAGGACCGGAACCTATTGCGCTGACGGCGACGGCGACGATCGTCAATAGCTTGGGCTCGAACCAGAGCGTGTCCGCCGCGTCGAAATTGTTCACGATCACGCCGGGCCTCGCCGTGTCGATGACGTTTACCACTCAGCCGGCCGGCTGGAGACCCGTCCCAATTTTTCGATTTCTTCGTGGACGGCTGCCAGTTCCGGCGAGTGGAATCCACCCAGGAGGTGGCGGGATGACGGAGTTCTTCGATCCTCGCCCCGAAATTGCGGTGGAACCCGCCGAATATCATCGCCTGCTGGGGTATCCGCCAGGGATGGGTGGTTACGGACCGCGCCGCCGAACTGGCCGAGTGGGCGCGCGAATGGTACGCGCACAACGTCGGCGACGACTGCTTCGGGTTCATGCGCGGCTTGACCGGCCTGAAGCAGCTTGCCGTCCGTGACACGCCGATCTCCGGGGCCGGCCTGGCCCAACTCAGCGGCGCCAAGGAATTGAAGAAACTCGATCTGAGTGAGACGCAGGCCAACGACGCGGCCATGGTGTACGTCGCCGGGTTCGCCGAGTTGCAGTGGCTCGACCTTTGGCACACCCGCGTGACCGACGCCGGCTTGAAACCACTGGCGGCTTTGAAGAACCTCAAGTTCTTGAACCTGACCGATACCCACGTCACCGACGTGGGCCTCGAATCGCTGGGCCAGTTGGCCCGGCTGGAGACTTTGAATCTCAACCTGACGAAGATCAGCGATGCCGGCTTGTCCCGTCTGAAGAACTTGCAGAGCCTCAAGTCACTCTCGCTGGTACAGACCAAGGTCACCAAGGAGGAAGCACAGCAATTGCGGCAGGCGCTGCCGAAATGCAAGGTCAAACGGGACTAGGCTCGTTACGGTTGCGTGAACGCTCGCCGCACGAGTTTCGACGACTCGCAGGCGTCGGCCTCGCCGGATGACCTTGGCGATGGCCTCCATTCCCACCCGGTCCACCGCCTTGAAAAAGGCCATCCATCCACTCGCGGCACTCCATGGCCGCGCGAACGCCGTCTTCGCGATACGGGAAGATGTCCAACGTCAGCCAGCCCTTGGTAGTCGACCCGCTTCAGCCAGTAGACCAACTCCAGATATTCCACCAGGTGGACGCGGCCGACCATCATGTCGTCGTCCCAGCAGTGGTAGTTGTCGTTGAGGTGCAGATAGTCGAGCTTTCCGTAGCTTGCCAAGCAGCGCGGCCGCTTCGGCGGCGCACTCGCCGGCCGCCATGGCGTGGCCGACGTCCAAGAGCACGCCGATCTTGTCGATGCCGGCCAAGAGCAGCAACACCTTGGCGGCGCTGTTGACGAAACAATGGGTCCGCGGCTCCTTGAGCTTGTACTCGACCAGCAGTCGGACCTTGTCGTTGTGGTCGGCGCACTCGACCAGGCCGTCGCGGAGCCATTTCCAGGCCTCCAGGTAATCGGCCTGGAAGGCGTAATCGTAGCCGTCCTGGCCGGGCCAAACGTCGATGTACGGGCAGCCGAGTTCGGCCGCCCAATCGAGCACTTTCTTGACTTCGTCCACGGCCGCGCGGCGGGTGGCGGCGTCGGGAGCGGCGAGGCTGCCCCGGCCCCACTTGGCCTGCGTCCAAAGGTCGGGCACCAACATGCTGATCTTCAGGCCGCGGTCGCGGAACATCTTGGCCACTTGGCGGATGTTCTGGTCGTTGACGTGCCAGTTGCCCACCAGCTCCAGGCCGTCGAGCCCTTCGACCTGCTTGGCCAGGTCGAGCATTTCCTCCATGTTGGTTCCGCCGCCGCCGTAGCCGCCGAGGCAGTAGCGGTCCGCACAGTTTCCGAACGTCGGCAGGCATGCACCGAAAAGATGGTTGGCGATCATGGTAGGGTTCCTGGGAATTAGTTCTGAAATGGTCAATAGGACATTACTTGTCGGACGGCCTCCGCGATTCGCTCGACGCTGGGGACGTAGAACTTTTCCATCGGCGGCGAGAAACGGGGCGGGCGTGTTGGGGGCGGCCACCCGCTTGAGCGGCGCCGTCAAGCAGGTCGATCATCTCCTCGGCCAACGTGGCGGCGATCTCCGCGCCGATGCCGTTCCGCTTCGGACTCTCCTCGACAATCACCACCCGGCCCGTCTTGGCCACCGACGCCTTGACCGTCTCCCAATCGAACGGCACCAGGCTCCGCGGATCGATCACCTCGGCGTGGATGCCCTCCTGCTTCCAACATCGCCGCCACCTGCAGGCTGCGGTGCATCATCAGCAGCGTGGCCGATGCATCGTCACGTCGGTCCCCTTCGCGGCGGACGACGGCCTTGCCGATCGGCACGACGTAGTCTTCCTCCGGGATTTCGCTCGATGCGTCGATCGCGCCCGACTCGGCCCGGGCGCCCTTCGAGCCGTACAGCAGTTTGTGCTCGAAGATCATCACCGGATCGTCGCAACGGACGGCCGAACGCAACAGGCCCACGGCGTCGTAGGCCGTGGCCGGGCAAACGATCTTGATGCCCGGCCGCCGGCAACAGGAACGGCTCGATCGACTGGGCATGTTGGGCGCCGCGGCCGGTCACGCCGATCGGCGCCCGCATCGTGATGGGGACCGTCAGCTTTCCGCCGGACATGTAACGCATCTTGGCGATCTGGTTGACGATCTGGTCCATGGCCAGCAGGGCGAAGTCGGCGTACTGGACGTCGGCGATCGGGCGCAGTCCCATCAGGGCGGCCCCCAGCGCGACGCCGAAAAAGCCGTTCTCGGCGATGGGCGTGTTGATCATCCGATCGGGAAACTCCGCTTCCAGGCCGAGGGTCACGGTGAACGCCCCGCCCCAGCCGCCGCAGACGGCGATGTCTTCGCCGATGCAAAACACGCGCTCGTCGCGGCGCATCTCTGCCGGATACATTCTCGCAGGGCTTCCGCAATACTTAGTCGCTTCATCATGATTCCAAAAAGGGGAAAGTGGTCAAGCGCGCAGCCCACTGTCTGTACAATCTTTGGTGGGGCTTCGCTACGCTCGACCCACCCTACGCGGGCTTCATTCCACAAAAAGGTCTTGCAAGGTGTCTTCGGGTTTGGGTTCCGGCGCGGCCATGGCCGCTTCGACCGCCGCTTCAATCTCTTGATCCACTTCCTCGATGATCCGATCGAGGCACGCTTGATCGGCGATCTGCTGACTCAGCAAATGTTTGGTGAATCGCCCGATGGGCTCGTTTTCCTGGGCGTTCTTCCGCTCTTCTTCGGGCTGGTAAGGGCCGGATCGCGGCGCGAATGGCCCGTGATGCGATAGGTCATCAGTTCCAGCAGCGAGGGCCCTTCGCCCGCCCGGGCGCGGTCGACCGCCGTCTTGGCCGCCTGGTACACGGCCAACACGTCGTTGCCGTCGACGGTCACGCCGGGAATGCCATAGATGACGCTTCGCTCCGAAATCGTCTTGGTTCTCACGACCCAACTCACGGGCGTCGACGCGCCGTAGAGATTGTTTTCGACGACGTAGACCACCGGCAGGCCCCAGATGGCGCCCATGTTGATGCCTTCGTGGAACGCCCCTTCGTTGGTGGCGCCGTCGCCCATGAAACAGACCGCGACCCGCTTTTCCTTCTTCATCTTGAAGGCCAGGCCGATGCCGGTGGCCACGGGAATGCCTCCGCCGACGATGGCGATGGCGGGCACCATGCCCTTGGCGAGATCGCCCAGGTGCATCGAACCGCCTTTGCCCTTGCAGCAGCCGGTGGTCCGGCCGAATAGCTCGCCCATCGCGTCGTGAACGCGTGATTCCCTTGGCCAAGGCGTGGCCGTGCGGGCGATGGGTGCTGGTGATCACGTCGGCCGGCTCCAAGGCGGCGCACACGCCCACGGCCCAGGCCTCTTGCCCGTTGCACTGGTGGATGGTGCCGGGCATCACGCCTTCGAGAAACAGATACTTCACCCGCTCCTCGAAGTGGCGAATCAACACCATTCGCCGATAGAGATCCAGGAGGAATTCGGCGTCGTAACCGGTCTCGACTCATAGCTGCTCCAGGGTTTCTTTCAGGTGTTTCAGGAACTCGGCCGCTTCGGCGCCGTTGATCGGGCGGTGGTCGACCGAAAGGACGACCGTACACATCGGCCGCACGACGATCTGCCCGTTCTCAACCACCGGCCGCTCTTGCGTCGCGCCGATGGCCAACGCCGCGATCTGGTCGGGAGGAATGATCATCTGGAAGCTGTCGATCGGATACATCCCCAAATTGCTGACGGTAAAACATCCGCCGGCAAGGTCTCCCGAACCGACATGCCCGCTGCGGATTTTTTCCACCAAACGCTCGATTTCGGCCTGAATCTCCTCGATCGTAAGTTGGTTGGCGTTGCGCACCACCGGCAAGTAGAGCTTCCCCTCATGGCTGACGGCCAAGCACACGTCGATCGTTTCGTGCTTGTGCAGGAGATCGTCGTCGGCATGCGCGGCGAAGCTCGGAAACTTCTCGATCGACCGGGCGACGGCGAAAACGAAGAAGCTGTCGAAGGCAAACTTCCGCGCGCGTTCTTCCTGCAGCTTCTGCCGGGCCCGGAGGATGGCCGACATGTCGATCGACGCCATCAGATCGACGGTGGGAATCTCGCGGTTGCTGCGCGCGACGCTGCCTGGCGACCGATAGCTGCTCCTTCGAGTACGGAACGCCCGATTTGCCCGCGGGGGCACTCGTCGGCGTCTGCTTCGCTCGGAGCACGTCGTCGCGGGTGATTTGGCCGCCGGGACCCGTGCCGACGACCGCATCGAGGTTCACGCCCTCGCGTTTGGCCAGATTGCGGATCACCAGCGGCACCTTCCGCAGGACTTGTGGCGCGGCGTCTCGCCTGCTTGGGCAGCCGCGGCCGCTTGAGCTCGACGTCGGCGCTCGCCACCGATGCCTCGGGAATCACCTCGCCGGGCGACCCGATGTAGGCGATGACGGTTCCCGACCGGACTTCGCTCTTGGCGGGAACCACGTGGCGAAGCAGAACGCCCGCGGCGACCGATTCCAACTGATCGGTGGCCTTGTCGGTTTCGACTTCGCACAGCGCCTCGCCGCGTTTTACCGGCTCGCCTACTTGTTTCAGCCACGCGACCAACGTCACCACTTCGACCGTGGTGCCGAGATCGGGCATTTTGATGGGCGTTGCCATCGGTCCTCCGCTTACCAAATATCTCTGGAACAGGAGGAAACAGAGCTAACAGAGAAGACAAATGATGCCGTCTTGACTCCGTTTTCTCTGTTCCCTCCTGTTCAAGTCATTTCCGTCAGCGGCTATCGAACTTCATCGCCTTGGCTGATAGTCGGGCCGAGGAGCCAAGGCGTCTTGGGCCGCTCCATGTAACCCCACTTCTCCAAGGCATGACGCAGGGCCACGTTCTCCGGCTTCCGGGCCGCCTCGGGCAGAGGCACGCCGGCCATCACCGCGGCAATGGCCTGTTGCCACGACTGGGCGCCGGCCGTGTAGCCGTCGGGATGTCCCAACATGCCGCCGCCGGCCGGAATGACGATGTCCGGCCCGTACTCGCCGATAATCACCTCGGCCAGGCCCGGATACACGCCGGCGCACGGCATGGGGAACGTGCGCTTGATGTGTCCCCACGGGCGCCAGTTTGACGAACGACGTCCGCAGCCCTTCTTCCATCGAGACCATGGGGATCGACGACCACATGGTGGGCGTCAACATCATGTCGGCCCCGCACAGCCGGCACAACTTGGCCAGCACCGGCCAGGCGATCTGCTTCATCATGGCGATCATGTGCGAGGCGTGCAGCATGACCGGCACGTTGATGTCGGGATGCGAAGTCAACTCGCGCAATGCGCCCAAGCCGGCGGAATAGGTCACCAGCAGCCCGTTGGCGCCGAGGTCGATCGCCCGGCGGGCCTTGTCGATCATCTTCTTCGGCTCGTCGGTAATGCTGCACATGTAGACCATCCGCTTGCCGGTCTTGTCGGCCGCGCGATTGATGGCGTCCATCACCAGCGGCAATCGCTGCTCCATGGTGTTGTTGTAGGCGTCGGCCAGCATTTCGTCGTCTTTGCACATGTCGGCCCCGCCCAGGGCGGTCTGGCGAACCTGGTTGGCCGTCTGTTCGGGCGTCATGCCCATCTTGGGCTTGATGATGTGCAGCGAGAGCGGCCGCTCTTGAACGCCGGTCAGTTTGCGAATGCCGTCGACGCCGAACTTCGGGCCCTGGAACTTCTTCAACAGCTCCTTGCCGATGAACAGGTCGGTGAGCATGATGTGCTTCGAGTAGGCGAAGCAGTTGCCGGCGATGGCCAGGAGCATCATGGGGATGTTGTCGCCCCAGGCGCGGATGGGAAAGGCCAATTGCACCACGGCCGACTTCACGTAAGGATCCTCCGAGGGGATCTCGTGGTAGCCGACCATCTTGCTCGACATGGCCTGGCGGACGGCCTCGGTGTCTTCTTCCACTTTCTCCCACGTGCCCGTCGAGCCTTCCAGCCCGAGCGCCTGCACCAGCGAGAGGTGGTCGAGGAACTTCTGCCCTTCCAGCCGGTCGCGCAGGTAGTACGACGCCACCACGTGGTTGTCGAGGTCGATGCCGTCGAGCATCTGGAGGAAGATTTCGGGATCGTAATAGCGTTCGGACAGGGACCTTTCTCAATGGAATAGTAGTGATGCTGTTTCTTTATCTTGGGAGTTTGCCGCATCCGCTTGCCGCGGCATGCACTTTTCCGCAATCTCCTGATAGCGGTGGAAATGTTCGTCCCACAGGCCCGTTGCCCGGGACGGTATGTTTTCAACTCGAAGGAGTCTCGCACGAGCTCCCTGATCTCCGTGACGGTTTTTAGCTGTCTGGTGGCCAGGGCCTGACTGGCCAGATTTCCCACGACCGTTGCCTCGGCCGGACCGGCAATCACCTCCAGGCCCGTCGCGTCGGCGGCCATCTGGCAGAGCAGCCGGTTGCGCGAGCCACCGCCGACCAGGCAAATCCGGCGCCGCTTCCGCCCGGTGAGGGTCGCCAATTGTGCGATGGTCGTACGATAGCTCCAGCCCAATGCCTCCAGAATCGTGCGGATGATGGGGGCCATGTCGGCCGTCGCTTCTGGCCGGTGCGGCGAAGAAAACTGCCGGATCGAAGCCTCGGCATCGTCGGTGGCGAACAGCAACGGCGAGTTGATGTCCAGATAATATTGAAAGGGTTTTGCGGTCGCAGCGGTCCGCACCATCGCGGCGTAACTTACCTTTCGAGCATTTGCGATTCAGCGCTCGATGTAAGTTCTCGAAAAGGTATAGGCCGACGATATTCTTGCCGA
Source organism: uncultured Alphaproteobacteria bacterium (assembly GCA_963723755.1). Taxonomy (GTDB): domain Bacteria; phylum Pseudomonadota; class Alphaproteobacteria; order Rhizobiales; family Rhodomicrobiaceae; genus Rhodomicrobium. Next base: position 13,767 of record CAVRSS010000057.1, on the reverse strand, counting down.
AGAGGATCGAATCGAGGCCGAATTCATTGATAAAACCGGCGGCCATCGCCTCGGCGGAAGTGTCGGGCTGCTGCTGAATCGCGCCGACGACCGACCACGTGCCGCAACTGATAAAGGCGCAGTCGTCCTCGACGAAGGGACCGCGGCGGCGGCGGAAGCCGTGTCGTGGCCCGTGACGGCCACGACCGGCGCACGGTTCAGGTCCGTTTCGGTCGCCAACAGAGCGTGCAGCTTCCCCGCCACCGTTGCCGGCCGCACGATCTTGGGGAAGATTTTCTTCGGCAAGCGAAAGGCGGTAAGAAGTTTGCCGCACCAGCCGGCACTACGGATGTCGATCAACTGGCCGCTCCCGCCGGCAGTCAACTCCACGGCCTTTTGTCCGCAGAGAAAATAGCGAAACAAATCCGACATCATCAGAAGCGTCTGCGCCGATCGCAGCGCGGCAGAGCCCTCGCCGCAGTCAGGGCAACCAGTTCGGAAAGCGTCGATATCCGGGCGACCGGCCAACCCGTCAGGCGGTACAGTTCCTGCCCGTCGACGGCCGCACGGATGGCCGGCTCGATGCCGATGGTGATTGCGTCGCGATAACAGAGTGGATTGGCCAGCAGGAGGTGGTCCGCGCCCAACAGGCCGAAATCGACGCCCCAGGTATCCACGCCAACGCCCGACAGCGTCTGGTGACCTTGCTGGGCACACAGGCGCAGGGCGTCGACAAAGTGGCTCCAGAGGGAGAGCACGTTCCAGTGCAGGCGGTTCCCCAATCGGCAAGGCACGTTGGGAAATCGGGCAATTTCCTCGATCGTGAGCCGGCGGTTCTCGATCGTTCCCAACACGGCCCGTCCGCTGGACGCGCCGAGGTCGAATCCGAGGTAGGCGTGCTTCGACCTTTTCACGAAGATTTCCCCGACACTTGAGCATACTCCCGATAAATGCGAAGGTAGTCGCGATACTGCGACAAGGAAACCCCCGGCGGTGTTTGGTGGTCGACGCTGGCGATGAATCCGCCACCGAGCATCAGCGGCCGCAGGCGTTCGAACTCGGCGCGAATCGCCGCTTCCCCCTGATTCATCACCAACTTATTGAAGTGTCCGATCATCCCCAGGGTGGGAAACGCCTCGCGCAGGCGGTTGCCGTCGACTTTCGCCTGCCGTTCCAAGGGCAACATGCCGACCATGCCGATCTCCTGCCACCACGGCACCATCTGCGTCACGTCGCCGTCGGAATCTAAAATCGGGATAATGTTCAGTTCCTCCAGCATGGGCAGGAACTTGCGGTAGTAAGGAGCGAGGAACTCGTCGAACACCCGTCTGGAAATCATCGGTCCGTGGTTGTACGACATGTCCTCGGCGAAGGTGACGAACGTCGGCACGCACGCCTTGGTCATTTTTCGCAGGGTGCGGACGTGAAAATCCAACAGGTCCTGGCAGATGCGATGAATCAGCTCGGCCTGATCGAAATAGGCATACATCAGCTTCTCGAAGCCCATCAGCGTCCGCGCAAACCAGAAGAAACCCTCGAAGGTGGCCCAAACGACCACGTCGCCGCGGCCCTGCTTTTCGGCCCACGGCCGCATGGCGGCCATCGCTTCCTCATGCGAAGGATAGAGGCACGGCAGCAGCGAAAGGTAGTCGTCCATGTTGGAGACGACCCCCTCGACGTGATGCTGTTTCGCCTCGATGGTGCTTTCTGTCGTGCTAAACCAGAACTGGATGTACGGGTCCAGCCCAAAATATTGAGAAATGGGGAAAACCTCGTTCAAATCGGCCGGCAGGCCCTCGCTCTTCCACCGGGTGATCGTTTCGTCCCACCACATGGCCCATTCCCAAATGGGGAGCCGATCGACGGGCTGGAAACGCATGACGGCGCGGAAACGTTCGACGTGATTCATCGGTAGACAACGGGTTCTTTTGTCGGATGCTCGGCGACCGTCGCCGAAAATAGGAATAGCCTCGGTCGAACGCACCACGATAGCGAGCTTACTCGCCATCGGAACGTCCGGGAATACGCAAACTTGTCATTCCCATGCCATTTTCTGCCATCGTCCGGAAGGCAGACGCCGGTCTGGAACGATCCGTGGAGAAAGTACTGGTAAGCTTACCCCACCCGGTGTATACTCACAAGTGCCAGGCGGAGGATTCTCCCGGTCGCAAACGGGCGAAAGGCCCCACCATGCCGAATCGTGCCAAAGACTTCTTCCGATACCATCTCCCCATCAGTCAGCGCGAAAGCGCAGTGGGGATTGTATGTGACCGCGGGAGGATTCAATGCGATTGCCCCCGGCGATCCCTATCCCCGCCCCGGACACCCACTCGGCTATGCCTTCTCCACGGCCAAGGGCCGATCGCTGTCGGAATACCAGATTTTGTATATTACGCGTGGCGAAGGTGAGTTCGAATCGAAACCCAGCGGCCCCAAAAGGGTGACTGCCGGCAGCGTGATCCTGCTGTTCCCCAACGTGTGGCATCGTTATCGCCCCGTTCCGCACGTCGGGTGGGATGAATACTGGATCAGCTACAACGGCACGTACGTCGAGCAACTGGTTCGGGAGGGGTTTATCTCGCCACGGACGCCCGTGCTGAAGACGGGGTCGGATTATTTACTCCTCCATGCCTATCTAACTCTCCTGGACCGGCTTCGTTCCGAACCGGTCGGTTTTCATCAATTGTTGGCGGCCAGCGCCATGGAAATCCTGGCCGCCGCCCTGGGGGCCGCACGCGGTCAAGGAACGGGCGGCCAGATGCACAAGCTGGTTTGCCAGGCAAAGTCGCTGATGGAAACACAGACCGAGGCGATTCCGTCCATGGAAAACATGGCCGCTTCCTTGGGTTTGAGCACGACCCATTTTTACCGCGTTTTCCGCGAGCACACCGGGATGTCTCCCTATCAATATCATCTCCAATTGCGGGTCGAGCGCCACAAGCAGATGCTTCACGGCACCACCTTGAGCATCAAGGAAATCGCCAGTACGCTGGCTTTCGAGAGCCCATTCCACTTCTCAAACCTATTCAAGCGAAAGACGGGCATGTCGCCCAGCCAGTGGAGGAGCTGAGCGTTCACTGGGGGCGAGAGGAACGCAGGAGGTTTTCGGCGGGACGTCTTGCTGGCGCGAAGGATTCGCCCCTGAAAACCACCTCCCTCCCCGGTCGGTTTCCCCGATACCCTTACAAGATTGACGCCCTGGCAAACGTGTTCTACAAGAGGAGTGATTAATGGATGATCGAACGGGAGTCGGGCCGCCACGATCTGATTCTGGATCAGATGCCCTAAAAATCACCCTCATTAAAGATGGGTTACAACTCCAGGATACTTGTGCCTTCCGTGATTACGCATAAGCTCAATAGCACTAGTGGTCTAACCAGCTAGAGTTTACTAATTATAAACCGTTGACAAAACGCAGGAATCGCCGTGTTCATCTTGGCGAACGAACTCCGGGTACAGACGACGCAGTTTGACGCGAGCGTCATCGGTCGTGAACTGCCAGTTGACGTGGGTGGCATGAAGGTTGCGGTCGGCTTCCCAAGCGGCAACCTCGTCCGCCAAGCATTGCCCGTCGTCGATCCGGCGCGCCAGGCATTGCCGTCCGAGGACGCTCAATTCACATTCGGCGATGTTCAACCAGCTTCCATGTTTCGGCGTGTAATGAATCTCCAGGCGTTCCGTCAACCGCCGGGCTTCGCTCGGAGCGAACGCTTCGTAAAACGACATGGGCGAATGGGTATTCAAGTTGTCCATGACCAGTACGATCCGCTCCGCCGTCTGGTACTTTTCGTCCAAGAGGTCTCGCAACGCGAAGGCCCAATCCACGCGAGTCCGCCGCTCCGTTACCCGGACATGCCGGTAGCCGCGAAGAGGTTCGACAAACATGAAGATGTTGCACGTGCCGAGGCGTTCGTATTCCGAGTCATACCGCAACGGTTGGCCGGGACGCAACGGCAACGACTGCCGGACTTCGCCCACGAGTTGTTTGCTGGCTTCATCCATGCAAATCGCGGGAAATCGGGGATTGTAGAGCCTGTGGTAGACTTCGAGAACATCTTCCATCCGCCAGACGAACTCGCCATCGTGTTTCTTCGGAAGGCACCATTGCTGTTTCAGCCAAGGCTTAACTGCATTTTTTTAGCGTGCTGCGCACCGTTTCCGGGCTGATGGAGTCCACGATTTCCAACTCGACCAGTTTGCCGGCAAGCATTCGCAACGTCCATCGCGCCCGCCCCTGGGGAGCAGGGCCGCAACAAGTGGCCACGAGTTTTGCCTCGGCTTTGCCATCGAGTTTGCGTGAACGAGACGGGCAATCTTGTTTCTTCCGTCGGAGCACGGCCTCCAATCCTTCTTCAACCCATCGACGGCGAACATTAAAAACAGTTTTGGCGGCAACGCCGAGGGCCTCCGCGACCTGTGCGTCGGTCCGTGCCTCGCCGTCTTTGCCCTGGTCCGCCTTGAGCAGAATCCTCGCTCGCGTAATGGCAAGCACAGATGTCTTTCCCTTACGCACCAAAGCGTCCAGTTCCGACCGTCCCGTTTCCGTTAAACGAACAATGAATACCTTCTTCATGGCTACATCCTTGTATTGCCGAGGGGACAAACGATCTATCCGCCCGGCAAAATACCAAAATGTAGCGTATTAGTAAAGTTTAACTGGTCAGACCCTGAACGACATTTTCGTGGCGTGTGTCGATGGCTTGGCCGGCTTTCCCGACGCGATTCGCGCGGCCTATCCGCAGACCAAAGTGCAGCTCTGCATCGTCCACCTGGTGCGGGCCGCGCTACGCTACGTTGCCGACAAGGACAGCAAGGCGGTGGTGCGCGATTTACAGAAGATTTATCAGGCGGCGACTCTGCTTGAAGCGGAGCAAGCGTTGGAGGATTTTGCTCAAGCGTGGCAGGCCAGCTATCCGACGATCATCAAAATGTGGCGTGCGAAGTGGACCGACATCATCACGTTGTTCGACTTTCCGGCGCCGATCCGCAAGGCGATCTCGACGACCAACGCGATCGAATCGGTGAATAGCGTCATCCGAAAGTTCACCCGCAACCGCAAGATTTACCCGAATGAGGAGTCGGCTTTGAAGATCACGTTTATGGCGATTCGCGAAGCGTCGAAGAAATGGACGATGCCGATTAAGAACTGGAAAGCGGCGTTGAACCACTTCGCCATCCTCTACGAAGACCGTTTACCAACACAATCCCCTTAATTTCACTCTCCCAACCCTGACACAAAAATCCGTACAGGCCCTCACCCTTAGCACATTTTTGTGCTAAGGGCTGGTCGGGGACAGCCGGAGTGGTCTTCCCCGACGGAGTCGGGCATCGACCTGTCTCATGACGGAAATCAGAGAACCTACCCCGCCACCCCTACATAACTGCATGCTGACCTTCTTTCAATGGTTGTCGCAGCTCAGGCTCCTCGCTGAGCACTACTTCACCTTCAATCCATCCGAATACAACGCACTCTTCGACGACGAACTGGAAAAGACGATCCAAAGAACCCAAGACCCAGCACACCGGCAGATACTTGAACGTCTAAGAGGCTTCAACTGGGTGGGCTACATCGCCCAAAGCGTGCGACATGCAGGCTACCACGACCAACGAGAAGTCCAAGAGAGAACCCATGATGTCGCCACCAAGCTGCTCCTCGGCACGCTGTTTCGTGGCTTCGACGAACGCACTTCCGGCCCGATGGACCTGCGGTTCAAGCGGAGCGTTGGCAACGCCGTCAGGAACATGATCGAGAAGGAGCGGAACCGACGGCGCTGGCTGCCGACCGTCCCGCTCGACGACCTGCCTGCCGGATCTCCTTCGGAGGAGGACGAGAAGGTCATTGAGAATTTCCGCCGACTCGTCCGCCAACGCCTCGGCGGGCTCGGGGTCGCCGTCCTCGACGTGCGGCTTGCCGGCGGCGAGACGAAATCGTTGGTGGGCTTGGCTTCGCTCGGCAGTCCAGGCAGATGGACGGTGAAGAAGATCGTTTGCCAGATCAAGGAACTGGCGAGGGAGTTCTTTCAGGGCGATCCTGGCCTGCTGAGGAGGATTGAGAGAGCAATGGCGTCGGAGGGGGAAACGGTGGCGAAGAGACGGGCGGCGACGGCGGCGAGGCAGGCGGTGGGGGCGTGAGGACGGTCGTCAAATCTGACGAAGGTTACCAACGATCCGCCCGTCGTCTGCATTTCTCGGCATGGGGCAGACGGATACCGGGACCGCCGGGTCCGAGCAGTGTGGCTGCCGGGGTGCAGTAGACGGCTATGAAGCCACCATCACCGAGGACATACACCCAAGAGTGGGGTCGGTATGCACCGGCAGGAAATTTGCAGACGGCCTGACGGGTGATTACCCTAAAAGGTGTGGAGTTGTATCTGAACCGCCCTAAAAAGGAAATTGTTGTAAATCTCGTTGTGGCAAGGCGTTGTGATCCATTAGCGGCGAACAGCCGGTCAAAGCTGGCCGGCGAGATCAGCGGGCCTCGCTGGCTGCCAAAATCGTCACCGCAATGGACTAAATCAATTCGCCCACGCACTGCATCCAAAATCCGCTCGATGTAGGCCATGTAGAAGCGATGCCGCTGCTCAACGATGTACAAATAGACCGGGTCGTCCGAGGCGACGTCCAGAAGCACTTGCTCGACGCCCCGCCCGAACGCCACACCGTTGATGAAGTCCTGCACGTGGCTGCCACCCACGGCGATGGCCACGTCGGGATACTTCTCGAACCGGGCGGGGAGATCGCTGTAGTCGAACCAATCGGGACTCGGCCAGGGGAATTTCTCGGCCTCCTCGACGCTCTTCCACGCGGCGTAGGGCACCCCGACGGGTTCGGCGTATTCCCCGTACTCGTTCGTCATGGGCCGACGGCGAACGCCCCAAAGATTCATGGACGATCCGTCGTTGAAACTGGCCAGCGGCGGACCGATGTAGGGCGGATTCACGTAGTGGATGTCGGTTCCAAGCCGCTCGGCAAGGCCGCCGTCTTCCAGCGATCCGGCGCTGCCGCCCAGCGTGCCGCTAACCTGCCGCGGTGTGCCCAAACCGAAATGCAGCAGCAGCGCGGCGTGGATTTCCGGGGTGGCATAGTAGTCGCATGGCGTGTAATCGGGTTGCGTGTGGCTCAAGGCTGCCCGCACTCGTTCACGCGGCGTCATAGCTGTCTTCAAGATCTTTCCTGTTTTTCCTTGGGAGAATCGGGGACATTCGCTTGCATCGCGTCAAAGGTCATCGGCTCGAGCCGCGACTGGATGATTCGATTGGACCGCCAATTTCGACTCGGCATCTAATTTTCCGTTACTCCCTTCCACGTGTCGGTGCGGAACGGCGATGCGGGCAGCCCGTCTTTGTTGGCCAGATTGGGCGTGGCGTCGTCGTGCCACGCATACCGCACCGCCACCGGACGGCCAATCTGATCGCTGTGGACGACAATCGAGTTGCCGTCGATCTCGGCCACGGCAGGTGCGAACTTCTGGTTGGCCCCAGCAACAGTGAAGTCCGTTAGCGGCTTGCCATCGGAGGCTGCCAGCCCGCCGCCGACATGGTCGAAGTGAAGACGTATCCTGTTTCCCTCGGCCGCCATCGACTTGTAGATCGGGCCGGAATAGACCAGGTCGCGGCCGTAGACCGTCGCCAGCGCCCAGAGTGCCAGCGCCGGCCGACTTCCTGCTTGTTTCGCGGATGAATCGCATGCACCCTTCCCGCCTTCACTTCGCCGATGTCCACGGTGACGGCCATACCGGTGTTGGGCGCCGATTTGAGGGTCATCAGTTGGGCTTCCCACAGTTCGGCCCAGCAGGCCGGATTTTGGCCCACGTTGCGGAAGGGGGCCAACTGGACAAACCCGAAGGGGAAATCGCCCTGCCCCCAGTCCTTCCGCCAGTTGGCGATCATCGCGGGAAACAACGTGCGATATTGGTACGCCCGGCCGGAGTTTCCCTCGCCCTGGTACCAGATTACGCCGCGAATGGCGTAGGGAATCAGCGGGGCTATCATGCCGTTGAATAAGCACGAAGGGGGGTGTTTGAGCCGGCCCTTCACGATGCCTTTGGCCAGCGGTTTCAGGGCCGGACTGCCTTCCAGCGCCTTGCGGCTCGTCCAGGACTCGGCCTGCGTGGCGCCCCAAGCAGCCTCGATCAAGCCGACGGGCACGTCGAGTTCCTTGTGCAACCGGCGGCCGAAGAAATAGGCCACTGCCGAGAATCTGGGCACCGTGGCCGGGCTGCACTCGGTCCACCGGCCCGTGCAATCGGTCTGCGGCTCCGCGGCCTCTTTACGGGCAACCGTAAACAGTCGAATCGTTGGAAACCGGGCGGCGGCGATCTCCCGCGCGGCGTCGTTGCACGCGGCCACATCGAGTTCCATGTTCGACTGGCCCGAGGCAATCCACACCTCGCCGACGAGGATGTTTTTCAGCGTGACGGCGCTGCCGGACGAGCCTTTGACGGTCAGCCGCAGCGGCTTGCCGGCGGTCAGCTTTTGCAGCACCACCTTCCAGCGGCCTTCCTCGCCCGCTTTGGCCGTGAGCGTCTGCCCGGCGATGCTCACCGCGCCGCAACACCCCGACGTCGACTTCAGTCTCACCGGGCCTCTCCGGTCAGCGGACGGCCTTCCTCGTCGGCGTCCACGGCGTTTGGCGGCACGCTCTTCGCGCCCAACCAACCGAACTTCTGGAATAATCGCTCGCCGTAACAACCCACCATCGCTACGTTGACGGCCAGGGGATCCTCGCGAAAGAGCCGTCGCATCAGCAGCCATTTCTTCTGTTGGAGTGAAGTTAATGCCTTTTTCCCGGCAGCGGTGGACGATCGCACGAGAAGTGCGTGCGTGCGGTTCTGCAGCGACGTGAACTCCAACCCATGGCGCAGAAACTGCAATCGCTTATGCACGGTGGCGTTGCTGGTGGCGCATCCGCGGCGTCGAGAATGCCGCGCAATTCCGCAACAACCTGCGGCGTATAGACCGCAGTAACATCCAATTCCTTGGCGCCAATCTCGGTGGTGAGGTCTTCGATGCGCCAGGTAACGCCGCACGTGCCGCCACGCATCGCCAAAACCGCTCTGGCAGTAGTCGTCGAGGATGGCGTCGACGTCGGCCTCGGGGTTCCACAACAGGCGAGCAAGCACGTAGAAGTTGACGCCCTGGGTGGCCCAATGGTGCGTGCAGGAATCGAAATCCGTGCCGGCCAAGGAATGGTGCACGAAATAACGGAGATCTTCGCCGAGCTTATGTACATAAATCACCGGCGTACCCTCGCCCTGCGCGAACAGCAGCACGTTTGGCCGCCAAAAGAGGGTTTTCGTCATGCCAGCCCACACGTCCCAGTCTGCCCGGGTCTGGCGGCGGGTGGAGTCCTTGGCATAGTTCATATCCCGACGAAGCCCACGCTGATGTTTGGGTTCAGTTTCTCGCGGATGGGCGGCGCTTCATAAACACTGTACGCATACGCGGCCAGCCGAGCGTGCGGACGCACCCGAGGTTCGCGCAGCCAGTTGGTTCCAGAACCAGACCATGCGGTCGGTGAGCGAAACGTACTCGAAGTTGCGTGACGGCTTGGAGCTATTGTCCCAAAGTATGATCTTGCGGCCTTGCGGCGGATCGCGCTTCTTGCACTCGGGACACATGCAAAAGGTTGCCGGCCCGCCATCGTTGAGTGAGAGTGACACCGCACTATGGCTGCTAGGGCGATCAACATCCGCGATCTTGTCGCGCACAGCCTCGATAAGTTGCAGGTTCGACCGGCAGAGTCGCGCGATACGGCCCGAGCCCCGACAGGTCGCGCGAGCCGTTCGGCTGCATGGCGAACCACTCCGGATGCTCCTTGTGGTACTTCTCCCACGTGTTGGTGAAGGAATGGCCGGTCGCGAGGCCCAGGCTGCCGCCCAGCCGTTGCCATTGGAACCAGTTCGGCATACGCGGCGACGAGTCGAACGCCGCGGACCACCGACGAGCGAATCCGCCTTCTTCAGGCCGAGATAGTCCAGGCCGATTTGTGTACGCTCGTTGTAGCCCCCGGGGCGGATAATCCGTTGCAAGATCGGCGGCGTATATTTCTTCTCCATGGCGGGTACGGTGATCGTCCGCCGGGCGGGGGCCACCAGGCCCAATTCGCCTGGCCACAGGCAGCGAAAGCCGAGCACGTCCTCCAGAAAGGTCGTCACCGCATTGCGCGAGCCGCTCGGATCGGCCGGCGTCTTGTCGTCGGAACCGAGCAACACGAGTACATGGGGAAACGTGCGCATCAGTATGCCACCGGGCCCGAGTCCCTCGGTGGTGACGCCGAGCAGCCGCGTCAGTTGGCTTTCGCCGATAAGCACAAACGCTTCGGCCGAATGCTCCGGGGCACTTGAACGAACAACCCCGCCGCCGACTTTGATGGTCGGCAGTTTGTTTTCCGCAACGATGGCGAGCTTGGCCCCGGAAATACGTTCGATCTGCGCGGCCAGCAGGTCCGCCGCTTCCTTCGCGGCGGCCGAAGGCTTGTCGGCGACGACGATCACCGCCCGGGGCTTGCCGTCGGCGACCAGCATGAGATCATCCGCCACGGAAACTGCAGTATGGCTGCCAAGAATGCAGCTCGACGCGACGGTGCAGCCCAGTAGCCAAGAGCCGATGCCAATCCAACGACGTACTTCGCCAACTAGGTTTGTCGAGACCATCGGAAGAACCTCTTCTTGTGATTGTCGTTGGCAAGTGTGGAACTCTTGTCCTTGCAAAAGCGGCGTAAGTTCTGTTTAGCGTCCGACGGCACACGTTCTGATTAGGAGATCGACACTTGAGTCGTGACCCGCATGAAGATACTCAGTCGGCGTCATGCCCGTCATACGCTTGAAGGCCGTAACGAGGACGCGTCGTTCGGAAAAACCGCAGGCCGCCGCAATATGGGTCAACGACATTCGCTTGGCGCCGGTGATTAGTTGTTTCGCCTTCTCAACCCGCATCTGGAGAATGAATTGGGGCGGTGACGTTTGCAGGCAGTATTGGAAGCGGACTTCGAGCCAGCGGCGCGAGACCGGCACGTGGGCCAAAACGTCTTTCATGCCGAACGGCCGGCTGAGATGGTCGCGAATGTAGTCCGCGGCGGCGCGCACGTATGGATCGTCGACGGCAACAATGTCGGTCGAGCGGCGCCGCAACCACCCCTTCCGGCGGAATCAACACATCATCTTCTGGCGGTCGTTTGCCTGCCATGAGACGGTCGAGCAGGGCCGCCACCTCGTAGCCGACGCGACGACCATTGCGCGCGATGCTGGAGATTGGCGGGCTGGAGAACTCGCAGACGACGGGATCGTTGTTCACGCCGACGATGGCCACGTCGTCTGGTACGCGCAGGCCCAATCGCTCGCACGCATCGGCCACCATAACGGCCCGCATATCGTCGACGGCCAGTACGCCCACGGGCGGCTTTAGGGTGCGTATCCGGCGCTCCAAAGACGTCATCCAGTTCAGCCATTCGGACGAGGCGATCAGTCCGCTGGACGATTCCAGGACGGAGCAGGCGTCAGGCCCTTGGGCCTCTTTAATCCGTTTGGCGAATCCTTCCATCCGTTTGGCGGAATACCAAACCCGGCGCAAGCCATAATAGCCGAACTGCCGGAATCCGCACGCCAGCAGGTGGTCGGCGGCCATCTGGCCGATGGCCCGATTGTCGGAAGTCACGCGCGGCAGGCCTGCATGGCGGATCGCCCCCGACAGATTGACCAGCGGCACCATCATGTGTTTTGCATCGCGCAGCAGGGCTTGGGTGCTGAGTTCAGCAATCGCGCCGTCGACGGGCCAATAGCGCAATGCTTTGGGCAACAGATGCGTATACTCCGGACTCATTAGGAGCGTCCATCGGGTATGTTCGCGGGCGTAATCCAATAGGCCCTGCAACACCTCCGCGAGATGCGGCAAACCCACCGGAAACAGAATGGCGACTTTTTTCGATTTCTTAGCCATGGTCTTATTCGGTCTGGCGCGGCGGAAACGACCTTCGAATAATACCATAATCGGCGGCACTCCGCAAGCAAGGACGATGTCGCAGGCGTGTGCGCCCGACTCCCTTCTCGGCACGATGCGCGCCCCACTTCGCAAATACGCACGCATACTGCGCGAGTTTTAGCACCTTTACAAAAATGTCGTCTTCAATTACTCCTGAATCCGTGACGGTTTTTGCTTAAAAACGATAGAAGTGGGTTTTCGTAAGTTGAATATCGCCTCGGGGGCGTGATTTCATGCATGGGGACGTGCAATACTATCGTCGGCGGCCACAGCGGGGAGAAAATGGCCTCGCCAAGGACGCCTACGCGCAGACCCCCTCCACCAACAGCAGCAAGTCGCTTCCCAATCCGGGCTCTTCCGCGAACATCCTATCCGCTCCTCTCGCACGGCGAGCCACAGAACCGCGCGTACAACCGACGCCACGTCGCGCCCCACGGGCTGTTCCGCCAAAACGACAGTTGCCAGCGGTTCGCGTGCCGCGTCAACTTCACGGCCAAGTACATCAAGTCTTGAATCACGCTCCGCAATCGCCGACGGAAAACCTTCTTGCCCAGCGGCGCTCGATCCTCGGCCGGCAGCCGCCGCTGCTCGCCCAGCGCCCCTTGGCCACACAGACGCAACACGTTGTACGCCACCAGCCCCAGCGACAACATCGTCGCGTTGGTGGCAAACTTCCCGCTCGGCAACCGCTCCAGGTCCATGTCCGTCTTGATCTCCGAATGGTACTGCTCGCTCGTGCCGTGGGCGTGGTACAACCCGATCACTACCTTGGGCGGCAACTTCAGGCTCGTCCACCAGGTGTTCACTTCGATGTCGGGCACCAACAACTTCTGACCGTCCGCCGCAATGGTGCGTTGGATCACCTCGAACACCACGCGATACAACTTGCCGTCTCGCTCCCGCCGGGTCTCGCCCGTGTAGACTTCCTTGCCTTCCCGCGGGAATTCCCACTCTCCGTGGGCTTGCGCCTCCTCCAGCCAGTCCTCCAGGGACTCTTTCCGCAGGTTCCGCTTGATGATCCAGTCGGCCTTGTGCTTGCGGCAAACCTTGATGTTCTCGAAGGCGTCGTTGCCCGAGTCCAACCGCACCAAGAGCTTGGCTCGCGTGATCCGCTCGGCGTAGTCCAACGCTTCGTGGAGAAATTGCGGCGTCCCGTCCTGGCAGTGCTGCTTGCCCTCCCGCAATTGGCAATGCACCTCGTAGCCTTCCTCGCCCAGGTAAGCGAAGATCGGCGCGAATCCGTCCACCTTTTTGTACGTCCAAGACACGCCTTCCTTCTTCGTGTTGCTGTTGTCGAAAGGCGAAACGTCCACATCCAACGCCACCCACTGCCCGTGGCAAGGCGTCGGTTTGCGGGCGTGCTTCCGCACCAGCAGCGCCGACTCCTCGCGGAGAATCGGCCCGCAGAGGTCGCGCATGGCGTCCAGCCGCTGCCGCAGCGTAGGCTCCGAAGGAATCTGCCGCAGGCCCAGCGACTGGCGGAAGAATTCATCGTCGCGGAACATCTCGATGTCGTTGAAGTCCGACTTGCCCAGACAGAGCAGGCCGATGGCGGCGGCCACCACGTCGCCATGCTTGACCTCAGGCCGCAGGTATCCTTCCACGTCGACCGCGTCAATGCGTTGCCGCAGTTTTGTATCCTGCAACAAGGCGCCGACCAATCCCAGACCCGCTTGGGGAATCAATACTTCGTCGGTGGTGGAAATGATGAATTGCATGAGGCTCCTTTCGCTCACCCTCCAGGTGAATCGCTTTGCCGTATCATCATCTCCACTTCGCCCGCAAGAACAAGCCCTATTCCACGCACAAC
>CAVRSS010000056.1:0-50315 GCA_963723755.1 uncultured Alphaproteobacteria bacterium | reverse complement strand
CACTGTTCCGCGAAGGCCCCGGTCACGTGCCGCTCAATCAGGTGGCATCCAACATTCAGATCGAAAAGATCATCGCGGGTCTGAGCGCGCATTATATCGATAGCGGCGCCATTCCCGGCGCCCTGGTCCAGATCTGGCGGCGCGGGGAAACCCGCTATCTGGGAATGGCAGGGTCCATGGATATGGGCCGCAATCTGCCGATGCGCGAGGACGCGATCTTCCGCATCTATTCGATGACCAAACCTTTCACCATCGTGGCGCTGCTGATGCTGATGGAGCAAGGCCGCATCGGCCTGGACGATCCGGTAGCCCGCCATATTCCCGGATTTGCCGAGCTGCCGGTCTATGCCGGCGGCAGCATGGGCGATTTCAAAACCCGTCCCGCCGCGCGGCCCATGAAAGTGATTGACCTGCTGCGCCACACATCGGGTCTGACCTATGGCTTTCTCGACCGCACGCCGCTGGATGCCGCTTACCGGAAGCTTGGCATTGGAGAGGCCAACACCGAAGGCGGGTTGCCGGCGATGATCGCGCAGCTGGAAAAGCTGCCGCTGGAATTTTCACTACCAGTGCCATTCCGATACTGTAAACATACCCACGCTTTTTGAGACGTACGGCTCTTGGTCGGACCGTTAACGAAGCATCGCTTGGGAGGAGTGGGTCAGCTTCTGCCGGGGCAAATGTTCTATCGGAGACAGGCGCTGAGGCTTTGCGATGGGCATGATATTTTGGACAGTCGGTATCTGGTAACAATTCCTGAACCCAACGGCAACGCGACGATGAGGATGGCAACGCCGAGAGCCATTCGGCCCCCACGATTCCGCCGTCCAAGCTTTGGCGGTCAAAAGGACCCCGACGACGGAAAACCAACATCACCCACATGTCGATGCTTAAATTTCTTGCGGCTTTCTCAGTATTCCACCCGCATTCGTTGCAGTAGCGTTCGTTGGCGTCTCCGAGTAAGAACGAGCGAGTTTCCGTGGCTGCCGTATGGCAGTGCGGACAGTGCACCTCAGGATAGGGCACGCTCAAGTACCTCAGGAGAAATTGGAACTAAGGAGAATTGTACTGAAATTAGCCGCTCAAGTCCGCAATGAGGCTACCGGCAAAGTGAAATTTCAAGTTACCGGTTAGCCGACTACACGGGAAGTCCACAGACGTCCACAGCTTTACTGATTCGCTGCGCCAGGAAGAATTGTGAAGGACAGTTCGTTGGTGGCGAGCTTTCCATGCCACGCTTCAAACGGCAGGGACTTTACGTCATCCTCGTTCAGACCTAGGGTGCTATACGAAGGCGGATAGAACAGACCTCCAGAGGAATAATAACCTCTGAGCTTGTAAGTTCCCGGTTTGAGTTCGTATTTCATGATCTCTATACGCGTGAATAACGCAATTCTCTAAATAAAACGTAGTTCCCGGTGGAAGAAGGATGAAGGAATTTATAAGATTTTGCTTGGCGATTTATTGTCCTTCGGGGGATACGAAAAGCGGTCATTTATAATTGCCATTCGAGGAGAAAAGCAGCCGCTTGCCGTCCCTCAATTCGATTTCTAGATAAGCCATTTCACCGCTAAATAAGACAGATGATTAGGCAAATGAGAGGGGTTTCTGCCCGAATGTTGGTAACCTCGACTTTTAGTTCCATCGGTTCCCCCAAATGAAATACCTTCTTGGTGAGCGCCATACTCACGCTGATTTTCTCGTTCGGGCGTCACTCGTTTGCCCCACAGCCAACGTAGGGAGCATGAAAACCGCAACGATGCACAGTGACAATGTTAGGTGTCGAATCGCTCCTCAACCTCATAATTGAATGGGCAGACTTCACCAACGATTATTATGTCCAGACACTTACACATCAGTCAGTCCCTGAGAAACGTTAGCGCTTTACCGACAAAGTGAAATTTCAAGTTGCCGGCACGACTTACCGGGAGTTGTCAAAGAACTATTGGTCGGTGCATCTGCGTTGAGCACACTGCCAAACCTTCCGATTTAGGGCACCGCATAAACTTCCAGAAAACCGCCATGGAATATCGCAAGTTTATGACCATTCGGCGAAAGTGCTGGCGAACTAAGTGGTCCCACGTATGGACGCGGATCCCAATTCAATTGAAGGACCGGTGTTCCTGATTCAGTCGAAATGACTGTTGCGGTCTCAAAATTGAACGGTCGTCCACTATCAATATCGAGGAAATTCACGATCGAATTAAAAGTCGTATATCCCGCTTCGTGAAAACAAAATCGCGAACCTGACGCCGTTGTAGCTAGCTCAGATACGTGCCACCTCGCCTTGACTGGTATCCTGAAAAGAGAACAGCTCCGTCAGTTTTCGTAACCGCTAGCGTTGTATCTGATTCGAAATCCGCTACGACCGTATCGTTGAGAAAGCGGGCGCCGGGCCAAATGCCGCCGCCGTTAAGTGGAAGGACTTGTTCAGAAGCATCTGGCAGGCGAATGTATAGCTTTCCGTTTCGTCGGATCAGAGAAGACGACCATTGTCTCCCGGAACGACTTCCGCCTGACCCCAAGCAAAGTGGTCAAGTTGCTTCAGGGAGTCTGCATCCAATACCCTTTGTTCCGTTTGACCGTTACCTCCGACGACGAGTCGAGTCCCTTGCGGAGAAATGAAAAGAGGTCCAGTGGTTGCGATCGACGGCCCGCATTGGAGATCCCGCGAGCAGAGATGCATTCCGGATTCGTTGAGTAAAACAAACTTCTCTCCGTGAGTTGCCTTGACAGAACCTCCTTGTTTTTCCACGGGGACTTCTCTATGCTCTAGATAACGCATTCTGCGACAGGTCGAATAACAGAAGTCTTGAAAGCGGCTGGTCGGAGTTTGATTTTTCTACCGGTCCGAATACCCTACTGTTCACCGAGACCAGAATTAGGTCATCCGATAAGAAATTCACGTCCGAGTAATTTGCGATGATGTGTCCATCTGTCGTAATAGGAAACCCACTCTAAGTTTTGGCGGAAGAGCGATTTTGGCTCAGGATTCATTCCGTTTGTGGCTACAAACGCTACGCGCTCCCAAAACAAGACGGCGTATGGTAGTACTCGGTGAAATCTTTTCATTGAAGAGGAGTATAGCCCACCCGGTCGTCTCCGGTCCGCTTGGTTCGGCTACAAGCCACTCAACTCCTGAGTAACGAGAAAACCGCCTACTTGGGTTTGCTATAAGCCATATAGACGATAACGCGACGTACCTGGGGATTCCGATGAAGACGATCAGCATTCCGTTCTGATGCCGATCACTGTTCCGGGATGATCCGATCAGTGTTCGGAGCGAAGCGACGCTGGTTTTTGGATTTTCTTGAAAGTGATCGCGATCGTCAAGCTTGTTGTTGTTGAAGCTGTGTGAAAAGTGGAAATCCCGAAGGGATTTCCAAGGGCGCTTTATGCCCGTCTTTTCCACAGCTTTTTCCCCGCCGATTCATTCACTTTTCCTCCTGCTCTCCTTTCTTTTTACGCATGGACTCCCCGCGCATCTCGATGCGATGTGCGTTGTGCACCAAGCGGTCGAGGATTCCATCGGCCAGGGTGGGATCTCCGATCTGTTCGTGCCAGCGAGCGACGGGCAACTGCGAAGTCAGGATCATCGAACGTGTCTGGTAGCGATCTTCGGCGATCTCCCAGAAGTCTCTTCTCTCCTGGTTCCGACATCGGGGCCATGACCCAGTCATCGACAACCAGGACATCGATACGATTCAACCGGCTCAGCAGTTGCCGCAGACTGCCATCGGCCCGTGCCAGGCTCAGATCCCGGAACAGTGCCGCGGCCCGCGTGTAGTACACCCGATACCCATCCCGACAAGCTTTCTGCGCCAATGCCGAAGCGACATAACTCTTGCCCACACCCGTCGGTCCCAGCACGAAGATGTGTTCGTGGTTGGTTACCCAGGCAGACTCTTGGGCCAAGGCACGGATCACGCTCCGGTTCAGTCCTCGCTCGGCACGATAATCGATGTTCTCGACACAGGCCGTTCCCCGTAAGCGGCCTCCAGGATCCGTCTGGTGAGTGCCTGGTTCTGACGCCAGTTCCACTGCTGATCGACCAGCAGCGCCAGACGGTCGAGGAAGTTTAAGCCCCGCGTTGCTTCGTCCTGTTCCTGTTGCTCCAGTGCTTCGATCATTCCGTGGAGCCTGAGAGCATGGAGTTTTTCTTTCATCGGTTGTTGCAACATGATCGTCTCTCCTTTTACTCGAAGTACTCAGCGCCACGAATGTTGTCGTGCGATGGCGGAAGAGGTTGCGATGGAAGTTCGGGGAGTGGTTGTTGGTCGAGCGAGTTCTTCAGGATCGATTTCACGCTCTGGTAGCGACAAGCACCGGTTCGTATGGCTCGCTCGGCAGCTGCTTCCATCCGGACGGAGGAATATTCCTCGGCCAGTCGGATGATCCCGAGGCAGGATCGATAGCCCATCTCCGGATGCGGTTTTTCTCCGAGGATCCGTTCAAACAACTCTGCCGTGCGTGGTCCGATCTGCTCGGCCCAGTTCACCATGCGCGAGGGAGTCCACTCGAGATGTGCCTGGTGACTCTTCGGCCGGTGCTCTCTCTGCGTGAACACCTGTTCTCGTTCATGACCACGGACGTGCGAGGCGACCCGTTGTCCCTTGTGGAAGATCTCGATCGTGGTCGGTGTCGCGCGAACTTCCACGCGTTCTTGTACCAGGGTGTAGGGCACGCTGTAGAAGTTAGCGTTGAAGGCAATGTGGTAGTCGATGTTGACTCGCGCGTAGGACCACTGGCTCATGTCGAACGGCTCGGCAGGCAACGGGCGCAAAGCATTGCGTTCCACCGCAGCGAACACACTTGCCCGCGATCCTTCGCGCTTTTTGAACGGTCGCTGGTTCAGACGCTCGAGCAGTTCGCGAATCGCATGGTTCAAATCCGCCAGGCGAAAGAACTTCTGGTGGCGTAGAGCGGCAAGGATCCAGCGTTCGACAACTTGCACGCCGACTTCGACCTTGGCCTTGTCTTTCGGACGATAGGGGCGCGCCGGCACGACTCCCACGTCGTAATGCATCGCAAACTCTTGATAGGTAGGGTTGAGATCCGGATCGTAGCGGCAGGAGCGGCTCACTCCTGTCCGTAGGTTATCCGGGACCAAAAGTCTCGGCACTCCAGAAAAATATTCAAAGGCATGCATGTGAGCGCTGATCCAGGCAGTCAACTGCTGATCTTGGGTAGCTTCCGCGTACGTGTAGGAACTCGCACCCAGCACCATCACGAACAACGACGCTGCCCAGACTTCGCCGGTAACCGGATCGTGTATCGGAATCGTGGCGCCGGCCCAGTCGACGAATCCCTTTTCACCGGGCTGGTGTACCTGGCGCAGGACTACATCCTGTTTCCTTCGCCAACGTCCGGTAGAGCTCGCAGAAGCGACTGTAGCCGTATCCTTCCGGATGAATCTGCCGATACTCTTCCCAGGCCAGCTGCAACGTCAGATAACGATGCTGCTGCAACTGAGAATGCAAGGCGGGAAAATCCGGGAGGACTTGTTCGGGGAGTCGCTTTACCATCTGCCGCTCTCCGAACAATGCTCGCTCGACGCGCTGCTCGTCCCACTCCTTCCGCAGCGGCCACGCAACCCGGCTGGCGGCCCGGTCTGAGGTAATTATGAACGGTGCCCTGGCTAATCGAACAAGCTCGGGCTATGTCCCGTTGTCCCAGCCTCAGCTCGAAGCGAAGGCGGAGGACTTCTTTGATCTTACGCATAGACAATCTCCTGGTTGGCACGCTGTATCTCCCGTAACTCAAATAGGAAAAACAGCTTGCCTACGGTGATGTCCAGCGTCACCCCACCCTGTGGAAAACATTCCGGGCCATCGCGATCACCCTTCCGACGATCGGGATCAACTGATCGGGATCATCCCGGAACGAGTGATCGGCATCATCCCGGAATCCGCACACAAAATCAAATACTTCAAATAGGCAAGACAAGCTGTTACGAGGCAATGAATTTGCGCTTGGGCTTCTTGATGGGCTGCACGACTTTCGCCTCATGGTGTTTGCGCTTTGAAGCTGCTGTCTCCAGCTTGGCCACTACAGGGGAGCGCCAGGACGCTGGTTAAGAGAATGCATAAGGAATTCACGATGAACAGCGGCAAGCGCTGTTTTTGTGTTCAGTGCCGAAATCATGAAAGTGAAGTTGCAAGAAGAAGAGCCGAGGCGCAACCGCAAGAATGTTCACTTTTTCCCCGCTCAGGGCACGGATCGTTCGTCTGACAACATCAGGCGACTGATGTATTTTCTCGCCAACGATCGCAATTAGAGAAATATCTGAATTCATTGTGATCTGATCGAGGCCCTCGTCCGCCAACTCCTTAGAAAACTCAGAGAGAAGAGCTTCGACGGATGTGTTGGCAACCGAGAGAGGAATAGCAAACGATAATCATTTTGCGAAGAGGAGTGTGAAATCATCAGTGGCTCGGTGTGAACAGCTTCCAAGGCGGAAATTGCGCGAACCAGAACGTCAGGCGTGGCAGCAAATCGAGGACCACACACGTTTATGCACGCGACATCGCGAAGGGCACTGATTGCCCTTACGCCGCCGCAACTAAGTGGAGGGGATAGTGAAACCTTCGTCCCCAAGCGGTGCGGAGCGAATGTATTGCGTATTCCAATAGGGTATTCCCGATTCCATAACCGGGTTCATGGTTTTCGGGATGCAAAACTTTGGCTGCCGAAAATGTGCCAGTTCAGCAGCTTCGCAATAGGAAAGTTCGGGATAGACGTCGCATCGGAAACAAGCCGAGGATCACCCGTTAGCACTCCGTCTACATCGGTCCAGATAATGACTTCATGCGCTCCGAGCGCAGCCGCCAAAATCGTGGCTGAATAATCGGATCCACCACGGCCAAGAGTGGTCAGCACGCCATCGATGGTTGCGCCGATAAAACCAGTCACAACGGGAATGATGCTTTGCTCGAGCAACGGACGCAAGCGAACACGGCTCCGCTGCCGGGTAAGCTCCATCTGAGGTTCGGCGGCGCCGTGATTGGAATCTGTAACGATAGATCAACTGCGTCAACGCCTCGCCGGCCAGGTCGTATTCCGCAAGAGCCGCGGCCACAGAACTGCGGAAAGACGTTCGCCAACACTCGAAATCGCATCTTGTGCCTGCATGGTCAATTCTTGCCGCCGAATCGTTTCGCGGCAAGCTGTTGCCCATGAGCTAGAATGCTTTCCATTTTCCCAGTAACGAGGGTTCGCGATTCCGCCGCGCCTATTCCATGGCCAATTTGCCGAACTGGGACGGGCGGCTGAATTTCCGATTTGTTTTGCGCCCGGGCGGGGCGTTTTCCACCTATCTCGCCGAACGCGCCAAAATCGGCGACACGTTGATTGCGCGCGGACCGCAGGGCGACTTCGTGCTGAACGAAACGAGCCCCCGCCCGCGCTGCCTGATCGGCGGCGGCTGCGGTTTTGCGCCTGTGCTGTCCATGCTGCGGCATCTGGCGGACTTCCAGGACACTCAGCCTACTCATCTCATTCTGGGCGCGAACTGCGAGGATGAGCTTCTTCTTCCGGATGAAATCGACGCGATACGCGCCGCGCTGCCTCATCTGGGCGTTACGCTCAGCGTCTGGCGGCCTGCGGCGGATTGGACCGGGTTCACCGGCACGGCGGCGGATGCCTTCGCCGTCTATCTGGACTTAATGCGCGGAGTTGCCGGACGTCTATGTCTGCGGGCCGCCGAAACTGCTCGAAGCCGTGAAGTCCGTCGCGCAGGATCGCCAAATCCCGCCCGAGCACATTATCGCCGAGCGCATCTTCCAAAGTTGAGACCGCGCCGAGGAGCTACGAAGGTCCATGCACCTCACCCGCTTTACGGACTACGGCCTTCGTACGCTCATCTACCTGGCGCTGCGGCCCGACCATAGGGCATCGATTGCGGAGATATCCGGCGCGTATCGGGTCTCGGAAAACCATATGGTCAAGGTGGTGCATCATCTTGGCCAAGCCCGGCTGATTGAAACCATGCGTGGCCGCAATGGCGGAATAAGACTGGCGCGCCCGGCGGCGGACATTGGCCTTGGCGACGTCGTGCGCGCCATGGAGCCAAGCCTCGCCTTGGTGGCATGCCAGGCGGGAGAGCCTTGCGCGATTGGCGGCCTCTGCCGTCTGCAAGACATTATGGACGAAACACAAAAGGCCATGCTGGCCGTTCTCGATGGCTACACCTTGGCCGATGTCGCCGGCCCAGCGAACCAGGCGTTGCGCCGCCGGCTGGGGGTTTTACCAGTAGCGACCGAAGCAGAAGACGGTCATACGGGGTCTTGATTGGCGGGATGTCTCCGCCAAAGCCGTCGTCATGGCTGGGCTTGACCCGGCCATCCAGAAAAACACGAGGTATTTCAAGTTATAGTTGGATGGCCGGGTCAAGCCCGGCCATGACAGGTTGGCGAAAATTCGCCGATGTTTTCAAGCCTTCTGCTGGAGGTGGAATCCCCGGTAATCAAGTCCGGGGTAAAGCCATGATCCCAATCGCGGCAGCGATCGCCGAAGCGCCTTTGGAAAACTTTATCGCCCCGACCCTCATTTACGCTAAGGATGAACTCAAATCGTTTCATCGCCTCCAAATTAAGAGAAAGCGCTTCACATGACGGTACTTGATGGCGTGTCTCCGTTATTCGCGGAGGCGCTTGCGAAACAGGGATATACGACGCTGACCGAAGTGCAGCGCGCCGTCCTTGCGCCGGATGTGGGAGAGGCTGATCTTCTCGTTTCCGCGCAGACAGGATCAGGCAAGACGGTCGCCTTCGGTCTCGCCATGGCCCCGACCCTGCTGGGAAGGAACAATCGCTTCCCTGACAATTCCGACCCTTTGGCTGTCGTTGTCGCGCCGACGCGCGAACTGGCGGTCCAAGTGCGCCTCGAACTCGAATGGGTCTATGCGCCCGCGGGGGCCAGAATGGCGGCCTGCGTCGGGGGCATGGACATGCGCGAGGAACGCCGTGCGCTCGCCAACGGCGCGCATATCGTCGTTGGCACGCCCGGACGTCTTCGCGATCACATTACGCGCGGCTCGCTCGAAATGTCGTCGGTGCGCGCCTTGGTCCTCGACGAGGCCGACGAAATGCTCGACCTGGGCTTCCGTGAAGACCTCGAGTTCATTCTCAAGGCAGCCCCGCCCGAGCGCCGTACTCTCCTCTTCTCGGCAACGGTGCCAAAGACGATCGAGACGCTCGCCAAGCGCTTCCAGAAAAACGCCATCCGGATTTCCGCAAATACGGGCACAAGACAGCACGCCGATATCGATTATCGCGCGATTGCCGTTGCGTCGCGCGAACGGGAAAACGCCGTCATCAATGTTCTTCGCTATTATGACGCGGGCAGCGCGCTGGTCTTCTGCGCCACGCGGGAAGGCGTGAAACATCTCGCGAGCCGTCTTGGCAATCGCGGGTTCGGGGTCGTCGCGCTTTCGGGTGAGCTGAGCCAGGTCGAACGCACGCGGGCGCTTCAGTCGATGCGGGATGGCCGCGCTCAGGTTTGCGTCGCAACCGATGTGGCCTCGCGCGGCATCGATTTGCCGAATCTCGATCTTGTGGTTCACGCGGATGTGCCGAGGGACGGCGAAGCGCTGTTGCATCGAAGCGGACGAACGGGGCGCGCGGGACGCGCCGGAGTCAGCGTCATCATCGCGCAGCACAGCAAGCGCCGGAGCATCGAAAGGCTTCTGACCCTTGCGGGCATAAAGGCGACCTGGATGCAGGTTCCGAGCGCCGAGACCATCCTCCAGCGCGACCGGGAACGGCTTCTGAACGACCCTTCGCTCGAAGGCGCGCTTAGCGAGGAAGAGCTTGCTTTCGCCAAGGAATTGCTCGCCACGAAAAGCCCGGAGCAAATAGCGGCGGCGTTCTTTCGCCAAAACCAGAGCCACCGCCCGACGCCGGAAGAGTTCGTGGATACCGGGGCGGACGCCAGCGAAGGTGAGACGCCGCGCAGCGATTTCGACGGCGGTGTCTGGTTCAAGCTCTCGGTCGGGCGGAAACAGAGAGCCGAGCCGCGCTGGATACTGCCGCTCATTTGCAAGGCTGGCGGGGTCACCAAGCGCGACATCGGCGCGATCAAAATCTTCGAAACCGAGAGCCTGGTTGAGGTGAGCGCGCGCTCCGCTCAAAGCGTCAGCCGTGCGATCGCCAGTTCGGGGCGGCGCGAGGATTCGATCACGATTACGCGCGTCAACGGTCAGCCCGAACAGCAGGCGGACCGCAGTGATAAGCCCCGGCGCGGCGCTTCCAATGGGAGCCGGGAAAGACCTGGAGAGCGGCGAAAGAAGTCGTATCAATCTTCATCGGGCGCTCGAAAAAGCTAGGGACCGGGCTGGCACTAGCTCGACTGATCGCGTCTAGCAGGATGCTGAAAAAGCCTGAAAGCGTGGCTTCATCCTTCGACAGGCTCAGGATGAGGACGCGACAGGCTCAGGATGAGGTCGAGTGTTTTCAATGAGTTGATCATCTGGTTAGTGAGTGTACCTCATGGTGAGCTTGTCGAACCATGGGCAACATCGCTTTTAGCGGCTCATCGATTTCCGATTAAAGGCGGGCCGATCTAGCGCCGTAACCGCCGGCGCTTTTACATCTTGGCCCGCTTGCCGCGCCGGAACATTTCACCGGCGTGCATCGGCTTCATGGGAGTTTGTGTCAAGCTCGACGGCAACGCCGCATCGTAACCGAGTATTCGCTCGACAGTATCGCTCAGCCCGCTCAGCGGGAGGCGGAGCCAGAGTAACACAAGGTGTTCGCGGCCGGCCGCTGTCCGCGCACAGCGCCTTGCATGGGAATTTGATCGTTAACGACCCGGCGGTAAACCGAACGCCAATACTCCCGCTTATGCTGAAAACCGATTTCGAAAACCGCGCGCCCCGTGATCTCGGCGCCGTAAATTTCGCCTACCCTGGTGCCGGCAAGGCGGTATCTGAGCGAGTCCAGATCTGTTCTTGCGTCGATGAGGCTCAGTCCCGGGAGAAGATGCGGAATGGCAACAGGATCAATGTCAAAACGAGAAGGGATTGGCCGAGACTGCGCGCACGCCCGCCAATACTCGTATAGCTCCCCCTGCTCGCGCAATATAACCTGCGCGCGGAAAGCGAGTTCCGAAGTCATTCACCCCTCCGATGTTCGTCTGCCGATCCGCCTTCGGCATACCGATCACCATGACTCGGGAACTATCGGTGATTTGCATGTTGCAGTGCAAGCTATTCCGCTGCGCCGCGTTTGACGCCGCAGAAAAACTGTCTCGCTATCAGCGTGAGCCGGATAATTACGCGTCTACCCGTTGCTTGAAACAGAGGAAAGAGGCCGGGTTACCGCCCCTTGCGCTGTCCAAGGCCCATCTTCTTAGCAGATTTTGAGCGAGCTTCGGCGTACTTTGGCGCGACCATCGGGTAATTTGGTTCCAAGCCCCACTTTTCGCGATATTCTTCGGGGGACATGTTGTAATGCGTCCGCAGATGGCGCTTCAGCGACTTAAACTTCTTGCCATCTTCCAAACAAATGATGTAATCGGGTGTCAGAGATTTCTTCACCGCTATTGCTGGCTTTAACTCTTCCTTCGGCGCCTGAATCAGATTTGATGACGCGCGGTTAAGTGCTGAGTGGACGTCTCCAATCAAGCTCGGCAAGTCACCAGCCACTACAGAGTTATTACTAACATAGGCAGAAACGATCTGTGTCGTGAATTCCACAAGCTCGTTATTTTCGAATTTTTCCTCAATCATTTGCGGGCTCCTGGAACGGCCTTGAGCTGAACTGTCCAATGTTTTGTAGGAATTACCTTGGATCTCTGTTTTGTCAAGCCAGCGCGGTTCAGACTTACGCTTTGAACCGAGATCCTTGACCTTATTTGCTTGTTTCACAATCGTCTGCCTTTCGCATTTTCATGGAATACATTTTGTATAGCACAAAGACGCAACTTCTCAAGAATTCTAATGACAATAACACATGTTACTTTAGTTCGAAGCGCATATCTGTCTCTCAAAAAAAGCATGCTCTTTTTGGTAGCTTGGTAAACTCTGCTTGGTTTGTCCAAAGTGCCGCAGCCAGCCGAGACGCGAAATCATACGCGGTCCCGATACATTCCTTGCTGAGCAGCACTATTGCGTGCATGGAGCCCACGCTACATGCCGTATCGCGTCATACCGGAGCTATATTTAGATCTTTGCTTCATCCATATGCAACAGGCCACTTCCATTAACCTGATGCGATTGCATGCAACTGCGGCTGATCGCCGTGACGTAGAAGAGATGCTCTCCTCCAACAAGGTAAGCTCTTGGCTAAGGATCCCAGCCGCCGCCGCCACAAACCTATCCCAAGCGTTACTTTTAGAGGCAAAGCTTATCTCGGGCTTTCCACGCGATGTGGAGACATGTTTTGCCGCCGTGTTGCCAATATGCCTCGGAATTGTCCGTTCAGCTCCCCATTTTCTTGAGCTGGATAATGCTCAAAGTGGAATCTTGGCAGATGCGCCTGTGTCCCACCTTTTCGGATTGCGCCGAAAGCGCCCTGCTCGTCGACTTTGGGCTCCATCATGACCGGCAGGTCAGCCTGTCGATTTTTCAAGTCAGCACTCGTCTTCAAGCGTCAAAGCTTCCGGGCCTCAAGGAAAGCATTCCGGCCCTTTCGTCACTCACGGTTCTGTACGATCCTCTGGAGCTTTCCAGAGAGAGGATCGTCCACGAAATTCAGCAACTGTGCGAGGTCTCGGGCGCAGCACCGGATTGTGCGCGGACTTGGGAAATACCCGTTGTTTATGGCGGCGAAGCCGGCCCGGACCTGGAAGAGGTCGCTCTGCGCGCCGGGCTTTCCGAAGAAGAGGCGGTCGCTCTTCATGCCGGGCGGGACTATTCAGTCTATATGCTGGGTTTCTCTTCCGGGCTTTGCTTATCTCGGCGATCTGCCAGAAGAACTGGATACGCCGCGACGGGCCACGCCGCGCGCCCGCGTGCCAGCGGGATCGGTCGCAATAGCTTCAGGCATGACCGCGATCTACCCGCTTGAGAGCCCTGGCGGCTGGCATATCATCGGCTATACACCCATCATCCCCTGGGATTTCTGAAGCGTCGAAAGGAGCCTCTCTTCCAAGCCGGCGACCGGGTTTTCTTCAAACCGGTGGACGCGGAGAAGCCGGCGATATTGAAAGGCTGGCGGCGCAGGGTTGGACTTCGGCGTGCCGGGAGGGGTCGTGAGCGCCTCGCTCCGGGTCATCGAGCCCGGTGTGGCTGCAACGCTTCAGGATAGCGGCCGCGAAGGCTATCAACGCTTCGGCGTTCCGGTTTCCGGCGCTCTTGATCATGTCAGCCTGGCTATCGCCAATATCCTTGTGGGCAATGCGCCCGATGAAGCCGCGCTCGAGGTCCTGGCGGCCGGGCTGACACTGCTGGTATGCGCCGATGGCATTACGCTCGCGGTCGCTGGAACGGCGGGTTCGTTCGTCCTTGAAACAGCGCAAGCGGTTGTCCGGATTCCCCCGTTTCAAAGCATCACCGCGAGACGGGGAGACATCGTGCGATTTCCTCCTCCGAAGGGAGGCGCCATCTTCTATGTCGCGGCTGCGGGCGGCTTCGATGTTCCTTCCGCTTTCGGCAGCATATTCCACCTATCGGCGCGCCGCGCTCGGCGGCTTCCACGGACGGGCGCTCCAGGCTGGAGACGATCTGCCCCTTGGCCTCTCCGACGCCTCCGCCCGCGACGCTTTATCGCTCGCTGTAAGCCTCTCCGCGCCGGACGTTCTGCGCGTGATGCGCGGGCCGAACGCGGAATACTTCAAGCCAAGCGCTTTTGAAACGCTGCTGAGCACCGCCTATACAATAGCGCCAGCCTCCGACCGCATGGGTCTTCGCTTGCAGGGGGCGGCATTGGAGCACGCCATCGAGGGCGAGTTGCCGTCGCAAGGCACGACCTCGGGCGGCTGGCAAGTCCCCTCCGATGGACAGCCGATTTGCTTCTGGCCGACAGGCAGACGACCGGCGGCTATCCCCGCATCGCCACAGTGATCGCCGCCGATATCGCTGCGGCCGGGCGGCTCGCGGCAGGAATGCGCATCCGTTTCCAGGAGGTGAGCCGGGACGAGGCCGTGCAGCTTCTCAAAGCGCAGCGGGAGTGGCTGGTGTCGCTGCCATCGCTTCTCAGCCCTGTGGCCGACGCTTTTTCCGTCGAACGCCTCATGAGCAGCAATCTCATCGGCGGCGTCACCACCGGAATGCTGAATGATTGAGTGGTTAGGGCCGGCATCCTTCGGGCTGATCCATTCCGAAATACCCCAAAGCTTGAGCGAAGCACTATACGGGCCGCAGGGCGGTATCCGCGACGCTTTCATCGTTTAACAAGGCGCAAGGCCCAGCCATCAGGATGAACAAAGCGTTGCCGCGCAAGGCGGCCGCCCCACCGTAATAACTTCATGGTTAACAAGAGCGCGCCGGATTTATTTCTGGTCACAACTTGCTTAACAAGCAATTTATTCCTGCCACAATTTCTTCCCGCCGAGCCATTTCCTGGCGCGAAGTAAATCGGACAAGCTATTGAAAATACATGATTTTTGTTAGCCTATGACCCGACATTAAATAGAACTAAATGCCGGAATTTCTTCATTAACTGGGACGAGCAAAAGTCCGTTAAATATGTTCGCGCTTCGCAAATTAACACTCAAGCGCAGCCGGAACAGCTACCGCACAAGGGCGGCGATGGCGTCGCGTTCTGCTTTTCGCTTGCACTATCAATGGCTTGAGCCAGCTTGAACTATCATTAACCTGCTGGCAAGGCGTTATCGCTGAAGATTTTTCAGAACAAGGAATGCGAACGAAAGCGCGGGAAGTGACAAGCAGATGCCGCCGCAGACCAGATGCATACAAAATGCCGGTTGGATTAGTCCGAAGACTTAGTCCTGGATGATGGAGCGTCTCACTTTCGCGCTTTCTCGCGGATCAGCCCCTCCTGCGCGGTTGACGCCACAAGCTGCCCATCGCGGGAGAAAATGCTTCCCCGGCATAAACCACGGCCCCCTTGCGCGCTCGGGCTATCCTGCGCGTAGAGAAGCCATTCGTCCGCGCGGAAGGGCCGGTGAAACCAGAGCGCATGATCGAGGCTCGCCAAGCATCAGGCGCGGATCGAACAGCACACGGCCATGCGCGATCAGCGCCGTGTCCAGAAGCGAGAAATCGGACGCGTAGGCCAGCGCGCACTGATGAAGCCTGTAATTGTCGGGGAGCCTGCCATTTGTCTTGACCCAGAGATACTGTTTCGGCTCGAGTTTCTCGCGGCTGAAGTACCTCGAAAGATCCACGGGGCGGAGTTCGATCGGGCGCTCCTTTTCCCAGTAGTGGCGCATTTCAACCGGCATGTTCGGGAGAAGGCGCGCCAGCAACTCTTCCTCCGATGGCAGCGCTTCCGGCGGCGGCACATCCGGCATCACCGCTTGATGTTCGAAGCCCGCCTCGGCCTTGTGGAAGGAAACGCCCATGGAAAAAATCGCCTGTCCATGCTGGATGGCGATCACCCGGCGTGTGGTGAAACTGCCGCCGTCGCGAATGCGGTCGACCTCGTAGATGATCGGGACCTTGGGATCGCCAGCCACAAGAAAATAAGCGTGGAGCGAATGCGCGAGCCGGTCCTGCGCTTCAACTGTTCGATCAGCTGCGACCAGCGCCTGGCCGATGACCTGACCGCCAAACACGCGCTGCCAGCCATTCTGCGGGCTGCGGCCCCGGAACAGATTGTGCTCCAACTGCTCCAGATCGAGTGTGGTCAGCAGTTCTTCGACAGCAGCCATGGTGCTTCTCCCGCTATACACCGACATAACGGATGCCTAGATTGGTCTGTCAAGCGACATGGACATGGAACGAAAGACGGTGGCCGTGAACGAGAATGAGAAAACGCGCTTCGATATTGTCATTTGCGGTGGAAGCTTTGTCGGCCTTGCGCTGGCACGCGCGCTGAGCGCCGAAGCTCCGGGCGCCTTCTCCATCGCGATTGTCGAGCAGCGGCGCTTGCCGGGTCCCGGCGAGGTGGTTGCGGATGGGCGGACGGTGGCTCTGACGGCGTCCGTCAAGGCGATGCTGGAGGTGATCGGTGTCTGGCCCGCCATCGCTGCCAAGGCCGAGCCGATACGCCGGATCGAGCTCACGGATTCCGCGCTCGACGCGCCGGTCCGCCCGAGTCTCATCAATCTCGATTCCGAGAAGACGCCGAGCGGCGAGCCGACCGCCTATATTGTCGAGAATGCCGACTTGCTTGGCGCCCTGATTGCCTCGCTGGAGGGCGCGCAAAATGTCCGCGTCTTCGCTCCCGGCAGCGTTTCGAGCTTTGAAACTGCGGATCAAGTGGTTGAAATCAAGCTCCGCTCCGGGGCCACGCTCGATGCCAAGCTCCTTGTCGCGGCGGACGGGCGGAACTCCGAACTGCGCGACATGGCCGGAATCAGGACCGCGGTCTGGCCCTCGGACAAGGTCGGGATCGTCGCCACAGCCGGGATCGAAATCCCCCATGAAGGCGTGGCGCGCCAGCATTTCCTGCCGGCCGGTCCCTTTGCCATTCTGCCCATGGCCGGTGACCGCGTCTCCATCGTCTGGACGGAAGAGGGCCGCGTAGCGAAACAAATCCTTGAGCAGGACCGCGAAACGGTGCTCGCCGAACTCTCGCGCCGTGTCGGCCCCGAGTTGGGCGCGCTCACGCTTCTGTCGGAGCCGAAAGCCTATCCATTGGCGATGACGCTCGCGCGCGATTTCGTTCGCCCGCGCTTTGTGCTCGTGGGCGATGCGGCGCACGGCCTCCATTGGATCGCGGGACAAGGGCTCAATCATGGATTGAAGGATGTCGCCGCCCTGGCAGAAACCTTGATCGATGCGGCGCGTCTTGGCCTCGACATCGGCGGCCTGAGCGTTCTCAAACGCTACGAACGCTGGCGGCGCTTCGACAGCACCTCATCCGCATTTACGGCTGTCGCAATCAACACGCTGTTTTCGAATGACAGCATGGCGCTACGCATGGTCCGAAGCACCGGGCTTCGCTCCGTGGACAGGCTTTCCCGTCTCAAGAATTTCTTCATGAAGGAAGCGGCCGGACTGACGGGCGACGTCCCCAAGCTCCTGCGGGGCGACCCTGTCTAGGAGCGACCTCGATTAGCTGCGCTGAAGCCCCCCTTCTCGCTCAGCAGAAGGAGGGCAGTCGCGCAGCTTATCAGCGTCCTAAGTTGATCTGCAGCGGAACCGGCGTTCCAAGAGATGCAGCAGTGCTACTTAAGCGGTTCCAGCGCCGGCGGATTCCACAGCGGAACAATTGCCCGCGTCCAAACTCGCGTCTCGTAAGACTTGGAGGCGTCGGACAGATTGTAGTAGTTGTTGCTGTAGACGTCGGTCGTGGCATAGGCTTGTAAGGTAATGCCAGGGAAGCTGTAGCCGATCAAGCCGCCCACCGCGAACTGCGACTGCTCCCCGAAAGGGGTGAGATTAACGGCAGTGCCTGCAAGACTATTCCACGGCGCCTTGCTGGTGTCGGCTGAACCGAAGGCTACGACACCAACCTCCCACTTACCAATGGTCTTGGTCGCGGTCAGATCATAATTGATGAAGTCGGGCATGATCTGTCCCGAGGCACCAAGTAATGTAGGCACCTGGGTCTCTCCCGGCTGTCCGAAGCTCACATTCGCGGCCAGCTTCCAGCCATCGGCGACATAGCTGAGGTTTACGCGCTCACTCAACACCCAACTGTCGAAGCCGAATTGCCTGAGCTGGTTATCGACCGGGGCCCATCCGCCGATAAAGGCGCTGAAGCCAAAGCCGCCGCCGAGGTCCCACGCCGCGCCGATGAATCCGGCAGGGTTATAGAACTCGGTGTAGTCCCGGCCAGCCCAGGACGGCGCGCCGACCTGCGGCAGTTGCGGGATGTTGCCGGTGATTTCGGGCAGCGCGCCAAGAAACTCGACGTGGCCACCGCCAGGCAGCGTCCAAGGCGACGCCCAGGCGATCAGCGGAATGTTGATACCGAGGGTGGATTTGCTGTCGTCGATGCCGCGCCAGCCGCCAACCGTTGCGGTATCAATAAAGTACACGCCCGCCGGAAGCGGAGTTCCGAGGGGAATGCCTACAGTCCAACCGACCGGTTCAAGAGAGGCTGCATTTGCGGTGCCGACGCCGACCGCGATCGTTCCGAGCGCAAGAGCGGCAATTGTAGTCCTTGTAGCTTTCATGTTCCCGATCCAATATGCCTCGGCGAGAAATTGCTAGCTGAACTGACTGATTGACGCGCTACAGCTCGCTGCTGGCGGTTAGTTTCGACTCAATAATCCTGTAGTTTAAGCTTGGGTTTTTGAGGCACACAAGTGCAAATCGGCAACAATTTGGCCTTGTTTCTGTGGCAGCCGTCTGTTCGAATTTTGCCTCGCGGTGGAAATATGGAAATCGAATCATAAGAGCGGTGGCGACGCTGACTCCGCACCGTTCGAACCGCCTCACACCGTCCCCCCTCTCCGGGGGTAGAGGAAACGCAATGACCAATGAATGCGCCTAAACACGGCCAGCCCAAGCTCCCGCAAGCGAAGCTCGGCCCTCAAGCGCCGCAGTTCGAGGCTGACCTTTCCACCCTGATCGCGGTAGACCCAAGAGGCCACGGTCAGCGTCCGTCTTAGTCCCTGCTAACCTACTGCAGCCTGCTCCTCGTCAAGCTTGCGCGCTTCTTCGGGGAGCATGATAGGAATGCCCTTGCGAACGGGATAGGCAAGCCCGGCGGCCTTGCTGACAAGTTCCTGGGCTTCCTTGTCCCAGTGAAGCGGCCCCTTCGTCACCGGACAGACCAAAATCTGGAGGAGGAGCGGGTCGATTTCGTCTTTCGTCTCGGAAACGTCCATTGCGCTGAACTCTCTTGCTAATGCCGTGGCTGATTGCCGATGTGGATGCCGGACACCGTTTTGACAGTTCCCGGCGTCTCGCGCTAGTGAAGGCTTGTCCCAGGCCCGGACCCGGGCGCGGCAATTTCCATCTCCGCCAACGCCATGAGCACCTCCGAACGCGCCTTCAAATCGGGCGCTTC
The DNA here is from genome assembly GCA_963723755.1 of uncultured Alphaproteobacteria bacterium. Taxonomy (GTDB): domain Bacteria; phylum Pseudomonadota; class Alphaproteobacteria; order Rhizobiales; family Rhodomicrobiaceae; genus Rhodomicrobium. The sequence goes on along the minus strand of CAVRSS010000056.1, from coordinate 31,287 downwards.
CAGGAGAGCCTGCTTTTCCTCCGGCCCGTATGGGCTAATCATGGAAAGGGTGTTGATGAGCAGTTCGGTGGGCGAGCGCTGAATGCTGTCCCAGTCCGCCGTCAAGTCTCGCGCATCGAGATAGGTCTTCAAGACCTCCAGAAAACGGGGCCAATCCACGGCGCTCTGACCGTATCCGCGCTCCAGATCTTTAGGTATGGCGCGAAATTGGCGTCGCATATTCGATAAGGCTTGACGGTTTTCGTCTCACCGGTGATGTCGAAGCGGCAGATGCCGGTGAGGGTAATGAGAAGTCGCCCGTCCTCGGTTTCGGAGAAGGCGGAAAGCCTCCCCGCGCAGCCGATCCGACGCAGCGGTTGCCCCTTCGACAGCCGGCGACTTTCTTCCGTGCCGAGAGGCTGCACGATGCCGATAACGCGATCGCCCGCGATGACATCATCCACCATGCTCAGATAGCGCGGCTCGAAAATGTTCAGAGGCAGGTTCGAGCGCGGAAGCAGGATGCAGCCCTGGAGCGGAAAGATGGGCAAATGTCCAGGAAGATCGGCCAGCGACCGGTATCTGTCCGTGATCCCCAAAGGCGTCTCCTTCACCGGTAACCGGCGTCAAGCAAATAAAAGCGACGAGAGACGTTGCCGCCCCTCCAATGTCAGAGGATCTTTCGCCCCCCAGGCATCGAAAAACTCAATGAGCTGCTTTCTGGCCGCATCATCGTTCCACGCGCGGTCCTTCCGCACGATCTCGATCAAATGATCCATGGCTTCGCGCCGCTGGCCTCTGGCGTTAAGCGCGATGGCAAGCTTGAACCGGGCCTCCCAATCCCGCGGATTGGCGGCGACAGCTTGTTCCAAACCTTTGATATCCGATTTCGTCCCCGCCTTCCTCGCGAGGTCCAGGGCCGCCTTGGCGCTGCGATAGCTCTCGGAAGTCTGCTTCGCGGGTGGAACCAGAGCGAGCGTCTGCTCCGCTCTGTTCAGATCCCCGGTTTGAATATAGCATTTCGCTAACCCGGCGATTGCGTCCGCATTCTCCGGCTCGGACTGCAAAATCGCCGCGAACAGCGCCGCCGCGCCGCCAAAATCGCCAGCTTCGAACGCCGCTTGCGCCTCTTCGATGCCGGCCTCCGCGCCCGCATCCGCGCCGATCACGCGCTCGATGAAGGCGCGCACTTGGCTTTCCGGCAAAGCGCCCATGAAACCGTCCACGGGCTGTCCGTTCTTGAAGGCGAACACCGCGGGGATCGATTGCACGCCAAGCTGCGCCGCCACGTCGGGATACTGGTCCGTATTCATCTTCACAAGGCGGACCGCGCCCTTTGCCGCTTTGACGACCTTCTCAAGGATTGGCGTGAGCTGCTTGCAGGGTCCGCACCAAGGCGCCCAGAAATCCACGATCACGGGCACTTGCCGTGATGCATTGATGACATCCGCCACGAAAGTTTGTGTCGTTGTGTCCTTAATCAGATCACCCGCATTTTCATTTTTTTTTGCGGCAGCGCCGCCGAAGAGCGAGATGGCCATCAGTGTGTCACCCGAATATATGCATGCGACATGGGAATCTATGAATCAGCGGCTCGCCGGAATTCGCATCAGCCTGCGGCGGAGATAGTCTTCCGTCAGCGATCAGACAAGCGCACAAATACCATCTACGCTTGGCGAAGGGATCGCCCCACGTCAAGAAAAAGGTAAGAAACACCCCGAATGCCCCCGATCCCATGACACTCATGCCTTCCTAGATCAGGATCCGCTTCGATCCTCTCGACCTTCACGTCAGGCACACGAACCCGATTTCAATTTCGACCTGAGCAGGGCTGCCCTATTTGGAACCCACCCGATACGGTGCTGCAGCTATTCTCTAACTAAGGCGATCCACGCAGACGCATACAGCCCGCGATCCCAAGCGGCTGCGGCGCAATTGCGCTTAAGATCGCCCGCGCGCAATGCTAAACTCTAGCATATGTTGCCGCGCAGCGGAAATGCGAGTAACCAGAGCCAGCGCAGTGAACGAAAAAACCAAGGTCAAGGAGGACGGCATGGCACGCCCCAAAATCGCACTCATCGGGTCTGGAATGATCGGCGGAACGCTGGCCCATCTGATCGGCCTCAAAGAACTGGGCGACGTGATTCTTTTCGATATCATGGAGGGCTTGCCGCAGGGAAAGGCGTTGGACATCGCCGAATCCTCACCCGTCGATGGCTTTGACAGTGCGTTCACCGGGGTGAACGACTATGCCGACATCAAGGGCGCGGATGTCGTGATCGTCACCGCTGGCGTGCCGCGCAAGGCTGGCATGAGCCGCGACGACCTTCTCGAAATCAATCTGAAGGTGATGGAGCAGGTCGGCGCGGGCATCAAGAAATATGCGCCCAATGCCTTCGTCATCTGTATTACAAACCCGCTCGACGCCATGGTGTGGGCGCTGCAACGCGTGACCGGGCTGCCGAAAAACCAGGTGGTCGGCATGGCAGGCGTGCTCGACAGCGCGCGCTTCCGCTATTTCCTCGCTCGCGAATTCGACGTGTCCGTCGAGGATGTTTCGGCCTTCGTGCTTGGCGGCCATGGCGATACGATGGTGCCGCTCCCGCGCTACACAACGGTCGCGGGCATTCCTCTGCCCGACCTCATCAAGATGCGCTGGATCACGCATGAACGGCTGAACGAAATCGTGCAGCGGACCCGTGACGGCGGCGCCGAGGTCGTGAAGCTTTTGAAGACAGGCTCGGCGTTCTACGCGCCCGCGGCTTCGGCCATCGCCATGACCGAGGCCTATCTCAAGGATAAAAAGCGCGTTCTGCCCTGCGCGGCCTGCCTGACGGGCGAGTACGGCGTGAAGGGCCTTTACATCGGCGTCCCCTGCGTTATCGGGGCCAAGGGCATGGAGCGCGTGATTGAAGTCGAACTCAACGCGCATGAACGGCTCGACTTCAAGCGCTCGGTGGAAGCGGTCCAGAACCTGGTCGAAGCCTGCGTTCGGATTGCTCCGGGTCTTCAGCAACCCTCAGCATAATAATCGGAGCCGCCATTTTTGGCGGCCTCTTTTTTCCGGATGCCAATCTTTGCCTCCTCTCTCACGATAAGAGCTGTCCCATGAATGTGCATGAATATCAGGCCAAAGCGATCCTCAGAAATTACGGCGTTCCCGTTCCGCGCGGTCAGGCAGCCTTCGCGCCGGAGGAGGCCGTTTCGGTCGCGAAGGAGCTGGGCGGTCCCATCACCGTCGTGAAATCGCAGATTCATGCCGGAGGGCGCGGAAAGGGCCACTTCAAAGAGCCCGAGGCAGGCGAGAAGGGCGGCGTACGACTTGCGAAATCGATCGACGATGTGCGGCTTTTCGCGGACCAGATGCTGTCGCATACGCTTGTGACTGTGCAAACGGGGCCGGCCGGCCGCGTCGTGAAGCGGCTTCTCGTCGAGGAGGGCGCCGCCATCGCGCGAGAGCTTTACCTCTCCTTCCTGATCGATCGCGCGACATCTCGCGTCGCCATCATCGCTTCGACGGAAGGCGGCATGGACATCGAGGAGGTGGCTCACAACACGCCTGAGAAGATCGTCACGCTCCACATCGACCCGGCAACCGGCTTCTCGCCGTTTCACGGCCGGCAGGTCGCTTTTGCGTTGGGCCTGAAGGATGGCCAGATCCGGCAGTGCGTGAACCTGATCGGCAACCTTTATAGGGCGTTCACCGAGAAGGATATGAGCCTTCTGGAGATCAACCCGCTGATCGTTACCGACAAGGGCGATCTGGTTTGCCTGGACGCGAAACTTAACTTCGACGGCAACGCGCTTTACCGGCACCCCGACATTTTGAACCTGCGCGATCTGGACGAGGAAGACCCGGCTGAGGTTTTGGCGTCCCGCTACGATCTCTCCTACGTGAAGCTCGACGGCAGCATCGGCTGTCTCGTCAATGGCGCCGGTCTCGCCATGGCCACCATGGACATCATCAAGCTCTACGGCTCGGAGCCTGCGAACTTCCTCGATGTGGGCGGCGGCGCGACGAAAGAGAAGGTTACCGAGGCCTTCAAGATCATTCTGTCCGACCCGAACGTGAAGGGCATTCTCGTCAACATCTTCGGCGGCATCATGCGCTGCGACATCATCGCGGAAGGCATCATCGCGGCGGCGCGCGAGACGAGCCTCAAGGTTCCGCTTGTGGTGCGGCTCGAAGGCACGAACGTCGAGCTTGGCAAAGAGATCATCAAGAAATCGGGGCTTCAGGTCATCCCCGCCGACAACCTCGCCGACGCGGCCGAGAAGATCGTTCGCGAGGTCAAGAAGGCCGCTTGACGCCTCGCAAGCTCACACAGTAGATTTCACACAGTGGTTTGACACAGTGTTTAGACTGTGTCGCTGTGTGGGATCACCAAGCGATGAAGAATATAACTCTGGCGGTCGATGACGATGTTCTTGCCGCCGTTCGCAAGTTTGCCGCTGAAAAAGAGACAACGGTAAACGGATTGGTTCGGGAGTATCTCGCATCTCTCGCAGAACAGGTGAAGAAGGACGCAGCTGCGCACGCACGGAAAGAACTTGTGCGATTAAGCGAAAAATCAACAGCGGGCATGGGCGACTGGAAGTGGAATCGGGAAGAAGTTTATGACCGTCCCATATTTTCTCGACACCAACATTCTAATTTACGCGGCCTCGAAGGAGGACGCGAGGAAGAGAAAGATCGCAAGTAGCCTTATCGATGGTAGCGAATTCGGCATATCCGCGCAGGTCTTGGCGGAGTTCTATAATTCATCTACCGGAAAAATGCGCAAACCAATGAGTGCGGATCAGGCGGAAGCCTGGGTGGACCTGCTTTCAAGGCAGCCCTGTGCGGCTGTTGATACAGGCGTCGTCAAGTCGGGAATTCAGCTTTCAAAGCGTTACGGCATCTCCTACTGGGATGGTGCGATTATAGCTGCCGCCGAGTTGCTCGGCGCACCCGTCCTCTACACGGAAGACCTCAATCATGGCCAAGTTTATGGTAGTGTGACTGCAATCAACCCATTCGTTGAACCCGTAGAAAGTTTCCATGAACCGCAAGCCATCCCTTTCGAAGGGGCAGGATAATCGTCTCGCGGCTTGCCCGTGTATAGTCCTCTCAACTCTGGTCAATCAGATAAGGCAATCAAATGGCCATCCTCGTCGACAGTAACACCAAAGTGATCTGCCAGGGTCTTACCGGCGCCCAGGGCACGTTCCACACCGAGCAAGCGATTGCTTATGGCACGAAGATGGTCGGTGGCGTCACACCCGGTAAAGGCGGAACGAAGCATTTGGGCATCCCCGTTTTCGACTCCGTAAGGGAGGCGGTTGAGAAGACGGGCGCAAATGCGACAGCGATTTACGTGCCGCCGCCGTTTGCTGGCGACGCCATCCTCGAAGCCATAGACGCCGAGATCCCGCTCATCGTGGCCATCACCGAGGGCATTCCGGTCTTGGACATGGTGAAGGTCAAGCGCGCGCTGGCCGGGTCGAAATCGCGGCTTGTCGGCCCGAACTGCCCCGGTGTCATCACGCCTGGCGAATGCAAGATCGGCATCATGCCGGGGCATATCCATAAGCGCGGGACCGTCGGTATTGTTTCGCGCTCTGGCACCCTTACCTATGAGGCTGTCCATCAGACGACGATGGCGGGCCTCGGGCAAACCACCTGTATCGGCATCGGCGGCGATCCCGTCAAAGGCACTGAGCACATCGACGTTCTGGAAATGCTTTTGGCCGACAATGAGACACAGTCGATCATCATGATCGGTGAAATCGGTGGCTCGGCGGAGGAGGAGGCGGCGGCGTTCTACAAATCATCGCGGCGCAAGAAGCCAATTGTAGGGTTCATCGCGGGCGTGACTGCACCTCCCGGACGGAGGATGGGCCATGCAGGCGCGATTATTGCAGGCGGCAAGGGCTCTGCCGGTGACAAGATCGAGGCGATGAAATCGGCTGGCATCACGGTTTCTCCATCGCCCGCCGCCCTTGGAAGCACGCTGGTTGAAGTGTTGAAGGGCTGATCCGCTTGTCAGGCGAAAGCGGACCGGCATTTGCGGGGTAGTCCGCTTTTAGCGCCTGAATGGTGATTGCAGTGAGACGGGAAAATCTCAACGAAGCCTTTCTGCGGACGTCCTTTCTGGACGGAGCGAACGCAGCGTATATCGAAGACCTTTATGAGCGATTTCAGGAGAATCCCGGTTCGGTCACCGCGGATTGGCGTGTATTTTTCACAGACTTAAAAGAGCGCAAAGACAGCGTTCTCGCCGAGACCAGCGGTCCGTCCTGGAAGCCAAAAAACGGCGGGGCGTATGAAAACAGTGAACTGTTGAACGCATTCGCGGCCGATTGGGGCCACGAAGAGCAGGAGATTGTCCGCAAGATCAGCGGCAAGGCGCAGGAAAAAGGCGTCGAAATCAGCCGCGAGGAGGCTTTCCGAGCGACCCGCGAATCCGTTCGCGCTCTCATGCTGATCCGGGCCTACCGCGTGAACGGCCATCTGATCGGAAATCTCGACCCGCTGCAACTCGCGCCGTCTCGCCCGCATCCGGAACTCGATCCGGCAAGCTTTGGGTTCACGACGGAAGATTTGGACCATCAGATTTACATCGACAATGTTCTCGGCCTTGAGACCGCGAGCCTGCGGCAGATCATTGATATTCTGCGCCGCACCTATTGCGGCACCATCGGTTTTGAGTTCATGCACATCTCGTCGCCCGAGCAGAAGCTCTGGATTCAGGAGCGCATCGAGGGACCGGACAAAGAGGTGGAATTCACCGTCCTCGGTAAGCAGGCGATCCTGACGAAGCTCGTCCACGCCGAGGGTTTTGAGAAATTCCTCGACAAAAAATATACCGGCACGAAGCGTTTCGGCCTCGAAGGCGCCGAATCGGCGGTGCCCGCGCTCGAGCAGATCATCAAGCGCGGCGGCCAACTCGGCGTGAAGGAAATTGTCATCGGCATGCCGCATCGCGGCCGATTGAATGTGCTCACAAATGTGATGGGCAAGCCCTTCCGCGCGCTCTTTCACGAGTTCAAGGGCGGCTCCGCAAATCCGGATGACGTGGAGGGCTCGGGCGACGTCAAATACCATCTCGGCGTATCTGGCGACCGCGAGTTCGACGGCAACCAGGTTCACCTTTCGCTGACGGCCAACCCGTCGCACCTTGAGATCGTCGATCCAGTGGTCCTCGGCAAAGTGCGCGCGAAGCAGGATCAGCGCCACGACAAAAGCCGGTCCGAGGTTCTGCCGCTGCTCCTCCACGGCGACGCGGCCTTCGCCGGCCAAGGCGTCGTCGCGGAGTGCTTCGGCCTGTCCGGCCTGAAGGGGCACCGCACCGGCGGTTCGCTTCACTTCATCGTCAACAACCAGATCGGCTTCACGACAGCGCCGCGTTTCTCGCGCTCATCGCCCTACCCGTCCGACATTGCCCGTATGATCGAGGCGCCGATCTTCCATGTGAATGGCGACGATCCGGAAGCCGTCGTTTACTGCGCGCGTGTGGCGACCGAGTTCCGCCAGCGATTCCACAAGCCCGTCGTGATCGACATGATCTGCTACAGGCGGCATGGCCACAATGAAGGCGACGAGCCGTCCTTCACGCAGCCGCTGATGTATAAGCGGATCCGGGAGCAGCCGAGCGTCGTCTCGATCTATTCCAAGCGGCTCGCCGAAGAAGGCGTGGTGAATGAGGCCGAGGCCGAGAAGATTCGCACCGGCTTCTGGGATATGCTCGAAACCGAGTTCGATGCCTCGGAAGGCTTCCGGCCGAACAAGGCGGACTGGCTCGACGGGCGCTGGTCAGGCATCACGCTCGCCGAGGAAGGCCCGCGCCGTGGCAAGACCGGCGTCAGCATCGACACGCTGAAGCAGATTGGCGCAAAGCTCACCGAAGTCCCCAAGGGCTTTACGCTGCATAAGACGATCGACAGAATGCTCGCCAACCGGCGCAAGATGATCAGCGAAGGGCGCGGCATCGACTGGGCCATGGCCGAATCGCTCGCATTCGCAACGCTTCTCGAGGAAGATTTCCCCGTCCGGCTGTCCGGGCAGGACGTCGAACGCGGCACCTTCTCGCAACGCCATTCAGTGCTCACCGATCAGTTGAACGAGGAGCAGTATATTCCGCTGAACCACATCTCGAACAAGCAGACCCGCTTTGAGGTCATCAATTCGATGCTCTCCGAGGAGGCCGTGCTGGGGTTCGAATATGGCTACAGCCTGGCCGAGCCGAACACGCTTGTGCTCTGGGAGGCGCAGTTCGGCGACTTTGCCAATGGTGCGCAAGTCATTATCGATCAGTTCCTCGCGAGCGGCGAGCGGAAATGGCTTCGCATGTCGGGCCTGGTCCTGCTTCTGCCGCATGGCTATGAGGGCCAAGGCCCAGAGCATTCCTCGGCGCGCCTTGAGCGCTATCTGCAGCTCTCGGCGGAAGACAACTGGCAGATCGCGAACTGCACCACGCCCGCAAACTACTTCCACATCCTGCGGCGTCAGCTTCATCGCAGCTTCCGCAAGCCGCTCATCCTGATGTCGCCGAAATCGCTCCTGCGGCACAAGCGGGTCGTGTCCCCCATCGAGAGTTTCGGGCCGGAGACCACCTTCCATCGCGTATTGTGGGATCATGCTCAGCTCGGCGGGAGCGATAAGGTAAAGCTCGCGCCGGATGAGGACATCCAGCGTGTAGTTCTCTGCTCCGGCAAGGTCTACTATGATCTTTTCGAGGAACGCGAAACGCGCGGCAATGGCGAAATCTACCTCATGCGCTTGGAGCAGCTCTATCCGTTCCCCGCGCGCGCGCTTATTCAGGAATTGAGCCGCTTCCCGAGTGCGGAAATCGTCTGGTGCCAGGAGGAGCCAAAGAACCAGGGCGCCTGGACATTCGTCGAAGCGAATATAGAATGGGTGCTCGATCATATCCGCGCGGACTCCCGGCGTCCGCGCTATATCGGGCGGCCTGCGTGTGCTTCCACCGCGGCTGGCCTCATGAGCAAGCACACAGCCGAACTCCACGCTTTCCTTGACGAGGCATTGACGCTACAAGCCTAACACCGGCGCGTCGGGTGTGGCGCTGGAGCTTCAATCTCGTCTTTTTCGGATCGCGATATGACCCGTTCCTTGCGGTCCCTTCTTTCGATGCTTGCGAAGGATCTGCGCATGGCCATTGAGATCGTCGTCCCCACGCTCGGCGAGTCTGTCACCGAAGCCACAGTTGGAAAATGGTTCAAGAAGGCCGGGGATGCGGTCAAGGCCGACGAGGCCCTGGCTGAACTCGAAACGGATAAAGTCACGCTTGAGGTCAATGCTCCGGCTGCAGGTGTTATTTCGGAGATTGTCGTCAAGGAAGGCGAGACTGTCGCCGTCGGCACGATTCTCGGCTCGATCGCAGAGGGACAAGCGGCGACGGCCGCGGCAGCACCAGCAAGGAAGCCGGCGGAGCAACCAATACAGGTGAAGCCCGCTGCGGCGCCCGCTCCTGAAATCCGCGCGAGCGCACTGCAATCAACTGCCCCGCGCTCGCCGAATGCGGAAACGCTCGCCCCCTCCGTAAGGCGCATCGCAGAGGAAAGCGGCATCGATCCCTCAGCCGTCACCGGTTCCGGGAAGGAAGGCCGCCTAACCAAGGGCGACATGCTTGCCGTGATCGAGGGCGGTGCATCGACGGGCAGCGCGATAAGTTTCGGGAAAGTGCAAGCCCCGCCCGCTCCTGCGCCGCGCGCGCCTTATGCGCCGCCTCGCGAAGCCCGCGAAGAGCGTGTCCGCATGACCAAGCTGCGCCAGACGATCGCCCGCAGGCTCAAGGAAGCGCAGAACACCGCCGCCATGCTCACCACCTTCAACGAGGTGGACATGACGACGATCATGGAGATGCGTAACCGCTACAAAGATCTGTTTGAGAAAAAGCACGGCGTGAAACTGGGCTTCATGGGCTTTTTCGTGAAGGCATGCATCCACGCATTGCATGACATCCCGAGCGTGAACGCCGAAATCGATGGCGACGACATCGTTTACAAGAATTACTACCACATCGGCATCGCGGTCGGCACCGACCGTGGACTTGTGGTGCCTGTCGTGCGGGACGCGGACAAGAAGTCGATCGCTGAAACCGAGAAAGAGATCGCGGGCTTCGGCAGACGGGCGCGCGATGGCAAGCTTGGCCTCGAAGAAATGCAGGGCGGGACCTTCACCATCTCCAATGGAGGCGTCTACGGCTCGCTGATGTCCACCCCGATCCTGAACGCGCCGCAGTCCGGCATTCTCGGCATGCACAAGACCCAGGAGCGGCCGGTGGCCATCGGGGGCAAGATCGAAATCAGGCCGATGATGTATCTCGCTCTGTCCTACGATCACCGCCTAGTCGACGGCAGAGAAGCCGTTACGTTTCTTGTGCGCGTGAAAGAGGCCCTCGAAGACCCGCAGCGGCTCATCCTCGATCTCTGACCAGCTTTTTGGAAGGAAAGCGCTCCATGGGCAAGCACAGGCTCGTCCCGCATTTGATCGTTGAGGGCGGTCTCGACGCCATCGACTTCTATGAACGAGCCTTCGGCGCTGAAAAGACGGCGCTGAATATGGCGCAGGACGGCAAGCGCGTCATGCACGCCGAGCTTGAGGTGAGCGGCGGCGCGTTCAAGTTGTCTGACAGTTTCCCGGAGATGTCGAGTGGTATGGCTGCTCCTGGCACTGCCGGTGGCACGTCTGTCGTCCTCCATCTGGACTTCAAGAAACCGAAGCAGGTTGATGAGGCCATCGAGCAGGCGGTAAAAGCCGGCGCGACGCTCACAATGCCCGCCGCAGATACATTCTGGGGCGCTCGTTACGGACGCGTGCGCGATCCCTTCGGACATGTCTGGGCCTTTCATGCTTTGCATAAGAAGAAGGACTTAGATGAGCATTAAGCCGCATGCGGATGGCGAACCGCAGGCTCACGAATGGAGATATCAGGGATGGGTGACACCTACGATCTGATCGTGATCGGTACCGGTCCTGGCGGATACGTCTGCGCGATCCGGGCGGCACAGCTTGGGCTCAAGACAGCGGTCGTGGAGAAAAGCCGGACTTTCGGGGGCACCTGCCTCAACGTCGGCTGTATCCCCTCGAAAGCGATGCTGCACGCGTCCGAGCTTTTCGAGGAGGCAGGCCACGGCTTCTCCGCGATGGGCATCAAGGCGAAGCCCGAACTCGATCTGCCCACCATGCTGAAGTACAAGCGCGAGGGCGTTGACGGCAACGTCAAGGGCGTCGAGTTTCTGCTCAAGAAGAACAAGGTCGATACCTATCACGGCACGGGCCGGATCGCCGCTCCCGGCAAGGTTGTCGTTCAGCCCGCGAATGGAGGCGAACACAAGACCTTGGAGACAAAGACGATCGTCATCGCTACGGGCTCCGACGTCGCCCGTCTCCCTGGCATCGACATCGACGAAAAGCGCGTCGTGTCATCGACCGGGGCCTTGGACCTCGACAAAGTGCCAGGGCATCTCCTCGTTGTAGGCGCGGGAGTTATTGGACTGGAGCTTGGGTCGGTCTGGCGGCGGCTCGGCGCGAAAGTGACCGTGGTCGAGTTTCTCGACCGGATCATTCCGGGGATGGACAACGAAGTCGCAAAGCAGTTCCAGCGCATTCTGCAAAAACAGGGCCTTGAGTTCCGGCTCGGCCAGAAGGTTGCCGGGGTCGAGTTGAATGGAGCCGGCCCGCTTAAGGTGCAGGTTCAGCCAGCCAATGGCAATGGCCAGCAAGTGGTCCTGGACGCAGATATCGTTCTCGTTGCCATTGGCCGGATACCCTACACGGAAGGACTTGGGCTTGAGGACGCCGGCGTACAGATCGACAACAAACGCCGCATTGTGATCGACGATCATTTCAGGACGAATGTCGGCGGCATTTACGCCATCGGCGATGTTGTCCGTGGACCGATGCTCGCTCACAAAGCCGAGGACGAAGGGGTCGCAGCCGCGGAAATCATCGCTGGCAAAGCGGGACACGTGAACTACGGCGTGATTCCCGGTGTGATTTACACCTATCCGGAAGTCGCAACTGTAGGGCAGACGGAAGAAGAGCTGAAGGAGGCCGGGGTCGCCTACAATGTCGGCAAGTTTCCCTTCACCGCCAACGGGCGCGCAAAGGTGAACCTGCAGACCGAAGGCTTCGTGAAATTCTTGGCCGATGCGAAGACGGACCGCGTGCTCGGCGTTCACATCATCGGACCCGATGCAGGGAATATGATCGCCGAGGCGGCCGTTCTCATGGAATTCGGCGGCTCTGCCGAGGATCTCGCGCGGACCTGCCATGCCCATCCGACTCTGAGCGAAGCAATCAAGGAAGCGGCGCTCGCAGTCGATAAGCGCGCGATTCACATTTAGGCAGGTGGTGCGATGCTCACGAGAGGGATTTTGCTTTTTGTTCTGGCGGCGGGCAGCACGCCGAGCGTTGCTGGCGATGCGTGGTCCCCTGCCATCGCCCGAGCCAATCCTGCCCTCACCCAGGGCGCTCAACAGGCTCCCGCGCGGCCGCCGACAGGCCCGAAGAATTTCCTGGGGCGGAGTCATCCTGGCAAGATAACGAGGTTGTCCGACGACGGCATTGTCGTCAATCTGCGGGACGGCGGCACCCAGGTCGTGCAGTTCGGCGAGATCTGGCGTATTCGCAAAGCCTTCGCCAGCGACGAGCCCTCAGGCACCACCGTCATCGATTATGCCAACAACAGGCTCTTTGTCGCCACGCCACTCGACGGTCTCATTGCGGACCTCGGAAAAAAGGTGCCGATGACGAAACTGACGGCTCCGAACGGCGAGATGATCTACATGGTCGCCAGCAAGGTCACAGACATCTCGAACGCTCTTCCCGGACTGCACAATCCGGCGAGCAAAGCCGTAGTCGGCACGCGTGATGGAACGCAGCAGGTGCTTGAAGCGGTCGATGAGGCGAAGAGAATCATCTCCAGCGCGCATTTGATTCAGTAGGAGCGAGAGCCTGATGTGGCGTGTCGGCGTTGATCTCGGAGGGACCAAGATCGAAGCGCTGGCGCTTTCGCCCTCGGGAGAGGAACGCGTGCGCGTGAGAGCGCCGACGCCGCGCGGCGATTATGACGGCACGCTTGACGCGATCGTCTCCCTCGTAAACGCCTGCACGGATGGGCTGGCTGCTTCCGATATAGCGGGGGTCGGCATTGGCATTCCTGGCAGCCTTTCGCCGCAAACTGGCTTGGTCCGCAATGCAAATTCGACGTGGCTGAATGGCCGTGCGCTCCATCGCGATCTCCAAGCGCGGTTGCCCTGGCCCGCGGTGATCGAGAACGATGCCAATTGCTTTGCCCTTTCGGAAGCCGCAGACGGGGCGGCAAAAGGCTTCCGCGCGGTCTTTGGCGTGATCCTGGGGACTGGCGTCGGCGGGGGGCTGGTGATCGACGGGCGCTCGCAACTTGGACGGAACGCCATTGGAGGCGAATGGGGCCACAATCCGCTGCCCTGGCCAGACGCCGAAGAATATCCCGGCCCGGTCTGCTATTGCGGCAAGCGGGGGTGCATCGAGACGTTTCTTTGCGGACCAGCGCTTGAGCGCCAGTATCGTGAACTGTCCGGCGTGGCGCTGGACGCGAAGGCGATTGCCGAGAGAGCCGCGGGGGGCGAGACCGCCGCACAAACAGCGCTCGCGACCTATCGGCGGAGACTCGCGAAAGCGCTCGCCACAGTGATCAACGTCGTCGACCCCGACATTATCGTTTTCGGCGGCGGTTTGTCGAATATATCAGTTTTAATAAATGATGCTGCCGCGCAGCTTCCGGAATGGGTTTTCTCGGATTGTTTCAGCACACCGCTAAAAGCGAATAAATGGGGGGATTCCAGCGGTGTCAGAGGAGCGGCTCAGTTGATTTACTGCCCCAGGTAACCCGGCTTTCGCCGGGTCACCTGTGCAATATTTGCCTGCAGTACTTTTACGTCATTACAAACGAAGTATGCGTGGAACATAGTTCAGACCCACTACCGTAGCATCACCCATCTGGATGAGGTTTGCCAATCTAGGCTATCTTTCGCTGACGTGGTGCAGTTCTGCAACTGAGGCTTTCCCGTGGGCACGAATTCAGGTTGCAGGAATTCGAATATCCGCAGCTACAGCGCGCCGTCAAAATGGACGCGGGCGGCTTAAGATAGGAACCGCCAAAAGTCCCGAGGCCTTTGGCTGCCCTTGGCGGCAAAAAAAATTGCTTATATATTTACTTAGGGGCCGTTTTACCAAACGAACCCAATCTTAGCCGATCGTTAACTCTCACAGGCTGACGCGCCTGGAGAAGTCAAACGCTCTGACCGTTGCTATGAGAATATCTTCCCGCGCTTATCGAGCCGCTGCAACACGCCAGGGAGAAGGTCGGCCATGTCGTCGGCGATCAGCCCGGGGCCGAAGATGACAGCGAGCTCGCCATGCATCCAGACAGCAGCCGCTGCCGCGTCGAAGGCCGCCATGCCTTGCGCAAGAAGCCCGGTCACGAGGCCCGCGAGAACATCACCGCTTCCGGCGGTGGCAAGCCAGGCGGGCGCGTTCTCGCTGATGGATGTGAGACCATCCGGCGCGGCTATGACAGTGTCAGCGCCCTTCAGGATGATAACGGCTCCCGACATCTCCGCGGCGCGCCGGGCGCGCTCAAGCTTTGATGGTTCACTGGCAAGCTCGGGAAAGACTTTTCTGAACTCCCCCTCGTGCGGCGTCATGATTGTCGGCGCGGGCCGAGCCTTGATATGATGGAAAAGCTCCATGGGCGCTGCCTGGAAGGCTGTGATCCCCTCCGCATCGAGGACCGCCACCGCATCGCTTGCGAGCACGCTGCCCACCAGTTCCTTCACCTCCGGATCGCGGCCCGCGCCAGGGCCGATCAGAACGGCTGTGATGCGCGGATCGGATAGAACTGCCGATAAGCCGGATGGCCCGTCAAAAGGCGCGACCATCACCGCCGTCAGTTGCGCCGCGTTGATATAGAAAGCCGACTTCGACGTTGCGACCGAGACAAGCCCGGCGCCCGCCCTTAATGCTGTTCGTGCGGCAAGCCTGGCCGCACCCGTGCTTTCCATCGGACCGGAGACGACGAGGGCATGTCCTCGATCATATTTGTGACCATCGGTTTTCAGCTTCGGAAAATAACGCAGCCAGAAATCCGGGTCGTCGACGAATGTCCGGGGCGCAATCTCGCCCAGGACCGCCGCCGGAATCCCGATATCGACTGCTCGGACATCCCCGCAATAGAGGCGGCCGGGAAGCAGGACATGCCCCGTTTTGCGCCGGAAGAACGTGACCGTAGCCGCTGCCTTGAAGGCGAGACCTTTCAAAGCACCGCTCGTGGCGTCAATCCCCGAAGGAATGTCGACGGAAATGACGGGCAAGGCGCGGCCCGTCACATCCTCGATCATCTGGGCGACAACTCCGCTAACCTCGTCTCGCAAGCCCGTGCCGTAGATTGCATCGACGATGATCTGTGCGCCCTCAACGGATTGAGGCCCCAATGGCTCGATAGCCTCATCCCACCGCCTCGCCATCTCCTTGGGATCGCGCTTCAAGTCTTCCTGGCGTCCGAGAAGCGCGAGGCGGACGTGATAGCCCCTCTCCCTCAGAAAGCGTGCGCAGACGAAGCCATCGCCGCCATTGTTCCCCGGTCCGCACAAGACAACAACGCGGCTGCCGCGCGGATAGCGCCGGACAACCTCTTCGGCAACGCTGCGGCCTGCGTTTTCCATCATCGTCAATGTCGACAGGCCGGAGGCCGCGGCGAGTTGCTCGGCGCGGCTCATCTCTTCGGCGGTCAGAAGTTCAAGCAAGGCGCAGCCTGTGAGTCAGCAGATTCGTCTGACGATGCATAAAACGACATCTGGGGCGAATGTAGCGAAATTTGCAGGAGCGTGGAAGAGAAGCGCCGATTTTGTGCCTGCTCCGAAAACAAGTAAGGAATGTCAGACCACGCGATCTGACCAGTCGCCGCCCCATCTTCTGGTCATCTTATATGCAACATGGCGATATTTTAGGCAGAGTGATTTGGTTAAGCCCGCGTTTATCGTTGTGTCATAAGCGATGCAACGTTTGGCATGGCCTATGCTATAGAGGGTGACAGCGCGCTTTTTGTCCCCTTCGGAGGAATCGATTCGTCATGAAAAAAATCGAAGCGGTTATCAAACCGTTCAAGCTCGATGAGGTTAAGGAAGCTTTGCAGGAAATCGGCCTTCAAGGCATTACTGTCACGGAGGCCAAGGGCTTCGGCCGACAGAAGGGCCACACCGAGCTTTACCGCGGGGCGGAGTATGTTGTCGATTTTCTGCCCAAGGTGAAGATTGAGATTGTGCTGCCAGAGGACATGGTAGAAAAAGCTGTGGAAGCCATCCGAAACTCGGCAAGAACCGGCCGGATAGGCGACGGCAAGATCTTCATCATCAATGTGGAAGATGCGATCCGCATCCGCACTGGTGAAACCGGACCTGAGGCAATTTAGCGTTCTACCCTGCTTCTCCCAGAAGCAATACCATACCCACCGAGCAGCCGATCAAAATCGGCGCCCAATCGCCAACCTACCCCAACGACGCGACCCTAACTGCACGAGGGAGTTTAATGTCAAACGCGACTGAAGTTGTGAAAAAACTAAAGGACGAAGAGATCCGTTTTGTCGATCTCCGCTTCACCGACCCGCGCGGCAAGCTGCAGCATCTGACCATGGAAACATCGGAGATGGGCGACGAGGCTTTCGCCGAGGGCATCATGTTCGACGGCTCCTCGATCGCAGGCTGGAAGGCGATCAACGAAAGCGACATGACGTTGATGCCCGACCCGGAATCGGCGCATATGGATCCGTTTTTCGCGCAGTCGACGCTTGCGATTTTCTGCGACATTCTCGAGCCGCACTCGGGCGAACGCTATGAGCGCGATCCGCGCGGCACCGCGCGCAAGGCGGAGGCCTATCTTCAGCAGACCGGAATAGGCGACAAGGCGTATTTCGGCCCTGAGGCCGAGTTCTTCATTTTCGACGACGTTCGCTTCTCTACCGATCCCTACAACTGCGGTTACCGCCTCGACTCGGCTGAACTCCCGACGAACATGCCGACCGAATACGAGATGGGCAACCTCGGCCACCGTCCGCGCACGAAGGGCGGTTACTTCCCGGTTCCGCCGGTTGATAGCGCGCAGGACATCCGCTCCGAGATGCTTTCCACGATGTCCGCGATGGGCGTCGTCACCGAGAAGCACCATCACGAAGTGGCTTCCGCTCAGCACGAGCTTGGGATCAAGTTCGGCACGCTCACCCGAATGGGCGATGCGTTGCAGATCTATAAGTACGTCATTCACAACGTCGCGCACTCCTACGGCAAAACCGCGACCTTCATGCCGAAGCCCGTTTTCGGCGACAATGGCTCGGGCATGCACGTCCATCAGTCGATCTGGAAGGGCTCTGAGCCAATCATGGCCGGCAATCTCTATGCTGACCTGTCGGAAACCTGCCTGTTCTACATCGGCGGCATCCTGAAGCACTCCAAAGCGCTGAACGCCTTCACGAACCCGTCGACCAACTCCTATAAGCGGCTTGTTCCGGGTTACGAGGCTCCGGTGCTCCGCGCCTACTCGTCGCGTAACCGCTCGGCATCCTGCCGTATCCCGGTCACGTCGAACCCGAAGGCGAAGCGCGTCGAAGTCCGCTTCCCCGATCCTACGGCGAACCCCTATCTCGCCTTCGCCGCAATGCTCATGGCAGGCCTTGACGGCGTCCGCAATCGCATTCACCCCGGCGATCCGATCGATAAGAACCTCTACGATCTGCCGGCAGCGGAACTCCGCGAGATCCCGACCGTCTGCGGCTCGCTGCAAGAGGCTATCGATGCAGTCGACGCCGACCGCGCATTCCTCAAGGAAGGCGGCGTGTTCACCGACGACCAGATCGACGCTTACATCGAGCTGAAGGTCGAGGAGATCGATCGCTACCGCATGATGCCGCACCCGATCGAGTTCGATATGTACTACTCCTGCTAAGACTGCGGGTTCATTGATGTGCTTTGCGAGGCGGCTTTTGCCGCCTCGTTTCGTTTCAGCATTCAGTTGTCAGTCGAGCGCGCCAAAACGAACAACCCTACAGAGCGAGGTCATTCGCGATCTCCTCAGCCTTCTTCGTCTTGCTCGCCAGATCGTCATCCAGTTTCTTCTCGTTCCGCACTGATCGCAGCCAAGGCGGTCTTCCTGCGTCTTCAGCGTATCGAGATAGCGCCGTCCAAGGTCGGAAGACTGACCGACGCTCGCCAGATTTTTGCGGATGCGCTCCTGATCGTCCCCGATCCTCTTCCGCTCGACCTCAAGCTCCCGCCTGCGCGCGTTGATTTTCGTGATGTCGCCGACGACGGCGCTGAGTTTCGCGATCACATCCTTGAGAGCAGAAGTTTCATTTTGCAGCCCGGAAACCGTCGCGAGGATCCGGTCGGGCGCCAGCGAAGAAAGGCTGACCGTCTGATAGTCGATGTGCTCGCGCGTCAGCGTCGCCTTGGTGGTCTTCCCCTTCGGCGCAACGACCCTGTAGCGCAGACGCGTAGCCGTCTCCTCGATGTCCTTCGTGTCACCCGCCGCTTTCCAGCCATCCTGGCGAGGCTCCTCGATGAAGACTTCGCGGTCTTCATCGCCGGGCGGGGTGATTTCATAGTCGATCGCCCAGCGCGATTTGACTGTAAGCGTCAGTTCGCCCTGCGCCGCTTTGCCAAGCCGGGTTTGCTTCACGCCTCGGTCTTCGCGGCGTATGTCCGATTTGGAATCGAGCGCGAAGGTTATGAACCTTGTCGCTCCCTTTCGACAGTAGCGGAAGTTGCGCGTCGCCTGCGAAGTTGGCTGCACCATCGGCGGCGGTCTCGAAGGAGGTCACGAGCCCGGCCGGCAACGCGGAGTCGCCGTCATTGGTGAGACGGACCGCGGCGAGCGGCCGGGTTGCGTTGGTTTCAGGTTGATAGATATAGGTGCGGGACGCAGGAATCTCGCGGTCGGCGAAAGGGATCATCATCGTCGATCCCGAGGCAAGCGTCACTTTCCCGGGGAAGCGGTAAAGCACTTGCGTCGCAGCCTCTTCGGCCTCAGCAGCATGAGCAGCCGAACCAAGCTCCTCTCGAAGGTCCGGGAGAGATCCCGGAATACCGCCCGCTCCGAAGGCCGGAGCTGCCACCGGGCTCGGCGGCGCCGCCCGCAGCGCGCGTGCCGCTTTCGCACGCGGGGCCGCCTCCGCCATATCCCGCATCTTCTCCTCGGCTTCGTCCTTCCTTGGCACGATCCGCAACGCAGAGGACACCGGGATCTCGGGCCGGTCCAAGAAGACCGCCGAATAAAGCGCCTGCTTCAACGCCACCGGGTTGCCCGAAACAAGCGTGAGGTCGACGTCTTTCCAATCACCGCCGGTAAGATTTTCCAGGATGCCCCAGCCCTGAAGCCGGGCCTTTCCGCCTTCCTTGGGCAGCACGACCCTGTAGGATGTCTTCCAGACGGGTGCCGCCACCACATAGCTGAAGCCGGCAGGTCTTTTTCCTTCGCCCGCAAGCGTGATCGAGAGCTTGCGCTGATCCTTCGCCCGGTTGGTCGAGATCCCCGACAAGGCGCGGTCGATCTGGGCGCGTGTCGCGGCATCGGTGAAGCGCAGGGCCGTCAGCTCTTCGAGAATGGCCTGGACGAAGCCCTTCTGAGTGACAAGCGTGAGCCTGTGCCGCGTCGTCTCTCCGCCATTGTTCGGAAGCTGAACTTTTTCCTCCTCAACGCGGAACACACGGCCCGTCGCGCTGACGCTTCCTTCGATTTCAACCTCGGCTCCTATAAGCGCGTTCAGCAAATCCGGTTGCGAGGCGAGCGCAGCCTGATCGAACGGAAGATCGCGAAACAGTTCGGCGAGAGGCGTTTTTCCAGGCAGGCTGACGGCGCCGATGGAGCCAGCCGCGTCGAAAATCGTCAGGCTTTTCAGCACGTCGTCGACCTGATCGAGCCGCACCGGCAGCTCGATGATAGAGCCTGCCGCCGCTTCGCCTCCATGCGTGAATTGAGCAAGCCCCGACGTCGAAAGGACGACGCGCTTCAAGGGCAGTTCGTCTGCCTCGGCCGCCAAAGGAAGACTTGCCAGGGCGGCTACCGTGATAATCCGTTTCATGACGTTCGATCCGAAGGAGATTGAAAACATTCGCAACCAGCGGCTCGAATAAAAGCGCAATTGCGGTGCGACTGCGGCTAAATCCGGCGCTTAATTCGGTATTTATGAATAACTCTAACAGCATGGCTGGCGCTTAAATTCATAACGTTATATATTCGATCAAAACAAAATATGCATAGGGAGGTTTTCATGCGCGTTTTCTACGGCGCCATCGGCGCCTTATTCGTCACGTCCGGCGCGGTCCTTGCCGACACAAACAGCGACTGCGCCCAGGATGCCAATGCCGAGCTTGCCATTCGTGCCTGCTCCGCGATCATCCAAGACACCAGGGGTAGCAACGCCGTCGCGTATTTCAGCCGGGGGCGCGCCTATGACAGCAAGGGTGACCGTGCCAAGGCAAGCGATGATTTCGACGAGGCCATCAGGCTCAGCCCGCAATACACCAATGCTTATGCGGGGCGCGGTTTCGTTTATCTCCATCGAGGACTGTTCGGGCGCGCCATCACAGATTTCAGTCAGGCGCTCAAGCTCGACCCGAAAGATAAGGAGGCCTTTTTCGGCCGCGGGCTGACGTTCCTCGCTGTGTCCGATAACGGACGCGCCACGGAGGATTTCGGCAAGGTGATCGCGCTCGATCCGAAGTACGAACCGGCCTATATCAAGCGCGGATCTGCCTATGGCAACGACGGGCAATGGGACCGCGCGATTGCCGATTACAACTCTGCTATCAGTTTGAGCCCTGCGAATGCCGACGCTTATGATGCTCGCGGCGTAGCCTATAGCGAAGGAAAAGGCGATTTTACCCACGCCATCGCCGATTTCGACAAAGCCATAAGCCTCGACCCCACGCATGCGTCCGCTTATGTCAACCGCGGCCTCGCCCATCAGCGCAAAGGTGAAAATGCGCAAGCGGTTGCCGACTTCGACAAAGCCATCAGCCTGAACCAGGATAATGCCAGCGCCTATAACAGCCGCGCCCTCTTGCTGTATGCGACGGAGCAGGCCAGAGAAGCGAAGGCAGATGCCGATAAGGCGGTCTCGCTCAAGCCGAACGATTGGCGCTTCCTCGATACGAGAGGGCACATCCTCCTTGCCATCGGAGACAAGAATGCTGCGTTGGAGGATTTTAACGCCGCGCTTCGCGTTAATGCCGACAGCATCAGTTCGCTTTGGGGCCGTGGCCAAGTCTACGAGGCACAAGAGCTTCCGGCGCTAGCCATTCTGGACTTCAAGAAGGCAATAGAACTGAAAGCTTCGGTCAGCACCAACCGCGAAGCTCAGACGAAAGCTCGCGCGCGGCTGGCAGTATTGGCCAGGTAGGCGTCGGTTCAGCGAGCGCTAGATCAACCCCGCCCTTAATCGGATCGATTAAGGGCGGAAAAGCTGATCGACTTAAATGTTAGAGCTTCTCCCGCAAAAATGGACGAAGGCTGAGCTGCCCGCCTTCATTCCGGAGAGGCGCAGCCTTTTCCGGGATCGTAACAGCTTGAAGCGCCATACTTTTTTTCGATCCCGGCTCGCGCAACGA
Source organism: uncultured Alphaproteobacteria bacterium (assembly GCA_963723755.1). GTDB lineage: Bacteria > Pseudomonadota > Alphaproteobacteria > Rhizobiales > Rhodomicrobiaceae > Rhodomicrobium. The sequence continues at coordinate 9,663 of CAVRSS010000056.1, read as the reverse complement.
ACAAGCGCGGAGCGGGCGGCTTAATAGAAACGCCGCGTCCTACTTCTGCGCGCTGCCGCCCTGGTCCTTCGTATCCGGCAATGTACGGATCTGGTCGCTGTTCATCATCACCTTGATGCGGTCGGCAAGCTGCTCGAGCTTCGTCCCATCGATGGTGATCGTCTTTTCGCCAAGACCAAGCAGACGGCCAACCTGAATTTGAACGGACTGGATTTTGCCGTCCGGCCCTCTCTCGACGTGCACAACCTGTCCCAGATTTTTGCCATCAGAGCTGAAAGCTGGCAGGCCTGCCAGACGCCCAGTGCCCTGGTCTCCCTGGGCTTGAGCACTATGCTGGGGTCCACCCTGCTCCTGCGTTTGAGCCATCTCGCCCTGCCCTGGCATTCTTGCCGCCAGAGCCTGCCTTCCCTGCTGCACAACGGCGACGATGGTCTGGCATGATTGCGGGAGCGATGTGTTCTTCTGCTGGAGACACTGCTTCACATTGTCAGCGTTCCCGCATTGCTGCTGCACAGCCGACATGCAACTGTCAGCGATACTTGCCACGGCTTGCTGGACCCTGTTCACGGACCGGCGCAACGCAGACTGACAGGAGCGGCTCAGCTGGTCGGAGTAAGCGTCCATGCAGCTTGCCATGCGGCCGCCGCCGGGCGTGACGTCACTGCAGAACCGTTCGATTTCCTCTCCGCATGCGACTTCGATGCGCTGAACCGCTGAGGACAGGCGATCTCTGAGGTCGGACTTCGACAGCCGCTCGAGCAAGTCCTCGCCGCCGCCGCCACGTTCGCTATCCCGGCCGCGCTCCGAATAGGTGGACTGGCGATCCTGAGATTGATCCTGGGATTGTTGCGCCTGCTGGCTCATCGCAGGCAGCGGCGTAATCGAGAGCGCCGCCGCAAAAAAAATAGCCTTATTCATTGGAAAGTCTCCCCTTTTTGTTGTGGGGGCGGTGTGACGGCCGCCCCCTGCACTTTCAAGAAAAGCTCAAGGTTTTTTCCCAAAGCCGGGAAGGCCAATTTTTGGGAACTCCGCTTAGTCTTCACCCCCGATGCGATCGTTGATCTGCTCCAGAAGTTGATCGACATCGCCGCGGTTGCGAATGCGATCCAGAATGAGGTCCCGCAAATCTTCGCGGTTTATCCTGGCCGTGCCGCCCGTGTTCTCGTCGGCTCCCTCGAAACGGCTCGAGACAAGGTCACCCGCAGCGCCGCCTCTATTGTGCATGTGCTCGGCGAGAAGCTCGCGCAGGAGAGCCCGCCTCTCCATGCGGTCGGCCATAAGGTCTCGCAGGTCATCCCGGCTCCGAATGCGATCTTCGAAGAGGTCGCGGAGATCGTTGCGGCCTTCCAGGCGGTCGCGAATAAGATCACGGACGTGGCCGCGTCTCTCCATGCGGTCCGACGAGAAATCCCGCCGATCGCCACCGCCGCCAATGCGATCCGCCAAACGTTCGCGCAGATCGTCACGACCGCCTGCGCGGTCCGCCAAAAGGCCCCGCCAATCGCCACGGCCGCCGCCGCGTTCCGCGAGAAGCTCGCGCAGATCCTCGCGGCCCCGCAGACGATCCGACAAAAGATCGCGGAGAGCTTCGCGTTCCTGCAGCCGGTCCAGGATGAGGTCGCGCAAATCATCCCGGCTCCGAATGCGGTTCCCCAGCAGCTCTCGCAGCTGTTCGCTCGCGCCCCGATCCGAGGTGCGATCGCTCCATCCATGAGCGGCCGCAGGCGTCGCGGTCGTAAGGCTAAGAGCCGAGGCGGCAAGCATAAACGCAGCAGCTGAAATTACGGTTGTCCGCTTCATGAGGTATTTCTCCCTTATATCGTGGACGTGCCAGTCGTTTAGGCAGAGAAGCCTAAATCATGTTCACGGAATACGGGTGATTTTTTCAAAAAATGAAGCCGCCGTAATTAATCTTGAATAACAAATTATTGCCTTTACAAATGTTTTTACTAAAATTCTATTGCTGAAATTAAGAGCCTTATATTCAAGAAGTCGTCTAACTCGTTGCGCTTGCCCCGAAGGAATTCGCGATTTCTCAGGTCGAGACTCCTTTGGTTCTGGCAAACAGTGGAGAGGTGACCTTGGTTTTGTCGCGAAAAGTGCTAAAGACGGGAAACCTTAAGAGCGAATTATGCGTAACGGAGAAGCTCATGATTCAAAGCTGCATGCGCGGCGCCATTCTGCTTGCTTCCATCTTGTTGCTTGCAACCTGGTCCGCCGCCCGCGCGGACGAAGCGCGGACTGCGCTTGTCATCGGCAATTCGCTCTACACCTTCGCGCCGTTGCCCAATCCGGCGCATGACGCCGCCGATATCGCGGATGCGCTTCGGGGAGCGGGCTTCTCCGTCGATCTCGTTATGGATGCCGGCAAGGCAAAGATGCTGGAGTCGATCGGCCGCTTTGGCGATACGCTGGCGCACCGCAAGGGCGTCGGCTTTTTCTACTATGCGGGTCATGGGGCGCAGATCGCAGGCGAGAACTACCTCTTGCCGGTGGATGCGGCTGCAGGAGACGAGCGCAGCCTGAAGGAAAGCGCGGTCAGCGCGAGCCTTGTCGTCGATGCGGCGGCGGCAACCGAAGACACACTCAACATTCTGGTTCTGGATGCCTGCCGCGACAATCCACTCGGGCCGACCCGCGTCCACGGGCTGTCACGCATCAATTCCAGCGACCGCCTGTTCATATCCTATTCCACCAAGCCGGGAGCGGTCGCGCTCGACGGGGATGACCGCAACAGCCCCTACGCCAAGCACCTCGCGCTGGCGATTGCAACGCCGCGCCTCAGCCTGGAGAGCGTGTTCAAGAGAACCCTGAAGGGCGTCTATCAGGAGACGCAAGGACAGCAGACCCCCTGGCTCTCGTCATCCTATTTCGGCGAGTTCGTTTTCCGGCCAGGGTCAACCACGCCCGATGCCACGGGGCAGGAGGAAGAACAGGCCAAGCCACGTATGCTAGCTGGTGTGTACCGCTCCGACGGGATCAATCCGAATGGCACCCGCTACAAGGGGATCACCGCCGTCAACTGGACAGGCAACCAGGTCCAGGTCAAATGGTGGATCGGCAAACAAATCTTTACGGGCACCGGGGAATTCGCGGGCAAGATGCTCGTCGTGAACTGGGGCGACACACACCCGGTCATTTACACATTCGGCAAGCACGGCTTTCTCAATGGCGAATGGGCGGACGGGAAAGCGAACGAGCGGCTTGAGCTCTTCGCGAGCGTTGCCCGAACGCACCCATCGCTCGCCGTGGGCCGTTATGAGGTCACCGGCCACAATCCGAACGGGACCAGCTACGACGGCATTGTCGACATCTCAAAAAGCCCTTCAGGGGACTACGGCCTCGATTGGAAAGTGGGCCGCGACGCCTATCACGGAGAAGGAAAGCTTGAGGGCGGCATTCTTACCGTGCTTTGGGGGTCCGATACGCCTGTGGTCTATGCGCTCATAGGCAACAATGAGCTGAAAGGCTTGTGGTCGGGCGGCGCTGGAGAGGAAACACTCTCGCTCGAGGAGTAATACGAGCCGCCATAAGTCACGACGCCTTTCCCCTCCTGAGACGAATGCTCTCACCCGCGACGCACGCTCGCGTCGAAAGGCCCGATGGTGTTTGGAGCGATTGCACCGATTTGGCGTCCCTTCTCCCAGCCACCACGCCTTGGCTGCTGGCAACTCGAAGATATCGCGCTTGCAAGCAAGCGCGATTGGGAGAAGGACAGGATGAGGGGTTTTAACCTGAGTTATCAATAGTTTACCCCTCACCCGGATCGCGAGCGATCCGACCATCTCCCGCTGGGCGAGGTGCCGCTGCGATTCAATATCCCACCGGGCCGGATCGATAATTGAGGGCTTAACCTGAGCAGCGGGCGGAGAGCGGAAGAGGCGGGTCTCAAAAATTCTAAGCGGGGACGGCGAGTCCGCCAAATCTGCTCCCTCCGCTCGCACGCACTTGGTTCCACAACCGTGGTTCGGCTCCACGCGCCAGCCGATCTTCCCATGCATCAAGCGCTTGATCCGCCACAGGAATTTAACTTGATGTTGCCTCACCACGCAGAGATTGACAGCGCGTTATTCGCCTTTGCAAAAGTGTCGCAAGTAACCGAACTTGAAAAGCGCCGCTAAAGCAACAATATTAGGCAGTAATAGAAACCGTTGGGCTCGCGGAATAAGTCACGCGGGCTCTTTTTTGCGCGTTTCCGCCGATATATAATTCGGAAAAACGAGAATCTTCAGATCCTGCATGCCTGGCATGCAAGAAAACCTTGTGTTTGCCATATTCGCCCCATGCAAAGCCTGAAACAACACCAAGCGCACCTCGTGCCGCCGCGCAGCCTGTATGCATTTCAACTCCCCGTCGCAGCCCGCACACACGCTCTCATGCTGTCCTCGGCCACCGAAATCACGCTCACCGCAAGCACGACCTCGGCAACCATCGCCGACGCCATCTTGAGGCAACCCGTACCTTTGGGCGAAGCCGTCGTCGCCATCGCTCTTCTCTTCTGGCTCGCCGCCGAAATCGCATGTCTTGGCGCGGGACCCGCCATCGCACTGCCGCAAGCGCCCATGGTTCCGCTTCACACCGAGAAGCTTGATCGCGCCATTCAGCGCAGGAACAGGCACATCAAACGCGCGGCGTGTTTTAGCGCGGCTGCCTCTGCCGCCTACATTGCCGCCGGCGCTGCGCTCGCCTCATTTTCCATCATCGCAGGCGGCGCGCTCTATCTGGCCGCCGCCTGGGTCGAATACAAATTCAAACAAGGGGAGCCGGTGATTTGCCCGCGCTTCGAAGCACGAAGCGCCAGGGAATGCATCGCTTACGTGAAGACAGTGCTTCAACGCAATCCGGCGACACTGAGCGGCGTTATCACCCTTCCCGCTCTTGCCGCCTTTTGCGCGGGACTATTTCAAGCCCTTCCGCCCTATCTCGCCGCGCTGATCACGGCGGGACATCTGATCACGGCCACCTTGTGGAGCGCCGGCATCGCCCAGCAGAAAACGCTCGCCGAGAAGCGGCTTAAAACGGGCGCTCCGCGCCGTCAGCGATCGACGCACGGCGTCTGCCAAAACCATCCTCGGTCTCCAGCCGCTTTCCCGATGAAGCCGTCCGCGTTGTTGGGTAGTTCTCGCATTTACTGATTAGGCGGTTGCGCACCAAAAGACGAGTGCATGACTGGAAGCGGACCCATAGCCTTGTGGCCAGCATAATTACTTATATATTTATGTAGGCCACTATTACGAAACAAAGCCAATCTTAACCCGCAGTATACCATCATGCATGACGCCTAACTTGCATGCGCAAAGCCGCCGTCTCTTCATTGCGCATGCGGGGGCCAGAGCTGCCCGGTCGCAGAATCCCATCGCCAGGGCGCGCGCGCATGCAAATAATACCCGCCGATGTAGCGGTCCAGATGCCTGTGCTGCAAGGCGTCCGCTTTCCCGGCGAGGACCGTGATGCCGAGATGCGTGCACGACAATTCGGCAGCAAGATACGCATCCCGTTCCTCTTCCGGCATCGACGGAGAAAAGGTCAGCCCCTTGAAGCCTGCGATAAGCGACGCGCCACCTGCCGCCAGCGTATCAAGGGCATGATAAAAACTTAAGTCGCCCATGAAGAGCGCCTCTTCGGACTCGGTGAGGGCCTCGTAAATGTCGACCGGACTTTTGACGCCCTGGTCGATAAGGCTCAAAATCACCCAGTCGGTTCGAGATAGCCCCGATACCGGGTGCGGCAGTTCCTCAAGCAGCCGCAGTATGGCGAGCCGCAGAAACGGAAGGACATGGTGCTGACCCGCAGAAGCTCCACCCATGGCTCCGGCGTTTCAGACCGAAAGCCGCTCCAGGCAAGCCGCGCTAATTGAAGCTGATCGTCCGTGATCGGCTCCATGAGATGAATATGAGCTTTCAGCGCCCTCGGCTTTTCCCGGCCGAGATAATTTCCGGCCTGGATGAGATACAACGCCGTCGCGGCGCTCAGTTCGCGAAGAAATCAAGGAGCTGGATCAGTTGCAGCTGGTCGTAAAGATCGTGCTCGAACCAAAGAAGCACGCTTCCAAACTCGCGGTGCCGGCGGATCATGGCATCTCGCGAGCGAAATGCGGCGTGCAGTTCCTCTTGCGGCAGCCATCCCCGTTGCGCGAGGAACTGTGCCCGGACGGCGGACAAGTCTTCGAGAGAGAGCGACGGCGGAACCGGGCCTTCGTGAAGAATATCGCGCCAGGGCAGGATCTCGCCGCGGATCCCGGCCTCGCGCATCCGCGCAACGGCGTCGTCACCGTTCGTGATAATCAGCCGGTCCTTCATCGATCATGTCTAACCGCGTCCGCGGTAAGGCGCAACACCCTGGTCCGGCACCCAAACCCCTGAAGGAAGATCGCCCACGGCATAGAAAACGTCGATGGGGATGCCGCCGCGCGGAAACCAATAACCGCCGATGCGAAGCCAATGCGGGCTTAGCGTTTCGTCGAGCCTCTTGCCGATGGCGACCGTGCAATCCTCATGGAAGGCGGCGTGGTTGCGGAACGAGCTCAGATACAGCTTCAGCGATTTCGACTCCACGAGCAGGTCGCGCGGCACATAGTCGATGACGATGTGGGCGAAATCCGGCTGGCCCGTCACGGGGCAAAGTGCGGTGAATTCCGGCGCCGTGAAGCGCACAGCGTAAAGCGTGCCGGGATGCGGGTTTGGGACGGCCTCAAGCTGCGCCTCGTCCGGGGAGGCAGGGAGCGAGGAAAGCCGGCCGAGTTGCTTCAGGTGGCGGGCATATTCGGGATTGTTCATTCAAGCTCCGCTTACGCAAACTGATATCGCGTATTCGCGTCATCCCGAAGGCGCTTCTGAAAATAAATCGACGCTTTCCGCCTTCAATCGATACCGATTAAAGTGCGGCTGATCAAGTGTCAGCGAATGCCGATCAATTTATGTGTTTGCAACGAAAGCCGCCAGGGCGGGTGAGCAAGGCAATAACGCGCCGCAGCCTCGAGGTTCTCGCGGTGATTTGCGTTGTCCATCGGCTGCAGGAAAAAGTGCTGAAAATTCAATCGCTCGAACTGGGGCGGGGGCGCCCCGACTTGCGGGAAGACGAGCTTCAACTCGTTGCCTTCGCGCTGTGCGAGCGGAACGCCTGCCTTGGGACTGACGCAAATCCAATCGATGCCGCGAGGCGCCGGGCGCGTTCCATTCGTCTCCATCGCCACCATGAAACCGCGAGCGCGAAGCGCTTCGACAAGCGGCGCGTCAAGCTGCAGCGTCGGCTCGCCGCCAGTGCAGACAACATAGGGCTTGGAGTTATGGGATTCGACAGCCGCGTTCCAGATGTGCTGAACCGTATCGGCAAGCACGTCGACGCTTTCGAACTTGCCTCCGCCTGGACCGTCATAGCCGACGAAGTCCGTGTCGCAGAAGCGGCAGAACGCTTTGCTCTTATCCCGCACATGCCCAGTCCAGAGATTGCAGCCCGCGAAGCGCAGGAAGACGGCCGCCCGCCCCACTTGCGCGCCCTCACCCTGCAGTGTTGGGAAAATTTCTTTGACCGTATACATGGATCTAAGATGGCGCCTCGGCGCCGGAACGCCACGCGCTATAGCCCTTTTCGCGAAGATTACAGGCGGGACATGCGTTGCACCCATACCCCCACACGTGGCGGTGCTTACGGTCACCCTTGTAGCAAGTATGCGTTTCCTCGGCAACGATATCTACTAGACTTTGGCCGCCCAACGCGTGCGTCATCGCCCATGTTTCGGCCTTCGTGCGCCACATGAGCGGCGTGATGATCGTGAACCGCTCCCCCGTGCCCAGATTGATGGCATGGTTCAGCGCCGACAGCGTTTCATTGCGGCAATCGGGATAGCCTGAGTAATCGGTCTGGCACATGCCGCCGACCAGATCGCGAATGCCGCGCCGGAAACCGAGCGCGCCGGCGAGCGTGAAAAACAACAGATTGCGCCCGGGCACGAACGTATTCGGCAGGCCATTCGCTCCGAATGCGATCTCGGCGTCGCTCGTAAGCGCCGTATCGCTGACCGCGCCTAAGACCGAAAGATCGAGCACGTGGTCGGGGCCGAGACGAGGCGCCCAGACCGGAAAAGCGGCTGAGATGGCTTCCCTGAGCCTTGGTCGGCATTCGAGTTCGACGCTGTGCCGCTGCCCATATGAGAAACCAAGCGTTTCGACTGCCTCATAATTCGTCAAAGCCCACGCAAGACAGACGGCGGAATCCTGGCCGCCGGACAGTAAGACAAGGCATTTTTTCGTCTGTTCTGGTATGCCACTCATGTTTACCGATTAAACCTCTTTAAGAGGCTGAGCGAGTCCTTTAAGACAACATTGCGTTCTTGGTTACCATCCCTTACCCTTGCGCTTCGCGGAGTTCCCCACATGACCGCCATCTCTGACATTACAGGCCGCGAAATCCTCGATAGCCGCGGCAATCCAACCGTCGAAGTCGACGTCGTGCTCGAAGATGGGGCGGTCGGCCGCGCCGCAGTCCCGTCTGGCGCTTCGACCGGCGCCCATGAGGCCGTCGAGAAGCGCGACGGCGGGGCCCGCTATCTCGGCAAGGGCGTGCTGGAAGCGGTCGATGCCGTGAACGGCGAAATCTTCGATGCGCTTCAGGGCATGGACGCCGAAGACCAGCGTCATATCGATAACACGCTGATCATGCTCGACGGGACGGAGAACAAAGGCCGTCTTGGCGCAAATGCGATCCTCGGTGTTTCGCTGGCGGTTGCGAAGGCTGCAAGCCAGGCGGCGGATTTGGCGATCTATCGCTATATCGGCGGCGTGAATGCCCGCGTCCTGCCCGTGCCCATGATGAACATCATCAATGGCGGCGCGCATGCGGACAACCCCATCGACTTCCAGGAATTCATGATCTCGCCCTTGGGCGCGCCAACGCTTGCCGAAGCGGTGCGCTGGGGCGCGGAAGTGTTCCACACGCTGAAGAAGATCTTGAAGGAGGGCGGTCACAATACAAACGTGGGCGACGAGGGCGGCTTCGCGCCGAACCTGAAATCCGCCGACGAGGCTCTGACCTACGTTGTTCGCGCCATCGAGAAGGCTGGCTACAAGCCCGGCGAAGATATCGCCATCACGCTCGATCCGGCCTCGACCGAGTTCTACAAGAACGGCCGCTATGAGTTGAAGGGCGAGGGCAAGAGCCTCTCGTCCGAGGAGATGGTTCAGGTCTATGTCGATCTCGTGAGCCGTTATCCGATCATCTCCATCGAAGACGGCATGGCAGAGGACGATTGGGAGGGCTGGAAGCTGATCACGGATAAGATCGGCTCGAAAATCAACCTCGTGGGCGACGATCTCTTCGTCACCAATCCGAAGCGGCTTGCCGAAGGCATCAAGAAGGGCTGCGGAAACGCGATCCTCGTGAAGGTGAACCAGATCGGCTCGCTGAGCGAGACGCTCGACGCGGTCGATATGGCCCATCGCGCCGGGTTCAAGTCGATCATCTCGCACCGCTCGGGCGAGACCGAAGATTCGACCATCGCCGACATCGCGGTTGCCACGAATGCCGGCCAGATCAAGACGGGCTCGCTCTCGAGGTCCGATCGTATTGCGAAATACAACCAGCTTATCCGCATCGAGGAAGAGCTGGGCGATGTCGCGGTTTATGCCGGGCGGAGCATCCTGCGCTCGGCTTGATCGGAGGCCGCAA
>CAVRSS010000055.1:0-6856 GCA_963723755.1 uncultured Alphaproteobacteria bacterium | reverse complement strand
GAAACGCCGCCTTCACATTTAGCGCTGAGCGTTGCCGCCCTGGCCTTTTGCTTCCGGCATGTTGCGGACCTGATCGCTGTTCATCATCACGCGGATGCGGTCAGCAAGCTGTTCGACCTTGCTGCCGGGGATCGTGATTTCGTTTTTTCGCCGAGACCGAGCAAGCGGCCGGCTTCAATCTGAACGGACTGGATCTTGCCGTCCGATCCTCTCTCCACCCTGATGATATGGCCAAGGTTTTTTCCGTCGGAGCTGAAAACTGGCATGCCTCTCATATGGCCAGCCCCCTGTTCTCCTTCCTGGGCCTGAGCAGTCTGCTGGGGTTGGCCCTGCTCTTGTCCTGCCTGCGCTTCCGACTGCTCACCCTGCCCATGCATTCTTTCGGCGAGCGCTTGTCGTCCTTGCTGCACGGCTGCAACAATTGTCTGGCATGATTGCGGGAGCGATGAGTTTTTCTGCTGCAAACACTGCTTCATATTATCAGCATTCCCGCATTGCTGCTGGACAGCTTGATAGGCATGTATCACCAATATTTTCCACCGCCTGCTGGACCCTGTTGACGGCCCTGTTCAACGCAGATTGACGGAGCGGCTCAACTGGTCCGAGTAAGCGTCCATGCAGCTTGCCATGCGGCCGCCGCCGGGCTGACCTCACTGCAGAACCGTTCGATTTCCTTTCCGCATGCCGCTCCGATGCGTTGAACGGCCCTGGACAACCGATCTCTGAGATCCGACCTTGACAGCCGGTCCAGCAAATCATCGCTGTCGCCCCGTTCGCTATCCCGCTCCGGACTGCGATCGCGATCCAAAGCCATGGATTGGCGATCCTGGGATTTATCCTGGGATTGTTGCGCCTGCTGGCTCATTGCAGGCACCGGCGTAAGCGGCAGCGCCGCGGCAAAGAAAATAGCCTTATTCATTGGAACGTCTCCCATCCTTTGTTGTTAGGGCGGAGCTTTAGCCGCCTCTGGTCCTTCAGGACAAGCTCGGGCCTATTTTGGCCGCTGACGCGATCCTGGACCGCTCCAGAACCTGATCGACCTCGCCGCGGTTGCGGAGGCGATCCAGGATCAGGTCGCGGAATCTTTACGATTTATCCCAGCCGTGCCGCTTGTGCTTTCCTCCGCGCCTTCGGAGCGGTTGAGGTGAGGTCGGAGGCTGGTCGCTCTGTTTGTTGCACTATGCTCTGCGAGAAGCTCGCGCAGGAGAGCCTGCCTCTCGGTGCGGTCGGCCATAAGGTCGCGAAGATCTCACGGCCGCGAAAACGATCTTCCAACAGTTCGCGGAGATCGTTTCGGGTCTCCAACCGGTCTCGAATCAGGTCGCGCATATGGTCGCGTCTTTCCGTGCGATCCCCGGAGAAGTCCTGCATATCGCCACCGCCGCCAATGCGATCCGCCAAACGTTCGCGCAGATCGTCACGACCGCCGGCGCGTTCCGCCAAAAGGTCCCGCAAACCGCCACGGCCATGGCCGCTTCCGCTAGAAGGTCCCGCATGTCGCCACGGCCTCCGGCGCGTTCCGCCAGGAGCTCGCGCAGGTCCTCGTGGCCCCGCAGACGATCCGCCAGAAGATCACGGAGAGCCTCGCGTTCCTGCAGCCGGTCCAGGACGAGATCTCGCAAATCCTCGCGGCTCCGCATGCGGTTCCCCAGCAGTTCGCGCAGCTGTCCACTCGCGATCCGATCCGAAGCGCGATCCTCCACTGATGAGCGGCTGTAGGCGTTGTGGTCGTAAGGCTAAGAGTAGACGCGGCAAGCATAAACGCAGCAGCAGAAATTACGGTTGCCCGCTTCATGAGGTTTTTCTCCCCTTTTCGTGGACATGCCAGTCTTTTAGGCGATGAAACCCAATCATGTTCACGTCTTAGGGGCTATTTTTCTCAAAAGCATGCTTCCGAAGTTAATATTGAATAACAAAGTATTACATATGTAAAACTTTTATTAAAATCCAAGGACTCCGATTAAGATTTTATATCCAACCGATTGACGAGCTGTTTGCGGTTGCCTCGAAAGGATTCGGCCATTTTTCAAGGCGAGGCCTCCCTGGTTCCGGCAAACGGTGGATAGCTGAGTTTGGTTTTGTCGCGAAAAATGCTAAAGACGGGAAACCTTAAGAGCGCATTAGCGCAACGGAGAAGCTCATGGTCCAAAGTTGCATGCGCGTCAGCCTTCTGCTTGTCTCTTCTTGCTCGCGCCCTGGTTCCCCGCCCGCGCGGAGGAAGCGCGGACTGCGCTTGTCATCGGCAATTCGCGCTACAGCTTCGCTCCGCTGCCCAATCCAGAACATGACGCCGCTGATATCGCGCAGGCGCTTCGCGGTGCAGGCTTCTCCGTCGATCTCGTTATGGATGCCGGCAAGGCAAGGATGCTGGAGGCGATCCGGCCGCTTTGGCGATGCGCTGGCGCACCGCAAGGGCGTCGGCTTTTTCTACTATGCGGGGCACGGGGCGCAGATCGAAGGTGAGAACTACCTCATTCCTGTCGATGCGGCCGCAGGAGACGAAAGCGGCCTGAAGAAAAGCGCGGTCGGCGCGAGCCTGGTCGTCGATGCGGCGGCAGCAACCAATGACACACTCAACATTCTGGTTCTGGATGCCTGCCGCGACAATCCACTCGGGACGACCCGCGTCCACGGACTGTCACGCATCGATTCGAGCGATCGGCTGTTCATATCCTATTCCACCAAGCCGGGAGCGGTCGCTCTCGACGGGGAAGACCGCAACAGTCCCTACGCCAAGCACCTCGCGCTGGCGATTGCGACGCCGCAACTCAGCCTGGAGAGCGTGTTCAAGAGAACCTTGAAGGGCGTCTATCAGGAGACGCAAGGACAGCAGACCCCCTGGCTCTCGTCGTCCTATTTCGGCGAGTTTGTTTTCCGGCCGGGGTGGTCAACCGAATCCGAAACTACGGGGCAGGAGGAAGAACGGGCCAAGCCGCAACGTATTTTGGCCGGCGTGTACCGCTCCGACGGGATCAACCCAAACGGCACCCGTTACAAGGGGATCACCGCCGTCAACTGGGCCGGCAAACAGGTCCAGGTCAAATGGTGGATCGGCAAGCAGACCTTCACGGGCAGCGGGGAATTCGCGGGCAAGATGCTCGTCGTGAACTGGGAGACAGCCACCCAGTCATTTACACATTCGGCAAGCACGGCTTTCTCAATGGCGAATGGGCCGACGGGAAAGCAAACGAACGGCTTGAGCTCTTCGCGAGCGTTGCCCAAACGGCCCCATCGCTTGCCGTGGGCCGTTATGAGGTCACCGGCCACAATCCGAACGGGACCAGCTATAACGGCATAGTGGACATCTCAAAGAGCCCTTCTGGCGACTATAGCCTGGATTGGAAAGTGGGCCGCGACGCCTATCATGGAGAAGGAAAGCTTGAGGGCGGCATTCTCACCGTTCATTGGGATCCGATACCGTGGTCTACGCCCTTATAGGAAACAACGAACTGAAAGGCCTGTGGTCGGGGGGCAGCGGAGAGGAAACGCTCTCACTCGATGAGTAATACGAGCCGTCGTAAGGACGACGCCTACGCTGAGGCAATATCGGCGCCGGCAAAGAGGGAGGCGGCAAGCAAGGAGTTCGCTTCCGTTGACCTCGATATAAGGCGAACTCTTTGATGGCCATGCGCAAGGCCGCCGTCTCATCATCGCGCGTGCGGAGGCCAGAGTTGCCCGGTCGCAGAATCCCACCGCCACGGCGAGCGCGCCTGCAAGTAGTACCCGCCGATGTAGCGATCCAGATGCCTGTGCTGCAAGGCGTCCGCTTTCCCGGCGAGGATCGTGATGCCGAGATGCGTGCATGACAATTCGGCGGCAAGGTAAGCGTCCCGTTCCTCTTCCGGCATCGAAGGAGAAAAGGTTAGCCCCTGGAAGCCTGCGATAAGGGGTTCGCCACCTGCCGCTAGCATATCGAGGGCATGATAAAAACTTAAGTCCCCCATGAAGAGCGCCTCTTCGGATTCGGTGAGGGCCACGTAAATGTCGGCCGGACTTTTAGCGCCCTGCTCGATGAGGCTCAAAATCCCCCACTCGGTTCGGGATAGCCCCGATACCGGGTGCGGCAGTTCCTCAAGCAGCCGCCGTATGGCCAGCCGCAGGAACGGAAGGACATGGATGCTGACCCGCAGAAGCTCCACCCATGGCTCCGGCGTTTCAGACCGAAAGCCGCTCCAGGCAAGCTGCGCCACTTGAAGCTGATCATCCGTGACCGGCTCCATGAGATGAATATGAGCTTTCAGCGCCTTCGGCTTTTCCCGGCCCAGATAATTTCCGGCCTGGATGAGATACACACTTTCCCGGCGATCATTCGCGAAGAAATCAAGCAATTGGATCAGTTGCAACTGGTCGTAAAGATCGTGCTCGAACCAAAGAACCACGCTTCCAAAGTCACGGTGACGGCGGATCATGGCATCTCGTGAGCGAAATGCGGCGTGCAGTTCCTCTTGCGGCAGCCATCCTCTTTGCGCGAGGAACTGCGCTCGAACCGCTGACAGGTCTTCAAGAGAGAGCGACGGCGGAACCGGGCCTTCGTGAAGTATATCGCGCCAAGGCAGAATCTCGCCGCGGATTCCGGCTTCGCGCATGCGGGCAACGGCTTCGTCGCCGTTCGTTATAATCAGCCGGTCCTTCATCGATCATGTCTAACCGCGTCCGCGGTATGGCGCAACACCCTGGTCCGGTACCCAGACCCCTGAAGGAAGATCGCCCACGGCATAAAAAACGTCGATGGGAATGCCGCCGCGCGGATACCAATAGCCGCCGATGCGAAGCCAATGCGGGCACAGCGTCTCATCGAGCCTCTTGCCGATGGCGACCGTGCAATCCTCATGGAAGGCGGCGTGGTTGCGAAACGAGCTCAGATACAGCTTCAGCGATTTCGACTCCACGAGCAGGTCGCGCGGCACGTAGTCGATGACGATGTGTGCGAAATCCGGCTGGCCCGTCACGGGGCAAAGTGCGGTGAACTCAGGCGCCGTGAAGCGCACGGTGTAAAGCGTGCCGGGATGCGGGTTCGGGACCGCCTCAAGCTGCGCCTCGTCCGGGGAGGCAGGGACCGAGGAAAGCCGCCCGAGCTGCGTCAGGTGGCGGGCATATTCGGGGTTGTTCATTCAAGCTCCGCTTACGCAAACTTGCGCGTATTCGCGCTCTGACACTCTGAAAGGGATCACCTTTTCCGCCTTCAATCGATGCCGATTAAAGGTGGGTCGATCTATCAGCGAATGCCGATCAATTTATGTGTTTGCAACGAAAGCCGCCAGGGCGGGTGCGCAAGGCAATACCGCGCCGCAGCCTCGAGGTTCTCGCGGTGGTTCGCGTTATCCATGGGCTGCAGGAAGAAGTGCTGAAAATTCAACCGCTCGAACTGGGGCGGGGGCGCCCCGACTTGCGGAAAGACGAGCTTCAACTCGTTGCCCTCACGCTGTGCGAGCGGAACGCCTGCCTTGGGGCTGACGCAAATCCAATCGATGCCCCGAGGCGCCGGGCGCGTTCCATTGGTCTCCATTGCCACCATGAAACCGCGAGCTTTAAGCGCTTCGACAAGCGGCGCGTCAAGCTGCAGCGTCGGCTCGCCGCCGGTGCACACGACATAGGGCTTGCTGTTTTGAGATTCGACAGCTGCATTCCAGATGCGCTGAACCGTATCGGCAAGCACATCGACGCTTTCGAATTTGCCTCCGCCGGGACCGTCATAGCCTACGAAATCCGTGTCGCAGAAGCGGCAGAAAGCACGGGGCTTGTCCCGCGCCTGCCCGGTCCAGAGATTGCAGCCCGCGAAGCGAAGGAAGACGGCCGCCCGCCCCACTTGCGCGCCCTCACCCTGCAGTGTTGGGAAAATTTCTTTGACCGTATACATGGATTTAACATGGCGCTTCGGCGCCGGAACGCCATGCGCTATAGCCCTTTTCGCGAAGATTACAGGCGGGACATGCGTTGCACCCATACCCCCACACGTGGCGGTGCTTGCGGTCGCCCTTGTAGCAAGTATGCGTTTCCTCGGCAACGATATCTACTAGACTTTGGCCGCCCAACGCGTGCGTCATCCCCCAGGTTTCCGCCTTCGTGCGCCACATGAGCGGCGTGATGATCGTGAACCGCTCCCCCGTGCCAAGATTGATCGCATGGTTCAGCGCCGACAGCGTTTCGTTGCGGCAATCGGGATAGCCTGAGTAGTCGGTCTGGCACATCCCGCCGACGAGATCGCGAATGCCGCGCCGAGACCCGAGCGCTGCGGCGAGCGTGAAAAACAGGAGATTGCGGCCGGGCACGAACGTATTCGGCAGGCCTTCGCTCCGAATGCGACCGGTATCGCTCGTAAGCGCAGTGTCGCTGATGGCGCCCAAAACCGAAAGATCGAGCACGTGGTCGGGGCCGAGACGGGGCGCCCAGAGGGGAAATGCTCTCGGATAGCCTCCCGGAGCCTTGGGCGGCATTGGAGCTCAACGCTATGCCGCTGCCCGTAGGCGAAACCAAGGGTTTCGACCGCGTCGTAGTTGGTTAGCGCCCATGCAATACAGACGGCGAAATCCTGGACGCTGGACAGCAAGACGAGGCACTTTTTCGTGGGTTCTGGTATGCCACTCATGTCTACCGATTAAACCTCTTTTAAAGGCTGAGCGAGTTTAAGACAATGTTACATTCTTTGGTTACCATCCCTTATCCTTCCGCTTCCCGCCGCAGTTCGACAGGACCGCCATCTCGGACATTACAGGCCGCGAAATCCTCGATAGCCGCGGCAATCCAACCGTCGAAGTCGACGTCGTCCTCGAAGACGGATCGGTGGGCCGCGCCGCAGTCCCGTCCGGCGCTTCAACCGGTGCCCATGAGGCTGTCGAAAAGCGCGACGGCGGGGACT
>CAVRSS010000054.1:0-103123 GCA_963723755.1 uncultured Alphaproteobacteria bacterium | reverse complement strand
ATGCAACGCCGCGTTCTTGAGGGTCCCGGATTAGCGCTAGGGCGATGACGCGGTGTTGTTGACGGCAAGCCGACACTTTCGGTCCGCTCCCCAAGGCCCATCTGGATATAACCGGTCGGGACAGACATCCTTGCAGATGTGGCAGCCGATGCACTTGGCGTAGTCGG
The DNA here is from genome assembly GCA_963723755.1 of uncultured Alphaproteobacteria bacterium. Lineage (GTDB taxonomy): Bacteria > Pseudomonadota > Alphaproteobacteria > Rhizobiales > Rhodomicrobiaceae > Rhodomicrobium. The sequence goes on along the minus strand of CAVRSS010000054.1, from coordinate 102,956 downwards.
TGTCGACGTAGCGCCCGAGTGCGGCTTCGCTCTTTTTCACGCGATGGACGGCCTTTTGCGGGCAGTAGATCAGGCAGTTGTCGCATTCGAAGCAGATGCCGCAGCTCATGCAGCGGTCAGCCTCCGCGCGCACTTCTTTCTCGCTCAAATGTTGCAAGCGCGATTTGAAATTGCCGAGCACATTTTCGGCGTCGATCGCCTTCTGGCTGCGCACGTGTTGGGGCGTATTGCGAAAATGCCCGAGAAACAGCTCCTTGGAGCTGACGACCAGCGATTTGGCGCGGTCCTCGAAATTGTGGAGCGCATAGTTCGCGTGGTCGGTTCCTGTTGCCTGGACGTGGTCGTATTCGGCTGGTTCACGGCCGACTTCCTTGAGCTTCTCGATAAGGTCGAAATGATGCACGTTCACTTTCGGCAAACCGGGCTGAGGCTCGGCTTTCAGATAATGGCCGATGCTTTCTGAGGCGATCCAGGCGTGGCCGATGGCCGTCGTCAGGAGATGCGGCTTGATCACGTCGCCTCCCACGAACACACCCTTTCGCTTGGGCGAGGAGTGATAGGAGTTGGCAGCGGCGGCGCCTTTTCCGTTGCCCAGCACCTCAAGGCCCGTGAAGTCCGCGCCCTGGCCGATGGCGGACACGATCAGATCGCACTCGATGTCGCGCTCGGTTCCAGGCTTGACCGTCATCTTGCCGCCAGACCAGTCGACCTCGGCGACCCGCAACGCGCTGGCATGGCCTGGCCTGTCGAGCACCACGGCGACGGGTATCAGCGAGGTGAGAACGTTCACCCCTTCCTGCATCACGTGCTCGAGTTCCATCTTCGTGGCCGGCATCTTATCCAAGGGGCGGCGGTAGACGATGGTGACTTCCGCGCCCTGGCGGCTCGCTACCGTCGCCACATCATGGGTGGTCTGGCCCAGCACGACGTATTCCGGATGGTCTTTCTCGTGGACGTTCTCGATATGTCCGAGCCTGCGCGCTACGGCCGCCACGTCCATGGCGGTGTCGCCGCCTCCGATCACGAGCACCCTCTGTGAGCCGTGCTGAAGTCGGCCTTCATTGAAGGCGGCAAGGAACGCGATGCCGCTGATGCAGTTGTTGGCGTCCTTCGCACCGGGCGCATCGAGCGGCGTTCCCGCTTGCGCGCCGGTTCCAAGAAACACGGCGTCAAAGTCTTTCTCCAGCTGATCGAGCGTGACGTCCACGCCGATCTTCACGCCCGTGCGGACCTCGACGCCCATATCGAGAATGCGCTTGATTTCGCCATCGAGCACATCGCGCGGCGTGCGATAGCCCGGAATGCCGTAGCGCATCATGCCGCCGAGTTCGGGTTTCGCCTCGAAAATGGTGCAGGCATGGCCCTCGCGACGGAGGAAATAGGCGCAAGCAAGACCGGCCGGCCCGCCGCCGATAATGGCCACTTTCTTGCCCGTCGGCGCGCCCGGCGCCGGCAGCTTGAAGCCGTGCTCAAGCGCATAGTCGCCGACGTAATGCTCAACCGAGTTGATGCCGACATGGCCTTCGACCTCGTTGCGATTGCAGCCGTCCTCGCACGGCGCGGGGCAGACGCGCCCCATGATGGCCGGGAACGGATTCGACTTCACCATGTGCAAGAAGGCGTATTCCTGCCATGTCATGCCGTCGGGTGCTTTATCCAGACCGCGCACGATATTCAGCCAGCCGCGGACGTCGTGCCCAGAGGGGCAGCTGGCCTGGCAAGGCGGCGCGCGATGGACATAGGTGGGGCACTTGTGGGAGCGATCCGCCTGAAAGATCTTCTTCGACAGATCGGGCCAGTCCCACACGCTTTCGCCGGTCTTGAAGCGGCGGAATGTCTGCTGTTCCGGGGGCACTTTACCTTGATCCATCACGCTTCCTCCTCCGCATTGGTTGCTTGTGCCGGCTCGGCATCTGCCTCCGCCGGCTTGGCAGCTGCAGGTACCGGTTCGGCCTGACCCGCCGTTTTGTTCTTTTCTTCCGCCTGCATCGAGCCCGTCAGCACGATGGCGTTCGAGACCATCTGATGCACGCTGACGATGGCCTCCCTGTCGAAGCCATAGGTCGGCAGCACCTTCGAGAACTGCGCTTTGCAGATCGCGCAGATGGCGGCCATGTGCGTGACGCCGTGCTCGTCGGCGACTTCGCGCAACGCTTTCATGCGTGGCGACGCGCCTTTGATGCGCAGGTCCATCAGTTCATCTGTCAGGAGGCCGCCGCCGCCGCCGCAGCAGACCGTCGCCTCGCGGATCGTGTCCGGCTCCATGTCGTAGTAGTGATTGCAAGAGGCGCGCAGGATGGCGCGCGGGATTTCGAACTGCCCGCCCGGCATGTCGCCCATGCGCGAGGCGCGCGCGACGTTGCAGCTGTCGTGGAAGGTCAGCCGGATGTGGTCGTTCTTCGACTTGTCGAGTGTAAGCTTCCCGCGCTGGATCAGATCGTAGGTGAATTCGCAGATGTGCTGCGGGATGGGATAGCGCTTATCGAGGAAGTCGAACGGCCCTGCGAGCGTATTGAGGAAATTGTACGCGACGCGCCAGGCATGGCCGCATTCGCCGAAAACCAGACGTTTCACCTTCAAGGTGCGCGCGGCGTCCGCGATGCGCTGCGCGACCTTTTGCATATTCTCGTGAGAGCCGATGAACATGCCGAAATTCGCGGCTTCGGAAGCGTGGGAACTGAACGTCCATGAGACGCCGGCCTCGTGCAGCACCTTCGCGTAGCCCATCAGCCCTTCCATGTGCGGCGAGGCGAAGAAGTCCGCGCTCGGCGTCACGAGCAGGATGTCCGCGCCTTCCTCGTCGAGAGGCAGGCGCACGGGAACGCCCGTCTCCTCCTCGATCTCCTCCTCAAGCCCCGCCAGCGTGGCTTTCAGCGCCTTGGGCGGCAGGCCGAGATTGTTTCCGATCTTGAAGACCTTGCCGATGATCTCGTTCGAGTATTTCTGCCCCATGCCGATCGTGTCCATGATCTCGCGAGCGGCCATGGAGATTTCGGCGGTGTCGATTCCGAAGGGGCAATAGACCGAGCAGCGGCGGCATTGGGAGCACTGGTGGAAGTAGCTGTACCACTCGTCCAGCACGTCGCGCGTGAGGTCTTCGGCGCCCACGAGCCAAGGCGCGATCCTGCCCGAAAGCGTGAAGTAGCGGCGGTAGACCTTTCGCATCAGGTTCTGGCGCGCGACCGGCATGTTGTTGGGGTCGCCCGTGCCGAGAAAGTAATGGCATTTGTCGGTGCAGGCGCCGCAGCGAACGCAGCCGTCGAGGTAGAAGCGCAGCGCGCGGTTGTTCTTGACGAGATCGCCGAGTTTCAGGATCGCCTTTTCCTGCCAGTTCTCGACAAGTTCCCCCGGAAAGCCAAGCGCCGTTTGATGGGCTGTAGACGCCGGGTATGGCTTGCTCTTCGCCATGGCGCCGAAGGCGAGCGCCGGAATTTCCAGCGGGTCCGGGTGCAGCGGGCTTTCGTCTGTTTCCTGCGCTTCGATCGGTCCACTTCGCCCCCTATGCCTTGCTGACGGCGGCGCGAGTAGGCGCATAACGGCGCTCGCGCGGGTTGTCGGCCTGATTGCGCGAGGGGCTGAAGAAGACGCCAGGCGCGTGCAAGAGCTTCGAGAAGGGAAAGACGATCATCAGCACTGCGACGAGCGCCAGATGCGTGAGCAGCAGCGGATCGGCCGGAAGCGGCTGCCAGTCGAACGCCATCAGCCCGAGGATGAAACCCTTCACCGAAACGATGTCGGTGTGCTCCACGAACTTCATCGCGAGCCCCGATGCGCCAATCGCGATCAGGAGCAGCAGAACCAGATGATCGAACGCATCGCTGATATAGCGCATGCGCGCCATGGCCACGCGGCGGACCCAAAGAGCGAAAAGCGCGCCCACCATGGCGAAACCGGCATAGACGCCGAAGGGCTGCATCAGCGCCACCAGCGACCACACGGGCTGCGTGAAATAGCGCAGATGGCGGAACAGCACCAGAGCCAGCGAAACGTGAAAGACCCAGCCGAACAGCCAGATCCATTTGTTGGACTTGAACAGGCTTTCGAAAACGGTGACTTCGCGAAGAACGCGGAAAGCAGCTCCCGCCCGCGTCATCGGCGCAGGGGTCGTCGGGATTTTGAGAGGAACCGGCGTCCTTGCGTACTGCCATAGGCGCAAAGCGAGCCCGGCGGTGAAAATTGCCGCCGCAACGTAAAACATGACCGCGTATATCGTGGTTTGCACGCCAATTCCGTCCCTAGTGGCCCAGCTTCTTGCGCCCGGTTCTTGTTGTCTTTGCCGCTTCCGTTTTTGTCATGGCCGCCCTTGAGGCGGCCATCCAGGAACGGAGCACTCATTCCCTGGATGGCCGGGTCAAGCCCGGCCATGACAAGGTCGCCTATATGCAGCCGGTCGGCTTCGGCAGTCCGCCGATTTTGCAGGCCTGCTTCGCTGGCCCGTAGGGGAACAGCTGATACAGATATTTCTGATCGCCCTTCTCTGCGCCGAACTTCTTCTTCATCTCTTTGACGAGGACGCGGATGGCAGGTGCGATCTGATATTCCTCGTAATATTCGCGCAGAAAATCGATGACTTCCCAGTGCTCCGGCGTCAATTCGATATTCTCGGTCTTGGCGATAAGCAGCGCGAGATCCTTGTTCCAGACGGAAATGTCGGTGAGGTAGCCTTCCTCATCGTGGTCCGCGACGATGTCGCCAATCTTATATTGCATAGTCATAATTGCTACTCCGTTCATTTATTCAGCGTGCACCATTAGAGCCACGCGACGGTGCGCGCATGGTGTGTTACGAGATCAACAAAGCCGCCGTAATCGACGAGCTTTACGCCGTCGATCAGATGCTCGGGCCTCATGCCCGCGCGCCGCCAGGTCGGACGCGAGCACATAGACGCGCCGCTTTCGAGCGCGGCCTTTACAGTAGCGACTTGCCGAAGTTCCTTTGCGGGCGCCCACGACGCCATCCTCGATCATGATCATGGCGTCGCCCGTCATCATGTGGCGGACGCAGCTTTGCAGCGCGTTCCGCTCGAAGGGAGATTTGTTCACCGTGTGAAGTGTGGACATGGCTTTTCAGCTCTCCCGTCTCAGAAGCTCAGAACGACGTCTTGTTCGGCGATGATGGCCGCCAACTCGGTGCGGCTCACGGACACGATCGAGGGCTTCTCGGCGTAGTCCTCGTTCTCATCCTCGTACGTGATCGGCATCAGGTCTTCGACGGTCAGCCCGCGCTCGGCGAGCGACTCGCGCTCGACGTAGAACTTGTGCACCTCGTAGTCGCCCAACGCCTTGAAGGTGCGGGAGAAGTTCTTCATGCCCGCGGCCGCCGTGTCCTGCCCGGCCATGAGCTGGAAGACGCCATCGTCGATGAAGGCGAGGCTTACATCCTGCTCGAACGCCGCGCCGATCAGCACAACCTCAAGCGACTCGAGCGCATAGATCGTCCCGTAGGGCGCCTTGCGATTGACGTAGAGAAATTTCTTCTTAGTGGCCATGGCCTCCCCCTAATCCCCGAAGACCACGAGCCGGTCGGCCTCGATGCCCGCTTCAATCAGCTGGCCGAGGCCAGAAATGCGAAAGCCCGGCGCGATGTTGCTGGCGTCCTTGCCGTGCCGCTTGGCTTCATCGGCATCGAGAATGCCTCGCCGCTGGGCCGCCGCGATACAGACCACCAGATCGAGCTTGTGCGTCTCGCCAAGCTCGCTCCAAAGCTTTTGCAGGTTCCGGTCATCCTGCGGCGGCACGGTCAGCCGCGTGCCATTGTTGACGCCGTCATGGTAGAAGAACACGCGGGTGATCCCGTGCCCCTTTTCCAGTGCGGCCTTCGTGAACTGGTAGGCCGTGTCGGACGCCTGATGCGTGTACGGCCCTTCATTGACGACGATTGCAAATTGCACGTCTTTCTCCCGCCTAGAAATGCACGTGCGCCGACATGTTCATGGTCTTGCGCGAGCCGGTCCATGTGTCGAGGTGGTGCTTCGTGAAAGCGAAGCCCGTCAGCTCGAAGAAGCGCGGCCAGCCGATGCGATCGATCCACTCGCCCATGCGCTCCCAGTCCTTCGCATTGTCCTTGTAGGCGTAGAGGATCTTGCGAACGACCTCGGCGACCTCCGGCCAGCGCGGCGCGTTGTTCGGCAGATTGGCGACGACGAGCTTGTGGAACGAAGGCTTCGAGCGCGCGTTCGAGTGCTTGCCGCCGACCCAGACGGCGATCTTGGTGGAGTCCGCGCCGTTGATCTGCATGGGCGGGCATGGCGGATAGCAGGCGCCGCAGCAGACGCATTTCTGCTCGTCCACTTCAAGCGATGGCCTGCCGTTCACCATGGCGGGCCGGATCGCCGCCACAGGGCAGCGCGCCACCACGGCCGGGCGCTCGCAGACCTTGGAAACCAGGTCATGATTGATCTTGGGCGGCTTTGTGTATTGCACGTTGATGGAGATGTCGCCCTGGCCGCCGCAGTTGATCTGGCAGCACGAGGTCGTGATGCGCACGCGGTTTGGCATCTCTTCCTTGATGAACTCGTCGTACATCATGTCCATCAGGCTCTTGACCACGCCTGACGCATCGGTGCCGGGAATATCGCAGTGAAGCCAGCCCTGCGTGTGCGAGATCATCGACACGGAGTTGCCGGTGCCGCCAACGGGGAAGCCTTCCGCGGTCAGCTTCGCGACCAAGGGTTCGACCTTGTCCTTCGCGCTGACCATGAATTCGATGTTGCTGCGCGTGGTGAAGCGCACATGGCCTTCGGCGAACTGGTCGGCGATGTCGCACAGATTGCGGACGCTGAAGACGTCCATCTGCCGAGGCGTCCCCGCGCGCACTGTCCAAATCTCGTCGCCATTCTTGGCCACGTGATGCAGCACGCCTGGGCGCAAGCGGTCGTGCCACGCCCAGTTGCCGTAGTTCTTCTTCATCACGGGATGCATGAAGGGAAAGGGGTCCGGCACGCCAGTTTCAATGGGGCGGCGGGGTTGTGCAGGGGCGTTCATCCAAGAAGTCTCCGCGAAATCGAATTGGGCCTAAGAGGAAGCTGGCGGACGCGCGTTGACGCAACGGTCCGCCCTTGCCCCATTATTCTGCAGCGACGGTCAAACCGGCTTCCTTCGCCTTGCGCTCGAAATATTTTTCAGCTTCGTCGGTGAAGTCGTCCGTGCGAACGTAAGAGGACGTGCGCGGATGGTTGACCATGTTCGGATCGGGATCGACGCCGATGGCTTCGAGGAACGCGGGCAAGCCAATACGGTCCATGCACTCGCCGATGCGCTCGTGCTCAAGCGCGTTTTCCGCGAAGAAGTCGATGAGCTTTGTGGCGAACTCCACAAGCTTTTCGCGATCCTCGTCCGTCTCAAGCTTCATGAACGGAACGACCATCGTGCCCATGAGGTCCCCGACCTTCAGCGAACGTTTGCCGCCGAGCAGGATCGATACGCCGCGGTCATCGCCCGGAGACAGCGCCTTCGTCATCACATTCATGCAGTGCATGCAGCGCACGCAGGACTTGTTGTCCACGTCGAGCGTGTCGTCGTCGTTCAGGCTCAGCGCCCGCGTCGGGCACATCGCGATGACGCTGTCGATCATGTATTTGCGGCCGTGGCTGGCGACGTAGGCTTTCACTTCGTCCTGGTTCACCTTCATGGCGTCGCGCCACGTTCCGATCACCGCAAAGTCGGAGCGATGGATTGCGTTCACGCAATCGTTCGGGCAGCCCGAGAATTTGAACTTGAACTTGTAAGGCAGCGCGGGCCGGTGCATCTCGTCGAGGAAGTTATTGATGACTGCGCGATGCGCCCTGACCTCGTCGTAGCAGGACTTTTCGCAGCGCGCATGACCCACGCAGCTCATGGAGGTTCTGAGCGCGGGGCCAGCGCCGCCGAGATCAAATCCCATCTCGTTCAGCTCGTCGAAAGCCTTCTGAGTGTTCTCGGTCGTGCAGCCCTGGAACATGATGTCGCCGCTCTGCCCGTGGAAAGCGATCAGGCCGGAGCCATGCTTCTCCCAGACGTCGCACATCTTGCGGAGGAGATCCGATGTGTAGTGGTAGCCAGCGGGGGGCTGGACGCGGAGCGTGTGGAATTCCTTCGATGCCGGAAACTTGTCGGCCACTTCCGAAAAGCGCGGAATGATGCCGCCACCATAGCCGAAGACCGAAACCGTGCCGCCCTTCCAGAAGCCCAGCCGCTCCTCGTAGGAATGCTCAAGCTGGCCGAGAAGATCGTTCATCATCGGCGCGTAGGGCTTGTCCTCGGCGTCGCGCAGCCTCTTGAGGCCCGTCACGAAGCTCGGCCAGGGACCGGATTCAAGCTCATCAAGGAGCGGCGTAGCATGCTTTTGGGATTGCGCAGCCTTCGGCGCATCGTCGCTCGTCATTCAGCCTCCCATATTCCAATCTGCCGGTGCATGCGGTCCAAATTTGCACGCATCTTAGTAGGATTGGCTTTTTGTTCCAAAAACGCTTGCAATGGCGAATTTTTCTCACGCTAGCACACTTGTTAATTGGTGACAATCATTCATATCTGTGAATACGATAATGTGTTCGCTTTTTTTTAGGATCCGAGATGCCCGTTGAAGTCGACGAAAAGCTGAGGCTGACCGGCATGCATTCGAAGCATTCGGACCAGTCTGGACTAGCACTTGGCGGCCCCTTCCGGCTGCATGATGAAAGCGCCTATGCTGGCTGGCGTGCGTCAAAGCTCGCGGCGTATCCCGAATCAATCGATGCGCTGCGCGTAATGATCGAGAACCTTGGGAATCCGTCGCTGGCCGAACGCGCAGCCATCAGAGAACTGTGCGGCGTAGCGAATATGGCGGTATACGACTGCGGCACCGGAACAAATACCGCCTCTGTGCATCCTGCCCTTCGCGCTTTCGCCGCCGCTTTCGGACTTCGGAATGTCGAAACTCACCGCTCGCAAGGAGATGACGGCGTCGTCGCGATCGAGATGGCGGCTTCCGGCAGCCGCGCCGGTTACATTCCTTATTCAAACAGGCCTTTGAGCTGGCATACAGATGGCTATTATAATTTTCATGGACCATCCGATTGCGTGAAAGCCATGGTCCTTCATTGCGTGCGCGATGCGGATGAAGGTGGCGTCAGCGCGCTTCTCGACCATGAGATCGCTTATATCCGCTTGCGTGACCGCGATAGTGCTTTCATCGAAGCCCTTATGCATCCCGACGCTATGACGATCCCAGCGGGAGAAGACGGCACCCGGGGGCCACGGCCCGACAACACCGGGCCAGTCTTCTTTATTGACCCAGAGAGCGAGGCGCTTGTTATGCGCTACACCGCCCGAAAGCGCCATGTGATATGGCGACAAGACGCGGCGACACAGGCCGCCGTGAACGCGCTGGAAGAGGTGCTGGCAAGCGATCCTCTTATCATCCGTCACAAACTGCGCCCTGGCGAGGGACTTATCTGCAACAATATTCTGCACAACCGCTCAGGATTTGCCGATGGTGTAGATGACAAGGGGCGTCTCCTTTACCGTTTGCGCTTCCACGACCGGATCAGCCTTTGAGAAAGCCAACGAGAACAGCATGCATCTAATCAGCGACATGATCATCGCGCACCCCGAGGTTACCTCGTTCAGCGGGCTGGAAGAGCTTGTGAAAGAGGCCGCGCGGCAGGGCGCAATTCACCTCAACTTCGATCTGAAACCCGAATATCCGGACACGCCGCGAAACTGGCAGGACCGGCTCGAAACGGCGTTCCTGTCGATCATCGGCAGCGGGAGATAGTAGCGATGCATGGGGAAACCAAGGAGCGGCTCGAAACGCTGACCGCACCTTACGGGCGCGAGGTCCGGCTCGACGATGTGCGCTTCGAAAGCGGGATGCGGCTTCTTCGCGTGACCATCCGCGAAGGCATGCGGATCACCGCTCTCGATGTGGACCCGGCGACCGCACTCGCATGGGGGAAAACGATGACGCAATGGGCCGAGCGTGTGGCCCTGGAAGAGAAAGCATAGGCCGTGGACCAGCTTCCGATATTCTTTCACATCAAGGGCAAACCGGTCGCGGTCGCGGGAGGCGGCACCGTCGCCGCGCGCCGGGCGGAACTCGCCTTGAGAGCCGGGGCGAAGGTCCGCGTCTTCGCCGAGACGTTGAGCGATGATTTCCGCCACATCGCTGTGCAGGAGGGTTTCACGCACGTCGCACGCGCCATTACGCTCGAAGACATTCGGGATTGTGCGTTGATATTCTCGGCACTGGGCCACCCCGCCGCTGACCGCGAAGCCGGGTCTCTCGCCAAACAGGCCAGGGTTCCCATCAATGTCGCCGACGCACCCGAGCTTTGTGATTTCATCATGCCGTCCATTGTGGACCGCGACCCCCTTGTGATCGCCATCTCGACCGGCGGCGCATCGCCCGTTTTTGCGCGCATGATCCGGGCGCGTCTAGAAAGCGTGATCCCCGCAGCATACGGACGCCTTGTTTCGCTCGTTGGTTCCTATCGCGAGCGACTTGGCGCGGCGCTCAAGGATCAGTCGGCTCGCCGCCGCTTTTGGGAGCGCGTCCTCGAAGGCCGCGTGGCTGACCGCTTTCTTTCGGGCCAGGAGGCGGAGGCGCGGGTTGAACTCGAACGGGCTCTCGCGCGTGCCGCCGATGACGAAGGAAGCCAGCAGCTTGGCGAAGTCTATATTGTTGGCGCCGGCCCAGGCGACCCGGACCTGCTTACGTTCCGTGCTCTGCGCCTGATGCAGCGCGCGGATGCAGTTCTGTATGACCGCCTCTTGCCTCACGGCATCCTCAATCTCGTCCGCCGCGAGGCCGAGCATATCTATGTCGGCAAGCTCCCGGACGATCACATCCTGCCCCAGGAAGCGATCACGGCTCGCCTCCTCGAACTGGCAAAGCAAGGCAAGCGCGTGTTGCGCCTGAAAGGCGGCGATCCCTTCATGTTCGGGCGCGGCGGCGAAGAGATCGAAGCACTGGCGGCTGCTGGCATCCCCGTCCAGGTCGTGCCCGGCGTCACCGCCGCAACCGGCTGCGCGGCCTATGCCGGGATACCGCTCACCCATCGCGATCACGCCCAGGCCTGCGTTTTCGTCACGGGTCATTCCCGAGGCGATGGTTTGAGCCTCGGTTGGACCGCGCTCATCCAACCAAGGCAGACCGTTGTCATCTTTATGGGGGTGGGCAAACTCGGCGGCCTGATGCAGGAATTCGTGGCGCATGGCGGCGATCCTACACTGCCCGCAGCCATCATCGACAACGGCACGAGGCCGAACCAGAGGGTCGTAACCGGGACAGTTAAAACGATTGCGGACCTCGCCACAAAGGCAGACCTGCATGGTCCTGCGCTGATCATACTGGGAACTGTTGTAAGCCTTCGCAGCAAGCTTGTACCGGACGGGGCTGCAACGGCAGGAGCGGGAGGGTCATTTTCAAGCCAAGCGGGACCATCATCGCTCCAATCGTTGGTCTAAGAACCGCGAAAAGATTTGCAGAGCACAATTCTTGCGCAAATGCGCATGTTGCGCTCTTCCCAAAGCCAGGCTTTTAGATCATGATGTATATGAATATCATCATGTAACAAGATAAAAAGCCGATGAACGGCAAGGGAAACGTCTAGGGGAAAACGAATGGCACACATCGTCGTGTTGGGCGCCGGATTGGGCGGCGTCATCATGGCCTACGAAATGCGCGATCAGCTCCGGAAGGGCGATAAGCTGACCGTTATCAGCAAAGAGGCGAAGTATCACTTCGTCCCGTCCAACCCTTGGGTCGCTGTGAATTGGCGCACGCGGGAGGACGTCGAGATCGACCTCACGAATACGTTCGCAAAGCGCAAGATCAACTTCATTCCGGTCGCCGCAAAGGGCGTCTACCCCGCCGAAAACAGCGTCGAGCTGGAGAACGGCGAGAGGATCGATTACGACTTTCTTATCATCTGCACAGGCCCCGAACTTGCCTTCGATGAAATCGAGGGACTTGGGCCCAACGGCTACACGCAATCCATCTGCCACGTGGATCACGCACAGAAGGCATCCGAGGCCTTCAAGGCATTCTGCGAAAACCCCGGTCCGATCATTACCGGCGCCGTGCAAGGGGCGTCGTGCTTCGGGCCAGCCTACGAATACACCTTCATTCTCGACACCGATCTGCGCCGCAAGAGGATCCGCGACCGCGTGCCGATGACGTTCGTCACCTCGGAGCCTTACATCGGGCATCTGGGCCTCGACGGCGTGGGCAACACCAAGGGCCTTCTCGAAGCGGAGATGCGCGACCATCACATCAAATGGATCACGAACGCCCGAGTAAAGACCATCGAACCCGGCAAAATGGTCGTCGAGGAACTGACCGACGACGGCGATCTCAGGAAAGTGCACGAACTGCCTTTCGCCTATTCGATGATGCTTCCCGCCTTCCGCGGCATCGCGCCCTTGCGTGGCATCGAGGGGCTGGTCAATCCGCGGGGCTTCGTCCTCATCGATAAGACGCAGCGCAATCCAACCTTCCGCAACATCTTCGCCGTCGGCGTCTGCGTCGCAATTCCTCCTATGGGCCCAACGCCAGTCCCTTGCGGCGTGCCGAAGACCGGCTTCATGATCAAGTCCATGGTGACGGCAACCGCGCTCAACGTTGGCGAGGTGCTTCGCGGCAAGGGTGCACAGCACGAGGCGACCTGGAATGCGGTCTGTCTCGCCGATTTCGGTGACTCGGCATCGCCTTCGTGGCGCAGCCGCAGATCCCGCCGCGCAACGTGAACTGGTCCGCCTCCGGCAGGTGGGTGCACCGTGTGAAGATCGCCTTCGAGACGTACTTCCTGCGCAAGATGAGACGCGGTGAGAGCGAGCCGTTCTACGAGAAGGCGGCAATGCAGATACTCGGCATCGGCAAGCTCAAGCGCGTTACCTGACCAGAACAGTCAGCAAGGCGATTCGCGGCAAAGTTGACATCGCCTTCTCAAATATGGATATTCGCATATGATAATTACAAGATCGGGAGATCGCGGGGCATGATCGAAGGGAACGGGACTAAACCGAACCAGAAGGCGATGACGATCATCGTCACAAAAGGCTCGCTCGACTGGGCCTATCCTCCCTTTATCCTCGCCACGACAGCGGCGGCGATGGGCGTCAACACCACGATGTTCTTCACGTTTTACGGTCTTCCTCTTCTTCTGAAGAAGCTCGACCTCAAAATCTCGCCCTTGGGCAATCCGGCCATGAAAATGCCGATGGCGGGGATGCACATGGGCATGCCGAACTGGGCTTCTGCAATCCCAGGTGTGGATTCGGCGGCGACCAGCATGATGAAAGACATGATCAAGAAGAAAGGCGTCGCTTCCATCGAGGAACTGCGCGACATGGCGCTCGAAGCTGACGTTAGGATGATCGCCTGCCAGATGACCATGGACCTCTTTGAGTACAAAAAGGAGGACATGATCGACGGTCTCGAGCTCGGCGGGGCTGCGACATATATGGAACAGGCGCTGCAGTCCAACGTGAATCTTTTCATCTAAGCCCGCTCAGCACCATCAACGACGCTCAAAAATTCATCAGGGAGGAACCATGGCCGACACAACGCTCGACGCGAAAGGTCTGAACTGTCCGCTGCCGATTTTGAAGACAAAAAAGATGCTCACCCAGGTGCCCGCGGGCGGCACGCTGGAAGTCCTCGCAACCGATCCCGGCTCGGTTGCCGACATGGCCTCTTTCTGCCGTACGACCAGGAAATGAGCTTTTGGAGTCGACGAAGGACGGCGACGTTTTCCGCTTCGTGATCAAGCACACCGCTTGAGGCTGCTCGGCCGCCATGTTTGACGCCGCGCGGGGGAAAACGGCGGTTGAGCGCTTAGCCCCGTAATTTCGAAGCGACGGTTTCAATCACGGTCAAGCTGGCGCCATAGGCTCGGCGGAGGACGCAGCTGGCGTCCACCGAGCCAGGATCGGACAGCGTGGGCGACGCCGGCGCAGCGATGATCCGCCGTCTGCTCCGCAGATTGGACCAACTCGTTGAGGAAGCGGGTAATACCCGAGCGCACCCCCTTTCCAGCCTTTGGCGTGCGCTGGCAACTCACTGCGTTGTCAGGCGCGTTATCTTGGCCTAAGCACAGAGCCGCCAGCGTCTGCCTGTATGGGCTTCTTTTTATTACCCTTCGCCGGTTCCGGCTTGTCCTTAGCCGGCATGCGGTGCCCGGGGCCTAAGGCCGGGCGCTTGCCCTTCTTCTCTTTGTTAGCGAGTTTTGCAAGTTTGCGGCCATTGCAAACGATGTTGCGCAAATCGGGAGCTTTCGCGCCCTCCGGCGTCTCAACCGGCCATGTTGCTAGCGTGGGTGCCAGCACCGCTTTCCAGGGATAGATCTCGAAGCCGTACTCGAAAAGACCCGCTGCGCGGATCGTGCGCGCGGCTCCGGACCGCTCCCCCAGAACCACAGCGACAAGCTGCCGTCCATTCCGCGTCGCGCTCGCAACGACATTATAGCCCGCCGCGCAGACGAAACCCGTCTTCATGCCATCCGCGCCATCATAGCTCTTCAGAAGCCCGTTGTGCGTGGTCACGAGGCGGCGCCCAATCCGCACCTCCGTGAGTGCGAAGACGCCCGAATATTGCGGGAACTCTCTCAGAATCATGTTCGCGAGAAGAGCCATATCGCGCGCTGTCGTGACCGCCTGTTCCGGCGCTTCCGTGTTGCCGTCCGGGTTGAACACCGGCAGGCCGTTCGGATTGACGAAATGCGTGTTCGTCATGCCAAGGCGCATGGCAGTCTTGTTCATCATGTCCACGAAACTATCGATCGACCCGCCGACCTTTTCCGCCAGCATGATCGCGACATCGTTCGCGGATTTCACGATCAGCGCCTTGATAGCGAGATCGACAGTGAGTTGCGCGCCAAGCGGCATGCCGAGCTTGCTTGGAGGCTGACTCTGCGAGAACGTTGTGGAGGTGACAACATCTTCGGGCGAAAGCTGACCGTCGCGAATCGCCTCGAAAGTAAGATAGGCCGTCATCAGCTTCGTGAGCGACGCTGGCCGCCACGGCAGATCGGCGTCCTCCGCATAAAGAACAAGCCCCGTCGCTGGCTCGGTGAGGAGCGCTGGCCCGGCGGCGGCCTGGTGCATGGCGGCCAGAAAAGCCGCTACCCCTGCCAATATTATCCGAACTCTCGTTCCTATCGCTACGTCCATCTATAAAAGACACTCGATTTTGGTGCCCCAGGCCGGACTTGAACCAGCACGCCCTTGCAGGCAACAGATTTTGAGTCTGCCGCGTCTACCATTCCGCCACTGGGGCACTCCCATCGGGATGCGGGATCATAACGCCGAACTGCGGTGCGTCAACTCCTGTCAGTGGTCAGAACACACAATAGGCTTGCACGGGACTGGAAGCTTTGGCTTTTGGGCTTGATTTCTAACTCGGTTCGTAACTTTTGCACCGATCGTGGTTTAAAAACTGTTGATTAGTTTGCATAAATCGGTGGGCGGGTGAGCCGTCTAATCCTGCTTTCCGCCGCCTTTGCCTGCGCTTCGCCGGACTTCGGCCCAGCTTTTCAGCCGGGCCTCGATGTCCCGTTCATATCCGCGCCCTTTCGGCCGATAGAATTGCTGGCGCTCCAGCCCTTCCGGGAAATAGTTCTGGCCGGACACGCCTTCTTCGGTGCTGTGGTCGTAGACATAGCCTGCGCCGTAGCCTTCCTCTCTCATGAGCTTGGTCGGTGCATTCAGAATGTGTTTCGGCGGCGGCAGCGATCCACTATCCTTTGCGTGGCGCATGGCCGCTCCAAACGCCGTATAGCCCGCATTCGATTTTGGCGCGCAAGCGAGATAGATGACGCACTGCGCGAGCGCGAGTTCACCTTCAGGGCTTCCCAGGAAATCGTAGGCGTCCTTGGCCGCGTTCGCCTGCACGAGCGCCTGCGGATCGGCGAGGCCGATGTCCTCCACCGCCATGCGCACCATGCGGCGGGCAAGATAAAGCGGGGCTTCGCCGCCATCGATCATTCGGCAGAACCAATAAAGCGCCGCGTCGGGATCGGAGCCGCGAACCGCCTTGTGAAGAGCGCTGATGAGGTCGTAATGCCCGTCGCGGTTCTTGTCGTAGAGCGGAGCGCGGCGCTGCACGATGGAGACGAGTTCGTCCGGTTCGATGGGCTTTTCGATGTCGTGCGCAGATGCCAAGACATCCTCGGCCAGATTGAGCACCGAGCGGCCATCGCCGTCCGCCATGCCGATCAGGGTTTGCCGGGCATCGGGCGTAAGCGGCAGCGTCTTCCCAAGCACCGTCTCTGCCCGCTTTAAGAAGTGCTCAAGGTCCTCATCGGTGAGGCGCCTGAAGACCAGCACCTTCGCGCGGGACAAAAGCGCGCCGTTGAGCTCAAACGATGGATTTTCGGTCGTGGCACCTATCAATATGATCGTGCCGTCCTCGACATAGGGCAGAAAGGAATCCTGCTGGGATCGGTTGAAGCGGTGGATTTCGTCGACGAAAAGAATTGTCCCCTGGCCGAAACGCTGTCTGTCGCGGGCCTCTTCGAAAACCTTCCGTAAATCCTGGACGCCTGAAAAGATCGCCGAAAGCTGCTCGAAATGCATGCCAGCGCCGCGAGCCATGAGCCGAGCGACCGTCGTCTTGCCGGTTCCTGGCGGACCCCAGAAGATCATCGACCGCGGTCTCTCGCCTTCCGCGATGCGTCGCAGCGGACCGCCCTCACCCAACAGATGATCCTGCCCGATAACCTCGCCAAGCGAAGCCGGACGAAGCCTGTCGGCCAGCGGACGGGACGCGTTATCGGTAGCGGCCATGCTTTCGAAAAGCGGCGCCGAAGGAGTGGATCGGGATTTAGCCATAGTCACCCCACTATCAGGATGCTGAAAAAGGCGGAAATCCGGCTTCATCCTTCGACAGGCTCAGGATGAGGTAGAGCGCCTTCGACGGCTTGGACCTCATGGTGAGCCTGTCGAACCATAGGCCGCACCGTTTTTCAGCAGGCCAGATATATGGCGGCGACTTTACATCATTTCACCCGGCGATGACGGTACGAATTGTCTGGCCGCCCCGCTTGATGGTCATGCGCCAGACGCGCGCGCCCTTGCCGACGAGTTTCTCCAGACTTTTTGTCGTGTCGACCTTTTCCCCGTTGATCTCCGAGATGATGTCGCCGGACTTCACGCCGACGCGGCGCGCGATCGAATAAGCCTCGGTTTCCACGACCACGACGCCTTTCGTATCACCGATCGAAAGCTCATCCGCGACGGCGGGCGACAGGTTCGCGACCTTCGCGCCGCCCAAAGGATTGTTGCCGGAAAGGTCGCGGATATCGCGCGGCGGGTTCTCCGGCGCAGTCTTAAGCGGCACGGAAAGCTTCCGGCGGGTGCCGGCCCTGAGCACCTCAAGTTCGACTTCACCCGACGTCCCGCGTGTGGTGAAACGGTAGGCAAAGGCGTTGGGATCGGAAACGTCCTTACCCTCCACCGAGACGATGATATCGCCCGCGCGAAGTCCTCCGGAAGCGGCAGGGCCGCCGTCAAAGACCTCTGAAACAAGCGCGCCTGATGCCCGGTCAAGACCGGCAGCATTAGCGATTTGCGGGCTGACCTCGGCAAGGCTGGCGCCCAGCCATGGCCGGCGGACGGTGCCGCCCTGCAATGCCAATTCCGTGATAAGCTTCACCATATTCGCAGGGATCGCAAAGCCGATCCCCTGGCTTCCGCCGCTTTTCGAGAAGATCGCGGTGTTGATGCCGACGAGACGGCCCTGCATGTCCACAAGCGCGCCGCCCGAATTGCCCGGATTGATCGCCGCGTCTGTCTGAATGAAGAACTGATAATCTGAAATCCCTAAGCGCGTGCGGGCCAGAGCCGAGACGATACCGCTCGTCACAGTTTGACCGACGCCGAAAGGATTGCCGATGGCAAGCACCTGATCGCCGACTTCGAGGAGGTCGGCGTCGGCGAAACTGACATAGGGGAATTCGATATCGGAGCTCTTGATCTGCAGGACCGCCAGATCGGTGCGCTCGTCCTTGAGGAGCACTTTCGCATCGAACTCGCGCGCGTCCGAGAGCGCGACCTTGATCTCGGCGCCCGCGTCGCCCTGAATAACATGGTTGTTCGTCACGATAACGCCGGTTCGCGCGACGATGACGCCGGAGCCGAGCGAGTTCTGCGCCCGTTCGCTATGCCCGAATTCGCGGCCGAAGAACTCTTCGAAAACCGGATTGTTGAAGGCTGAGTCTCGCCGGACACGCTGGTGGACATACACATTCACAACGGCGGGCGCGGCGAGTTTCACCACTGGCGCATAGGAAAATATAATCTGCTCGCGGCTTTCGGGAACCTTCCTCAGCGCTTGCGCAAAGGCACTTTCCGCGCCTGAACCGGCAAGCAAACCGAGCACAAGAATCGCTTTGAACGCGGGCGCAAGTTTCATGGCTTCGATCCCGTTCATAATGAAATGCGGACTATAAATCGCGGCTGCGCTCGCGATGCAAGAGGGGTTAACGCTGTCTCCCAGACAAACAGCAGCGGCTTCTTTCCTGAAGCCGTGCAAATTTACGCCGCAACGTTCTTCAGCGGCCAGCCACTTCCTGAAAGCGCCCCGGTGCTCCGGTGCCAAGCGGAACCTGCTTCGACCATAGATGGCCTGAGAGCGCCTTGTCATAGCCGTAACGGTAGAGCGCCGCCATATAGGGGCTGTTGAACCCTGGCTGGATACTTGGATTGGCTGCCAGCCACTCGTCGAAGCGGTTGTCGATTGATGTGAGGTTGAACCTTTCGCTTCCGACATAGTTCAAAGTCGCCAGCAGCACGCTCTTCGCGTCGCTCTTGATCAGTGTCGAGAATGAGCGTGCGACCGTCGGCAAAAGCCCCGCCTCCACGACCTCGAACTGCGGCGTGATATGGTTGTTCATGACGATCCAGATGCGCGGCCTGTTCTTCGGATCGGCACCCACTCTTTTGCCGCGCACAAAGGCGACATCGGGAAGGACGAAAACCTGGCTGGTCGCGCCGCCATCGACATGCATTTCCCGGAACAAATGGCCGTTGGCATGCACCTCGATAAAGGTCGGGCCGAACAAGCCGGGAATGCTGGCCGAGGCGACCAGCACGTCGCGGAAGAGCTGCCGGTATTGCGGGCCACCTGCAGCGATCGCGCCCATATCCCACACGACACCACGCTGCGCATCAAGATTGGTGGTCAGGATGAGAAGCCGCCGCCCCCGCGCGTGCTCCGCCGCGACCGACGCCATAAGTCTCTCATCGACAAACTTGTCGACCAGATCGACAAGCATCCCGTGGCGCAGATTCCACGGTTCCCAGGAGCGAGAAGATGCCGCCGAGGTCGCCGAGCACTTGCGCCGCGTCGACAGAGAAGGCTTGCCGCATTTGAGCATCGTAGTCAGGGCCAAGAAAGGCAAGCGGGGCGATAAGCGCGCCGGCGCTCACGCCGGTCACAAAGGCGAACTTGGGGCGGGTTCCCGTCGCGGTCCAGCCGCCGATGACACCAGCCCCAAACGCGCCGTCATAAGCGCCGCCGGACAGCGCGAGGATGTCGAAACTCTCTGTGGGCTCCGTTGGGGAAGCAACCGGCGTTCCGCGCAGGAAATCCCGGAACTCGGCCGCACTGCCGTCGACCCAGACGCGAGCGTTCGGAATGCCGGGGATCTCGGCAATGGCTTGTTCGCTGGCCGTGAAGGGTTCGCGCGGAATAAATGAGCAGCCTGCGAGAACCGCTGCGGAAGCGCCGAATAGAAACGATCTTCGCCCGAGAGCGCTAAGGCGGCTGCGCCCGAAGGGGCCTAGTTCCCCGCTCATGTGCCCTCCCCAGCGACTAACTCACGCTAACCTCTCCCATTGAGTTTAGCATGCGTCAATGGCACGAAGCTTTCTGGGTATCGTGTTAGATGTGCATCGTGTCATTATTGCAACCACGGGCGCCCCTTTATCCAGTGGGAGGCAACCAATAATCCTTGAGTTCGAGGTCGCCCGCCGGAAGCGGCGCAAACAGCGATTGCAAGAGTGGGTCGCTGACCTCGGCCAAGGACGGCGGATCCCATTTCGGCGATTGATCCTTGTCGACGACGACGGCGCGCACGCCTTCCAGGAAATCGTGACGCCGGATCATCCGCGTTGCGAGCCGGTATTCGACGATGAGCGCCTCTTTTAGGGTTTTGAACCCGCTCCCCCGTTTTAGGGCTTCGAAGGTGACCTTAAGGCTAAGCGGCGATCGCTTGGACAAAATCGCAAGCGTCTCCTGCGCCCAATCCCGCCATTCTCCCTCCTCCCGCTCGAGGCCTCTGAGAATGTCTTCAAGCGACGGAGCCGAGAAGATCCGGTCGATCGGACCGCGATGCGTTTGCAGGGCACTTTCGCCCGGCGGTTCGTGGAGGCCATCCAGTACGGAATCGATAGGCTCAGCCTCGATCATCGCAGCCCTTACCGCTTCGAACCTGCTTGCCGGGATGCAATGCGTCGCCACGCCGAGAAAATAGCAATCCGCGCGGCCGCAGACCCGGCCCGTGAGGCCAAGATAAAGCCCGATTTTCCCCGGCATGCGCGGCAAGAACCACGAGCCTCCAATGTCGGGCACAAAGCCGATCCCGGTTTCCGGCATGGCAAAGCGCATGGTCTCGCCCGCAACCCTGTGCGTGCCGTAGAGGCATACCCCGACGCCCCCGCCCATCGTGATGCCATTTATCAGGGCGACGTGCGGTTTGCGGAAACACTGAAGCGTCCAGTTGTGCTGATATTCGTCGATATAGTACTGATCCGCCTCCTTGGGGCTGTTCTGGCTCCAGTCGCGGATAACCCGGATGTCGCCGCCTGCGCAAAAGCCCTTCCCTTCCGCCTCCATCACGATCCCATAGATATGCGGGTTCTTCGCGCAGGCGTGCGTAAACGCTTCAAGTCCCCTGATCATCCCGAGGGTGAGCGCATTCAAGGCTTTCGGCCGGTTGAGATTGATGAGCCCGGCCCGGCCTCGTTCGGCGCAAATGAGTTCGTTCGGCGCTTCGTCCATGTTTTCCGTCGACGACATCTTGACTAGTGTCCAGAATCATTGATCTGCGAAACGTTGCAACCCCTCACCCCAGCCCTCTCCCGCAAGGGGAGAGAGAGCAGGTCGCAGCCGCTGCAACGGCGTCTCTTCTCCCCTTGCGGGAGAAGGACAGGATGAGGGGGAGTGCGTGTGGCAAATAAATCATGCTTTAGCGATAGTGGGCACTAGCCCGCTCTTTCGATCTTAGAGCGATAAACGGCAATGCTCACGGGCGCGAAAAGGAACGCCTTGGCCTGATTGAGCAAAGGAAGCGGCACTTTCTTAAACAGGCTCATCTGTTCCCTGCTGCGCTCGCGTCCCGCATTCTCGAAGATGAGATACATCGGGCGTGGATCGAGCAGGAGAGAGGTGGTTACGTAGGTCAGGATGACGTCGAGGTGGCCTGCGCTGAGGCTGTCCGGGAAGAAAAGAACGGAAGGCTGAGAAGGAATGAGGACCCCATCGCGGTCGCCTCGGAGCGCCCGGACATCACGGCACCCCAGATAGGATTCTCGGATATTGGGCCAGATTCATCTCAAGCGTTTCAGAGCCCTCTATATCGAAAGCGTAGCCGGCAGCATATTCGAAATTATGCCGGGCAGCCAGAAGAAGAGTGCGCCCATTGCCAGCGCGAAAATCCACGAAAGCGTACCGCTTCAAGTCTTGCGGAAGCCCCGAAAGCGCCCAGTCGAGAAGCTTTCTAGGGATCGGTCCTTGATAGAAGAAAGACTTCTCCAGGCCCTTTTCCGTATCCTCGACTTGATAAACTTCAAGCAGAGGGGTTTTGCAGAAAAGAAGCTGCTCGGTCTTTCTGTCGAAGACGTGACGATGAATATGGCTTAAGAATGCGAGGCGGCGGCGTTTCCAATCCCGCAGCCGTATTCGGCGCATTAGCCTTCGAGCATTTTGATCTGGAGACTTCGTCCTGTCAGCGCGAGCGACGTCTCGGGAATCCCTCCACAGCTTGTCCGCGCTCAAGTGCTCTTCCAAAGCCTCGGTAACCTTCCTGGGCGCAGCATCCAGTCCCCTCGCATCCGGCTCCTCAGCTGAAGAGATTAGCTCAGGCCGGGATGCCGGTTCCTGATCGGAGAGTTGAGGCTCTTCGAACGCCGGATACTCCAAAGCCAGCTCGGTATAGTCCAGCGGCTTCGCATCGTGAACCGGTGGCTGGGCCTGTTCAAGCGTGGCCGGCTTCGCATACTGGGTCGACGGTTCGCCCCGCATTTGTTGCTGTGCAGTTGTCAGTTCCTCGATCAGCCTTTCATGCAGAAGACCAGGGCCGGCCGCGTGCGTTGAGGGATCCGCCTTGCCGGCATCAAACTGGGCGCGCTCCTGAAGTCCGCCGCCTCGAATCGCATGTTCCAGAAGATGAGCGAGATGGGGCTCGTTCTCCGAAAGATGGGGAGGAGAGGGATGATGCTGCTTGGCATCTGTTTGGGAGCGAAGGATCAAACGGCGTTCAGCGTTGGAGAATTTGCTGAGCCGGTTTTCTCCTGCATCGTCACTCATCATGGGGCGGTCCGAACTTGCCGTCGCCGGTACGGTGCGCGATGGCTGCCGGCTTAAGAAAGAATTCACGGGCTATGATGTTTCATAACATCGCGTGGTTTGGCAATCAGGCAGGCGCCTCATCGTTAAAGAAGACGGTGACAACCCCAATTCCGCTATTCCTTGTTGCAATTTTACTGCGCGTCAACCTTTCCCTGGCAAAATCTTGGCTGTTGGTCGTTATTTTAATGTGTGAGGAGAATCCGCGTACCATGGCTTCCTTTGGACAGATCCGCAGCCGCCCTCGTGATAGCTTTCAGAGTATCATTGCCCGCGTTTACAAATTCGCGCTCGTGCTCACGGTCAATGAAGAACTGGCGCGGGCGCTTCTTCGCAGCACGTTCAAGGGCTTAAATTTGCGTAAGGATTTTTCAGGGGATGAGCGCGACCATCTCATCGAGACGTTCCGGCGCATGTATGCTTTGTGGAATGCGAACCCAGGCATCCGGAATCAATGCCAGCCGGAGCCGCGCCTGTTTGCGGCAAGCTTTGCCAAAGGGCCGCTCACCGCGAACGCTCAATTTGCGAAATTTATCGCAAACATGTCCTCGTCACAGAGAGCATCTCTTTACCTCGTTTACGGCGAGGGGACGTCTTACGATGAAGCGGCCGAAGTGATGGGGGCTGACATGCTATCGCTGATGAAGCTTCTGGCGCGGGGCCATGTTGCTCTGTCCCACTGGATTGATCATCGCGAGCTTCCCGAAGATTACGAGAGCGATGCCTCGCCCGGGCAGGAGCGTGCCGCATAACTTAGTTGAGCGATGAGTTTCTGCTCGCCTATCTCGATGGCCAACTCGAGAAACGGCAGTCCGGCGAAGTCTCCCAACTCGCAAACGCGAATGTTGAAATTTCGCGGCGCCTCGCGCGTTTGAAGCGTTCGCAGGCACAGCTGGTTGAGAGTTTCGGCGCTTTCGCCCGGGAGGATATTACGGTTCCCCGCGGTACGATTTCAGCTCGATGATAGTGGGGGCAAACAGCCCTCTAAAGAAAGAACCGCCCTGCGCACCGCGGCTCAATCGCAAGGGCAAAAAGACCCGGACGCGGTCAGGAAAATGCTTTTCGTGATCGCGGTTTTTGCTGGCGGCGTTTTTGGCGGTTATGGAGCGACAGTCGTGACGGGCCAACGCACGCCGCTTCCGCTGAAGGACGCCGAGAGAGCCCCCGCCGCACAAATGTCGCCTGCGTCCTGGACGTCGGACATTGCGCGCTTTCACAGCTTCTTCCCGCGCGAGACGCTGACACCCTATCCCGACGCCATCGCCAACCATGAGTTGATACGCTTCCAGCTTTCCAAGATTACCGCTAAGGCCCTGACGCCTCCCGATTTCACCCGGCAAGGCTACACGCTCTTCCGCGGTCAAACCTTCAATTATCGCCAAGACCGCATGATGCAGCTTACCTATGCATCGAAGACTGAGCCTCCGCTGACACTCTATGCTCTTCCTGCCGAACTCCCGGACAGCCCTATCGCGGTGCAGGTGCTTGGTTCCAACAAGGGGGCGAGTTGGGTGACGGACCATGTCCGTTTCTTGCTGACCGGTGAGAAGAACGAGGAAGACCTGAAGTTACTCGCCGTTATGGCGCAAAGCCAGATGCCGAAGAGATCGTAAGCTGGCAGCAGGCCGCAGAGCGATTTGCATGCGAAGAGATCGATGACGCCTGGGCGGCGGGGATGAAAAGATGGATTTGCCACCGCTGGCGAAATTTAGCGCCTTGGGTGCCTATACGATGCGGTAGACAGCGGGCGCCCTTGCGGAGCCCGCGCGGCTAGTTTGGATCAAGCCCTTCTTCTCAAGCGATCCAAGCACGGAGTGAAGGGAGCCAAGTGGTATTTGAGCTGCTTGAGCTAGGACAGCAGCCCTTACCGCGACGTGTTTTGTCTCATCCATCTTTTCACGAAGCGCCCTCAAAACGGAGCCTTGCCGTGAGCTGAGTTCGGCCTCGGCAACGTTCGGCTTGTGAGATGCCCGTGCAAACGCGGGAGCTTCAGCACTGCCCTCCTCTTCAGGCTGTTCGATCTCGCCGTTCAGCAGGTGTGTATAGTCCTTCGCTCGCTTTTCGTCATAAAAGTTCGCGATCACTTCCAAGAAACGAGGCCGGGCGGGATCGGTTCGAACGACTGCCCAGGTCGAGCTTTCCAACACGACTGTCTTGAACATGTCACTACTGCTTCCCATAACCTGCTACCTCATCTTTACTAACATTACGGGACAATCCCGTAGCCAGTTTTTCCTGTCCGTGACTTGCAAGAGTAGAACTCGTAGCTTATAGTTGAGTTACACTTGATATGCTGCCAGCATACAAGCATTTAGGCCACTAAAATACGTCCTTATACCTTATTAATCAACGGTCATCAGACGAACGCCAATCGACTCCACCTAGAGTTGCGTAACTGGTATTCGCAATGGAGGCAACCCGCCTCGGAAAATCAGTTTGAGTTCGCTCACCAAAATGCTTAGCTCGCGAGTATCTGGCGGTATGACTTGCAGCCGTCAGAGTTCCCATCAGAGACAAAATAGCAAGTACTTTTAAAGGCTTCAACTCGGTTAGCAAGAAAAAAGGAGGTAAGATAAACGACATCTGGGATTACCGGTTCTAAGATGATGCTCAATTTGCGGACCGGGCCGGGCACTTTTGACTGCTCGCCTGGGTAGAGTCCTTCAGGTCCGCCAGCCCGCTTTGCGCAACCCCCGACTTCGGTTCAATCGCCTCTCCACACAAAAAAAGGGCGTCCCCTTAAGACTTTTTACGGCTGAGATGAGCTGTGAGGTTCGGCCGGCAATAGCGTTCCTAACAAATGATCCGATAGTTGATCACCCAAATCTGGGACAGTGGGTCGCCCGCCTGCGGTTTAAACCCGAAATATATTTCGCGTCAGGAATTGAGTGAATGAATCGCCGATTTCGCCCCCGGTATGGTCCTGTGGTGCCTGAACACAACGACATTAGCTGCCAATGCAGAAGTAGTCATAGCGGTCAGGATTGCGATAGAAGCTTTGAGCATATCAGGCGCTCCTCTGACTCTCACAACCGTCGGACAACCTTCTGGGCCAGATTGGATGGGAGACAGGACACTTGTCATAGCGCGAACAAGCCCATCCGGCAGGCGTTCCCTGATCACAGATTTTTGCAACCACCAGATGCATTTTCTGCGGTCGTATCGAACAAACAGTAGCTATCAAAGGAAGTAATCAAAGAGAGAAATCCTGAAAGAGGGCAGGAAGGCCGTTTGATGGGGATGATGATGCTTTTCTCATCAAAACGGGAAATCATTCTGTTTTCAACGAATAAGTTTGCAACCCGGTCCATGACAAACGCGAATACCAATGAGACATGCGCAGCCCGTGCTCTCTATTATGTGGCCCCCGGCGTCGCGGAGCTTCGTCCGGCCAACGTGCCGGCCAACGCCAGCGAAAGTGGTAACCGCGTTATCGTCAGAACGCTATGGT
This sequence comes from uncultured Alphaproteobacteria bacterium, assembly GCA_963723755.1. Taxonomy (GTDB): domain Bacteria; phylum Pseudomonadota; class Alphaproteobacteria; order Rhizobiales; family Rhodomicrobiaceae; genus Rhodomicrobium. Next base: position 76,981 of record CAVRSS010000054.1, on the reverse strand, counting down.
CCGGCATCAGCCGGGGAACAGAGAAGCTGGTCTTTGAAGGCAGAGTGCCTGAAAGCGAGTTCGAGCGAATGCGAGCACCTTTTCAGGAAGGCAACTTCCCGTTCCCTGTCAAATATGGCTATTCCGTCGCTGGTGTCGTTGTGTGCGGGCCTCCCGATCTGATCGAAAGGACCGTCTTCACTCTGCATCCGCATCAGACAAATTTCTCTGCACCCCGCGATTTAGTCGTACCGTTGCCTGACAAAATACCTGCACGTCGCGCAATTCTCGCGGCTAACATGGAGACGGCGCTGAACGCCCTGTGGGACAGCGAAGCGGGTCCGGGAGACAGGATCGTGATCGTTGGAGCGGGTGCTGTTGGGCTCCTCGTCACAAGTCTGGCAGCCCGTCTTCCTGGCGCAGAGGTCATTGTTTGCGACATCGATCCAGCCCGCGAGGCAATCGCGCGTGCGTTCGGCGCGCGCTTTTCTTTGCCTGACGCGCTGGGCAAGGCCGAGGCTGATGTTGTCTTCCATGCCTCTGCCACACCTTCCGGGCTGGCGACAGCCCTCCTCGCGGCCGGGTTTGAGGCCAGCATTATCGAACTGAGCTGGTATGGTTCAGCAGAGGTTCCTGCGGCGCTCGGCGCTGCATTTCATAGCAAGCGGCTAAGACTGATTTCCTCTCAGGTTGGCGCTGTTTCCAGTTCGCGACGCGGCCGCTGGACGCATACAAGGCGTCTGGCGAAAACCTTGTCGCTTCTTGCTGACGATCGCCTCGACTCACTGATCACGGACGAAGTGGCATTCGATGAACTGCCTGACGCGCTTCCAGAGCTGTTAGCCCCATGCTCGCCGTCGCTTATGACGGCGGTCCGCTATACTGATGAGAAAATATGACGACCGGCGCGCCAATCGGTCCCACAGACCTTTTTCGCATGTACTGGCTCGCGCCTACTTTTGCTACGGCCTTACGAACTGCTTGAAAGTCTCCACAGTGTCGGACCACTTCTGAGGCTGTCGTTCACCGGATGCCTCAGATTCGGCCGGCTTGGCGACCAGCTCTCCCGCTTTCGAACCTGTTGCACTATCGCCTGAAACGCCGGAAGCCCCCGCCCGCTGGAAACTCCCTTTCTTCGGGCCAGACAGGTCTACGCGCATTGGCGGAGCCTCAATCTGGGTATCCGGCGCAGATGCTTCCGCCCTCGTTTTGACATCCGAAGATGACGACCCCATCAAGAAATAAACCGCTGCACTGCCCGCTAGGAAGGCGAGTACGCCCGTTGCCGCCACATAGGGCAGGAGTGCTGCCCCTAACGTTTGAGGTGGCGCCTGCCGCGGTTCGGCATACCTGTATGAAAGCTTTTGGGCGAGCTGGCGTTCGTTTTCGTAATCCTCATGCCGGCTCTCTTTGTTGAATCCATCCCCGTGCCGAACAGATCCGCGGTTTATTTGGGGTGGAGTATGCTCAAAGGATGAGGCCTCGTCGGCAAAGGAGTGACCGTAATCACCGCCCCTTGACGGCGGAAGGTCCGCGGTCAACTCTCCGGTCGCGTTCTGGATGATCTTGAGCCACGCAAGAGCATCGTCTGCGCCGGATTGCGAAGCCACAGCGGGCTTCCCCGCAGCCGGCTTCTCATCAAACACTTCAAGTGAATTTGAATCGCCAAACGCACCGCCGTCTTTTTTTCCCAGTACAGCCGCTGCTGGTGTTTTCCGGAGGTCATCGGAATGATCCGAACTCGCATCCTGGTCCGCGTTTGCGTGATCACTCAACTTGTAGACGTTGCCCACGTCACTTAGCTTAACTACGCTTTGCATAAAGACGCCCCTTTCCCAAAAGTCTTCTGCTCAGCCTATCGCCTTTTAGATTGATTCGCCGCCGGCGGAAGGAAACCTGATGCTTTCGTAGAATTTGATAACATGTAATATTAGTGTGCTGCCCGATTTTGTCCCCAGCACTAGGCGGAGGAACGACTCCATTGGCTGAATTTGCGCTGAAAGTACGCGAACACATTCTAATTGCACACAGTTTGCCTGATCCTGCATTCGGGCGCGCGGAAGGGATGCATGGTGCAACCTACATCGTGCACGTAACATTCTTTCGCGAAGAACTCAGCGACAAGAACATCGTCGTCAATATTGGCCTCGCACATGAAGTCCTAAGGGCCGTGCTTGCGCCGCTGAATTATCGAAATCTCGACGAGAAACCCGAATTGGCTGGGAAGCTTACGACGACAGAGTTTTTATGCCAGTATATTTTCGACCAGCTGGTTGAGGTTATAGCAGACGGTATGCTGGGCGAAGATGGTAAGGCTCTGACGCGTCTTCGGGTGACACTTCAGGAGAGCCACGTGGCCCGCGCATCCTATGAGTGCGCATTGCCAAAATGACGCACTACGTGTTCGTGATCCCCGGTGATCTCGCGACTCCCACCGGGGGATATGTCTATGCGCGCAAGATCCTCCCGCTCCTGCGGGAGAGGCTTGGCGGTCAAGCTGCGATTGCGGGAACCAGGTGATGCGGTGGCGAGGAACCCTGACATTGCAGTAGCCTTGCAGCGCAGCTCGCGGAGGACCAGACGCGCCGCCACGCTTCATAATGCGCTGCGCGATGAAGGGTACACTGCTGCGCAGGGCGGCAGCTCGTGGCGACTTGGACAAGAAGATGCAAGCTTGATGGCAATATTTGCCGAAAAATACCGCCACTGCGGTCGCCAAATTGGGACTTCTCGACGAACAGACTATCATCATCTAGGCTAAAGAGAAACTAACCCGGCCGCATCGCGGCCGGGTTAGTTTGAGCAGGCGTCGGCAGCCATTCCTGAACTTATCGCGCGGCCTCCGCTAGCGGTTGAAGTTCGGCGCGGAAACCAAGCTTGGCAAGTTGAGCAACGAGGCGATTTGCTTTGATTGCGGCCGGGCGTCGGTCGAAATGGCCAGCCCCAAGATCCTGATGTTCCACGCCATCCTTCAGCATGTGGTAGATCGCCGTAAGCATGGAGGCGGCCACTGCGCAGATCGCTTTCTTGGGGCCGCGCCTAGCCTTGAGGCGATTGAATTGCGCCTTGTATAGCTGTCCTTCTTCTTGACGGCGGCCCACGCGCATTGGACGAGCAGCGTCTTGAGCCAGGGAGCGCCCTTGCGCAGCCGCGAGGATTTCCGTTTGCCTGCGCTCTCGTTCTGGCCCGGAGACAGGCCCGCCCAGGAGACGAGATGCCCATCGCTTGCAAACCGGCCCATATCGGTTCCGATCTCGGCGAGGATCGCGGTCGCCGCCAAGATCGCTATGCCAGGAATGCCATCCAAAAGCGCGGTCAAATCGCGAAAGGAGCCGCGGCCTGCAGCGGCCGCCTCCTCATCGATCCTGGCGATTGCCTCATCCACTTGGCCGTCGACCTCCGCGATGGAAGAACCCAAAGCGTCGTATTGACCAAGGTGAAGCCTCAACATGAAGCGGTGATGATCGGTCAACCGGCCATGCAGCGCGTCGTAGAGCGCTTTGGGCGAGGCCTTGATGCGCCGGTCCGCCAGTTGCGCCAGCTTTTGTGGGCTGCGCACGCCCGCGATCATTGCTTCGATCATCCGCCGCCCGGAAACGCCCATGATGTCGCTGACTGCCGAATTGAGCTTGATGTTGGCTTCTTCGAGCGTCTTCTGGATCCGCTGTATATGCCTCGTCTGCTCGCGAACCAATTGCTTGCGCGTCCGCATCAGCGAGCGCAACTCCTGGATCGCTTCTTCCGGAACGAAGCTTGCCTTGATCAAGCCAAAGGCTGTCAAGTCGGCGATCCACATGGCGTCGTTGATGTCGGTCTTCCGGCCAGGAACGTTCTTGATATGCGCCGCGTTGGCCAAAATCAGCTCGAACTTGCCATTGCTTAAGATGTTCCACACAGGCTTCCAATAAACGCCGGTAGCCTCCATAGCTACGTGCGTACATCCGCTCTGCGTCAACCACGCCAGCAAAGTCTCAAGACCAGTTGTTGTCGTCTCGAAGGTCCGGCATTCCCGCGAGACCTTCCCGCCAGCAACGATGCGCACACAGCAAACGACCGTCTCCTTGTGAACATCGAGGCCGGCGACACGCTCATGCATGACTTCCATTGGGTTCTCCTCGACTGCCGCCAGCGTGGGGACCTCATGGAAAAGAACTCTAAAGAACGCGCTCCAGGAGCATTGCTGCTCCTTGGCTTCAGTGGGGGTGATCGAGGCGCCCCAGGTCAAACTAGAAAACGGGCTTATGCGCACCATAGACAAACCGACCTCGCTGCCAACGGCGCCGCCAGAATACCCGAGACGCAGCGTCGCCAAAAGGTTTCATCCAAGGCGGGTCGGCCGCAAGGCCGGTGGGGAACTAGAAGGAAAGCCGCCGGGCGGCGGCCTCCTGCCTGATCGGTCACACGGATGGTCTCGCGCGACCGGCAGCCTGATACCCGGCTACTTCTTATCCTCGTTTTGCTGCTGCGCGGCCGACTCCTCTTCCTTCGGCGCGTCCTTCACCTCAACCTCGCCCTTGGCGTTGATTGTGACAAGCGCGCCGATATCGGCGTTGGAGTTGCTGTCATAGCTTGTGACCCGCCAGGTTACTTCGTTTTCGGTGCCGTCCTCCTCGACCGCCAGGAAAGCGTTGGGAAGCTTCTTGTCCGCGATCTTTTTGACAGCGACCGTCTTATGAACCTTTGACGTGTTCCCGTCTGCGCTGACAGCCATCAGTTGGAGAACGAGATGGGCCTGGGTCGTGTCGCCGGAGGGAACGGTGAGCACGGTTGCGCGGAAGACGCCCGAGGCATCGCCGTCGGACCATGTGCCGGCTGTCGCCACCTCGGTCACCTCAGGCGGGATCGAGAACGTCAGCTTTTCCGCATCTTGTGCCCTAACGGGTGAAAGTGTTAGACATGCAACGATTACAGTTGCGGCTATTCTCGCGTACATCGAGATCTCCCTGGGATCAAAGAAGGCGCCGGACCGCTCTTCGGACGGCGGTGCATTCAGGTCGGTGGGTATGCACTGCTTGTGACATTAGCGTGGCAAAACGGCGTAAGCATCCTAGCAATACGCAACACGCGCGTGCAATAACAACTGTCGCATAAAGCGATTTCAACAACCTTGTAGAGGAATATCGTGGCCGGAAACGCACTCTCTCAAGCCCGGGCGTTATTGGCGCCAATCAATAAGGACGGTTATAAGTTTGTTGCTGGAGCGACGGGCGCGACGGTCCTCGCATTTCTGCTGTCGCTCAATACGCTCGCGTTCATATGCTTGATCGTGACAGGAGCATTGGCATTTTTCTTTCGCGATCCCTACCGGATCGTCGCGCAGCGCGATGGCCTTGTCGTGGCTCCAGCGGACGGCGTCGTGATCGGTATCGAGCCCGTGGCGCCCCCTCCCGAACTTAATCTCGGGACGGAGGTCCGGACGCGCGTTTCGATCTTCCTTTCTCTTTTCGATGTTCATGTCACACGCGCTCCAATTGCGGGGCGGGTTGACGTATCGGTTCATACCTCCGGAATCTACAAAAACGCCGGTGCTCCCGAGGCCTCTTCGGAGAATGAACGCCAAAGCATTGTGATCGAAGCCAAGAATGCGGTTCGGCTCGGCGTTGTTCTCGTGGCTGGCCTCGTTGCGCGCCGCATCGTCACAGACGTCAAGATCGGCGACACTGTCATGACTGGCGAGCGCCTCGGCATCATTCGCTTCGGCAGCCGCGTCGATCTTTATCTTCCGCCCGCGACTTTGCTCGTCTCCGAAGGGCAGCGCACGCTTGCCGGCGAAACAATCATCGCGGACCTAGAGTTGCAGGAGCCCCATCGGAGCTTCCAGCGCATATGAATTTGATGTTTCTCGTCGGCGAGGGTGTCTCGAAACTAATTGCCGAGTTGCATTTTCTCGGCAGAATCGTTCCATGGATAGAGGCTAACCTAACGGTGATGGAGGCGGGAGTGCAACCCTTGGTACATATCGGCGTCGTGAGGTGGCCGGCGCGATGAAGCTTGATCATGGCCAGCCCTTCAAGGTGGTCGGCAACAGTAGTGCCGCTTCGGGGGAAGCTGGGCTTCGCAAGCTGATACGGCTCGTTCCGAATTTGCTTACGCTCGCGGCCGTAGTTCTAGGTTTGACTGCGATACGCCTCTCAGGCGAAGGCGAATTCGCTCTCGCGATGACCGCTATCCTAGGAGCGGCTCTGCTTGACGCTGCCGACGGTTTTGCCGCGAGGAAGCTTTCGGCTGAAGTTCCGCAATCGGAGCCGAACTCGACTTCTTGCCGATTTCCTGAATTTCGGCGTAGCTCCGGCGATGCTTCTCTATGACCGCCACCTGTTCTCCCTGGGAATGGCAGGCTGGCTCATCGCGGCCATATACGTGATTGCAACAGGCCTTCGTCTTGCCCGGTTCAATGTTCAATCCAAAACCGCTCTGCCGCTCCCACCGGATGGTTCTTCCCGGCCGCGAAAGAAATGGTTTTGCGGTCTGCCATCAACGGGCGCCGCTATGGCTATCATGGGGGCGGACGCCGCAGTACTACGCCTACACCCTGCGGAAATTCCGATGGTAATTGCGGGCGCCGCAGTCGCTGCCAGCGCGCTGATGGTAAGCAAGCTTCCGGTGCCGTCTTTGGCGGCACTTTTAAGCGGAAGCTCACTCAAGCGATGATACCAGATTAATATTGAACGGGATAATTCGCCTGCGTTTGAACCCGCTCCCAGAAGGTCTGATTGTTATAGTAGCCGGGATAGTTGTATGCAGCCCCGTTCACGAATGGCCATGCCCGGTGTTGCCAGTAATACGAATGGCCTCCAACCGGGCGATGTGCATAATATTCGGAAGAGGAGCCGAACGAAAAGAACTCGTAAGAGCGCGGAGCCGGGGCGTAGGAGTGATGATGGGCTCTCCTGTGGTGGTAGCTATTTTCAGCCGCCTGTGTCTCACCCGTTGTGCCCAGGACAGCAAGGGCCAAGGCTGCACTCAATAATATTCTCGACATGATAATCTCCCCGCTAGCGTGCCCTTCAAGCCTGACCGGAGCGGAGATTTCACCCCGCTCCATGGTTTCCAGACATTATAGGCGTGATGATGAATCCTACTAGTGAGGTTTTACAACGGTGTAAATATATCGCCCCCTGGTGCGATTCCGGCATCCACTTGCAGGATTCAGGAGCAAATGCCGCAATCAAAAGGATCACGCGCACCTTGAATCTTTTGAGAACGGGCCCTTCGCAAGCGTAAGCCAAACGTCAAGTTCGCTCTACTATACCCTGAACTCATTGAGAACCCGAGAGAAAGTGCTTGCAAAGTTAGGCGAGTGGGATCTCAGTGGGCGGTATAATTTGCCGGGGATTTCTGGACACTGCCGAACGGAAGGAACTGCTGTCGCTGGCGCGCGATGGCTCGGCGGAGCATCGGATTGCACGCCGGGCGAATGCAATCCTTCTCTTGGATGACGGCTTGAGCTGCGAGCGGGTGGCCAAGGTTCTCTATCTCGATGACGATACGGTCAGGAACTGGCGCAAACTCTATGACGAGCGCGGGATCTCTGGGCTCGAACAGTTCGATGCCGGAGGCAGTTCGAGCCGTCTTTCCACGGTGCAAGAGGAAGCGCTGAAGGCTTACGTTGCCCAGGCTTTACCGCGTTCAACGCGGCAGATCGGCGCCTTTATCGAGCGGGAATTCGGCATCGTTTACGAGAGCCGGGCGGGATTGGTCGCCTTGCTGCACCGGCTGGGCTTGGAATACCACAAGCCGGAAGTCATCGGCCGCAAACTGGATGCAGAAAAACAGCGGGCGTTCATCGAAGGTTACGAAAAGCTGCGGAACGCGCTTGGCCTTAACGAGGCTGTGCTGTTCGTGGACGCGGTGCATCCAACGCATGCCGCACGGCCGATGGGTTGCTGGGCGCCGAAAGAAGAAAAGCTGGCAATCCAACAGACAAGCGGGCGGCAGCGCCTCAATATTCACGGCGCGATTGACCTTGAGACCGGACAAACCCGCATGATCGAGGCCGAAACCATCGATGCCGCCTCCACGATAAGACTGCTGGAAGCGCTCGAAGCACTGTATCCGCTCTTGGCAATGATCCATGTATATCTGGATAATGCCCGTTATCATCATGCCAAGCTTGTAAAAGATTGGCTGGCTCAGCCCGGCCGCAGGATCAAGTTGCACTTCATCCCGGCCTATTGTCCGCATTTGAACCCCATCGAACGGTTGTGGGGCGTTATGCACAAGCACGTGACGCACAATAGATGCTACGCCACCTCACGGGACTTCGCCGGCGAAGTCCTCACCTTCTTACGCGAGAAAGTCCCGCAAAACTGGGCGCAGTTGTGTGATTCGATCACAGACAACTTCCGCGTCATAAACCCAAAGGATTTTCGGGTTTTGGCGTGAATGGGGTATACCCTGCTTTTTTCATCGCGAGAGGTGAGCCGAAATCATCTCTCCTGAACCGCTGCCGGAGAATTTCGAGCTGGCCCAGCGGGGTCGCGTGGAGGAGCATCACCTGCCGTTTGACAAGGCCGTAATTCAAGAGTTTTTCCGCATGCTCCAACGGAACATCCGTTGAAAGGCAGGGGCGCTTGATGATCTTCTCAAGCGAAAAACGCTCACCGCGAGACATCTGGATTGCTGGCATGGATACCTACGCGAACGATCTGGATAATACGGACTTGGAACAAAACGTCGCCTGATTGAGAGCCTCTTATGGCGGCTTCGTCGGCGAGCCCTTAAGTGTATTAAGCTGGATTACGGCAAAAAAGCGTAATACGGAAAGCTGAAAACCCTGTAAACGGTGGAAGCCCAGAGGAAAAAAGAATGACCCAAAATGGCACGCAGGAACCATTCGCCTCCGAATTGCGGCTGAACCCGCAGAAATCCGAACTTTCCATCACGTTCACCGATGGGACAGCGGGAAGGCTTTCCGCCGAATTCCTGCGCGTGGTTAGCCCCAGCGCGGAAGTCCAGGGCCACTCGCCATCGGAACGCAAGCTCGTGCCCAGCAAGCGCGACGTGACCATCCGTGCCATCGAACCTGTCGGAAATTATGCCGTTCGCCTCGTGTTCAGCGACGGTCACGACACCGGCCTTTATTCCTGGCTCTATCTTTATGAGCTCACGCACCGGAAGGAGGAGCTTTGGAACGGATATCTTCAGGAGCTTGCCGCTGCGGGCGCCAGCCGGGACCGCTAAACCGGCTTTCGATCACCAAGCCGATTGTTGAAAAAATGTCGCAGGTTTGCTGTACGCTTGGATTCATGCGGCAACAATTCGTACGACCACGAATTGTTTACGCCAGACAAATTCATGAGACATGCTTAACAGCTACGATAAGGGCTCAGATGCCCAATCACGGGACATCCTAAGCCGTCCCGCCGATTTGGCGCCGAGCATTGATGATGAAGCGGGGACGCTAACAGTTCGCCGCCCCCTCGCCCGGCTGATCGAGCAGAGATGGCTTGTTCTCCTCTTCGCCGTCATCCTTTTCAGTTTGGTCATCGTGTACCGGCTGCCTTGGGAAGCTCAGGCGGCCGCGCTTTTTGTCGCCGCCGCCGGAGCGGCAGTCATGCCGCGTCCCGCCATGAAACAGGGTACTCCCGAAGTGATCGCCGCGCCGCTGCCGCAGGTGGACCCTCTTCACATCGCGGCATCGGTCATCGATGCGCTTCCGGAACCCGCAATCCTTCTCTCGCGACGGGAGCATCCTTCTATCGAACGGGAAGGCGCGAGACCTTTTCGGCAGCTTGAGGCCAGGATTTCATATTTCAAGCGCCACCCGCAGCCCTCAAGTCCTTGACGCGGTCATGGACTGCGGCCCCGACAAAGCGCAGCGCACTGTCACCTTCAGCGAAAGGGTTCCCGTTGAGCGCTACATGGCTGCAACGGTTTCTCACCTTGAAGGGGTACCCGAAAACGAGCCGATCACTCTGCTCTTTTTGCGGGATTTGACAGAACAGCGCCGCCTCGATCAGCTTCGCTCCGACTTCATCGCGAATGCCAGTCATGAGATCAAGACGCCGCTTGCATCGGTATTGGGGTTCATCGAGACACTTCAAGGCGCGGCTCGCAATGACGAAGCAGCGCGCGACCGTTTTCTGCCGATCATGGCGAAGCAGGCCGAGCGGATGGCGCGCCTGATCGACAACCTCATGTCGCTGAGCCGCGTTGAAATGCGCGCGCATTTGAAGCCGCGGGACGTCGTCGTGATCTCCGAACTTGTCCGCCACACCTGCGACGCGTTGGAGCCCATGGCGTCGCAGGCCAACATCGATGTTCAGGTTTATTCCGAGCTTGCTGGCGCAACTGTTCTGGGAGACCGTGACGAGTTAGCGCAGGTCTTTATTAACCTCATACACAACGCCATCAAATATGGCCGCCGAGGCGGGCGCGTAATCGTAAAGCTTGAGCGTCAGCAGAGCGGAACCTCCAGCGTGATTTCCATAAGCGTCGAGGATGACGGTCCTGGCATTGGCGCCCAGCATCTGCCGCGATTGACCGAGCGTTTTTACCGGGTTCCCGGGTCGGCAGCGATGGAAAAAGGAGGCACCGGCCTTGGGCTCGCCATCGTGAAGCACGTCGTGAACCGCCACCGTGGCGAACTCCGCATCTCGTCGACAGTGGGGACAGGCACCAAGTTTACCGTCGTTCTGGCCGAAAACTCCCCGGCTCAGGCTACGCGATAAGCCACAAATGGAGGCTGAAGCGGGCTCTCTGCACCTCGCAGGACGCTCCCGCGCGAGATCAAGATGTTACTCTGTCACAAAACCTTCATCCAGCTTTCATAAAAGAGTTGCTGCGCGGCCCTACGATCCTGCCACGCACAACCGCCAGGGTGTTGCCGGTTGGTTTCATATTTCAAGGGAGAGCACAGTGAACTATCGTCTAACCGCATATGTTGCGGCTGCGGCGGCTGCCGGACTTCTTTCAGGTGGCTCCGCATCCGCTCGTGATCAGGTCAAAATCGCTGGTTCCTCGACCGTCTTCCCGTACGCAAAAATCGTCGCCGAGAATTTCGCAAAGGCGAATTCAACCCAGAAGGCCCCCGTTGTAGAATCCGGCGGCTCAGGCGCAGGCATCAAGCAGTTCTGCGATGGCGTTGGCGAGGACAAGATCGACATCGCCAACTCTTCCCGCCGCATCAAGAAGTCCGAGCAGGAAAACTGCGCGAAGAACGGCGTCGCGGACATTGTCGAGGTCAAGTTCGGCTATGACGGCATCGTCTTCGCTTCTGACGTAAAGGGCCCCTCGTTCGCATTCGAGCCGAAGGACTGGTTCCTCGCCATCGGCGCCGAAGTACCTGTCAATGGCGCACTCGCTGCCAATTCCAGCAAGACCTGGAAGCAGGTCAACCCAAATTTCCCTGATTGGGACATTGTCGCTTACATTCCGGGTGAGAAGCACGGTACGCGCGAAGTTTTTGAAACGAAGGTGCTCGTCGCAGGCTGCAAAGCCTCCGGCGCGGACAAGCTCATCGAGGAGAAGCTGAAGGCAAGCGGCACGCCCGCTGAGAAGCTTAACGAGGCGACCGAGAAGGCCTGCGCGAAGGTCCGCAAGGATGACGGCGGCAAGCACGCTGTCGATATCGACGGCGATTATACCGAGACCCTGGCTCGTCTCCAGAGCAATAAGAAGGCGCTCGGCGTGTTCGGTCTCTCCTTTTATGAGAACAACACCGATAAGCTGAAGGTCGCAACCGTGAGTGGCGTCACGCCTTCCGTCGAAACGATCGCGGATGCGAAATATCCCGTCTCCGGCCCCTCTTCTTCTATGTGAAGAAGGCTCATGTGGGCATCATCCCTGGTCTGAAAGAGTATGCCGAGTTCTTCGTCAGCGACAAAATGATCGGCGAGGACGGACCTCTCGCTCAGTACGGGCTCGTCCCGCTTCCGGAGAAGGAAGCAAAGGAGACGCGCGAGACCGTCAAGACCCTCAAGTCGATGGGCCCGCTTAGCTAAGAACGCAATGCGCGTGGCGGCGGGGCAGCCGCCACGCTATGTTGCATCGAATACCTCGGGGCCCTTCGGGAGTTGGCTGTGTCTCTCACCACATTGCTTCTTTGTCTGCTTGGGTTAGCGGTCGCTGCATTTTTTGTTGGATTTGCGCGCGCCAAGATGCTGGCCCATGGCCAGGAAAGATCGCTCCATTCACGACCCGGCTATCATGGCGGCTATCTTGCTCTATGGACTTCGCTTCCGGCAGTCCTAGTTTTGCTGAGCTGGGCGGCTGTTGAACCGGGCTTGATCGACGGGCAAGTCCAGGCGACCTTACCCGCGCACTTGCTGCAGGGGTCGGAGGCGCAGGTCGGGCTCTCAATGAGCGTCGTAAGAAGCGTTGCGTCCGGCATCAAGACATTCAGCAGCGAGGAGCTTCATGCGGCAAAGGCCAATCCCCAGGAGGCGCAGCGCCTTCTTTCAGAGAAAGGAATCGTCGTCGCGAGCGCGCCCGATGCGGCGATTATCCATAGCGCCGAGATCCTTGACAACCTGAAGCGCAAAAGCCGGCTTGCTCAGACCTTCGTTGCAGCCCTTCTCGCCATTTCCGGCTTTGCTTTCGCTTTTTTCGGGATTTCGCTGAACCTTCGCGCCCGTAACCGCGTCGAGCGGGTCATCGTGGCTGGCCTTATGGCGGCGTCTTCGGTCGCCATCCTTACCACAGTTGGAATAGTGCTTTCAGTGCTCTTCCAGAGCCTGGATTTCTTCAAGAGCGTGTCGATTATCGATTTTCTGACGGGCACGGTATGGGACCCACGTTTTGCGGACGCAGGCGCCACCGGAAGCACGGAAGGCCAGTTCGGGCTCGTGCCGCTCATGTGGGGCACGCTCTATATCTCGTTTTTTGCCTTGCTCGTCGCGGTCCCGATCGGATTGCTGGCCGCCATTTACATGTCCGAATATGCGCATCCAAAGGTCAGAGCAACCGTCAAGCCGCTGCTGGAGATGTTGGCGGGCATCCCAACCATCGTTTACGGCTTCTTCGCGGTCATCACCGTGGGGCCGTTCCTGAACTTTGTCGGCTCACAGGCGGGTTTGGTCATTCAGCCAACAAGCGTTCTGACGGCTGGCGTCGTCATGGGGATCATGATCATCCCCTTCGTGTCGTCGCTTTCGGACGACATCATCTCCGCCGTTCCGCGGTCCCTTCGCGAGGGCTCCTACGGCCTTGGCGCGACCCAGTCCGAAACGATCACGCGCGTGGTTCTACCCGCCGCGCTCCCAGGCATTGTCGGCGCGATCCTGCTCGCAGCGTCTCGCGCCATCGGCGAAACCATGATCGTGGTGCTGGCCGCGGGCATAGCCGCCAATCTCACGCTGAACCCCTTTGAGTCAGTCACAACCATCACCGTAAAGATCGTCAGCCAACTCACCGGTGACCTAGAATTCAACACCCCGCAAACGCTCGTGGCTTTTGCCCTGGGTCTCACTCTTTTCATTCTGACCCTCGGTCTCAACGTCTATGCGCTTTACATCGTGCGGAAATATCGGGAGCAATATGAATGAGCGTCCTCGCTGATGACACATCCATGACCGATATCGCCGCTCCCAAAGTCCTGAGCCGATTCGATAATCCTGCACTTATGCGGCGTCGCCGGAGGGCAGAAATCCGCTTTCAGCTCTACGGGCTTGCCGCGATCGTCCTCGGGCTTGGTTTCCTCGTCATCCTGTTCACGTCCATCATCAGCAATGGCTGGACGGCCTTCTTCCAAACCTCGATCGAACTGCCGATCACTTTCGACGCGCAGGAGATCGACCCCGACGGGAACCGAAGCCCCAATGCGCTGGCGCAGGCCAATTACCAAAAGCTGGCCTATACGGCACTCTATAAGGCCGTGGGCGCTGAACCGTCCAACCGGCTTCAGCGTACAGCCGCGAACGCCCTTCTTTCGCGAGAAGCCGACTCCCAGCTCCGCGAGATGGTAACAGCCGATCCTTCACTGATCGGCCAAACGAAAAATATCTGGGTGCTCGCAAGCGGCAACGCCGACGCTTTCCTGAAAGGGAAAATCGATCGGGCGCTTCCGCAGGCAAACCGGCAGATTTCAGACCAGCAGATCGCCTGGATCGACAAGCTGACCGGCGAAGGCATCATGAAGAAGCTCTTCAACACCGGGCTTTTCACGAATACGGCTTCGAGCCAGCCCGAGACCGCAGGTTTGGCCGTAGCCCTTCTCGGCTCTTTCTACATCATGCTCATCGTGGTGCTGCTGTCGGTGCCGCTCGGCGTTGCGGCGGCGATCTATCTTGAGGAATTCGCGCCCAAGAACCGCTTCACCGATTTGATCGAGGTGAACATCAACAATCTCGCGGCTGTGCCCTCGATCGTTTTCGGTTTACTCGGCCTTGCGGTATTCATCAACTTCGCGGGGCTTCCCCGTTCTGCCTCCATTGTCGGTGGCCTCGTGCTCACGCTTCGCACCCTGCCGACGGTCATCATCGCGACGCGCGCGGCGATCGGCGCAGTTCCTCCCTCCATTCGGGAAGCGGCTCTCGGCGTCGGCGCATCGAGGGTGCAGACCGTCTTTCACCACGTTCTGCCTCTTTCCCTTCCTGGCATTATCACTGGCACCATCCTGGGACTTATCCAGTCGCTCGGCGAAACCGCGCCCCTCCTCATGATCGGCATGGTCGCTTTCGTGGTGGACATTCCGAAATCGCCCCTCGATCCGGCCACCGCCCTGCCCGTCCAAATCTACATGTGGGCAACAGAAGCCGAGCGAGGCTTCGTCGAAAAAACGGCAGGCGCAACCATCGTGCTCCTCATGATCCTCGCGGTGATGAACATTATCACCGTTATCCTTCGCAATAGGTATGAACGCAAATGGTAGAGATTTCTGTCGAGCCGAGCGCGAGCGCTTCACCTTCAGAACCAGGCTCCGGGCCTTCTGATACCGCGAATAAACGCGCCCTGAAAGCAACGGCCCGCAATGTCTCCGTCTTCTACGGCCAGAAACAGGCGCTCTTCGGCGTGAACCTTGATATCCCGGATCGGAATGTGATGGCCTTCATTGGCCCATCCGGCTGCGGAAAATCGACCTTCCTCCGCTGCTTCAACAGGATGAACGACACTATCGCAGACGCGCATGTGAAGGGCGAAATCAAGATCCAGGGCGAGAACATCTACGCTCCCGATGTTGACCCGGTTCAAGTCCGCGCGCGCGTTGGCATGGTGTTTCAGAAGCCGAACCCCTTCCCGAAATCGATCTTCGAAAATGTCGCCTACGGCCCGCGCATCCACGGCTTCGCCAAGTCGAAAGCGGACCTTGAAGAAATCGTGGTGAAAAGCCTCAAGCGCGCCGGTCTTTTCGAGGAAGTGAAGGATCGCCTCGACAGCGAAGGCACTAGTCTCTCAGGCGGCCAGCAGCAGCGCCTCTGCATCGCGCGCGCGATTGCCGTCAGCCCCGAAGTCATCCTGATGGACGAGCCATGCTCGGCGCTCGACCCCATCGCAACGGCCAAAGTCGAGGAACTCATCGACGAGCTTCGCG
Organism: uncultured Alphaproteobacteria bacterium; assembly: GCA_963723755.1. Lineage (GTDB taxonomy): Bacteria > Pseudomonadota > Alphaproteobacteria > Rhizobiales > Rhodomicrobiaceae > Rhodomicrobium. Next base: position 61,530 of record CAVRSS010000054.1, on the reverse strand, counting down.
AAAACTACTGCATTGTCATCGTAACCCATAACATGCAGCAGGCGGCCCGCGTTTCTCAGCGCACCGCCTTTTTTCATCTTGGCTATCTCGTCGAGGAGGATGCCACCGATCGAATTTTCACAAACCCAACGGAAAGACGGACGCAGGACTACATCACTGGACGGTTCGGCTAGGTCCCGCAACCGGCAAGCCTACGAATTGATGGTGCTGAGCGTCCTGAAACTCGGGCGCCTTAAGCGGAGGAAAAGGCTTTGGCGGAACATCCCGTAAAGGCTTACGAGGGGGAACTAAAATCGCTCGACACGATGATTGCTCAAATGGGCGGGCTTGCGGAGCAGGCACTTGGGCAGGCTATCGATGCTCTCTACCATCGCGACCCCGGCTTGGCCGAGGTCACGCTTGAAAAGGACCGAAAAATCGACGCGCTGGAGCGCTCCGTGGATGAGCTCGCGATCTCCATCATCGCGAGACGCGCCCCAGTGGCGACCGACTTGCGACAGATTATAAACGCAATTCGTATCGCGGTGGACTTGGAGCGCATCGGCGATCTGTCGAAAAACATCGCCAAGCGCGCGATCGCCATAGCGGCGGAGGGGCGGCCGACGCAGGTCATGACCGGGTTCATGCATATCGGCGAAGCTGCCATGAGGCAGCTGAAAGATGTTCTTGATGCCTATTCTCAGCGCAACGCAAACGCAGCGCTGAAAGTCTGGCAGCAGGACAGCGACATTGATGCGATGTATAATTCGCTTTACTGCGAATTATTGACAGCCATGATGGAGGAGCCGCAGTGTGCGGGGCTGTATGCGCACCTTCTGTTCAGCGCCAAGAATATCGAACGCATCGGCGACCATGCAACAAACATCGCCGAGACGATCTACTTTCTGATCCATGGAAAAACCCTCGATGACGAGCGCCCGAAGTCGGACACGACGAGCCGGACCCTTGTTCTCGGGTACAATGGGACAGGAAAGGGGTGACACATTCGACACCGTGAGTTGAGCCTATGAATGCGAAGGTCCTGATTGTTGAAGATGAGGAGGCGTTAGCGCTGCTGCTTCAGTATAATCTTGAAGCAGAAGGCTTTCGCGTCTCCCTCGCTCAGCGCGGAGACGAAGCCGAAGCCGCAATCAGGGAGGAGCCGCCTGACCTGATCATCCTGGACTGGATGCTGCCTGGCCTCTCTGGCATCGAGCTATGCCGCAGGCTTCGCGCAGGGAAAACAGCCCGCCCCATCCCCATCCTAATCCTGACGGCTCGCGGCGAGGAGCAGGATCGTATTCGCGGCCTGACCGTGGGCGCTGACGACTACGTGGTAAAGCCTTTTTCCGTGCCAGAATTGCTGGCCCGCGTGCGCGCCATCCTTCGGCGGGCGAGTCCGACGCGCATTGCTCAAACCCTTGAGGTAGACGGCATCCAACTCGACCGCGAAGCCTATCGCGTCGCGCGCAATGGCCGCCAGGTTCGCTTAGGCCCGACGGAGTTCAAGCTCCTCGAATTCCTCATGGAGAGCCCGGGCCGCGTGTTCACGCGGACGCAGCTTCTCGACGGCGTCTGGGGCCGCGACGTCTATGTGGACGAACGCACCGTCGACGTTCACATCGGCCGGCTGCGAAAGGCCATCAATCGAGGCAAAGAAAAAGAATCCGATCCGCACAGTTCGTGGAGCGGGCTACGCGCTTGGAGAAAAGTTTCCCGGCCAAAGCCTGCTTGAGTAAAGACGGAGCCAGGGTGTTACACCCTGGCTCCCGGCCCCCGCCGTGTATTTCTTGCCCCTGCCTTAAGCAGTCCGGCGCTTGCGCGCGAGCGGGTTATAGGCGATCGCGGCATGGTGTTCGCAGTACGGAACGCCAAAGGACTTCTGCCTGCCGCAGAAATGAAAGCCATCCTCCATGGGATCGCCGATCGGCCAATGGCACATGCTCTCCTTGAGGTCGACCAGTTTGACCTGCCCATCGGGCGCAGGTTCGAGGTCCGGAATGGCCCGCAGCGGAATAATTGCCGCTGCTGGCAGCTTCCGCTCCTGCGGTTGGGGCGCCACTTTGATGGCGGTATTACCGAAGGTGCGATACTGAACCTGTGATGATCGCGCAGGAAAAAGCGCTATATTCGAACGCGGGCGCGCTGTTCTAATGCGAGAGGTTGTCGCGCGGCCAGCAAGGCCCAGGCGATGAACTTTTCCGATAACGGCGTTACGCGTGACTTCTCCAAGCTTTGTCGCAATCTGGCTCGCGCTAAGGCCGTCCGCCCAAAGTTTTTTCAAGAGTTCAACACGTTCATCTGTCCAACTCATAAAGTTAGCTCCTCGTTCATTTCGGCGGATCGACCGCGAATAAGGGACGCGGCCGCCGGGAGATTGACCAGCGGGGCCACGGGCGCTAACGCAAAACAAGAAGACGCGGCAGCATTCGACAAGCCCAGAACCAAGGGCTACTTCCGGCAAATACCGGGGGATTCGAAAACGCTACCTACTGAGATACTAATGTCGCCATACACTTGGCGACGTGGTGGATGCGAAGGTGTTCGCATTCGGAAGGTGATGGCACCACTCCATCTTCATACTTGGATGATTGCACAAAAGGGCACGCTCGACAAATTACCCGACCCTTAAAACGGAGGAACAGCGTTCCATTTTAGAGGCTGTGTGTCTTTTGTGCCGGTTGACATGGGAGCGAACACAAGGAAAATAGGCTTCTCAGCTAAAGCCGCCCGGTGCCGGAGCGGCTTTTTTAATTGGAAAACGAGTGGAAAGAATGTCTGCGGTCCTCGGAACCTATGCGCGTGTCAATGTCGAATTCGATCGTGGCGAGGGGGCTTGTCTCTTCACGGCTTCTGGCGACCGCTATCTCGACTTCGCCGGAGGCGTCGCCGTCAATATCCTAGGCCATGCCCACCCTCATCTCGTTGCGGCGCTGACCGAGCAGGCTCGCAAGCTTTGGCACACCTCTAACCTCTATCGCATAACGGGCCAGGAACGGCTCGCCGAACGGCTTTGCAACGCGACATTCGCCGACAAGGTTTTCTTCGCCAACTCCGGGGCGGAGGCGATGGAAGCATCCATCAAGATGGCGCGAAAATTTCATAGCCATCTCGGCCATCCGGAGCGCTACCGCATTCTTACATTCGAGGGCGCATTCCACGGCCGCACGATGGCGACTATCGCCGCCGGCAATCAGCCGAAACACATGGCTGGCTTCGGTCCAAAGGTCGAAGGCTTCGACCAGGTCCCGCTTGGCGACCTCAAATCGGCGCGCGCCGCCATCACGAAAGAAACCGCCGGCATCCTGATCGAGCCGATCCAGGGAGAAGGCGGCATCCGTTCCGCGGGCTGGCCTTTCCTCAAGGCTTTGCGCGAGCTTACGGACGAGCACGGCATTCTCCTTATGCTGGACGAGGTCCAATGCGGCATGGGCCGCACCGGCAAACTTTTCGCCTACGAATGGTCAGGGATCGAGCCAGACATTATGGCAATCGCAAAAGGCCTTGGCGGCGGATTTCCCATCGGGGCGTGCCTCGCGACCGAGAAAGCATCGGCGGGAATGACGGCCGGCACGCATGGCTCGACCTTTGGCGGCAATCCGCTCGCCGCAGCGGCTGGCAATGCCGTCCTCGACGTCGTCCTCGATCCAAATTTCCTGTTAAATGTCCGGAAGATGGGCTTGCTTTTTAGGAATCAGCTTGTTGATATTGCTTCTCGGCATGCGAACATCATAGCCGAAGTCCGCGGCGAGGGCCTCATGCTCGGCCTGAGATGCAACGTCCCCAATACGGACGTAGCGGCTACGCTCTTTGCGGAGAAATTGTTGGCTGTTACCGCAGGCGAGAATGTCGTCAGACTTTTGCCACCGCTTATTGTAACAGAGTTGGAAATAAAAGAAGCGTGCGCAAAAATAGACACCGCATGTGTGAGGCTCAATGCTACACTTCCAGCGTGACACGACGCTCAAAACGCCAATGACGCTTCGCCATTTCATTGACATTGACGACTACGATAGCGAGACGCTACGCTTTATCCTCGACTGCGCCAAATCTCTGAAGAAATCGTTCAAGGCTCCAGTTGCGTCCCGCCCGCGTCTTGCGGAAGGCGCGGTTCTCGCCATGCTGTTCGAGAAGACATCCACGCGCACGCGGGTGTCGTTCGACGTCGCCATGCGGCAGCTTGGCGGCGAGACCATCGTTCTAAACCATTCCGACATGCAGCTTGGCCGCGGCGAGACCATCGCGGACACGGCTCGCGTCCTGTCCCGCTATGTCGACATCATCATGATGCGTGCGACGTCCCACGAGACGCTGATCGAACTCGCACAACATGCCACCGTGCCTGTGATCAACGGCTTGTCCGACCGGTCACACCCATGCCAGATCCTTGCCGATATCTTGACATTGGAGGAGAAGAAAGGGCCAGTTGAGCCGCTCCTGGTCACGTGGATCGGCGATGGCAACAATGTCGCCGCGTCTTCGGATTCATGCCGCCGTTCGTTTCGGCTTTACCCTGCATGTCGCCACGCCCGGAAGTCTTCGCCCCCCGCTCGACCTGATCAACTGGGCTCAATCCGAAGGCGGCAAAGTCGTCATTTTCGAAGACCCCCACGAAGCGGTCAAGGGAGCTGATTGTGTCGTCACCGACGTTTGGGTCTCTATGGGCCAGGAAAACACCGCAGAACGTGTCGAACTCCTGAAGCCCTATCAGGTCAACATGCCGCTCATGGAAAAAGCCGCGAAGGATGCTATCTTTATGCATTGCCTGCCGGCGCACCGCGGCAGGGAAGTGACGGACGATGTTATAGACGGGCCGCAATCGGTTGTGTTCGACGAAGCGGAGAACCGGTTGCATGCGCAGCGGGCAATCCTGGCGTGGTGTCTTGAGAAGGTTTGATGGGTGGAGATCACGGAAGTTTCGCCGAGGTTACCGGCGCGGGTAAGTTCAACGATTACGTCCTTCCTTTCCAGCTAGAAGCATCCGGCGCTCGCGGGCGCCTCATCCGTCTCGGTCCCGTCGTGGACGAGATCCTGAACAGGCATGCCTACCCGGAGCGGGTCTCGCTGCTTCTCGGAGAGGCTGTGACGCTGACCGCGATGCTGGGAGCGGCGCTGAAATTCGACGGCAAGTTCATCCTGCAGACCCAGTCCGATGGGCCTGTGAGCTTCCTCGTCGTCCATTACAGTTCGCCGGGCCACGTTCGGGGCTACGCCAGCCACAATCGCGACGATTTCGCGGGCTCCATAAACGGCGCCGGCGCGCCGAAGCCGCTTCTCGGCGACGGGCATCTCGCCATGACCATCGATCCAGGCGCCGGCATGGAGCGCTACCAGGGCATTGTCAGCCTCGCCGGTAATACGCTTGTCGATGCGGCGCACGAATATTTCGATCAATCGGAACAGATCCCCACCTTGATCCGCATCGCGGTTGCCCGCCAGTTCACCGCGAGAGAGGGATCAAACCCGGGAAAGTGGACCTGGCGCGCGGGCGGCTTGATGGTGCAGAAGCTGACGCGGGAGGGTGGCCGGCAGGACAGCGATGACTATTCGCAGCCAGAGGCGGGCAGCGTCGACGATGATGGCTGGCGGCGCGCCCAAGCGCTTGCTGCAACGGTCGAGGACCACGAACTCCTCGACCCTACACTGTCGGCCGATCGTCTGCTTTACCGGCTCTTCCACGAGGAGGAAGTCCGCGCCTTTCAAGCCACCCCGCTCGATGCACAGTGCAATTGCACGCGCGAGCGTGTTGAGACCATGCTGAACCAGTTCTCGCCCGAAGAACTGGACGGCATGGCCGAAGACGACGTCATCACCGTGACGTGCGAGTTCTGCAGAACGCACTATCAGTTTGACGCGGATCACTATCTCAAGGGCGATCGCAACTAGGATAAAACCGGATTCGGCACCCCATTTGCGTCGTCCGTGTTGATCCTTGGACCTCGAGCAGCTGAGGCCTTTGATGAAACAGCATGAAATCTTGGCTTCATCCTTCGACAGGCTCAGGAAGGCTTCGAAGCTTAGGAGAGTTTTGTGTTCATCCTCATGGTGAGCTTGTCGAACCATGGGCAACATCGTTTCTCAGCAGCCTGCTAGACCCCGCTTTTGATGAATCAAGAGCGGTCCTTGAGTTTTTGTTTTACCTGCGTCCTTATCGGAAAAACCGCTTCGCACTTTTCCGGACGCACTCTGAGGCGCTTTGCACGGCGCGGTATCGCCCGTCTCTTGCTGAAACATGCTGGCGGCGGCGATTTGACAAGGAAGTCGAGCATGCGCTTTCAAGGAACGGATACCTACGTCGCCACCGACGATCTTCGCGTCGCGGTCAACGCCGCCATCGTGCTTGAGCGCCCGCTTCTGGTGAAAGGCGAACCCGGCACCGGCAAAACGGTGCTCGCCAACGAAGTCGCAACCGCACTCGGCGCGCCTCTCATCGAATGGCACATCAAGTCGACGACGAAGGCGCAGCAAGGCCTCTACGATTACGACGCCGTCAACCGCCTGCGCGACAGCCAGCTCGGCGACGAGCGCGTCAAGGACATCAGGAATTACATTCGCAAGGGCAAGCTGTGGGAGGCATTCGAGTCCGAGAAAAAACCGATCCTCCTCATCGACGAGATCGACAAGGCCGACATCGAGTTCCCGAACGACCTCTTGCAAGAGCTCGACCGCATGGAATTCCATGTCTACGAGACGGGCGAGGTCGTGAAGGCGAAGGTGCGGCCCATCGTGATGATCACGTCGAACAACGAAAAGGAACTGCCCGACGCTTTCCTGCGCCGCTGCTTCTTCCACTACATCCGCTTTCCCGACCGGGAGACCATGCAATCCATCGTGGATGTGCATTTTCCCGGCCTGAAGCCGCGGCTGCTCAGCGAAGCGCTTAACATTTTCTTCGATGTCCGCGACGTGCCGGGGATGAAGAAAAAGCCTTCCACCTCGGAGCTTCTGGATTGGATCAAGCTTCTCTTGAGCGAGGACATCGACGCAGAGACGCTGAGAGAGCGCGATCCGCGCAAGCTCATCCCGCCGCTGCATGGCGCGCTCTTGAAGAACGAGCAGGACGTGCAACTTTTCGAGCGGCTGGCGTTCCTCAACCGGCGGAAGGAGCGGGAGTAGGCCCCCATTCGGCTGCAGCTTGAGCGCCCTGCTTGCAATCGCACGCGGGCGGCCTACCTTTTGTATGCATACGGGCATCTGTCTGTAAACTTATCCCTGACGTTCGGCTTGAGAGCCGCGTCAAGGCCCACATCTTCCTCAGCATGCTCGCCTATTACGTGCAATGGCATCTGGCCGAAGCCTGGAAGCCGCTCTTGTTTGCAGATGAGGCCCCAGCAGGTGAGGCGCGTGAATGCGATCCCGTGGCGCCAGCCAAGCGCTCCGCCGCCGCGCTCGCAAAGGCGCAAAACCGGCGTCTCGCCGACGGCTCGCCCGCCTTGAGCTTTCGCGGCCTGCTTACGCATCTGGCGACAATCGTGCGCAATGTCATGCGCCCCAAAGATGCAAAGCCCGGTACAGGGACCTTCACCCTTGCCACCGAGGCCAACCCAAAGCAGCGGCAAGCCCTCGATCTTGCCGCCGCAATCGCGGCGTAGACACCGCCGCGCCGCCCGTTTCAAGCGCAAACGATTGAAACGTCGGGGAAAAAGTCAGTTCGGCTGCTGGAACTTCAGCTTAATTGTGCACGAACTGTTCGCGCGCTTTTCCTCACTCGGGGCTCCAAAAGGCATCCAGCTTGAGTGTGCGTTAACAGCGCCGCGCTTAAGCAAAGCAAAGCAAAGCAAAGCAAAGCAAAGCAAAGCAAACTCATACGCTTGCCGGTCCTGAGTGTCTGTCGGGATCTCAACAGACAGACATCAGGGTTTTACCGGACGAGAGCATTGGGTCGGCCGCATTGCTCATTTGGAGATGGGCCTCAAAGGGCGATGGCGGCGGAGCCGGGAATTATTAGTCCCTTGTTCCACTCGTGACCATGGCCGCGAGAAAACGTCGCAGTTTACGGCGGAGCTTGAAATGCTTCATTGAGGCCGGACCGAGGTCAGTGGACCTTACCAAGAACTTCACGTGCGGCAAGGTTGAACTGCGCCGGGCGCTCTGCCGTCAATTCCTGGAAACCTTGCCCGAAAAGGATATTCCATCTCAATCATGCAGATCAGGACCGAATATTCCGATTGCACTCAGGTTCCCGCCAGCCAGCCCTTTTCGACCGCGTAGCCCACCAACTCCACGCGGCTGTGAAAGCCGAGCTTATCCATCGCGCGGGCCTTGTAGGTCTCAATGCTTTTGACGCTGATCTGCAATATGTTTGCGATCGCTTTATTGCTGTGGCCAACAGCGGTAAGTCGCAATACCTCCACCTCGCGCTCGCTAAGTTCAGCTCCGCCTCCCGCAGCCTCGGACGGTTTGTTCGCAGTCCTATCGATGGCATGTGCAGCGATTGAAGGATCGAGATAAATACCGCCTGCGGCGACCGCATGAATTGCGCGAAGCAGGTCCTCCACCACCGACCGTTTGAGCACATAACCAGCCGCTCCAACCTCGATCAGCTTGCGCAAATAAGCTCGATCTTCGTGCACGGTCAGCACCAACACTTTGCACTCGGGAAACTGGGCGAGAAGCTGCCTTGTCACGTCCACGCCATTGAGGCCTGGCATGGACAAATCCAGCACCATGACGTCGGGCTTTAGCTCGATTGCCATCCCCAGCGCGGTCAAGCCGTCACGCGCCTCGCCGACGATTTCGACCTCTGGATCGCCATTGAGCAGAGATCGAACGCCGGCGAGCACAACGGGATGATCGTCGGCTATAAGAACGCGCAGCCGCGCGCTACCGGGATCGGTCATAGCGGCACTCGAATGTAAAGAGTGCAGCCGTTGCCTGGAGCCGACTCAACCTCCATCGTGCCTGAAACGAGCGACAGGCGCTCGCGGATACCAAGCAAACCAAGGCGCTTCGAAGGCATGCCGGCCGGCTCTGCCTCGGTGGGGGAAAAACCGCGTCCATTGTCCTCCACAATCATGCTGACCTCCTTTGCGCTTGCCTCAAGCAATACGGCGACCCGCGTCGCGTTCGCATGCCGCGCGATGTTGGTGATTGCTTCCTGCAGCACACGGTAGAGTGTGGTCTCTATGGCCGGGTTCAGCCTGCGGTCGTTGAGCACAAGGCGCAGGTCGAACTGCAGGTTCAACCGTTCGCTCCATGTCTCGATGAAGTGGTGAATGGCCGTTTCCAAACCGAGGTCATCCAACGCCGTCGGCCGGATTTCCCAAGCCAGCCGGTTCACCTCCGATCCAACGCCGTTGGCAAGCCCCTTGAGCGCCGCAAGTCGCTCCTTTAACTTCCCGCCAGCGGGCAATGAGTGGCCGAGTTCATCCAAACCGAGTTGTAGAAGTGTGAGCGTTTGTCCAAGGCTATCGTGCAGTTCGCGCGCGATGCGTTGGCGTTCGGCCTCCTGCTCTTCCACCGTTGATCGCAAGACCTGCGATAGCTCCGTCTCGACCAGCGCGCGGCGCTGGGCCTCGTCCTTGAGCTCAGCAGCGACCGCTTGCCATTGGTCAAGCCGCCGATCAAGCTCGGCCGTTAGAGCGGCCTGCTTGATACGTGCTTCCTCGCGCTCGCGAGCGACCTGATCGATGCGCCGAAGGATCACCTCCATCAGAGACAGGCGCAGCGTTTTGGCAGCTTCTACATCCGCGCTGCGCCAGGGGTGGGAATGCGCATTCACCAACTCGCGCCAGGCGGCAAAACTCTTGCGCGGTGAAACGCGTTGGCCGCCGAGGAAGGTCTCGACGGGCTTGTTCGGATCGCCAGCCCAGGTAACCGTGCGGATCACTTCCGGTCTGAACCACAGCACATAATCCTTGGGAGTTTTTGAGACCGAGAGAGCAATAAGACCACTGGCGACATCGGCAAATTTGGCGGCCGGGGGGAAAAGTAGCGGTAGCCTATCCGTATGAAAGATACCTTCGGCCGCGGTCTCGTTCAACCAGGCGACCAAAGAGGCGACCTGCTCGCTTCGCGGTGTCTTGCCCATTCCTGTGTAACAGTTGTCCAGCCAAAGTCCGACACCGTCCGCAGGAATGTAATCGAGCAGGTTCGGCTTATGCCGGGTGAGCCCTTCGGCCAAGTCCGCCTCGCCGCTCATTCGCGTTAGGAGTTCTTCGTGAATGCGCTTGCTTCGCAGCTGAGCCTCGAACTCTTCGGCGTCCACCTTCGTTTCGAGTTTCGCCGAAGCCATTTGCGCGAACAGCTCACAGGCCATGCGCAGGCGGTGCGATAAAAATCGCGGCGTCCGGTGATGGCAGGCAATCAGCCCCCATAACCGGCCATCCATGATGATCGAGAGCGACATGGATGCCGCCACACCCATATTTGCCAGATATTCCAGATGCATCGGCGAGACGCTGCGGATCAGGCTGTGGCTGAGGTCGAGCGGAGCGCCGCTGCGAGGATCGTCCGCCGGGAGAATCGGCTCGGGCGTATAGCGGGCGTTGGGAATGAGCCGGATCCAATTGTTGAGATAAAGCTCACGCGCTTGCCGCGGAATATCGGAGGCGGGGTAGCGCAGGCCAAGAAAGGACTCAACGTCATTTCCTCGCGCCTCGGCATCGACAACGCCGCTGCCGTCCGGCAGGAAACGGTAGACCATCACGCGGTCGAATCCCGTGACACGGCGCATCTCGTCAGCCAGTCCCTGGCAGAACGCTTGGGGCGTGCCAGCCTGTTGGACACGCGCCAGCATGGCCTGCACGAGGGCCAGCGTATCCTCGGGACCGCTCTCCCGCACGGGCTCCAACTCAAGCACAACGAGTCTGCCGCTGCGGTAGACGAAAGTGTCGACGATCTCCCAACCCTGCTTGCTGGTGGTGGTGAAGGCATGAACCGGCCGCATCAGCGGCCCTTCATTGTCGAGAAGCGTTCGAAGGCGCGTGACCCGGTCCGGTGCGAACCAGTCCGCAATGTTCCCCTCCAGCAACTCGATAGGCTCGACGCCAAGGATTTCGATGGTGTTACCGCCCGCTTGAACAATTCGAAGCTCCTGCGGGTCGATAGCGAGCAAAGCGCCGTGAGGCTGCACGGATCCCGGAATATGGATCGGTTCGCGGTCGCAATTGGTGATGTCGGCGCCAAACGCCGGAGCCTTGTTGTTCCCAGCATGGCTTAAGCTATGGTCGTCGCCTTCGCTCATCCCGCATGTGCCTTCTGTCTGGAACGCATTTTTGTCTCAGGTAGAGCGCCCGCAATCGGCCAAGTGTACCCAAGACGCCGGGGTCGAATAAATGGCGGGCGCCTTCCAATCGACGGGATGTCTCCAGACACTATCGCCTTTTCTTGCTTGGGTCCCGAATATTCGTGGCCGGACGCCGGTCGCCCCGCATGCGATACCGCAAGCCTTTTGGCTCCACAATTTCTAGAAAACCCCTACACAACGTAGGGTAAAACCCTATAAGCACTCCCAACACCCTTACATACGCGTTAGGCTTTTCACTACAGTATGTGTCATTACATACCTTACAAATACTTAGGGTATTTACCTTACAAACCCCAGGGAAACTACGAATGTGTCGCCTTGACACAGATAATACTATGTCAATACGAATTGACACATACAATAGTATGACTATGCTGACACTGCTAAAGGCGCCGCTTCCGCTTTCGGGCCGTTAGCGCAGCCCAACGTGCGGGTCCAGCACGTAATCTTAGAGGAGGTACCTATGGCAGACCCAAATAAGGTCTATCCGACAGGTCTAACATTGGCGGAAGCCGAAGAACTGCACGGTTATGTAATTAATGGTACACGGACTTTCGGCGCCATCGCGGTTGTCGCGCATGTTCTCGCCTTCGTCCTCACCCCTTGGCTCAAGTAAATAGGAGAACTACCCATGGCCGATATTGATGGACAAGCCAAAATCTGGCTGGTTGTAAAACCAGAAGCCGGGTTGATGAGCCTTCTTGGCGTCGTCGCCCTCACGGCGGTGCTTGTGCATGCATTCATACTGGGCCACACGACGTGGTTCCCCAAGTACTTGGAAGGCGGCAAGGCCAAGGTGGCGATCGAGCACGTCATTCCGAACGCCTAGCAGCTTTTACAGTGTATAGACGCAAGTGGAGATGGAAATCCATCTTGTCAGGCGTCAGTCGATTGCGCGAAGGGGAGGCAATCCGGCTCTGCGCAGTCGCACACTAGTACACCTACGTGCAGGTTAAGCACGGAATCCTTTTGGAGGTGCAATTATGGCCGACCCAAACAAAGTTTATCCGACTGGTTTGACCTTGGCTGAGGCCGAGGAACTTCATGCCCACGTGATCAACGGCACGCGCGTTTTCGGCGCGATTGCCGTCGTCGCTCACGTTCTCGCCTATGTCTACAGCCCCTGGCTCCACTAACAACTGTAAGAAGGAGAAAAACTCATGGCCGATACTGATGGACAAGCAGCCATTTGGCTGTATGTGAGACCCTCGCTCGGACTTCCGCATTTCCTCCTGGCCATCATTTACATCGCGGTGGCCGTGCATTTGGCCGTTTTGGGCCATACGACTTGGTTGAACAAGTACTTTGAGGGCGGCAAGGCTAAGGTCTCGATCAGCCAGGTCCTGCCGAGCAACAACTCGTAATAGCGCACCTTTCGCGCCCTGGAGATAACCTCCGGGCCGAGCCTTCCCGCGTGCAGCCGCCTCTCATGTGCGGTTTGCGCGCGGGATTTTTGGCCTTAGCTGCTGGTTGGAAGAGAGCCTGCGCGAGCTGCGATGTTTCTCCTGACGTTTGGTCTTACGCTTTATGTGCTTGAGTTCCTGGCATTGAGTCCTCGACGCTTGGCAGATAAACAAGCGTCTTCGCTTGAAGAGTGGATGACGTCGCGCCAAAAAGTCCGCAAATCTAAGTAGATTAGTATGTAAATCTCCGACCGTTAGAAATATTAGATAATGAAATACTGAATAAATGCATTATTAAGACGTTCTTTTGGGAATAATCCTGACAAGAATAAGGGTTTTTCCTGGTTGTGTCGGAGTGCCACATGTCATAAACTCTAAATGTATTTGACGCATTGGGTGTTAATTCTATTCTAGACTTGCTTACCCACTATTGCCGCGTGTCGAGGAGTAAGCGCCCAGCGTGCGGGTTCAGCACGAAGACTTTTGACATCATTCGAGGAACTTAAGTTTATGGCAGCAGATCCGAAGAAAGTTTATCCGAGTGGCCTTACGATTGAAGAGGCCGAGGAGTTGCACAGCCACGTTATCAACGGCACGCGGGCTTTTGGCGCGATCGCGTTGTTCGCGCACTTTCTCGCTTACGCTCTTACACCCTGGCTTCACTAGACCGTCTTAGAGAGGAGAATCCCTCATGGCCGATATTGATGGACAAGCCAAAGTCTGGCTGGTTGTAAAACCAGAGGTCGGATTGATGTGCCTTCTTGGCGGCGTCGCCCTCACTGCGGTGCTTGTGCACGCATTCCTAGTTGGCCACACGAAGTGGGTGCCCGCCTTCTTTGAAGGCGGCAAGGCCAAGGTTACGGTCTCACAGCCAGCGCCCGTAGCCGTCGCGCCCCAGGTCAAGTAGCATTCGCCTTTGCGCCGGGAGACATCCTGGCAGCATATACCAACGTAGACGCTCAGCCATCGCCTACGTTTCTCCGAGCCCGATCTCCTAGCGGGCCTTCACCTGCGCACAGCCGAATTCAGCCACGTCTGTGCGCAGGTTTTTTTCTTAGCATTATCGGCTCTGTCATTGAATAGAAAATGCATGGCCGGTCTATTTGGCCGCAACGGCAAGAAGCGGGACGAGGATTCTGCCTCTCGGGAGCGCGACAGCCTGTTCAGCTTCGACGCTATGATTGGTGCGACCAAGATTGCGCACCATGCTGACGGTCGCCATGCTCGGGCGCGTCTCGCTGAAAATAATCGGAGTGATCTCGGATAACCGCGACGGGGGATGAATACCTCGGGGGCAAGGCTGTAAGGCCGATTTGGCTTTCAATCATGCCGTTCCACTCGGCCGTGGAGACTCATTCAAAACAACAAGACCACTTGCAATGTGCGCCCGGCGCCGTCGCGGGTAGCACATCGCCTCAGGCTCCCTCCAAGCTTCATTCTTGACACTTTCCAGAAGGCCGATGGTAATCTTCCACGGCCGCCTTGAGCGGGTCCGGAAGCTAATCGTATCGGGTTATGCCTTGTGATCGGGAACCAGTCCTCAATCTCCGCTGAAAGAATAGCAACGGCCTTGGAGGGAATTGCTCCCGAAACCGCGATATTGGATTCGGCTGGGGTAATTGTTTACGTCAACTCGGCGTGGGTTAAATTCGCGATTGAAAACGCCTCACTCGATCCTAATGCGTATCTGGGCCGGAATTACATTGATGTCTGCCTCAAGTCGAGTTCGGCAGGCGATATGCTTGCGCGGGAGGCCGTAGAAGGCATCAAAGCTGTAATCGCCGGAGCGCTTCCAAACTTCGGGCAAAAATACCCCTGCCACTCCCGTGAGCAGGAACGCTGGTACATCATGACCGTCACACGCGCCTCCACGGGCAGCGACATCGTAATCACTCACAGCGATATAACACAGCTCGTGCAAGCGGAGCGCGGGAACGCGGAGGCCGAGCGGCGTTTGATTCTCGCTCACGAGCGCTTTGAAGCAAGCAGGGCTTTGGCGGAGAGCGAGGAACGTTTCAGAAAGATAGTCGATACGGCTATTGACGCTATCGTTATCATCGACGACGAGGGGCGCATTCAGTCCGTCAATCACGCAGCAGAGCGCATTTTCGGCCTCGATAGCGGTGAGGCGGTGGGACGCAACGTCTCGATCCTCCTGGCCGAGCCAAATCAAATGTTTCAGGAGGGCTCCGCCAGCAGTCACATCGAAGGCCACCGAAAAGACGGCTCGAAGATTCCTGTCGAACTTAGTGTTACTGCTTGGCGTACGGCGGGGAAGCGTTACTTCGCCTGTATCATGCGCACCGAATTCAAGACAACACCAAAAGTAGCCGAGCAATACTAAGATTAAATTTGCCTAGTCTCTGATACAGTTGCGTAAAGCCCTTTGGACCGGCTTGTACTCGTGACACGCGAGCCGACCGGACTTTACATGCCGGGCGATCGGCTGCCCCTACTCGGCGAGCGTTTTCTGCTGGCCGATGCCGACGCACCAAAAGGTGGCTGCGATCAGATGTCCCGCCGTGATCAGCACAGCGAGATAGGCCGGAAGGACTTGGAATAGTCCTGCGCAAAAGACGGCAAGCGCGGGAAGGGTGATAACGCCGCTCAGTGTTGCCGGATTGCGTTGCAGCAGCGTCGTCGCGTAAGCGATAAATTCGCTGGCGCTTCGGGCTTCGAAGCGCGGGGTAATCGTCGGCTCGCCTTGTTTGAAGCTGTATTCGACCCAGGCGGCGGCCAGATAGAGCGCGCCTCCCGCGATGATGGAGAATGAGGCGAGCGCAGCGCCGGCGGCAATGTAGGCGGCTGAGGCAGCCGCGCTAAACCACGCCGCGCGTTTGATGAGCCTGTTCCTGCGCTGAATGGCGCGATCGAGGTTCTTGGTGTGAAGCGGAACCATCGGCGCCTGCGGCAGTGCGATGGCGGGTCCGGCGCCAAGACATGCGATTTCGGCCGCGAGCCAGAAGAAAAGAGCGACAGCGACGACGGCCTCGCCCAGAGGTACGGATGGCCTCGAAATGGCGTCGGCGATGGTTGCCGAGGCAGTGCTTGCGGTGAGCGTAATTTCGCTGGCCGAGGACAGCATGAGCGCGTGTGAGCGCGCTACGATGGGAAGCCGCAATGCGTAGAGGTTGCGTCGCGGCAGGAGGTGCGCTTTGTACTGTTTCTGGTTCTGCATAGGATAGACGTGACAAACACAAGTTTATCCTGCATAGGAGGTATGCAAGATTCGTAGTTTCTCGTTTTTCCGAATTATATATCGGCAGGAAGGCGCAAAAAAGGCCCGTATTACTTATCGTACGAGCGCAACGATTTTTGCTAATTCGCAATATAGTTGCTTGAGCGACGCTTTTCAAGCCAGGTTATTTGCGACACTTTTGCAAAGGCGAATGACGCCCTGTGAACCTTCGCATGGCGAGGAAACGTCGAGTTGATCCCTGTGGCAGATCACGCGTTTGACGTACGGTAAGATCAGCGGGCGCGTGGCGCCAGGCCGCGGTTTTGGCACCTGGTGCGTGCGACGGAGGGAGCAGATTTGGCGGACCCGTTATCATGTCGAGGTGTGCTTGCGATCTCCGAACAGGCCGACATGTGAGATATCAGTCGTTCATTCAAATGGAGGATAAGGCGCTTGAACTCAGTCCGTGCATTCGCGGTTGTGGAACGCCATCGGCCTTGTTGTGCGGCGGTCTTGTTGTTTTGGGCGGTCTTGCCAATGCGGCCGCCTCCGGATCAGCGTTTGCTTATCGGGACCTGACGGTGTCAAAGACTTAGCATCCTCGACCGGAACATCACCGCGGTATCGAATGCCTTGCGCCTGAAGGATCGGCGCAGATCGTGCTTGCGATACGCACGCGGCCACTCGATACAACCGCCATGACGTTCGCCACACCGCTTCCCATCGACTCCGTCCTCCCCGAACTGTGCGACGCCTTGGCCGCGCATTCGTCGGCCGTCCTCGTCGCACCGCCCGGCGCTGGCAAGACGACGGGCGTGCCTCTCGCGTTGCTGGACGAAAGCTGGCTCGGGGTCCGCAAGATCCTGGTGCTGGAACCGCGCCGCATCGCCGCGCGAGCCGCCGCCGAGCGCATGGCGCACACCCTGTCGGAAGCCGTCGGGGAACGGATCGGATTGCGCGCGCGGATGGTCTCGAAATCGGGGCCGAGGACCCGCATCGAGGTCGTCACCGAGGGCGTCTTCACCCGCATGATCCTTGACGATCCCGAGCTTTCCAGCGTTGGCGCGGTGCTGTTCGACGAGTTCCACGAGCGCTCGCTCGATGCCGATCTGGGGCTTGCGCTTGCGCTCGATTGCCAGCGCGGCTTGCGTGACGACCTGCGCATCCTGCCAATGTCGGCGACGCTCGACGGCGCGCGGGTCGCGCAACTTCTGGGCGCTGCTCCCGTCATCGAAAGCGTTGGCCGCGCGTTCCCGGTCGAGACGCTTTATCTCGGCCGAAATGACAACGCGCGCATCGAGGATGGGATGGCGGATGCGGTCATGCGGGCCTTGGCCACGCAATCCGGCTCGATCCTGGCGTTCCTGCCGGGTCAGGGCGAGATCCGGCGCACCCTTGAGCGGCTGATGGAGCGCATCAGCGATCCGGCGGTCGTGCTTGCTCCCCTTTACGGCGCTATGGATGCGCGCGCGCAGGACCTTGCGCTCGAGCCAGCGCCCAAGGGTGCGCGCAAGGTCGTGCTCGCGACATCGATCGCCGAGACGTCGATCACCATCGAGGGCGTGCGCGTGATCATCGACTGCGGTCTTGCGCGAGTGCCGCGTTTCGAGCCGGACGTTGGCGTGACGCGGCTCGAGACCGTGCGCGTATCCCGCGCCACCGCCGATCAGCGAAGGGGCCGCGCGGGCCGGACTGAGCCCGGCGTCTGCTTTCGCCTATGGGACGAGCCGCAAACGCAGAGCCTCCCTGCATATCCCGAGCCCGAGATTCGCTCCGCCGATCTTGCAGGCTTGTTGCTCGACTGCGCGGAATGGGGAGCAGCCGATCCGCGTCAGCTGTCCTGGATCGATCCGCCGACGCCCGCCGCCATCGACGCCGCGCGCGAGGAGCTGACGGAACTCGAAGCGCTCGACGGACACGGCCGCATCACCGCCTCAGGCCAGCGGCTCAGATCGCTGCCATTACCGCCCCGGCTTGCGCGCATGGTGATTGTTGCAGCTGGGCTCGGCCACGCGGAGGAAGCTGCGGGCATCGCTGCGATCATGGTGGAGCGCGGACTTGGCGGCAACGATCCCGATCTCGCTCATCGGCTTGAATATTTCGACCGAGACCGCTCGCGTCGCGCCAGCGATATGCGAAAGCTGGCGGCTGGCTGGGCCCGGATGGCGAGCTTAGGTCGCCCGGCGCAAGGCCCGCGTGAGGACTTGTCGATCGCTCGCATGCTGGCGCTCGCCTTTCCGGAGCGTATCGGCAAATCGCGCGGCGCACTCGGCCAGTTTCTCCTCGCCAATGGCCGCGGCGCCATCCTGGATGCGGTGCATCCTTTGGCGCGATCGCCGTACCTCGTCGCGGGCGAGTTGTCAGGATCGGCGGCGTCGACGCGCATCCTTCTCGCGGCCGCAGCCGATGAAGCGGACGTGTCTGCCGCCGCAGGCAAGCGCATCCGTGAGACGGACGAGATCGAATTCGACGAAAGCGTTCGTGCGCTGCGATCGCGCCGTGTCCGCCGGCTCGACGCCATCGTGCTGACAAACGAGCCCCTCCCCGTGATGGCGAACGAGGAAACGGCGCGTCTTTTGGCTGTCGGCATTGCAGAGCTCGGCCTTGGCCAGCTGCCGTGGACCAAGGCGCAAATCCAGTTCCGCCAACGGGTCGGGTTCTTGCGCGCGGCTGGAGGGGGCCAATGGCCGGATCTCTCCGATGAGGCGCTTGCCAAGACAGCCGCTGAGTGGCTTGCTCCATACCTTGCCAATAAGACAAAGCTCTCCGAGATCAGCGCTGATGACCTCAGCTCCGCGCTCGATGCCCTATTGCCGTGGACCTTGAAGCGGCGCTTGGAGGAAGAGGCTCCGACGCATTTCGATGCGCCCACGGGAAATCGTCACGCCATCGATTACGAGACAGCGGGCGCACCAGCGCTCCACATCCGCGTGCAGGAGTTGTTTGGGCTGAGGCACCATCCTGCGATCGCGAGCGGGAAGCTGCCGCTCACACTTCATCTGCTCTCTCCAGCGCACCGGCCTCTACAGATCACGCGGGATCTTCCGGGCTTCTGGAAGGGATCCTGGGCGGGGGTTAAGGCCGAGATGAAAGGGCGCTATCCGCGGCATCCATGGCCCGACGATCCCGCCTTGGCGCTTCCAACATCGCGGGCCAAGCCGCGCGGGACGTGATGCTTCGGGGATTCGAATTCGAAAAAGCTTCGCATGATACGAACCGCTGACGATGCATTTGCCCATCGCTGGTAATTAATATAAACTTGGTTAACAGGAGCGCGCCTGATTTATTTCCAGCCATATGTTTGGTTAAAAAGTCTCTTATCCGGCGCAAAATAGGGACCATTGCGCCTGCGGATTTGACGCGAGCAATCCACTCTAACTGACTAAAAAATAACAGCTTTTTATCTTTAACAATGTGCCCATTAAATAAGAATCTAATGCCGAAATTTTCTCATTTACTGGGACGAGCAAAAGTCCGTTAAATATGTTTCGGCTTGGCGAATTAACGCGTCGGCGCAGGCGGCAGCGATCGCGTCCCGTTCGGTATTTCTCCCGCAATTACAAGGGCTGGAACAGCTGGAGCTTTCGTTAACCTGCCGGCAAGGCGCTTTCGTTGAAGATCTTCCAGAAAAAGGAATGCCGACGAAAGCGTCAGGGACAAGTGACAAACAGATACCGTCATTCACAGGATGCATACAAAAAAACATCCAGACGCCCGCGTTCGGGTAAAGGCGCGATCTGGTCCGCCAAAGAGATCGCAGCCCCAATAGTGGAAGCCATATCTGCAGACAGTCACACGCCGGTTGACACTTTGAGCGCGGACCTCTCCACTTCGGCCTTATTCCGAAGCCCCCCGGCACGGGTGAGCGGGAGCATCCGTGCCCGCAGTGCCTCGATCTGCGCGCGGGCCTCGGCCTTGATGGCCTCCAGGTCGCTCGCATCGCGCCCCGTGGTGGGAATGGGCGTGCCTACCGCTACGAGGGCGCGGGTGAAGCCGAATTTCCACGAATGCTTGGGGAGAGCCTTGCGGGTGCCGCACACGGCGATGGGAATGATCTGGGCGCCGCTGTCGAGGGCGAGCCGGAAAGCGCCATCCTTGAACGTCCCCATCTTGCCATCGGGCGAGCGCGTCCCCTCGGGGAAGAAGATTACCGGCACGCCGCGTTCAAGCCACTGCTTGCAACGGTCCATGGCGTTCCGGGCGGAGCGGCCCTCGCCACGGTGGATCGGGACATCGCCGGCGAGCGCCATGCTCCAGCCGGCAATTGGAATCCGGAAGAGCGACGCCTTCCCCAGCCATTTCATTTCCCAGGGAAGGAACGAGATGAGGAAGGGGTCCGCTTGCGACTCGTGGTTGGAGACGAACACCGTCCGCCCGTCGATGTGGCGCGGAACATCGCCGTAAACGCCAAAGCGCCAGAATGGCGTCAAGCGAGCCGCCGTGACCCCCGCCAGGCGGAAGCAGCGCCCGACGATGATACGGCGCCTGTCAAATGGCAGGGTGAAGGGCGCGAGAACCAACTGAGTGAGGAAGCCCACGAGCGCGCAGAGAGCGATCTCGAACCACGTCCAGAGTGAAAGCAACATCTGCCTCATGACCGCGCATTTTCCCCGTTCATATATTGAAGCTGTATTGCCTGTGCCGGCAAGCGTCAACCGCGTTCCGGGCTCGCCGGGAGATAGCGTTTGCAACGGCAATCAAAATAGGGCAGTGGCTTCGGGTTTGCGAGAGGATTGGCGACTGGTGAAAAACGATGTTGCCCATGGTTCGACAAGCTCACCATGAGGGTGAAACAAGCTCACCACAAGGATCAACTCATTGAAAACACTCGACCTCATCCTGAGCCTGTCGAAGGCCTCATCCTGAGCCTGTCGAAGGCCTCATCCTGAGCCTGTCGAAGGCCTCATCCTGAGCCTGTCGAAGGCCTCATCCTGAGCCTGTCGAAGGATGAAGCCAAGATTACGTGCTTTTCAGCAGCCTGCTACAGCCTCATTGCGGTGAGGGATTTGCGTTTTAAGAAATTAGGGCGAGAATGCCTGTAGGGATTTCGACGCGTCTTCACTGGGCGTTATGGCGCAAACAGGAGATAATGAACTCCAGTTCTCCACGAAGAGCCTGCACTTTCTCTGGGAAGTCGGTGCTACCCATGGAAAGATGCCGGACATCATTCGCAACGGCACGAAGCCTCTGACTTAATTCCCCAAGATCAGATCCGCAGGCTTGATCCTCATTCCGATCCAACGTCATAAACCCCTCCTTGCCAATCACAGCGAAGAAAAAGCTTCACCGAGCTTGCCAACTAACGAAAGGGTGGATTTGTTCCGTGTCGGAGAAGAAAAATCTCCGGCACGCGGCCGCCCCGGTTGTATGCCTCACAAAAGGGACATCGGTTATTGATCGTCCTATGAACAGAAATGTTGCGTGCAGGCAATACCATGACGACGTGATGCGGTCCAGAACGATGACATCGACGGGTCCGGAGCTCTTTAGCTTTTCAAAGGCCTGTCGAGCACGGCAACCTCGGCATCACATACTCCGAGAAGACAAAACATAGCCGGAGAATGAACTGGCGACGCTCCCTCTTAAGTCCGCCCATTTCCTGTCCAACCGGCGGGGTCCACCTCAGCTCGCCTGGCCGCCACGCCTCCGAATGGTTGCGCTTGGCCTCGATCCAGAGATCGAACGACCTTCGCGGCAAACTGAACGTTCCGGTTGGGCTTGCCAGTTTCTCCGGCTTACCCGCCCAGGACGCGGATCGGATGACTTCCGGCCGGAACAGCAGCAACGCCGGCTGGCGGGCATCCTCAAAAAGGATAGCGAGTACGCCGCTTGCCTTTTCCCGGTGGTCGAGAAACAGGGGAAAGCGATCCGAAATGCAGTCACAGGAAAACACCGGTTCCCGGGCCACCGAACGGATCCAGGCGCTCAAGGCGACGATGTCGTCGTGGGGCGGCGTCTCTCCTAAGGAACGGACCTGGGTCGCGCTCTTGTCGTTCCATAGGACTGCCGCACCGGCACAATCCGGCAAGAGGTCCACAATCGAAGGCTCACCTTCCGCCAACGCGCCTAAGCAATCCTCGGCTAGCGCGAGCTTCGACAAAATCCCGGCTTGGGAGGGCGAGCCGCTCTTGCGCTTATCTTTCGCCGGGCGGTTGATACGACCTGCGAGCATAATGTTGAAAGCCCGCACTATGGCCGCCGTCTGGTGGCGGCTTTCGGCGCTCACGCGGTGCGGCTGGCGATGGTGGCCGATAACAAGTCCCCAGAGCGTCCCATCGCAAAGCACAGACAAGGACATGGCGCCGTCGGTGCCAATATTTTGCTGATACGCCTGGTGAACGGGCGAAATGCTGCGATACAGGCTGAGACTGAGATCGAACCGTTCCCCGCTTTCGTTCCCGCCGGGCGTGAGAGGAATTGGCTCGTAGTCGCGGGCCGGTACCCATCGCTCATGAGACACCCGGTAAAGCGCGCGGGCTTGCGGCGGGATATCGCTCGCGGGAAACCGTAATCCGAGGAATGACTGATCCCAATCCTCGGCCAGGCTTTCGCCGACCACCTCACCGTCGCCGTCAAACTCGAAGCGATAGACCATGACCCGTTCAAAGCCAGAAACAGCCCGCACCGACCGAGCGACAATGGCGGCAAGTTCGGACAGGTCCTTCGCCGCTTCCATATCCTTGATGGCCTGCGTAACGATCAGTGGCGCGCCATCCCTGCTGAATGGTTCGTTCGAGGAAGTGGCCGGACGCTCAAATTCGCAGAACACGAGTCCGGACGCCGCGAAGCAATGGACTTCGGTTGACCCCAGTCCTGGCATGTCCTCAATCAGAGTGCGTTCTTCGCCGCTCCCCTGTCCAAGGTCACGGCACACCGCCACGGCGGATTGCGGAAGCCAGGCAGGCATCACGTTGACAGCCGTATCCCCGAAGATGTCGTCGACATTGGCGCTCTTGGTGACAAGACCCAAGGTCTTGGCGTGGAGCCCGATGAGAACACCATGCGGCTGGATAGCGCACGACAGGTGGATTGGCTCCTGGCCGCACACGTCGGCGCTGAGAGAGCACATCTCGGTGAGATCAACTGTGTTCACTGTATGCACCCAGGCTTGCTCGAAGTCTGACAGTCGACTGTTTCTGCAACTGGCAAAGCGTCGGTAAGGTCGCGGCCTTGAGGCATCTCAGCGATCATGGTCTCTCACTCTGGCTACAATGGCTTTATGCTCTACCGCAGAGGCAGGTCGCCGGACAACGTTACGGTCTTGAACTGAAAGGAAGCCGCAACGCTCACGAACGAATTTGAGAGAAACGGAGAAAAACTGTTTTGCCGCTGAAAGAGGCGGAAATCCGGGCGTCATCCTTCGACTGGCTCAGGATGAGGTCCCGCGACTGGCTCAGGATGAGGCGGAGCAATTGCAATGGCTCAGGTGAGGCAGAGCGATTGCAACGGCCTAGACCTCATGGTGAGCTTGTCGAACCATGACCTTGTCGAACCATCGGCTTGTCGAACCATGAGCCGCATCGTTTTTCAGCAGCCTGCTAGAGTCGGAAAAATGCGAAGCGTTTTCTAATAAAGACACGCGACGAACAAAAACTTGGAGCCCGTATTTGAGTCATCAAAGGTAAATAGGCTTCAAGCCAGCCAGCAGCGCCTCGCGCTTGCTTTTCTGATCAAGGCACAGTCGATAGGACTGCCTCGACCGCAACATAGCCCTACAGCAAGCGGCCGGCGTCGTGCTCAATGCACCGGCTCATGGCAAGCATCTTCTGAATGCCCTCCGTCATCGAGGTTTGATAGCGTTCAAGGTCGCCGAGAAGGTCGGTGAGCCCGCTGTCGCTCGTTGCAAGTCTTGCGCTTTCCATCTTTCCCATGATGCGCGTCGTCCCTAAGGCCAGGACCGCCTTTTTAAGCTCCAAGCACGACTGCTCAAAGAGCTGAGCATCGGAAACGATAGCGCGGAGTCCATCGGCTGCCCGCGTCTCATAAGAGCGCCGTTGCTCTTCGAGAAGGGCGATCTCGCCCGAGGGCGCAGGACCTCCGGCCAACGACTCAGTTTTAAACTGCTCGCTCGCCTCCTTTTGAACTTTCGCCGTACCGACCAGAAAAAGGCCTTTGTTGACAGCGCTAAAGAGTTTCCGCGCGGATGCGATGAAATCAGACATCATCGTTTCGAGCGCAGTCGCTAAAACGTTGTAGTTCATCGCTATAACGCCGATCGTGACGCCGGCTTCTCCGAGTTGCGCGGCGTGCACCCTGAGATTGAAGGGCACATAGCGGTGAGCCGTATGATCGGCGACGGCGCTCTCGGCATATTTGAGCAGCGCCCCGGCCTCTTTTGCAAGCCCCTCGAAATGAACGGTAGCCTTGTCCAAGGTTCGTCCAAGCTTTTCATCTCGCGCTTTTATCTCGTGGCTCAGCGCGGTTGCCATAAACGCTCCGTAATCCGGAAAGCCGAGCTCTGAAATGCGCGAAAGCAATATCTTCGCACTCTCAAGAGGTTTCATGCGATGCGCTTTTTCGACTGCAAGAAGCGCTGCGTATTCTTGCTCGATGAGAGGCAGGAGCGGGCTCGTGGGCTTTATGCGGACGGAAAGATAGCCACCCTCGATTGGCGTTACGATCGCAAAAACCCAGTAATAGCGGCCGTCTTTTGCCATGTTCTTGACGTAGGCGCCAACCGGTTCTCCCTTTTCAATCGTCTGCCGCACTAGAAGCCAGAACGACAGCCCGGGGCATGTCCGGATGCCGGATGATGTTATGCGGTCTTCGGCAAAGCTCAGCCCAGGAATAGTGGCTTATTTTTTGGAAGACACTGTTCCAAAGAGGATGTGCCCTTTCTCGTTGGTTCTTGAGAAGAAAATTTCTTCTACGGCGAAAGGAACTTCCGCATTTGCGGGCGTTGACGCGTGCCGTCGCGAAACGCGATCAGCCGCCGCGTCCGCGTGAACCACTGCCGTCGCGCTTTGGTCTAGCTGATGCGTTTCCACCTGCGAAAAGTCCCCGTCTGATAAATACGAAAGCCTCCTGCGCAGAGACCTCCCCGATAGAGCTTCAAACGCACGCTAAGAGCCAATCCCGGAAAAAGGCGCCATGAATAAGGTGTGATGCGCAGAGAATGAGAACGCGCCTCGCACAACCAGAAGCTGTCACACCTTGTTTAATGCCGCGTTAGCGAAAGTGATAGACGGATCGGCCGCCGTACAGACATAGCAGCCTTGGCCTGACCAAATACCGGCGCGTCATCCGCCTGTGCGTCACGCGAAGAATAAGCCTCTCACCAGTTTTGCTCACTGACCGACAAGCCGCACTCAGTTATGCATCACGGCCCACGCTTGCGCGAAGTGGCTTTGGGGGGCCACCTTTAGACTTAGTTTACAAGAATTGGGCTAAGGTGAACTCATGTACAGTCGTTGCATGCCGAGATCTTCTAACGCCCTATCAGGGCCTTGGAGGAAATTCAATGGACACCGAACACTCTATGAAGGTCGCGGTTCTGGGCGCGATCTTGATCGTGCGCTGCTGTACCCGGTCCTTTCAGCGCTTGCCCTCACAGCAGTCGCCGCCTGGCTCATCCAGGAGTTCCGAATTTGCGAGACGCTCTCGTACAAAAAGTGGCCGATTCCGACCCCTCCGGGCATCATAGCGGTCGTTGCAAGCAGGTAGTTTAAGGCGTGGCTGCCTACGCAGATGAAAGAGCTTTGCTTTCCACCCTCTTGCTCAGTCTTCGATTGGAAGCGCGTATGACGTGGAAATCCGCTTTGGTGCTCGCCCTTGCCATATTCATGGAATCTGCGATAGCGCCAATCTTTGCGCCGACGCATCAAAAGGCGGCCGAAAAGATCAATCCCCAAATCCATAGAGCTGCGGCCTTAATCGCGGCTTCCACGAGATAGCATCAAGCCCCTAGTTCAAAATCTCGCTGCCTGGTGCGGAGCGATACCAGCGTCACCGCCCCTCCTTCGAACGCGACCACGCGGCAGGCGGGACGCGAATATGAACTTGCTCCACTCGCTTCGCATCCTGTTCCATCGGAAACAGTGGCTTCCTTCGCCCTCTGAGATGCTCTGTTTGAAGCTTTCCACCATCAAGGAAAGACCGGGAGAGGAAGTCCATGGGAATACAAATCACTTTGGTTCTGGAACAGGAAGCCGCCTATGAACTCGCTGAAGTGCTACGGGCGTTTGCCAAGGATTACGAAACCTGGATGATCCGGAGTATCAAATCCGGAAAGCATACCCTTCACGACGAGGCCGGTGAATTGGTGGCATCGCTTGAGTTCATCAAAGGAGCGGCTTGTGAACGCCTGCAATCGCATGTGCCGAGCCTGGCCGATGTGTTGTATCGATAAATCAGGGGCTATCGTTTCCGGCGAACCCCTCGTCCCTTGCAGTCAAGAAGAGCAAAACAGGCGGGCCAGAGATACCGAGAAGGGACTGCAACAGATGTCGCGTCCGCTCGATGCAATACTTCTCGAAAAATTGGGTTGTTAGGATTTCCGATAAGACTGTTAATGCCTTTGTAGGGCGATGCTTTCCGAACATGATTTTGCGTCCGGAGAAATTCAATGCTTAGATATGTACCAGGATGGACTGCTATTGTCTTGGCGCTCGCGTTCGCAATCCAGGGTGCAGATAGAGTTGCCGCGCAAGCGCCTCAATATCATGACGCGCAGGCCGGCGGAACACCGCCCTCGCAGCCTGGCGGACAAACCCCCTCGCCCGCTGGCGCAGCCGTTTATTTTGTCGACGTGAAGAACGGCGACACCCTTCAAACAAAAACAATCCTGCACTTCGGTTTGAAAAGCATGGGCGTCGCGCCCGCCGGCGTCGTCAAACCCAACTCGGGACACCACCATCTTTTGATCGACGCGGATTTGCCTCCCCTCAACCGGCCAATTCCCAACGACCCGCAGCACCTCCATTTCGGAGGCGGACAGACGGAAGCAGAGATCATCCTGCCCCCCGGCCATCATACGCTGCAGCTTCTCCTTGCGGACAAGGATCACATCCCTCATAGCCCTCCCGTTTTTTCAGACCGGCTTATGGTCAACGTGGTTGATAGCAGTCAACCGGCTCCTGTAGCGGGACGTGAACCGGCTCCTCAAGGTGCGCGTGTATATTTCGATAATTTGACCAATGGGGCTTGTATCCAGCAAAAGTTCGTCGTGAAATTTGGATTGTCGGGCATGGGCGTTGCCCCGGCTGGATATGAAAAGAAGAACACGGGACATCACCATCTGGTGATTGATTTCGGACTTGCCAAAGCCCGACCAACCCATTCCCAACGACGAGAATCACTTGCACTTCGGCACAGGGCAAACCGAGGCGGAGGTCTCATTACAACCCGGGCCTCATAAGCTTCAGCTTCTGTTCGCCGATGCTCGGCACATACCGCATGATCCCCCGCTCTACTCCAAGCAGATTTCGGTGTTTGTGGGGAGTTGCCGGCCCAAGCAATTGGTTCGCAGCTCCCACCATCGAACGCACGCAAGGGCGCATCACCACACCAAATAAGAGCGGCCAGGGGCGATAATTGAACTGAAGCCCTTGGGGCGACCAGCCAAATGAGCGGCCCCAAAGGGCACCGTCGTTTACAAGGAAAATTAGTAAGGCTATATTGACGAAAATCAAATTGGTGTAACAGCCGGCTTCCTTATTGGCGGGAGTTAGCCTCTGAATTGCGTTCTGTACCATGCGTTGAGCTTGTTGCTCTTAGCGGTCGCCACGGCGGTCGGCGCCCATGAATCATGGGCCAATGATATCCAGGCTATCATCCGGGGCGCTGATCAGGCGTTCAACAGGGCTTTTGCCGAAGGTTTCATCCGGACATGGCCACGGGAAATGGCAGCGCGCGACCTACCGCGCGGCGCTGATGGGGAGCCGTCACGCCCAGGCCAGGACGATGGCCTTGTAAGGGCCAGGCACCCCGAGCAACCGCGCGCAGGATCGGAATTTGCAACTCCGCTTGATGGCAGCGCTGCGGCAGGCCCCCCTAAACCAAGCAATCAAATGCCCCCCGCCGAAATTCTCGCGAAGCGTTCGCCGGACGTTTCGCCGGCCGAACCCGCACCGCCGGCACCGAAGCAGCGCGTGGCGAAAGCGGACCCTGTCGCGCCGCCGCTGCCGGAGGCCTCCGCGACATCGCCAGCAGGGTTCAAATTCAAGGATTGCGACTTCTGCCCACCGCTCGTGGTGGTGCCGAACGGCGCGTTCCAGATGGGATCGAGCGAGCATCCCAATGAGAAGCCCGCGCATAAGGTGAGGATCCCGCTCCCCTTCGCCATCGGCCAGTACGAAGTCACCTATGCGCAATGGGACCGCTGCGTCGAGGCGGGCGCCTGCCGCTACCGGCCGGAACATCAAGACTTGCCGAACGACGCCATCGGCAATCTGAGCTGGGATGATGCCAATGCGTATCTGAAATGGATGTCGGAAAAAACCGGCCAGATTTACCGCCTGCCGAGCGAAGCCGAATGGGAGTTTGCGGCCCGTGCCGGCAGCTCCGGCAAAGCCAATTGCAGCGATTGCGGGGAGGGAACGAATGGGCAGCCTTCGGCGGCCGGGACTTACAAGCCCAATCCCTTCGGCCTTTACGACACGGCCGGGAACATGGCGGAGTGGGTCCAGGATTGCTGGAATGAGATCCTATCAGGGCGCGCCTGCCGACGGGTCGGCCTGGGTGAAAGGCAATTGCGCGATGCGCGGATTGCGCGGCGGGTCTTTCGGCAACAAGTCGACTTATATCCGGTCCTCGGCGCGCTTTCGCTACGACAGCGATGTCCGCTACGAAGCAAACGGCTTCCGCGTCCTCAGGGAGTTGCGCTGATGGTCCGGTTCCGAAATTTGCAAAGCACGCTCGATAAAGCAAATGCTGAGCACGAACTGTTGGCAGGAGGACCAAATGTCAAAATTCGCTCCTCTAGCAGGCTGCTGAAAAAGCATGAAATCTTGGCTTCATCCTTCGACGGGCTCAGGATGAGGCTTCGACGGGCTCAGGATGAGGCTTCGACGGGCTCAGGATGAGGCTTCGACAGGCTCAGGATGAGGCTTCGACAGGCTCAGGATGAGGCTTCGACAGGCTCAGGACGAGGCTTCGACGGGCTCAGGATGAGGCTTCAACGGGCTCATGGCAATCATCGCCGTAGCCCGCAAACTGTTCATCCTCATGGTGAGCTTGCCATGGGCAGCATCGTTTTTCAGCAGCCTGCTTGTCACATGGCCTCGGCGCTTCGACGAATGCGACGGCCCAGCATCAGAACTCAAATAAGCTGCAGAGCTGACGGGGGGCCTCCTGGACAAGGATGATAAAAGCACATCGAAGGATGGCACTATGGAAAGCGGGCCGGCCCTTATTCCAGGAAGCTTGATTTCGGAAAGCACAAGGATCCTCGATCTTGTCTTCCGGGATCCTTTTTATGTCGTGTATTCGGCAGAAGCGCCTGCATCGGGCGAGAAGATCGGCGTAACCGAATACTTCCCAGCCGATCTGGTCGCGAGAGCAGCGGACGGCGAAGTGCTCTTGCGGTCCCTGGAGTTGCAGGATCTCTTCAATGTCGGGCGGGATCGCTTCATGGCCGAGGCGAGGGCGCTGTCGGCCCTGCGCCACCCTAGCCTTCTTCGTTTTGACGGCATCCTATCCGATCGCGGCACCGCTTTTGCCCTGCACGCCGCCGAAGAGGGGCAATCAATCACCAGCCTCGTCAAATCTTCCAAACAGCCGCCGACCCAGGACGAACTTGATGCGAGCGTGAAGCCGTTGGTATCGGCGCTTGAACTCTTGCACTCCCGCGATCTGATCCACGCCAATATCACCCCGGATACTATTCTCTTGCGACCGGAACCGCTCCTGATCCGCTTCGGAGCCACTAGAAGTTTCCTGGCCGCAAGGATGCTCAAAGTCAACCTGGCTACAACGCCAGGGTATTCCGCGCCAGAACTTCATTTTTCCAACGCAAAGGCGCATGGGCCTCTATGCGATATTTTCTCACTGGCCGCCGTTCTCTATTATCTTGTCACCGGCCGGCACCCCATCAACGTCATCGCCCGCGGTCTCGGTCATACAATGCCACCAGCCGTCGCGACGCCCTTCCAGAAGTTTCGTCCTGAGTTTCTGAAGGCGATCGATAGAGGCTTGTCCCTGGATCCGGAACAGCGTCCTCCGACCATCAAGGCGTTCGGGGAGATGTTGTTCGAGATCCCAGAAAGAGAGCTGCTGAAAACAGACAGCCAGATCTTCAAATGGCGGCTAACCTTGGGGAAGGCCCGCACAATCATGTACCACCTTCTGCGGTAACGCCGAACGGGCCGCCTGCCCAGGCGATCAATCCGCTTCCCAAGTATGCGGCGCCCGCCCAGGATGGCGAGACCGACGATGACGACGATGATGATGATGACCTCGACGAATATCGGGACTTCGGGAGCGGTTGGCGCGGCTTGGGAATTGGAAGACTTCTCGTTCTCGCGTTGCTGCTGGCGCTGCTGATTCCGCCGGTTTTTGGCTGCTTAATGGGCCGTTCAGAAAAGAGCCGAAACAATTGGTTCGCCTTGAACCTGAAGCCGCCGCCAGCCAAAGTGTGGGGTCCGGCAACAGCGCTCCACAAGAAGAACCCGTGCTCAAAACGGAACGCTCTGCAGCTGCCGAGCCATCGGAACCGATTAGTGACCTGCCAGCACCGGCCCAGGGGCCAGCCGCACCTCCGGCTGAAGCTGCGATTGAAGAGCCGAAGCCACAGGCGCGGGACCCCAAGGCAGAGGCTTCAGAGAAGGGTTCCGCCGAAGCTGGCCGTCAACGAGGCGTAGACCTGAGGGTCCAGCGCGAGAAGGTGCAAAGCCTTCGACGGACCGGCCTCGCGAGGCTGCGCTTCACAAGCAAGGGCAATTCGACCCGAGAGGGAGACTCCTCAGACACCTCCCGCCGAAATCCTCGCGAAGCGTTCGCCGGACGTATCGCCGGCCGAACCCGCACCGCCGGCGCAGAACCAGCGCGTGGCGAAGCGGACCCTGTCGCGCCGCCGCTGCCGGAGGCCTCCGCGACATCGCCAGCAGGCTTCAAATTCAAGGATTGCGACTTTTGCCCGCCGCTCGTGGTGGTGCCGAACGGCGCGTTCCAGATGGGATCGAGCGAGCATCCCAATGAGAAGCCCGCGCATAAGGTGAGGATCCCGCTCCCCTTCGCCATCGGCCAATACGAAGTCACCTATGCGGAATGGGACCGCTGCGTCGAGGCGGGCGCCTGCCGCTACCGGCCGGAGCATCAAGGCTCGCCGAACGACGCCATCGGCAATCTGAGCTGGGATGATGCCAATGCGTATCTGAAATGGATGTCGGAAAGACCGGCCAGATTTACCGCCTGCCGAGCGAAGCCGAATGGGAGTTTGCGGCCCGTGCAGGCATCAATAAACGCTTCTGGTGGGGCGATGACGCCGGCTCCGGCAAAGCCAATTGCAGCGATTGCGGGGCGGGAACGAATGGGCAGCCTTCGGCGGCCGGGACTTACAAGCCCAATCCCTTTGGCCTTTACGACACGGCCGGGAACATGGCGGAGTGGGTCCAGGATTGCTGGAACAAGTCCTATCAGGGCGCGCCTGCCGACGGGTCGGCCTGGGTGAAAGGCAATTGCGCGATGCGTGGATTGCGCGGCGGATCTTTCGGCAACAAGTCGACTTATATCCGGTCCTCGGCGCGCTTTCGCTACGACAGCGATGTCCGCTACGAAGCAAACGGCTTCCGCGTCCTCAGGGAGTTGCGCTGATGAGAGGTCGCCCATGGTTCGACAAGCTCACCATGAGGTTTAAGCCATTGAAAAAACTCGGCCTCATCCTGAGCCTGTCGAAGGATGAAGCCACGTTTTTGGCTCCGCACCGTAGACTGAAGTTCCTACAGCCGAACTGACTTTTCCCCCGACGTTTCAATCGCTTGCGCTTGAAACGGGCGGCGTGGCGGTGTCTACGCCGCGATTGCGGCGGCAAGATCGAGGGCTTGCCGCTGCTTTGGGTTGGCCTCGGTGGCAAGGGTGAAGGTCCCTGTACCGGGCTTTGCGTCTTTGGGGCGCATGACATTGCGCACGATTGTCGCCAGATGCGTAAGCAGGCCGCGAAAGCTCAAGGCGGGCGAGCCGTCGGCGAGACGCCGGTTTTGCGCCTTTGCGAGCGCGGCGGCGGAGCGCTTGGCTGGCGCCACGGGATCGCATTCACGCGCCTCACCTGCTGGGGCCTCATCTGCAAACAAGAGCGGCTTCCAGGCTTCGGCCAGATGCCATTGCACGTAATAGGCGAGCATGCTGAGGAAGATGTGGGCCTTGACGCGGCTCTCAAGCCGGTGGCGGATCGGGCGAACCTGCAGGTCCACGCCCTTGAGCGTGCGGAAGGCGCGCTCCACCTCGGCCAGGCGCTTGTAATTCAGGACGGCGGCTTCGGCGCTCATCTCGTCGGCGGAGGTGCGGATCACATAGAGGCCGTCGAGCGCAGCCTCGGCGGCAACGCGTTCTTCATTGACGCTGAAAGTGAGCGCTGCATCCTGGATATCGAGATCGAAGTGCTTGGCCATCTTGTACTTGCCGATGACCTTGCCAACGCGCAGACCAATCTTATCGCGTCCGCAGAGCTTGCCGCCGGCGACCATGCCGGCAACTTTCTGAAGCTCGCGCTTCGTCGCGGCGATCAGGTCCTGGCGTTTTGCCGCGCGCAGCTTGGCAAGGTCCAGATTACGGCAGGCGACAAGCCGCTGCCCGGATAGTCTTCGCTTGTAAAGCTGATGAGGTTGCGCTCGTCGAACAGACCGAGTTGCAAGTGCCCAGTATTGGCAAGATTGGCGATGGCGCCGCTTTTGAGCGCCGTGATCCAGTCCACGCCCTCCATGTTGCGCATGGCCTCGATCTGCACGTTGGAGATCATGCCGCGGTCCCCAACCATAATCAACGAGGCGATGCCGAACGCGTCGCGCACCTTCTCCACCTGCGGCAAAAGCGTTTTGGGATCGGCCGTATTGCCCGCAAAGACGGAAACCGCAACCGGGCAGCCGCGGCTGTCTGTGAGCAGGCCGTAGTTCACTTGCAGCGTGCCGGGCTTGCCGTCGCGGCTATAGCCGATCTTGGCCAGCGGGCAGGTCACGCCCTCGAAGCTCGACGACGTGAGATCGAAGAGCACCAGCCCGCCTTCCTTCAGATGGCGCCTGGCCATCCTCTTCTCGATCTTGTCCTGGCGTTCGATCAGCCAGTCCATTGCGGCGTAAAGCTCGTCTTCATGGGCGTCCGCAACGCCCAAATCCTCCGCCAGCGTTGTATCCGTGAGAGCGTGCGTCAGGGCCAGCTTGCTGGCTTGCGGTGCGATGATGCGGCCTGCGACCATCGCCACAACGAGATCGCGCTCGCGCGAAGCCTTGCTGTCGATCAGTTTCTCGAAGCCGAGCCGGCGCATGGCGATGCGCACAGCCTCGACATGCCCATGCGGCAGCGAGCGGATGCATTCAAGGCCGCCGCCTGAGGGCGAAAGCTGCTCGCCCTTGAGCACGAGCCGGATCGTCTCCGCCTGTTCCAGCGTCAGGGCCGACAGGTTGGCGATGGTCCGTTTCTTGATGCGCTTGCCTTCCCGGATGCTTTCGCGCAGCAGGATGGCGGGTTTGGAGCCGCGATTGGGCACGAAGTCGATGTACATGCAGCGAAAAATAGCTGATTTGCAACGCTATGCCCTGAGTCATGCTGACGCAGTACATGGGTACATAACGGCGTCCCCTAAGCCATATAGCCTTGAAATGCCGCGACTATCGCCATTCCGGCGCCAGAACTTCAGGCTAGAGCCTATCCGTTTTGATGGACTTAAAACAACCCGGCTCTGCGGCGCTCATCCCCATGGGCGGCGCCCCATCTCAGGCATCGCTGTGTGCTTCCGGCGATTGCGTCAGAATGCTTATCGAAAGGTCGCGGCCTCTCGCTATCCCGATAACCTGCATCTTCGACACGACGCCGCGCACCTCTACTTCAATTGTCTGCGCGTCGTCGACAGGCCAGCCGACATTATCGATGACGTCCTTTGAGACTGCGATCTGAAAGCCATGCGCTTTGGCCACGGCTTCGAGGCGGCTCGCGACATTGACCGCATTCCCGATCACCGTGACTTCACGGGATGCCCCAAACCCGATGCGCCCTATGATGCACTCGCCCGCATGGAGCCCGATGGCAATTCTCAGAGGGCTCCCAAGCTCGGCTTCAAGTTTGGCGTTTACATGATCCAGTGCGAGATCAATGGCACGGGCGGCGCACAAGGCATCGCGGCAGCCAGCCTGGACACCTCGTTCCCGGCCGAAAAAGGCCAGGAGACCATCGCCGAGAAACTTGTCGATTGTGCCGCCATTCATGATGATCGCATTTCCGACGGCGGCGAAAAACTCGTTCAAAACATAGACGACATCGTAAGGCAGACGCCCCTGAGCCAGTCGCGTATAATCGCGCAGATCGACCATCATAATGGCAAGGGGCTTCTCGTTTCCTGCGGCATCGAGATCGCTTGGCGCGACATTGCCCGGCGAAAGAATGGCCTCGCGCACGAGTTGGGTCACCGTTAAAGAGCTGCGTGGCCGGATCTGGCACGCGAGGCGGACATCAGGCCGTGCTCCAATGCTGGCCAGCGTAAATGCTTCGGCGAACGCGGGCCGCGGCAGTTTCTTTTCGCTGGTTTCAATTCGCACGCGGCACGTGGAGCAGCGCGCTCGGCCGCCGCACGCCGACGCATGCGGGACCCGATGAAGCCTGCTCATTTCGAGAAGCGTTGGCCCGACGGGCGTTTTTACCGTGGGGCCGCCCGTGTAGGTTATTGTGATCTTCGGGGCACTGGCCAAGGCCAGACGCCGCCAGACAAAAGCTCCGAACGCCAGCGCCAAGGCGGCGCCAAAAAACAGACGGACGCCGAGCCGGTACCGAGCCAGCGCATCCTGCGCCTCAGGGCTTGGCCAATGCGTCAACTCTTGCAGAGTTTTGAATTGTTCGGGGCTTTTTGTGAACTCGGATATCGAGCGCCCCGCGATCATGAAGCCGCAAAGAGCCAACACCGGAATTGCAATCGCCAGAACAATTGCTAAAGGCTTCACATGCCGGTACCAGCCCTTGAAAGTCAGCCATTTGTGGATGCCAAGGCAGCCATGAGCCCAGACGATAATGAGAAGCAAGCTTTGCAGGAACGCACTGGCTGGCCAAAGCTTGGCAAGTTCATAGAGGTAGGCATCCTCGACGCCAAAATAGACATGCGCAATACGCGTGTTGACAATATGCGGGAGTAAAAGGAAGGGAATTGCAACACCAAGCCCGAGTTGAACAAGCTCCCAGCCGGAAAGACGCAACGTCGCGCGCCTTGCGGTTTTGTAGAGGCCAAGCACGACATGGGTAAAAAGCGCCGACACCAGGATGATTGTGCCGGGCCAGGATCGCGTTACTGACCATCGCCACTCTTCAATCGCATGCATCAGTTCAAGACTGACGAGACCGGCGGCGTGGTTCAGGAAATGGGTTGCCGCAAATGAAAAAAGTATGATCCCTGATATCAGGCGGAGGCGCTGTTCAATGTCCCCTGCCCTGAACTTCGGCCGCGCGGAGGTGCTTCTCTCGCCAGTTCGGTTCCTTACTGTTTTACCTTCCATGAAACCTCTGCAAGCAGCTCGAGCAAGACTGTCTGCAGCCTCACAGGCCAGTAAGCCGTTATAGGCAGGGCATGGTGCTCGCGATAGGCAGAAATGCCCAATAAAAACTTTGTTGCCTTTGGGGCAGCGGATTAAGATTACTGCAGAAGCATCTTCTGGCCAGCGCATCAACCTGCCAGGCTTCAGCTTGTTGAGTTGAAAACCCTCTTCCGTATGAGACGTAAACATGGACGCTGACACGGGGGACTTGGCAGTTTTTACCTCGATCGTCTCAACCGGAAGCCGAAATTGGATTTCAAGATACGTCTTCATTATGATATAAATCAAAAAGAGCAATAAGAAAATTTAGGCGAGGCGCCTTAGCGGCACGCGATGCCCAAGGCGGAGCGAGGAAAGAGTGATGAGTCCTCAATTGAGGGCAGCGGACCTGCTCTCGAATACCAGTTTTTTTGGTCCGCTTTGTGCCGAGGATCGCGAGGCCGTCGCGGTTTCCATGCGCCCCGCAGCCTTTTCTGCCGGAAAGGTTATTTTCCTTCGGGACGATCCGGCGCGCGATCTTTTCCTGGTTCGCAAGGGCCGGGTGCGGCTCTCGATCCTGACGAGTGAGGGCCGGGAGTTGTCGCTTGTGCACGCAACGGAGGGCGATGTCTTCGGCGAAATCGCGCTCCTTGACGGGGGGCCGCGGACGGCAAATGCGACGGCTTTGACGGAAGTCGATGCTCTGTCGCTTTCCCGAGCCGCCTTGCTGACGCTGATGGAAACACGGCCTTGCATCGCGATAGCCGCGATCACGTTCTTATGTGGGAGGCTGAGAACGACGGATACCAAGTTGGAGGCGATCGCGCTGTATCCCATCGAGGTTCGGCTTGCCCGGTTCCTCCTGTCCGCAATCCAGATTCAGTCGCCCGCCGCCAAAGGCAACATCATCCGTCTTTGCCTCGACATGTCACAAAGCGAGCTTGCGCTGCTGCTGGGCGCATCGAGACCGAAGGTCAACAAGGCGCTCGCGGCGCTGGAAGACGCCGAAGCCGTTCGCCGGAATGGCGTCGAATTAACGTGCGATCTTGAGATGCTCAGGGCCTATGCAGCCGCGGAATAAGGCGACCTTGCCCGAGCCAAGCGCGAAGTCTCTGCGGCCGGGTGATATCGGCCGCAGTTCTTGCCTCAAGCCGCTCTTCGCGAAACGAAGCTGACAAGGGCCAACAAAACAACTGCGCCAATCGCGGCGCTGATGATCTGGCCGACGATGCCGGGAAACTGCAAAAAGCCCGGCAACAAAGCGCCTGCG
The DNA here is from genome assembly GCA_963723755.1 of uncultured Alphaproteobacteria bacterium. Lineage (GTDB taxonomy): Bacteria > Pseudomonadota > Alphaproteobacteria > Rhizobiales > Rhodomicrobiaceae > Rhodomicrobium. The sequence continues at coordinate 24,809 of CAVRSS010000054.1, read as the reverse complement.
ATGACAGCGCCGAGAATGCCAACGATAATGTTGCCGACAAGCCCAAACCCTGCGCCGGTATAGACAACCCCGGCAAGCCAACCGGCAACCGCGCCGATCACCAGCATGATAAGAAGTGCAACAGGATCCATCGGATTCCTACCTTGTGTTTCGTGTTAAAAAGGGTCTGCGTATCCCGGGTTAACACGTGAACAAGGAAATCGATCCGTTCACAGATCTCCGCGCCCGAATGCCGACGCAATCCAAATTGCCTCCACATTCGTAAAGCTTTGGCCAGCGACATTTACATCGGCTGGAGTCCACGGATTAGCAGGATTGCTGAGAAACGATGCTGCCCATGGTTCGACAGGCTCACCATGAGGTACACTCGCTCACCATGAGGTGTTCGATAAGCTCACCATGAGGATCAACTCATTGAAAACACTCCACCTCATCCTGAGCCTGTCGAAGGATGAGCCCGTCGAAGCCTCATCTGAGCCTGTCGCAGGACCTCGTCCTGAGCCTGTCGCAGGACCTCATCCTGAGCTTGTCGAAGGATGAAGCCACGTTTTCAGGCTTTTTCAGCATCCTGTTCCATGCAATCGTTGGTGCCTCAAGCGTTACTGGCGCGGAAATCAATTACAAACTATCTTCTCCGTGCACCGCAAGCTTCACAATCATTGGAACCGGACAGTTAGGGAGTAAAGTCACTCATGATGCGTCGTTCAGCCGGCGTTGTCGCCGTCATAACCGCGATTTTGGGCGTAAGCGTTGCTTTTGCCGCGGATGATCCGATCAAGGACCGCAAAGACCTGATGAAGGGCAATGGCAAAGCTGTGAAGGGTGTCGTCGCCATGTTGAAGGGCGAGGCGCCGTATGACGGCGCGACCGTCGAAAAGGCGATGACGGACGTTAACAAGTCGCTTGCCACATTCGTCACTCTTTTTCCAAAAGGGTCCGAAACTGGTGGCGAAACGGCGGCCAAGGCCGAAATCTGGCAGGACAAAACTGATTTCGAGGCCAAGGCAAAGGATCTCGAGGCGGCTACGGCCAAGGCTGCCGCTGCTGCTCCGGGCGGCCTCGACGCTTTCAAGGTGGCTTTCGGTCCCGTAGGCAAGGCCTGCAAAGCGTGCCACGAAAACTACCGTGAGGAAAAAAAGGAGTAGATCTGCAATGATTTCCGCCCGCGCCTCCCTGCTCCTGTGCTCGTTGCTCGCCTGGGCATCCGGCCCGATTCTCAGCGCACAGGCCGGGAACGTGGAGAACGGGCGGTATCTGTTTTATGCCGGTGGCTGCGCATCCTGCCACGCGGCTCCGGCTTCCGCCAAATGCGACGATCCGAATTACAAGGATCCGCTGACGCTCACAGGCGGCCGCTGCTTGAAGTCGGCGTTCGGCACGTTCTATGTGCCGAACATCTCTCAAGACAAGCAGTCCGGCATTGGCGGATGGAGCGACGACGACTTCATCAGGGCGATGACCGAAGGCGTGTCGCCAGCGGGAAAGCATTATTATCCGGCCTTCCCCTATGCCTCCTACCGGCACATGACGCGGGACGATCTTCTCGATCTGAAAGCATTTCTGAACACCTTGCCGGCCATGTCCTCGAAGGTGCCTGCGAACGAGATTGGCTTTCCCTTCAATATCCGCTGGGGCCTGGGCCTCTGGAAAAAGTTCAACCTCAATGGGGGAACCTTCAAGCCTGATCCATCGAAGAGCGCAGAGATCAATCGCGGCGCCTATCTCGTCGAAGGGTCCGGCCATTGCGGCGAGTGCCACACGCCTCGCAACTGGCTCGGCGGCACGATCGAGGGCAGAAAGCTCTCAGGCGCGCCGAACCCGGAAGGCAAAGGCTTCGTGCCCAATATTACGCCCGACGGCACGGGGCTCGCATCCTGGAGCCAGAAGGACATTGTCTATGCGTTGGAAACGGGCTTCACACCCGACGGCGATGTCATCGGCGGCTCGATGGCGAAGGTGCAGGAAAATATGGCGAAACTGACGCCAGGGGATCGAGAGGCGATCGCCGCCTATCTCAAGTCAGTTCCGCCGATTGCGAATGAGCGTCCGAAGAAGAAGAAGTAGGCTCATGGGCAGTCCGCGTTTGCAGCCGCGCCGTTTGCCTATGTGGTTATGGCTTCTCTGAAGCCGGAAGGCCGGGGATAACGCAATCCACTGAGCGCCAGCAACGACAACCTTGGGGCATGAAGGACAGGCATGACGCCTCGGAAGCCGGCGAGAGCCACAGACGCAGCCTCCACCGAAGAATGGACCCACTGCCGCAGCTCTTCCAAATGATGCACGCTCGCAGGCGTTAGGACTGGCTCGCGCGGCTGTACTTTTGGTGCTTGCGCAGCTGACTGCCGCATGACCGCTTCCATCCTGAGGATAGCCGTGGCGATATCACGATAAAGCGTCAGCTTTGGAATGGGGTTCATCTGCAACATGATCAGTTGAGCAAGAGCTTTCCGCTGAAGGACCAGCGGAGCCTCTCTATCCTCAATCATGTCATGGACTGCCAAGAGAACGCTCCGACGCAGGCAAGAAGCTCCCCCTGCGATGACTTTATCATCAAGGTAACTCTGCAGAGAACTGAACGCGTTCCCGGTCCCACGTCCTCCTTGCGCGATCTTAACGCAGGATTGCACAATCTCATCAAAAGCTGGAAGAAGGCTCGCGTGGACGTGGCGTCGCGCTTTCTACAATAGCGGCGTATTGGTTGAACTTCATAGAAAACACCCCTTTTCGGCTGAAGCTCGAAAGGTACAGGAACTCAATTAAAAATTGCAAAAGGAAGACACTACAAGCGATTGTACCTCGATGAAATTAGAGGTATCGCCCGTGTGTTTGAGCGGTATATCCAAGGTAACGCAAATATAAAACCTGCGGCCCCCCAATGGTGAACAGTTTACAAACCGCTATCCTCCAATTTGCCCTCGGCTTGGATGTGGCCCGCAATCTCGCATGCCTGAAAGCTTGCATCGAGCAACTGGATGCCGGGACGCTTGCCGTTGCGCCGGAGGGCGCCCTGTCCGGCTACGCGCCTGAGCCGGGCTTTGTTGCAAGCCTTCACCCGGACGACATCGCGCGCGCGGTCGATAGCGCCCGTTCGACTGTCGCAAACAAGAAAATCCATCTCGTCGCGGGTGCCTGCTTTCTCGACGATGGCATATGGAAGAACTCCAGTTTCTACATGGGGCCGGAAGGCCGCCTCGAACGGTACGATAAGATCAATCTTGCTCAAAGCGAGCGAGGAACCTTCCATCCTGGAAACCGGCTTCCCGTATTCGAAATCCGTCATAAGGGCGAGGCTTTCCACCTCGGCATCCAGATGTGCCGGGAGATACGCTATCCTGAGCAGTGGAGAATACTGGCCGCGAAAGGCGCTCAGGTCATCGCTTACGTCAACAATGCCGTTGGCAGCACGGATGGTGATCAGGTGTGGCGCGCTCATATGATCAGCCGGGCGGCCGAGACGCAGCGCTTTATCCTTGGCGCCGACAACGCGGCCCCGGATCAGGAGTGCCCGAGCATGATCGTCTCTCCGTCAGGCAGGGTTCTCGCCGAGATCGCGATCGGAAGCGAAGGCACGACAGAGGCGACACTCGCGTTAAGCGAAGTCTCCGATTGGGTGCTGAGCCAAGCGCGTGATGACGTCGTGGCTGTTCGCTCGCGCGAGTGATGGGGTTGGCAAGACCGGCGCTGCTGATGAAGCCACAGCGTCCTGTCCTCTACGGGGGTTAGCCCGCGTCCAGATGGACGCGGGCTTCACTAGCGCTTCAGAAACGAACAATTTTCCGCCTTCGATCGATTTCGACGAAAGGCGCGTTGATCTAATAACCCCAGCCGCAGAAGGCGTACGAGTTTACGCTGCAAAAGCCGGGTCCATAGCCAGCGGCGCGGCAATTCCAATAGCAGCTTCCGCCGCCATAGCCGTAGCCGACGAGACCTACGCCAACGGGCCAGCCCCAGCCGCCGCCCCACAGGCCAGCGCGACGCCAGCCCCAACCGCCGCCCCACCCCGGACGGCCCCAACGGCCGCCCCAGTAGGCGCGCCGCAGGCCCCACCCCGGGCGACCCCAACCGCCGCCCCAATAGGCGCGCCGGACGCCCCACCCTGGGCGACCCCAACCGCCGCCCCAGTAGGCCCGCCGGACGCCCCAGCCTGGGCGACCCCAACCGCCGCCCCAGTAAGCGCGCCGGACGCCCCAGCCTGGGCGACCCCAACCGCCGCCCCAGTAGGCGCGCCGGACGCCCCAGCCTGGACGGCCCAATCCGCCGCCCCAGTAGGCGCGCCGGACGCCCCAGCGTCCGCCATTAAAGCCGGGCCGGCCCGCAAAGGCGTAGCTGCGGCCAAAGCCACCGCGATAACCGATGGCGCCGCCACGGAAACCACCGCCACCGGCGAAACCGCGAAACCCGCCGCCGCCACGGAAGCCGCCACCGCCACGAAAGCCGCCGCCGCCACGGAAGATCAAGGTGAAGGTGCTTTTGCCCTTGCTAGCGATTTGATCATGGCCCGCGCCCGACGCAGTGGGCGCGGCGGCATTTGATAGCGAGCCGCCCAGTGCAGACAATCCCAGCACGGCCACCGCTGAGACCAGCAATCTTCTCAGTCGCATGTCAGTCTACTCCCTTGTAAGTATTCCTTATGCCCTGCCCACGCCCGCTCTGCGCGTTCACCAGCCTATACTTCCCCGCTGCGACGCACAAAGTCCATCGGACAGCAACCCTTTGCCGAATGGGGCGCCAAATTAACTTACATCAATCTATAGCTAATGCAGAGGCAAATTTATTTGAGGATTCGATTGTAACGACTGCCTCTCGGCTCTGCTTTGCGTAAGCTTACCTGGAAACAGATTCAGCAATAGCTAGGCATAAGCTTATCGCACGAATCATCGGCGAATGCGCCGTCATGGCTGAGAGCTGCTGAGCACCGGCTTCGCTTCACTGGAGGTTGCTATGACTTATCGTGCGCGCTTTGGTAAAACATGTTCTTCAGGTTCGATCGACTGCACGCTGTCTCGCATCCGCTTGTCCTGAAGCGCCCGTCAGAACCTGAGAGTAAGCGTTCATGGACACGTTCGAGACGACGCCTGTAGCCGCACGTGAGTTCAACGCCGCAGAAATCGGCGCCCTCGCGCACCTCTATCGCGGCGAAGTCTACCGCAGCACCGTATGGCGCACACGTCTCGATAACACCACGAACTGGGCCGTGGCCGGGTTGGGCCTTGCCATGTCCATCGCCTTTTCGCGCACGGAGGCCTCGGCGCTACCCATCCTCCTGATGGGAGGCTTGATCGTTGTGTTCCTCTTCTTCGAGGCGCGCCGCTACCGGTATTTCAACGTCTGGCGGGCGCGATGCCGCTGGCTCGAAACGAACTTTTATGCGCCCATGCTGCTTGGAAAGGGCTGTCCGTGCGGAACGGGATGGGAAAAGGTTCTGTCGCAGGACTATCGCGAACCGCAGTACCACATCACCTTGGTGCGGGCGATCGGACGCAGGTTGAGGCGAACCTATGCCTATGTCCTGACAATCCAGGCTCTGGCCTATCTCGGCAAGATCATCATCCACCCAACTCCGGTGACCAGTTTCGGCGAGTTTGTGCAGCGGGCCGCTATCGGCCCGATACCCGGAGAAGCGATCCTGGCCGCCGGGCTCCTGTTCAATGGCGCCTGGATCATCTTTGCTCTCGTTACGTATTATACGGATAAGCACAGCCATCCAGCCGGACGCGTGACCATGGGATAAGTTACGTAACTGGCGGGGGATGCGTGCGGCCGACGAGACGCATGGGGATTTGCGAGATTTCAGGGCGTTCTCATCGACCTTGATGAGGGGCCGCCATTCCCGATTCATCGAGGCCTGCGATAGGGAAATTGCTTAGGGTGGGCAACCACTTCATGATGAGACGGTCACGATCAGGCATGAGAGGACGGTATTTCAAAGAACTTCGACCGCTCCTGCCCGCCCCGCTAAGACCCTCCGGAAGCTTGAGCGTAAAATCCACTATCCGTTTTCCAGGCATCGCTCTTGCTCTCGCTAAAAACATCAAATCTCTTTCTCATTTATGTTAAAAGTGCAGACGTTCTCCGGAAGCCATACGTGCAACTGCGTTTCATGATCACAAGATATTGATCATCAGCTCACTGTTACTGGTTACCGGAATGCAAGCAACTCGGATCAAAAAGCTTTACTCTGCCCGTCGTCCCCGGTCAGGAGTATTGCGTATGAAACAGGCGCTGCTCATTTGTGGGTTCGCGGCCGTCATCGCCTCGAGCCTCTTCATCTCTTCCCCATCCTCCGCCAAAACCGTGAAAGCCTGCGACGAAGAGTGGAAAGCCAATAAGGCTACCATCCAGGCCAGCGGCAAAAAGAAGAAGGATTTCGTCACGGAATGCCGTGCCGAGACAGCGTCGGCCGAACCCTCGGCGGCGACGGCAACGCCATCATCGCAAGCAGGAACTTCACCAGCGCCTGCTTCGCCTCGCTCTGTGAAAACGTTAAGGGCCTGCGCGGCGGAGTGGACAGCCAACGAGGAGACCCTGCAGGCGAGCGGCAAGACGCGGAAGGACTTTGTTACCGAGTGCCGGGCCGGAACAGAAACAACCGGCGCGGCTACGTCGGCGCCTTCAACGGGCATGACGCCGAGCGCGACGCCTGTGCCCGGCAAGAAGACGGCAAAGGCGTGTGAAGCCGAGTGGAAGGCGAACAAGGCCGACATTCAGGCATCGGGCAAGAAGAAGACCGACTTCATCACCGAATGCCGACCTGAGCCAGGGTCGACCCAGACTGCCTCTCCGGCGCCTCAATCGAAGCCCGCCGAGCAGCCGAAGCCGGACGTCGCCACTGCTCCTCAGTCCCCAGCACCGGCGCAGCCAAAATCAGCGGCAGCTTTCCCAATCGACCACGACCGAGCAGCCAGGATCAGAGGCAGCGCCTCAATCGACCACGGCCGAGCAGCCAAAATCAGCGGCGGCGGCGGCTCCTAGGCCCACAACGCCGGCGCAACCAAGATCAGAGCCGGCCACTCCTGCTTCACAGGGGCCGGCCGCTTCGCTCGCGACCGGGCAATTTCCCAGAGAGGCCGACGCGAAATCCCACTGCCCAGGGGATACGGTCGTATGGGCAAATACCCGCTCGAGGGTCTATCACTATGCTTCAAGCCGCAAATAGGCCATACGAAGCTCGGCGCATTTATGTGCCAGAAAGAAACCGCAGCGGCCGGCATGAGGGCAGCTAAGCGGGAGAGGCGCCTGTAAAGAGTGTAAAAGAGACACGTTGTTGGCCGCGTGACAGCGCCTGCCCGATCCAAACATTCGAGGGGGCGCTTTCAGGGCGCCCTGATCTCGCCACTGGAAGGTGCCGACCTAAAGGTCTGCACCTTTTTTGCTTTCCCGGTGGGGCCGACCGAAAGGCCGGTGTCAAACAAGTTTGACCGGCGGCAAGACCCGCCGCCACGGCCAATCCGGCCAAGCGGAAAACCGCGCCGCAAAAAACCCGAAGTTAAAATTCGTTACGGTCCCGGATAAGGCTCCGCCTTTCCGGGATGACGAAGCGCGGAGCGGTATGACAATCCTCTGACCGGATTGTCGAAGTTTGCCTGGCTACGCTTTCTTCATTCCGCTCCACGGAAAGCGGCCGCCATTATCCGACCCCCTCGACGTCAGCCTGTCAACGGCTTGCGGCAGAAGCACCGATAGCTTCGCAGCCACTTCGCCCGGTGTCTTGCCGAGCTTGGAGCCAAGTTCCTGCAGCGTGTCGTAACCCAGCGCGCGATAGAGCTGATCGGCCGAATCGGTGATTCTCACCCTTGGCCACCCATGATCGAGCGACAGAGCCGAGACCCTGCTTTTCGAACTGCCTGACCAAACCCTCACGCCGCCGTGCTTCTGAATCAAGCTCTCAACAGCGGCCAGTTCAGGGTTAACACTATCCACAAGACCCATATTCGCCTCCACCAAGCTAAAAAGCCTCTTTATATATAGTTTGCTCTCAATCGATATTTGAGACTGCCTCCCGGGGGCATTTTTTTTTGACAACTCCATACGTACTGATTTGGTCAAGACCGCCGCCCGTTATCTCGCAAATGCTCACAGCAACCCGTAACGCCCGGACTCCATACCCGCCGTGGGCAGCTCTCATGTGCAGAACCTTGAGCGCGAGCCCGTCCATTTTGGGCGAAAAGCAGAAAAACATTGGCGCCGATGACCGTCGCGCCCCCAGCATAAACCGATAGGTTGGTATCTCGCCGAAGACGATGTATCCGCCCAGCGCCCCGTAGACGAGTTGCAGGAATTGCGGCGGGCTTACCAGCGCCGCGGGGGCAAGCCGGAAGGCCGTGCCGAGCATAATTTGCGCCGGCGCGAAAAGCGCCCCGCCAAGCAGCATCAACGCCAGGTCTGGTGCGGCGACGGATTTGTAGACGAAAGGCGTCACGGCAAGCGCTCCCATGGCGAGCGCCGCGCTCGCCGTAATGACGCCATTTCCGGCGTTTCGCTTTCCATCATCTTGCGAAGAACCACGCACGAGCCCGCAAGAAAGGACAGTGCCCGCCAGCGCGACAAGCGCCCAGAGACCCATCCCCTGATCGGGTCGAAGCGCGATCAGAACGCCAATGAAATTAACCGCGAGCACCGGCCATATGAAAGCGGCGGGGCGCTCTTTCAGGAACCAGCCTACCTTCAAAACGGTGATGATGGGCATGCAGAAAATGATGACGTAGAACTCGGCAAGGGAAAGATGCGGGATGGCAAGAAAGACAAGCGACTGTCCGAGGATTTGAACAATGCCCCGCAAGAGATGCAGCCGAGGCCGGTTCATGACCCAAATTCGCCGTTCAACCTTGTTCCTGTCTTTCAGGGTGGCAAACAGCACGAGCAGCACCGTCGCGGTCGTGAACTCGACGAACATGACTTGAAAGATGGAGTAGTCTCGCGAAAGGAATTTGCTCGCGGTGTCGAAGCAGGTGAATAACAGGAACGCGGCCGCCGAAAGCAGGATGCCGAGAACAGTCGATGGAACCATGAAGGCTGACCTGCCAAACTGACGGAGCATGTGACCAACCCGGCCTAGCAGCTTATCCCTGTCCGAATGGACGCGGGCTCCGCTAGATCAACCCGCCCTTAATCGGATCGATTAAAGGCGGAAAAGTTGATCAATTCTAAAGTGCTAGAGCAGCTTATCCCCGTCCGAATGGACGCGGGCTGCTCTAGAGCGCGAGGCTTATCTGCGAATGATACGCTACGCCCAGGCTTTCATCTTCCAAATTCGACACGGTCAAGCCGAGAAGGCGAACGCCCTTCAAAGCCGGTATGAGCGGCGCGAGAAGGTGGTTGCCAGCCTCACGAATGTCTTCCTCGCTGGCGATGGCGGCAGGCAGAGTCCGGCTGCGGGTGACAATCTGGAAGTCGGAATATTTGACTTTCAGCGTCACCGTCCGGCCCCGCATTTTTACCGCCTCGCAGTGCCGCCAGACCTTCGCGGCCAGTTCGACCAGCACATCGCGCATCGCCTCGAAAGAGGTCAGATCCTCCGAGAAGGTGGTCTCCGTCCCGATCGACTTGCGGATGCGGTCCGCACGCACCGGCCTTTCGTCCACGCCGCGCGCGATCCAATAATAAAACCGCCCTGCCTTCCCGAAGGCCTTCATGAGAAACGGCAGATCGCAGGCGCGAAGGTCGAGGCCGGTGTGAAGGCCGAGGCGGTTCATCTTGGCCGACGTCGCTGGCCCGACGCCGTGGAATTTGGCCACGGGCAGGGCTTCGATGAAACCGGGTCCCATCTCGGGCGTGATCACATACAGGCCATCGGGCTTTCTCTCGTCGGATGCCAATTTGGCGAGGAACTTGTTGTAGGAGACGCCCGCCGACGCTGTGAGACCGGTCTCGGCCCGGATGGCAGCCCGGATTTCCTTGGCAATGCCGGTCGCCGAGGACAGGCCTTTCAGGTTCTCGGTGACATCGAGATAGGCCTCATCGAGCGACAAAGGCTCGATGAGCGGCGTGTACCGCGCGAAGATCGCGCGGATCTCCCGGGACACCTGCTTGTAGACCTCGAAGCGAGGCTTCACGAAGATCAGATCGGGGCATCTGCGCTTTGCCGTGACGGATGGCAGGGCCGAGCGGACGCCGAAGCGGCGTGCTTCGTAGCTCGCCGCCGCCACCACGCCGCGCGCGCTCGATCCGCCGACCGCAACGGGCTTGCCGCGCAGGGCTTCATTGTCGCGCTGCTTGATGGAGGCATAGAACGCGTCCATATCGACATGAATGATCTTGCGCGGCGGGAGAGGGGCTGCCTCGGCAGCGGTTGGCGAGAATGCCGCCTTGGCGTGGCGATTGCACTGCCCCTCGCCTTCCACCTTTGCAAACCTCCCAAGCTGCCGCCGCTCCCGGTTCTTGAGTCCCAGCATAGGGCAGCACTCGCGGCGCGTCAGTGGCGGCGGATGGAAATCCAGGGGCGTCTAGCCGTCAGAGCAGGCACATCCTGTGAGCATGGACTATCCATTAACCAAATTGGGTTTGTTTGGCAAAAAGGGTGTAACATAACTATATAAGTATTTATTCCGAGCCGTACCTGGGCGAAGGCGCTATGGCGATTTGTAATATTATGGCGCTGAGGCGTGATAGAAATACGCAGAGCCGGCGGCGCAAGAGCTGCCGCGAAACATGGATCAAATCTGGCGTTCAGCTACCTTGCCCTCGCGCTTGCTCTGGCGCTCAGCCTCAATGCGGCGAACCGGTTTGTGAGAGCTTCCGGCACGCTGCTGGCGGCGCTTGCTCTCGTCATGCTCGCCGTGTCGATCGTCATGGCCGACTTTGACGGGACGTTCCGGGTCATGCCGCCACCATCCTCGCCGCTCGACCCGTACAAGCCTCTGATCCTCAACGTCCAGGCCATCGTGGCAACGGCTGCTGCCGCCTTCCTTTTCTGGGCCTCGTGGCTCCAGCTCAAACGGCGCGCAATCAAACCTGTGCCGCCGCTCAATACGGCGTCCGCCTTCGGCCTTATCTCGCGTTATGCGCATTGGATCACCGCGACGCTGATCCTCTGCCTTGTGCCCCTGGGCCTGTTTGTCTCGGTGCTGAAGCATGAGTCCCCCGACCGGGCTGAGTTCCTTGCCGCCCATCAATCGCTTGGCTTGGCCGTGTTCGCCGTCGTGGCCGTTCGCCTGCTTTGGCTTCTGATCAGCCCGCCGCCTGCGCCTTCGCCTGACCTGACGTCGCGCGAACGCCGCCTCAGCCGCGCAGTTCACATTGGTCTCTACGGCCTGATCCTGGCGTTCCCTCTCAGCGGCTTTCTAATGAGCGCTCACGGGGGCGAAGCGATTCAGTTCTTTGGATGGGCGCTGCACCCTCCTGTCGATCCGGGCAAGCGCGCGGCAGCGATCTTCGCGACCGCCCATGACCTCATTCTGCCGTTGTTACTCTACGTGCTGATCGTCGCGCATATCGGCGCAGCCTTGAAGCACCACTTCGTTGAAGGCCGAAACAGCGACATCCGCCGAATGCTGACCTAAGCCGACTGTTTCAGTTTCACCAAAGAATGAAGGAGAACTTTGCGACGGTTTCCTTCGGGAGCGGTAAGTGGCAGCCTTTCCTGAAAAAGGGCTCCATATACTTCGGGAATAGGCCGATTTCTGACGTTCCAGAATCTCGAACCAACTACCGGAGAACCTCTATGACCGGAATTCGACCGGCCAGTATAGCAAAACTGGAGCGGCTGCAGACGGGTCATTTTGGTTGTGGCCCCGGTCTCGTGGATAAAGATGAGCTGGCGCGGATCACGCGCAGGAGCGCTAGAGCGCTGCGAGCTTACTACCCGACATTTTTTAGGCCCTCACTGCCTCTAATATCGAATAAGGCGGCTGCATTGCCGTGACCCTCGCAAGCCTCAATCCGGCCTTGCCAAAAAGCGCCTCATATTCGTTCAGGCTGCGTTCGCGCCCGCTCGCCATCACCAGCATGTTGAGATCAAGCAGCGCCGCGGGCCCCTCCTCGCCGATCTCGCCGATCAGCATTTCGATAACGGCAATTCTGCTGCCCGCATGCATGGATTGCGCACAATTGCGCAGGATCGTGATGCATGCCGCGTCGTCCCAATCGTGCAGCACTGATTTGAGCAGATAGAGACCGGCCGTCGGAATGGCCTTGAACATGTCGCCCGCTATGGCGGTGAACCGGTCTGCAACTCCGGCAGCTGCTGCTGCCTCGCGCGCGGCTTCCATTACATGCGGAAGATCGAGAACGCCGCCCTTCAGCTTTGGGCTCGCCTTCATAAGGGCAAGTACGAGAGTGCCGCTGGCCCCGCCGACGTCGATTGCTTCGGAAACGGATTCCAGATCGATCGAGCGGACGGCCTCGGCCGCAACACGCGATGAAAAGCTCGCCATGGCCTGCGTGAAGGAACTCCGACTCGCCCGGTGTCTTCGCATAATAGTCGAAGATTTCGTCGCCAAGCGCGGGCACGGTCTGGCGCTCGCCAGTTCTGACGGCCTCCACGAACCGGCCCCAGGGAAGCCAGTGACCGGGCGCAGGCGTCGATAATGCGGACCCGCGCAGCGATGCGGGTGCGTCCCGCCGCAGCGTGGCCAGCATTGCGGTGCTCTCGAACTGACCCTTGGCATTATGCGCAACGATGCCAAGCGAGGCGGCGGCCCGCAACAGGCGGAACATGGCATCGGGATTTGCGGAAGCGAGCCGGGCCAGATCGTCGGCGGCCAGCGGACCCTGAGCGAGGCGATCGGCAACAGAAAAGGCGGCGAGCGCGTGAACGATTTGCGAAATCCAATAGCCTGCCGTCATTTTCTGCATGCGCGAGAAGGCTTCTGCCTGTTCCACCGTCTCCTCCCTTCGGCTAAGAAGTATGGTAGCGGAAGCAGCAGCCGCCAGCCAGTCGATATCGTGAGGCTCGTCGGAAATAAGCTGAGCTACACAGTAGATCGAAGAATTTCAGTTCGGCAGTACCCCCAACTTGAGACGAATCCATTTCAAACCAAACTGGCAGCTTTACGACCCTAACCGCCATTCGGCAAAAAGTGCGTCAGAGAGGCCGGAAATCCCCGCTTTGTGAGCCCCGCCCCGGTCGCATTGCCGTTCATGCTGTGTACGGTTGACGGCTGCGGAAGAAAAGCGACAGGATGATCCCGGCGATGAAGCCTCCGATATGGGCGACGTAGGCGATGCCGCCCGGCGGATGCGCCCTGACAAGCTCTCCGCCGACGCTGATGAATTGCAGAGCGATCCAGCCGCCGAGGGCGATCAGCGCCGGCAGCCGCACGATCCCTTGATTCGTCAGGAGCTTGACCGTGCCGCGTGGGAACATCACGAGGTAAGCGCCGAGCACCCCCGCAATGGCGCCCGAGGCGCCCACATTCGGCAGCGGAGAACGCGGAATATAAGCAGCCTGGGCGACCATCGCGGCAATACCCGCCAGGAGGTAAAACACAAGAAAGGGGAAGTGGCCGAAATCATCCTCGACATTGTCGCCAAAGGTCCAGAGAAAAGCCATGTTGCCAAGGAGGTGCAACCAGCTGCCGTGCAGAAACATGGCGGTGAGAACGTTCGGAAGATGGCCAATCGGGTCGGCGAAGAACTGGCGCGGTATGAACGCCCAATGGCGCACAAACGCCTCGCCCTGACTCTGCTCGATGAGAAACATCACGACGTTCGCGATGATGAGGAAGTATGTGGTGATCGGCGTGCTGCCATGCGCGTTTTCATCGGTTCCGACCGGAAAAACCATGGCGACTTTCTCCAATACAAAAGCCGTGCGCCCTGCGCGTCGGGACCGGCATGTCAATCGAAGGAATGTTTGGTTGGAAAGTTCCTCCACTCGCCGGATTTGCTGGCGCAGATGTCACAGAATGCCGAATCCTATCCGATCCAATCAACCAATTGTGTCGTCGGTTCAATCGCATTCATCTCGCGTTAATGGGCACTCGCTCACACTGTGAGAACCGCAGAAAAGGCATTCAATCGGGGAGTTTTTGCTCATGAAACGGTTCTTGACACTCGCTGCAGTGATGGCGCCGCTCGCGTTTTGCGCGGTTCCGTCTCAAGCGGTTCCTTTGAACAGCGTTCCGGCCGCCGCGGCCAAAAGCGAAGCGGGCCTTCTCACGCAAGTGCAGTTTCGCCGCTGCGGTTTTTGGCGCCGTGAATGTTTCGTGCGCTGGCCCGCGCGTGGATGGCGGTATCACCGCTGCCTGGCGGCTCACGGCTGTTTGTGATCCACCGAGTAGCTTCGCTGCTCCAGGCTTCTGACAAACCCCGCCCCCCTTGGCGGGGTCTGTTATGCCCTCAATGAGGCGCGCCACAGACGATCCGGACGAGCTTCCCGTGTTAGGCATCTTGTTTGGTAGGCGGTCACGCCGACTTGCCACTCTTCAGGCCCAATGAAACGATGCCTTGCACGGCGCTCCGGTGCAGCCGCTGGCTTGCTGAGCATCGTATGCTGTCCGTCTGGACCATCGGACGGGGATTGCCGCGCCGAGAGCTTAGATCGCGGATGGAGAGGAAGGTGCCCCGGGTTCGAATCCGGCTTCTCTCGGCATCCCGCCAGAGCGAAAGTTTTATCCAAAGGTGGATAGCCAAGACGTCGCACCTAGACCAGATATTTGCCGTGCCTTTTGATATCGTAGCTGCATAAATTTCGACCTTCGTTGTGCCAACAAAGAATTGAAGGGCAAATTGTCAGGATAAGTCTTTGTTTTGAAATGGTGGAGCCAATGAGATTCGAACTCACGACCTCTGCAGTGCGATTGCAGCGCTCTCCCAACTGAGCTATGGCCCCTACATCCCCATTTACTCGCACCGGGCGAGTCCTGTCAAGGCAAGCCGCAGCCGCGCTTCAGGCGGATTTTTTCCAGGCGCCGCCCGCGTCCTGCCGCCAGTAGCTGACCTCGAAGCCTGCCGCTTTCGCGTTCTTCCACTCCGTGCGGGCGAGCGCCTTGGCCTCCTCATCCGCATCATCAAAAAGACGGATCACGCGGCTGAAGCGCTCGGGCTCCCGCTCCTCGGCCGCCTCAAGCAGGAAGAGAACCGCCGCGCCGTTCGGGTTCGCGTCATCGAGTGTGAGAAGCGCTGGCTGGCGGTCCGCATGGCCATCGCGAGCGCTACCGTGGGGCAGGAAGGATTCCTCGCGGTAGGTCCAGAGCGCGCTGTCTATAGTGTCGAGGCGCTCAGACGTGGAGAAACGCAAAAGCGCCCGCCAGCCACGGGCAAGCGTCTTCTCGACGAGCACCGGCAGCACGGCCTGAAGCGGCTGGCTTTCGAGATGATAAAACCAGAACTCCGGAGCGGTCATCGCTTGCCCGGTCTTTCGTCCTCGCCGACATAGGGGTTCTTGGTTTTGCGAATGTGAAGGCGCACGGGCGTGGGACCGAGGCCGAAGGCCTTCTTCAGGTCGTTGACGAGATAGCGAAGATAAGAACTCGGGCAGCGCTTCGGGGCGCGAGGAAAAGATGATAAAAGTCGGCGGCCGCGCGTTGGCCTGGGTGATATAGCGCAGCTTGATACGGCGGCCCGATACGGCGGGTGGCTGATGCCGCTCCAGGGCCTCGCCGAACCATCGGTTCAGTTCCGCCGTGGGAATGCGCTTGTTCCAGGCTTCGTAAACCTTGAAAGCGGCCTGCATCAGCTTGTCGAGCCCCTGCCCCGACAGCGCGCTGACCGGCACGAGCAGCGCGCCCGCGAGTTGCGGCAGCGTTCGCTCGGCGGCTATTTTCAGGTCGGCAAGGCGGCTCTGAGGGTCCGCCACCAAATCCCACTTGTTCACCGCGAAGACGAGGCCGCGCCCTTCGCGCTCGACGAGATCGGCGATGGTGAGGTCTTGCTTTTCGAACGGCATGTCGGCGTCGAGGAGAAGCACCACCACCTCGGCGAAGCGAATGGCCCTGAGCGCGTCGCCGACCGCCAGCGTCTCCGGCCTTGCCGTAATGCGCGCCTTGCGCCGCAGACCTGCCGTGTCGTAAAGGCGGACTTTCCTGCCCTTCCAGGTGAAATCGGCGGCGATGGCATCGCGGGTCAGGCCGGCTTCGGGGCCGGTGATCATCCGCTCTTCGCCGAGCAGCGCGTTGGCGAGGGTGGATTTTCCCGCATTAGGCCGCCCGGCGATAGCAAGTTTTAATGGCTGGCTCCGGCGGTCACCTCCCTCGTCATCGGCAGGTCCGCCGCCTTCGCGTTCGCCCAATTCATTCAAATGGCGGCTGACCTCGGACATCAGATCGGAGAAGCCGATATTGTGCTCGGCCGAAATCGCGAGCGGCTCCCCAAGCCCAAGCTCGAAAGAACCGTAATAGCCTGCATCGGCGGCGCGCCCCTCGCATTTATTGGCGGCCAAAATGAAAGGCCTCCCCGAAGTGCGGATAAGGGTCGCGATGCTTCGGTCAACAGGCGTCAACTCGGCGCGGGCGTCGATCACAAAAATGATGAGATCAGACTCGGCAATGGCCAATTCCGACTGTTCCGTCATCCGGGCAGCGATGCTGCCGGGTTCGGCGTCCTCCAATCCGGCCGTGTCGGTGAGGACAATGTCGTGCGCGCCGATGCGGATGCGCGTTTCCTTGCGGTCGCGCGTCAGTCCGGGCATATCGTCGACCAGCGCGAGCCGCTTGCCCGCGAACCGGTTGAATATGGTCGATTTGCCGACATTGGGCCGGCCGATAATGGCGACGGTATAGGCCATGGGCGCTGAGCAAGCCGTAAAAGAGTTTCTCGCCCGTAGCCCTTACGGCTTACGGATCAGTTCATGGCTATAAGTTTGGCCTTGTCCGTCAGAACGTAAAGCCTTCCTTCCGCTACCACGGGCGTAATCATGACCGGAGAGCCGAGATCGGTCTGCATCCCGATAGTCCCGGAAGCCGCGTCGACGCCCACGAAAATCCCCTGGGAGGAGGCAAGCCAGAGCTTTCCGCCCGCGAGCACGGGCCCGCTCCAGCGTCCCTCGCCCGGCAACGGCGTGACCCAGCGAACCTTGCCGTCCTTGCGGGTCAGGGCGATCAACTTGCCGGTGGTATCGACCACGAACAGCGTGTCTCCCGCCACCCAGGGCGTCTGCGAGCCGCTGATCTCGCGGGTCCACAGCCGCTCGCCCTTGTCCTTCGAGGTGGCGATCAATTGCCCGCCGCGGCTCATCGCGAAAACCGCCGTCCCGTCGACGACCGGGCGCGCCGCTTCTCCGATTGCGGTCGCCGAGCTGTTGATCCGCCCCTTTGCGAGCGAATCCGTCCACTTCGCCTGGCCGTTCTTGACATCGATGGCGGTAATTTCGCCGGACGGATACGGCACGTAGACAAGATTGCCGGCAACAGCGGGACTCGCGCTTGTCAACACAGCGGCATTCTCAGGCAGGCCCTTTTGCGTCCAAAGCTCCGATCCGTCTGTAGCCTTCAGGCAAAAAAGCTCGCTTTCCGAATTAACTACGAAAACGCGGCCATCGGAGGCAGTCGGCGCTTCCCGGATCGGGATGCTGAGATTCTTGCTCCAGACAGGCTGACCCGTCGCGGCATCCAGGGCGATAACGGTGCCGTATCCCGTGGCGACGAAAATCTTTCCGCCGTCTTCTGCGATTCCACCGCCGAACCCGGCGCGCGCCACGTTATTCGAGTTGAACGGATGCAGGTAATCGAAGCCCGATTTCTGGTCTGGTTTTGTGGAGAACCGCCATTCAACCCCTCCATTTGCAACCGAGATGGCGCGAACCGTGCCCTCCGCGTCCATCGTGAAGATTTGTTTTTCGTAGACGATCGGGATCGCCGTGAGACGCTCGCGCTTTGAAGAGCCCTCGCCTGCATCCGCGGTCCATATTGTGTGGAGAACATCCCCGATGGCGAGATGCCCGGGCGCATTTGTCGGGACGCCTCCAGGCTGGCTCCAGGACGCGTTCGTGACCGCAGGCGGCAGCGTGATCGGCCCGGAGGCTTCAGGAGCAGAAACGGAACCATTCTCTTCGACCTTCAGCACCGAAATCCGGCGGCCGGGCAGCTTCTCCTGCTTTTTGTCGAACATCGACGTAACAGATGAAAGGCCGGGAACGCTCGGCTCGCTCAAGCCCATGGACTCGCATCCGCCGAGAGCTAAAGTCGTAATCGTGACGAGCGAAACTGACTGCAACAGCAAGAGGGTACGGCTTGCGCCCCGGTTACTGTGTCTTCGCCTCATTTGCCCCGTCCTTTGTCCCTGTTGATTCAGCTTGCGCCGCCTTCGATTGCTCAAGAAGCAACGCCAGCATAACTTGCGCCCGCTGCCGCATGCCAGCCGGCGCCTCACCATCGCTCATAATTTCGCGATACAGTTGCTCCGCCTCGTCCTTCTTGCCGTCCTTGTACGCAGCGAGCCCCAAAATCTCCTTGGCTGCAAACCGCCACTCGCTGGTACCAGACCGGAACGCCTCCAACTGGCGCGCCAGTGACTTATAACTTTCCTTGTCCACCGACAGGGCCGCAATCTGAATTCGCGCAAAATCCCTGAGCGCGGCAGGCGCAGCGTCATCGCTCGCGACCCCGCGATAATCCTGGAGCGCGGACTCAGCTTGTCTCTTTGCCACCGATTCGGCCGCCGCATGCAAGCGGGCGAGGACGCGATATGCACCGGGTCCGTTGCCGGCAAGGTTCGCAAGGGCCTTCTCGGCCTCTTCCTGGTTCCCGGCCTCGTTCAGGTTCATGGCATTGGACAGCGCATCGCCACCGATGGCGGCCTCGGTAGCGCGCCGCTGCATCTCGTATTTGTAGCCGCCGACGATGGCGAGGATGACGAAAGCACCGGCGATAAGATAAGCGCCATAGACCTTGAAGAACTTTATCGTCTGTTCACGCCGATAGTCTTCCTGGACCTCGCGGAAAAAGCTTTCATCATTGCTCATGGCGCTCTTGCCTTAATTCAAAGTGACTGATTCGCAACAGATAGGACAGCGGCGGTTACAAGGGAAGAAGACTGAAAGTCTTTATCCGAGGAGATTATGGCGCATCTTGCCGCGGTCGTAATTAGCTATCCCAATGAGACATACCGCTCAACTGGGCTTCCTTTTGGACATTTTCGTGACTCGCGGCGTTTCGGCTATCGGTTTGGCCATAGCGTAAACATGTTCCTTGGCTGGAAACTGCCTTGCACGAACTTCCGCAGCGTAATCTTTTACCGCGCCTTCTATCGCCCCGCCAAGTTCCGCAAACTTTTTCACAAATTTCGGCACGGACGGCGACAGACCCAGCATATCTTCCAACACGAGAATTCTGGCCGTCGCATTCGGCGGAAGCCCCGATGCCGATGGTTGGGATGGAGATGGCGCGGGTGATCTTCGCGGCGAGCAGTTCGGCCATGCCTTCGAGCACAACCGCAAAGGCGCCCGCATCCGCGACGGCGGCGGCGTCCGCCTCGATGGCGGCCCATTGGTTGCGATGGCGGCCCTGCGTCTTGAAGCCTCCCATCACATTCACCGACTGGGGCGTCAGCCCGATATGCGCCATGACCGGGATGCCGCGCTCCACCAGATAGGTGATCGTCTCCGCCATGCGCCGGCCGCCTTCGAGCTTGACCGCCCCGCAGCCCGTTTCTTTCATGATGCGGACGGCATTCCGAAAGGCTACGGCCGGCGACTCCTCATAAGAGCCGAAAGGCATATCCACAATCACGAGGGCACGCCTGGAGCCACGAACCACCGCCGCGCCATGCATGATCATGAGTTCCAGCGGAACCGGCACCGTTGTCTCATAGCCGTGCATCACCATCCCGAGCGAATCGCCGACCAGGAGGAAATCGACATGGGGATCGATCAAGCGAGCCGTGTGCGCGTGATACGCCGTCAGCGACACGATTTTCTGCAGCCCCTTCCGGGCCTTGATATCTGGAGCCGTGATCCGGCGCGTTTCGGAATGCTGTGACATGAGAGGGTCCCCCCGAGATGATGCCCGTCAATAGCGAAATTGATCACGGCTGGAAATAGGCGCGACGAGCAAAGTCGCAATTACCAATCGAAAATTAACCGAGATCCCATTCGGAGGCGGCGGGTAGTTCAAAGTTTAGAAAAATCGACCTATTGTCGAAGAAGGTAAAGTCGGGGCATTGTATGAAAAGGCGCTTTGTTGTCGCGTTGATGTTCGCCGCTGTCGTGATCGCGATGTGCGTCCGCGTCGGCGATTTTGTTGCAGCGCCATTTTCGGGCGCGGCGCTCGCGCAATCTTCCCACAATGCGCCGGTCCTGATGAAAGTTCAATCTGCTTGCGGTTGGACCTACTCCTGCACTGACCTTGGGAAAGCGGGTAATGTCCAAATCTACGGCCCGGTGAATATCTACACAGACGCCAAACCGGAAATTTGGAGAGTCCCTGAAGGGGCAGAGCCCTGGACCGGAGACCGGGGAGACCAGCAATGGCGGGGCTGGGGCTGCAGCGGCCACGCGTGCGACGAAAGGTGCGGAGCCTTCTGCTGGTTCAACCGCGTCCGGAACGGTTATTGCGGCCATGGGTGCGACGCCTACCGCGAGCATGTCATGTTTCAGCCCTACACCGTCGTAGAGAGGAAGGAACAGCTACGTCCTTACATCTACCAGAACGATGGGGACTGTGGCTACGGCGGGTCAGGCGGTTATGGACGGAGCCGGTGCGGCCGCTCGCCGGTTGCCTATGACCAGGGCCGGTACGGCTACAGCCAGACTTCGTCGGGCTACTATGCGCCGAACAATGGCTCGGCCCGAGGCTATTATCGGAATAATGGTTCGGCCCAGGACGGATATTATAACAATGGCGGAGGTGCTGCCGATTATCCCCAAAATGGATCCTACGGTCCCCAGGGCCCCAATGGCGAGCGCTTCATTGATCGTCTCCGGCGCTATATTTACGGGAGACCTCGTCGTGAAGTTTACGGCGACAACGCCGCCGTCCGTAACAACGGCGCTGTCCGCTATGAAAGGCCAAGCAACGACCTCGTACCCCTGCGCCGTTTCAACGGACCCAAATACCCCCCGAATTCCAACGGCATAGAATACCAGCGCCCCAAATAGCCGATCGCATTCGACTAAGTCTCAAGAGAAGTTCCGCAGGCGGGAACCGAGCGAATTCAGCTCATCCTTGAGTTCTTGCAGCCTTTCCCGAAAACCAGCCTGATCGGTGGAAAGGCTCTTCATGGCCTCGGCCACGCAGCGAAGGCGGCTACTCAATTCCGACAGCTCATTTTTTTCAGGCTCATCGTTTCTTGCGACATTTGCCATTGCCCCCTCCATCCCAGTGCCCCGTGGCAAGAAGAGTATAGATAAGTAACTAACGCGCGCGGCATAAATTTTGGTAATAATTGCAGGTATCCCCAGTTGGCGTTCCCTTTGCAGCCAAGCCTTTTTTGATGGGGTCTGGCTGGATACGGAGGCCAGGCGTCCAAGCCTGGCTTCAACCATTGGATGATAACGTAACGATTGCCACTTCCCATTTTCGCACTGCCCCGCTAGAGACTGTCCCGCAAACGCGGGCCGCTGACCCGCGGGACCTTGCAGCTTAATTGAAGGCACTCCGATCATGCTCGACCGCCGTAATTTCCTGAAATTGGCGCTGGCAGCGCAGGCATTCGCGGCTTTTCCTGCGAATGCAGCGGCTCCAAATCTCCGTTTCGGGGAACCCCAGCCCTTTTCATCCGACTGGCTGAAGGCGCATGCGCAAGCTCTTGCGGCGGCGCCATACAGCCCCCCGCCGCGCCCCGATCCGAGCCTTGTTGCATCGATCGACTACGATTTGCATGGCAAGCTTAAATACAAAAACGATTTCGCGCTGTTTGGCGACGGTCATCCCAGCGCCTTCCCGATCACCTTCCAGCATGTTGGGCAATATTTTCCCAAGACCGTGCGCATGTACGCAGTGGAACAGTCTGCAGATGGCGGCAGCGCGCGCGAAATCCTCTACGACCCGGATTATTTTTCGATTCCCGAGGACAGTGTTGCGGCGAAGCTTCCCCCAAATCCCTCTCGCTTTGCGGGCTTTTGGCTGCGCGAGCCGAAAGCCGGCACCGAGGACTGGCGGATCGCCGAGCCCTGGCTGACGTTCCTCGGCGCATCCTATTTCCGAGCAAAAGGCGAGTTGGGACAGGTCGGCTTGTCCGCGCGGGGGATCGCGCTTACGCCCGGCGGTAACGCGATCGAGGAGTTTCCGGACTTCGTCGCCTTCTGGTTTCTGCCCGCGCCCGCGTCAGCGAGGACTGTAACGGTTCACGCCCTGCTCGACGGGCCGAGCGTGACCGGCGCCTACAAGTTCATCATGGAGCGGACGAAGGGCGTCGTCATGGACATCGAGACCACGCTGTTCTTCCGCCAGCCGGTGGAGCGGCTTGGTCTCGCGCCGCTCACCTCGATGTTCTGGTATTCCGAAACCGTGAAGCAGGCGGCCATCGATTGGCGTCCGGAAGTGCATGACTCGGACGGGCTTGCGATGTGGACCGGCGGCGGCGAGCACATCTGGCGTCCGCTCAACAATCCCGCGCACATCACCATTTCGACCTTCGCCGACGAGCGCCCGCGCGGTTTTGGCCTGTTGCAGCGCGACCGGGAGTTCGATCACTATCTCGACGGCGTGCGCTATGACAAGCGGCCGTCGGCGTGGGTCGAACCTCTCAGCGACTGGGGAAAGGGAGCGGTGCAACTCGTCGAGATGCCGACCGACGACGAGATCATGGACAACGTCATCGCCTATTGGATTCCGGAGAAGCCGACCCAGGCTGGCGACCGGATCAATCTCCACTATCGCGTCCACTGGCTGGCGGATGAGCCCTTCCCCACCGCGCTCGGCCGTTGCGTGGCGACTCGAATGGGCCGGGGCGGCGAGCCGGGTCAGCCGCGACCCTTTGGCGTGCGAAAGTTCCTGGTGGAGTTTCTCGGCGGTCCGCTCAGAGAGCTTCCAAACGGCGTGAAGCCGGAACTTGTCCTTTGGGCGTCACGCGGAAAATTCTCTTCGATCATGCCCGAGGCCGTGCCCGACGACGTGCCAGGCCACTGGCGGGCGCATTTCGATATCACCGTCGATGGACACGAGCCTGTCGAGATGCGCCTCTATCTGAAATCCGGAGACAGAGTCCTGACTGAGACCTGGCTGTATCAATACCATCCCTTCGTGACGGACGCGCGGCCCGTTGGGTATTGATCGCCGCGGGCGTCTTCCCGGAAACGCTGGGCCTTATCCGGGGTCGTGACAGATTGATTGCCTACCGATCCCGGATCGCGCTTTGCGCGGCCGGGAGGACAATCCATCCATTGGTCAGATTGGTGGCGTTAGCGATAGGCAAAAAAATAGCGCAAGGAGCAAGCCGTTGCTCCCGCGCCCGTCTTCCGCGGCACCGGAAATTACCGGAGCGGCTTGATCTTACGGCTTCGGCCCTTTGCCATTGAGATAATAGGAGGACGTCGGAAGGCCAGGAGTGCCGGGCAAACTGATGAGATAAGCCGCGGCGATCCCCGAAAAAACGAGTATGTCGATCCAAATCAGTGCAGGAACTCATGCTTTTCTCCCGTGTTTGAACTGCAATCTCAGGTCGGCCATCGGCATCGTAAGAGGGCGAAGCAACACCTCGTGGCGCACCTCTTGAGGCGGCCAATCTGAACTTGACGATAAAGCCTATCGCCGAACCAACTGACTGTAAACAACGCATAGTCAAGCTGCGGCATGTTCACAGCCGCATACGTCAAAGTGTAGCAGCGGGCGCGGCCCCGCCGGCCAACCCTAACCCTCGAAGATAAAGAAGGACACCGGCCTCCAGCAGATCTTCCGGCGCGATCGCCGATCCGGCTTGGGCATTTCCCCGTCCGAAAAGCGAAGCGATACCGTGCGACATGGCCCAGATGTGCAGCGCAACCATCTGGGCTGGCGGCCGCGTGTTTTCCGGCAATTTTTCTATCAGCTTTTTTGTCGCCGTAGACAGCGCGTCGAAGGCCCGGTTGGCCAACTCCTGAAGGCCAGGACCCTCCGCTTTCGCCAAGCCCGTTTCGAACATGGCCGCGTAGTATGCCGGCTCATTGCGGGCGAAGGCAAGATAAGCCCGCCCGACATTTTGCAGCGCCTCGAGCGGAGATGGATTTCCCCCATGCCACGCTTTCTCGAGGTCATTCGCAAAACGCTCGAAGCCGAGGCGCGCCACCTCGGCCATCAAGTCCTCACGATCGCGGAAATGACGATAGGGCGCAGCCGGGCTGACCCCTGCTGAGCGCGCGGCTTCAGCAATCGTGAAACCGGCCGGCCCTTTCTCACCGATAAGGCTCAGCGCGCTCTGAATGAGCGTCTCCCGCAAATTGCCATGATGATAGCCGCGCCGCCCGGGGCCGCAATTCTTCCAGCTCATGTGAGAAAGATTTACATGGCGCGACCGTTTTGATCAGCATTTATTTGCGCACGTCGGGGAAACTGACTTTCAAACGAAAAAGGCCCGCAGGAACCACGGGCCTCCGTATCATACAAGCGAAGCGAACAAACTCCGCGTCAGCGGCGCTCTTCCCTAATTCTCCTCCCTGACTTGACTGTCTTTTAACAAATCGTTTTCAAGACGGTTTCTTCTACGCCTTGCGAAACGCGTTCTTTGCCTTGACCCGGTCCGCATTCAGCAGAATGTTCCTAAAACGTTCCGCTAATGTCAACTCACGTTGACATGTTCACATTCTGTTCTCGCATAAGTTGAATTTCCTCGGCCAACAACTTCAGAAAAGCCGGGAACCGGAAAGCTGAGTTTAGGTTAGCTCCCTGAACCGATCATAGTCGTAGCTGCAAGGTCTCTCTACCGAGCCCCCTCTTGAGAAGGATATGAAGTTGGGAACGAGCGACACAGCCCTGACTGACCGCGAGTGGGAACGGGATGCGATCCTGGCACATTCGGAA
>CAVRSS010000053.1:0-16516 GCA_963723755.1 uncultured Alphaproteobacteria bacterium | reverse complement strand
AAAAGAAAGGCCGCGAAGATGGTTCGCGGGCTTCGTGATTTTAATCGAGGATGGACTTAGTAGTCGATGCCGCCGCCGGGCATTTGCGGCATTGGCGCGTCCTTCTTCGGCTTCTCGGCGATCATCGCCTCGGTCGTGATCAGGAAACCCGCGACGACGCGGCATCCTGAAGCGCGGTCGCACGATCTTCACCGGGTCAATCACGCCAGCGGCGACGAGGTCGACTACCCGCCCGTCTGGGCGTCGTAGCCGTAGTCGTAGTCCTTCTTCTCAAGGTATCCACCCGGCAACGACAGCGCCGTCTCCACCAGCATTGGCAGCAACGATGCGGGCCGGAGCCTGATCGCGCGGCGAACTATGTTGATGCCCGCCTTCCGATCCTCGTTGTCGAACTTGACATGCTCAAGAGCATGGATCGCGCGCAAGAGCGGCACGCCACGCCCGGAAGGAAACCTTCCTCGACGGCTGCACGGGTCGCGTTCAGCGCATCGTCGACGCGGTCCTTCTTCTCCTTCACCTCGACCTCGGTCGCGCCGCCGACGCGGATCACTGCAACGCCGCCCGCGAGCTTAGCGAGACGCTCCTGCAGCTTCTCCTTGTCGTAGTCCGACGCGGTGTCCTCGACTGGGTCTTGATCCGGCCCGACGCGGCCTTCGATTTCCTTGTGGTCGCCAGCGCCATCGACGATGGTGGTGTCGTCCTTCGTGATCGGCACCTTCTTGGCGCGGCCGAGCATCGCGACAGTGACGTTGGCAAGCTCGATGCCGAGGTCTTCCGTAATCAATGTGCCCGCCGGTCAGGATGGCTAGATCCCGCAGCACGGCCTTGCGGCGGTCGCCGAAGCCGGGAGCCTTCACGGCCGCAAACTTCAGGCCGCCACGCAGCTTGTCGACAACGAGCGTGGCGAGAGCCTCGCCTTCAACGTCTTCGGCGATGACGATAAGCGGGCGCGCGGACTGCACGACAGCCTGAAGTACGAGTAGAAGCCACTGGAGGTTCCAGAGCTTCTTCTCGTAGATGAGGATGAACGATTCCTCGATAT
Organism: uncultured Alphaproteobacteria bacterium; assembly: GCA_963723755.1. Taxonomy (GTDB): domain Bacteria; phylum Pseudomonadota; class Alphaproteobacteria; order Rhizobiales; family Rhodomicrobiaceae; genus Rhodomicrobium. The sequence continues at coordinate 15,474 of CAVRSS010000053.1, read as the reverse complement.
CCACGCGCATTTCTCGGTGTCGGTGATGAAATACGCCGAGATGTAGCCGCGATCGAACTGCATGCCCTCGACGGTTTCGAGTTCGAAATCGAGGCTCTCGCTTTCCTCGACGGTAATCACGTCTTCATCGCCGACCTTTTCCATGGCCTCGGCGATCTTCGCGCAACTTCGGCGTCGCTGTCGGCGGAAATCGTGCCGACCTGGGCGACCTCAGACGAGGACGTCACCTTCTTGGCCTTGCTTCGTAGATCCTTCAGATCGGCTGCAACTGCAAGGTCGATGCCGCGCTTCAGATCCATCGGTTTGTGCTGGCGGCAACGGACTTCGCGCCTTCGCGACCGATCGCCTGAGCAAGAACCGTCGCGGTGGTCGTGCCATCGCCAGCGATGTCGTTTGTCTTGGACGCGACTTCGCGCACCAATTGGGCGCCGATGTTCTCGACTTGTCCTCAAGCTCGATCTCCTTGGCGACCGTCACGCCGTCCTTCGTGATGCGGGGCGCACCGAACGACTTGTCGAGCACGACGTTGCGGCCTTTCGGGCCGAGCGTAACCTTTACCGCGTCAGCAAGAATATCGACGCCGCGGAGCATGCGTTCACGGGCATCCTGGGCAAAACGTACGTCTTTAGCTGCCATGCTAAATGACTCCTCTGTGAAAAATTGAAAGTGTTCAGCAGGTTTGGTGTGATTTTGGCGGCTTTTTTCTTGCTCTTGCCTTCGTGGTTCTCAAGAAACGCCGAGGATGTCGCTTTCCTTCATGATCAGAAGGTCTTGCCATCGATCTTGACTTCGGTGCCGGACCACTTGCCGAAAAGAATGCGATCGCCTTCTTTGACATCGAGAGCGACGAGCTGGCCCTGCTCATTGCGAGCGCCGGGGCCGACTGCGATAACTTCGCCTTGCTGAGGCCTTTCCTTGGCCGTATCCGGAATGATGATACCGCCCTTCGTGCGCCTTCCTCTTCGAGACGGCGCACTACCACACGGTCATGCAGCGGCCTGAATTTCATGGCATCCTCCTAAGACGAAAAAATAGATCGGTTGGAACGGGTGCGGCGTTTGCGCTCGCGTGGCCCTGAGCTATGAGATATTTAGAACTGTTAGCACTGTCAAGAGGCGAGTGCTAATGTCCCCACACTGTCCTCAAATCCTAAAGCGTTTCAGTAGTTTTTGACCTAAGACGGCCATATTCGTGTCGCGGTGCCGTGGCAGACGGCGCGACGGGAAGCATTTTTGCTACCGAGCCATACCGGAATTTCATAGGAGAGCGTTTGTCATGTCCAATACTTTTGCTTCGGCGCCGTCGCTGGAAGATAGGAAGCGGCCTGAAAAAAGGAAGCGGCGCGGCGTCGCTTGGTGGTGGCTGCTCGTCTTTCTTTGGATGGCAGCCCTCGTTTACGTCCCGATCTGGTACGCAAGCCTGTACGATAAGAAGCCTGCGCCAGAGGCCGCTGTGCCATTTCCGGCTGCTGTTGTCGCCGCCCGGTTCCAACTTCGGAGCCGGTGAAAAAGCATGCCGAGAAGCAGAAAGTCGAGAATGCGTTCTTCTACCGCGTCGACGGCAAGGACAGCCAGGGACAGCCCGCCACATTCGACTTCATCATGCTCACGAATGACTTCACCTGGGCCAAGGGAAGCACGTCACAAGTTGTTTCAGGTGACAAAGTCATACCGGAAGCGGAAGCAGCTGAGCGTGTTCTCACGCAACAAGTGCGCGATTCACTTGCCAGCGCCAGCGATCTGATCGCGGTCGGGCTTGCGTCCTGGAGGGCGAGCGCACCCAGGAGGAAGCACGCGCGCTTGATCGTGCGAAGACCGTCTCGCACTGGATGTCGAAGGTCAGCAAGCCCGAGATGGCGCTCTGGACCCTGACTCTCGGCCAGTATGACAAGGGTTGCAAAGAGCAGGAAGATACGGACTCGAGCTTCGAGCGACCCGTTATTTTTGCGGGCGTCCGCTCCAAGGCCGGCGGCGCGAATTTGCAGGAAGCTTTGGCCGACGCCATCAGCGGTCATGATAATCTGCCGAGCCGCGGTTGCTATTCCCGCTTTGACTTGGAGAAGATCCGCTAAAAGCCGATCCGGCGCCTGAACTCGTCAAAAAGAAGTAGCAAAGAGCCGCTCATATATTGGGCGGCTCTTTTTCGTCATGCCCTCCTTAAGGCTCTTTCAGGCTTGCAAACTTCGCTGATGGTAGCGATTGCCGCGTTTTTGTTCGTTCGCCTGCCAATAAAATAGGCAAAACTGTCGGCTGGACGGATGCTCTATGCTTGCAGCGTCAAATAGAACTGTCGCAAAATCTGGCAAAACGTGAGCATAATCAGGTCTCAGCCGTGGCGAAGGCGCCCAGAAAGCACTGTGCTAATGCTATCGCCGTTTTTATAGCGGAGCGTTCATAATGTCCGATTTGCCTGCATCCGATCCTCACAAGAAGCTGCCCGACCATGAGAAGAGGCCCATAAAGATACCTGCATGGTGGTCTATTGTCGCACTCATCATGGCCGGTCTCGTCGTTCTGCCTATCCAATACGCAAATATGCACACGAAGAATAACGTCCCGGCGGAGGCAGAGGCAAAGCCGAACGCCACCGAGACAGCATCTCCGGCCAAGGACGAAGCGAAACCGGAAGAGACGCAGGCAACGCGGACCGCCGAGCCGGCCGAAGCACCGAACGCCACCAAGACGGCATCTCCGGCGCAGGACGACGCGAAACCGGCTGAGACGCAGGTAACACGGGCCGCCGAGCCCGCAGAGATACAACCAAAGCCGACCGTCGACGAGCTAGCGTCTCCGACGAAGGAAGAAGCGAAACCGGCGGAAACGCAGGTTACGCAGACTGCCGAGCCCGCAGAGGCACAACCAAAGCCGAGCGCCGCCGAGGTCGCGTCTTCGGCTAAGGAAGAAGCAAAACCTGCAGAGACGGAAGTAACGCGGGCCGCAGAGCAGGCGAAGGCACAGCCAAAGGCGAGCGCCGCCGAGACGGCGCCTCAGGCGAAGGACGAAGCAAAATCCGTTGTGACGGAAGCAACACGGGCCGCTGAGCCGGCAGCGGCACAGCCAAAGCCAAACACCGCCGAGACGGCGTCGGCGCGCGCGCCTCAGGCGAAGGCAGAAGCAACGCCTCCCGCGAAGCAAGAGAGTGCCGCGGCTAAAGCCCCGGCCAAACCGCTTGTTGCCGATGCGGGGTCCCAGGCGAAGCAAGACGTTGCACAGCCGAAGCCGGATTTGAAACAGCCGGTCGCCCTGCCAAAAAGTCCTGCCGAGAAACAGAAGGTTGAAAATGCGGTGGTTTTCCGCATCGACGGAAAAGACAAGGAGGGCCGCGCCGCCGCGTTCGATTTCGTCGTTCTGTCGAGCGACTACGTATGGGCGCTGGGGAGCACGAGCCAGGTCGTCTCGGGCGGAAAGGTCATCCGGGAAGCAGATGCAGCCAACCGCATTTTTGCTCCAAAGGTCCGCGACGCTCTCGCTGGCGTCAGCGATGTGATCGGCGTTGGCCTTGCCTCGAAGGACGGGATCCGTTCCGAAGAGGAAGCGCGCGCCCTGGCTCGCTCCAAGACTGTTGCAACCTGGATTACAAAGGTCGCGAAGCCCGAAACGGCGCTCTGGGCGCTGACGTTGGGACAGTATGACAAGGGCTGCAAGCGGCAGGAAGACAAGGATTCAAGCTTCGAGCGCCCGGTTCTTTTCGTTGGCGTTCGCTCCAAGGCGGACGGCGCGAATTTGCAAGAAGCCCTGGCGAACGCACTGAGCGGTCACAACAATCTGCCGAACCGCGAGTGTTATTCGCGCTTCGACATGGAGAAAATCCGCTAAGCAGAGTCCCCAAAGTGGCCTTCTCGGTTTAGGGAAAAACTCTGCATAAACATAAGACATTCGTTGGTTGACCAAGGAATGCCGGTTTAAGCGGAAGCCGATGAGGAAGGAGCCGCCCGGTTATGGCGGCTCTTTTCAACAGCCCACAAGTCCTGCACCCCTCGTCATCCCCTTGAAATACGGCTATGGCACGGGCGGTCCGTGGTGGACCTGCCCGCCTTTACAGTTTGAGTCGTTCATGGATGTACTGCCGAGGGTCTTCGCTGGCCTGCCGACCTGGACGCTGGTTCTGATCACCGTGGCCGCCGGCGCTCTTTCCGTTTTTGCGATGGCGCCATTCCTTGTCTGGCCCGTCATGTTTGTCACATTTCCCGTGCTGATCTGGGCGCTTGACGCGGTCTGTCTACGACACGACGCGCTTGCTCCACTCACTTCGTTTCGCAAGCGCCTCCTTCGGGGCGCGGCGGTCGGCTGGGGCTTTGGCTTCGGTTATTTCCTCGCGAGCATCTACTGGATCGGCTATGCCTTCTATGTCGATGCGGACCGCTATGCCGCCCTGATGCCGCTTGCAGTGGCCGGGCTTGCGGCGGCCCTTGGCCTGTTCTACGCGGCGGCAGGCGCGCTTTCCGCAGCGCTTTGGCAACGCGGATATGCGCGCATTGCGGGGTTTGTCTTCGCGTTCTTCTGCGCTGAGGCTGCCCGCGGTCACCTGTTTACAGGCTTCCCCTGGAATTTGTTCGGGGAAGGGGTGGCCGCGAACGATGCGCATATGCAGCTTGCGGCCACGATCGGCATCTACGGTCTGACGCTTGCGGCTCTTTTCATCTTTTCGGCCCCTGCCGCTGTCATCTCAGCGCCGCAGGCTCGCTTCGAGAGGTTATGGAGCCCCGTCTTCCTTGCCGTCTGCGCCTTAGCGGCAAGCTACGGTTTCGGAAGCTATCGTCTCCTCGAGGAGGCGGGCGAGGTCGAGGGCGTGCGCGTCCGCATCGTGCAGCCGAATATTCCCCAGATCGAAAAGTGGAAGCCCGAGAACAGAAGCTGGATCTTCGAGCGGACGCTGGAGTTAAGCCGCAGGGGCCTGAGCGGCGAGGACATCGCCAATTTCACCCATGTGATCTGGCCGGAGTCATCGGTGCCCGTGCTCTTCGGATTCAATGGCGAGATTTATAGCCAGGACGTGAAAGACCGCCTTGCGGCAATGATCCCCCGCGAAACGAGCCTCATCATCGGAGCCGAGCGCGCCGAAGGCGAGCGTCAGGCTCAGGGCGGCTATCATTTCGACCGCGTTTTCAACAGCTTGTTCGTCTTGGGGGAGGGCGCGACAATACGCGCAGTCTACGACAAAATTCATCTTGTTCCGTTCGGAGAATATGTGCCTCTCCAAAACGTTTTAACTGCAATTGGTTTTCGAGTTTTTTCCCATCGCCTTGATGGCTTCCAAGGAGGTTTGAATAAGGCCCCGATAATGCATACGCCGCGCGCGCCCCGATTTCCTCCCTTTGATCTGTTACGAGATCATATTTCCGGGCCGTGTAGACAATGAAACAAAACGTCCCCAGTGGCTTGTGAATATTACGAATGATGCCTGGTTTGGAGTATCAACCGGACCTCATCAGCATCTCTACCAAGCACGTATCCGGGCTGTCGAAGAAGGGCTGCCTGTGATGCGGGCCGCCAATACCGGTATCTCTGCAGTTATTGACCCTTTTGGCCGGGTTCTCTCCCAATTAGATCTTGGTAAAGAGGGGGTGCTCGACCATAGGTTGCCTCGTGCATTACCGGTAACCTTTTATGAAAAAACACGGCTCCCTTTATTTATTGTATTATTTCTCTTTCCACTTGAGTTGTATCTGGTTATGGTTGCAAACGCTAAAGTTGGTTGATTCCATTTTTACGAGTGGTTGAGCGATCTTTCGAAATCCGTAGAAACAGTTTCTCGAATGTTTGGAGATTGTTTTGTATTTAACACAAGAAGAGGCTTGACGGGTCGTAGATGCGTAACTACAACTTTTAGGTAGTGGTATTGGGTCATACCGCTGCGCATACACAACTTTAAGATGGCGAGAAGAGATGGGGCGGAACATGGGCATGGTTGAATCTTCGGTGTCTATATTGGCCGGTCGCGAAGAACTTTACGAAACGCAGGGGCGCAAACCGAACCCCGTTGATGTGCACGTAGGCAGCCGTGTTCGCTACCGGCGCATGATCGTCGGGATGAGCCAGGAAAAGCTGGGTGAGAGGATGAACCTCACTTTTCAGCAAATTCAGAAATATGAAAAAGGCACCAACCGGATCGGTGCGAGCCGTCTTTTCCAGCTTTCGAAGATTTTAGAAGTTCCTGTTGGCTACTTCTTCGAGGATGCTTTTGCTAACGCCGCGCCTGCGCAAGCAATGCACGGGCTGCACGAGCCGGAACAGGAAGGATATCTTCTCGACTTCTTGAATTCGCGCGAGGGGTTGGATCTTAACAAGGCATTCGCCAAAATCCACGACCCCAAGGTGCGACGCCGCGTCATCGACCTCGTAAGGGCCTTGTCAGACGAAAAGCCTGAGGCTAAGGAAGTTCAGCCCGGAATCGAAAACGATCTCGGCTAACGTGGCTCAGGCCACGTTCCCCTAAAAACTTACAAGATTGGAACGAGCCTGTGCCTCGCAAGAACTATCTTTTCACCAGCGAGTCCGTATCGGAGGGGCATCCCGATAAGGTCTGCGACCAGATTTCCGACGCCATTGTCGATCTTTACCTGTCCGCTGATCCCTACTCGCGTGTCGCACTAGAGACCCTCGCCACGACAAATCGCGTCGTGCTTGCCGGAGAGGTTCGCGGACCGTCTCATGTCGGCCCCGACGACCTCATCCAGGCGGCACGCCACGTCATTCGCGATATCGGCTATGAGCAGGCGGGGTTCGATTGGCGCAAAGCCGAAATCGATTGCTATGTGCATTCTCAGTCCGCGGACATCGCGCAGGGCGTTGACGCCGCCGGTAACAAGGATGAGGGCGCGGGCGACCAGGGCATCATGTTCGGCTATGCCTGCCGCGAGACCGAAGGCTACATGCCGGCGCCGATCTATTATGCGCATCGCATTCTCTTTGAGATGTCGAAGCTGCGCCATTCGGGAGAGCTTCCCGAGCTTGGACCCGACGCGAAAAGCCAGGTCACTCTCTATTATGAGAACGGCAAGCCTGTTCGCACGACCTCGGTGGTTGTCTCGACGCAGCATGGCGAGGATGTCAGCCAGGAACGCATCCGCGACATCGTCGGCAATATCGTTACAGAAATTCTGCCGAAAGGCTGGATGTGCCCCAAGGATGAGTTCTACGTGAACCCGACGGGCCGTTTCGTGGTTGGCGGACCCGATGGGGACTCAGGTCTGACCGGGCGCAAGATCATTGTGGATACCTACGGCGGCGCTGCGCCGCACGGTGGCGGGGCATTCTCGGGCAAAGACCCGACGAAGGTGGACCGTTCGGCAGCCTACGCGGCCCGCTACGTGGCCAAGAACGTGGTCGCCGCCGGGTTGGCGGACAAGTGCTGCCTGCAGCTCGCCTATGCGATCGGCGTGGCGAAACCACTCTCCATCTATGCCGACCTTTATGGCACGGGCCGAGTGGACGAGAGCAAGCTTGAGAGCGTCATCAACGACGTCATCGATCTCAGCCCGCGCGGCATCCGCGAGAAGCTGGGCCTCAGTCGTCCGATCTACCGGCGCACAGCGAGCTATGGCCATTTTGGCCGCGCTCCCGAAAAGGATGGCGGGTTCTCGTGGGAACGTCTCGATCTTGTGGAAGCCTTGCAGGAAGCGCTCGGCTGATAGGCGAGGCTCAAACCTTGGCGGTCGCCGAACCGTCTCAGGACGGTTCGGGCAGCGCCGAACGGTGGCTCCGGTCCTTTGGCCGGAGAAAAGGGCGTAAGCTTTCGCAAGCTCAGTCGGAACTGCTGCTAGCGGGCTTAGCTCGCCACAAGCTCGACATGAGCCACCAGTTTCCCAAGGGGGAGCTGGCAGCCATTTTTTCCGGTCATGTCAGTGAAGTATGGCTCGAAATAGGATTCGGCGCGGGAGAGCATCTCATCTGGCAGGCGGAGCGAAATCCGCATGCTGGCCTCATCGGCGCCGAGCCCTATGTGAATGGCGTCGTTGCCGCGCTCTCAGCGATCGAGGCTCGCGGCCTTGGCGGCCGCATAAAAATTCACCCGGACGATACCATTTCGCTCTTGAGTTGGCTTCCGGACGCGAGCCTTTCCCGTGCCTTCGTGCTTTTTCCCGACCCCTGGCCGAAAAAGCGCCATCGGGAGCGCCGTATTTTTTCGCCCATGCTGCTTGAAATGCTAGGCCGCCTGCTGCGCCCCGGCGCCGAACTCCGCTTCGCCTCGGATATCGAAGATTATGCGGAGGCCGCCATCGAACACACGAACGCCCATCCCAATTTCGAGGTCGTGGGGATTTTCACCTCTTCAAATCGCGCGACGGCGTCCGACTGGCCCGTGACGCGCTACGAAGAAAAGGCGAGCAAACAGGGCCGCTCTTCCACGTTCATTTCGATGCGTCGGCACTCCTAGGGCGGCGCGCGACAAATCTTAACGGCCCCCGGACCGCGCCGAGGCGCATGCCGGCCGACGATCACGGCAGCGCTCGCGTCCGGTTAAGCGCACGATTAAGCATCGAGAGGTAGGGAGCACCACTTTGCCCCATCGCGATTCCTGGCGACAAAAAGTTAGTTATATGAGTACTTATGTATAGGTGTTTTTGCCAAACGAACCCAATCTTAACCGTTTGTAAATCTCAAGAATGAGGTGCCTGGAAAGCTCCAATCGGTGGTACGGGCCGAACGCTCTCCGATTAAGGGTGATTTGATCTGACGCTCTGGAAACAGTCTGGCCCAGCGTCAGACAATCAGCCTTGAAAAGAGCCGCGCAACCTCCGCATAAGTCTCGCGGAGCCGGGCTTCAAGCCTGCTCAAATCCGGCGCGCCGGTGGTATGAAGCAGGAGAGCGACAAGGTCGCGTGGAGCGTCCCTGGGATCGAAGCTCCCCTCCGTGCAGAGCCTCACGATCTGGCTGATGTTCTGGTAAAGCGCGAAGGCCTTCAGAAGCGCATCCCCGTCAGGCGCGCTCAGGAAGCCAGCGGCGGTGAGCCTTTGCAGCGCATTGGCCGTATTCTGATCGAGGATGCCGGGGCTTTCGGCCGCGTGCACAATCTGAAGGAACTGGGCGATGAATTCAATATCGACCAGACCACCCTTATAGGTCTTCGTCTGCCAGACATCGCTTGTGCCTTTTTCCTTTTCGATCATGGCCCGCATCTCGCGGACGTCGGCTGCAGCCTTCCTGCGATCTCTCGGGGTCGTCAGAACCTCGCGGATGATCAGCCGGAGATGCTCGCAAAGCTCCGGCGGACCCGCAATGGGCCGGGCGCGCGTCAGCGCAAGATGCTCCCAGGTCCAGGCCTCGTTGCGCTGGTAGGACAGAAAACCATCGAGGCGAACGGCTACCGGGCCGGCTTTCCCGGAGGGCCTCAGACGCATATCGACGGCATAGAGATCGCCTTCCGAGGTCGGGGCGGAAATGGCGCTGATCAACCGCTGAGTGATGCGCGCATAATGCTGGGAAGCCTGCGGCGCCAATGCCGGCGCATCATAAACCACAATGAGATCGACATCCGAGGATGCGGTTATCTCACGTCCGCCAAGCTTGCCCATCGCGATGACGGCAGGTGCGGGAAGCGCGCCGCCATAGTGAGCCTGAACCGCATCGAGCAGGGTCTCGATGATGGCTTCCGCGACATGGGAATAGGCGTTCCCCGCTTGCTTGGGGGTGAGCTGCCCGGAAAGAAGCCGAACGCCGATCAGGAACGTCTGCTCCTGGCCCACAATGCGTGCGCGATTGAGGCGGTCCTCATAAGCGCCCGCATCCAGGATCTCCTGCCTCACGTGGCGGCGCAGTTCCTCATCCGTGGACTTGTCGCCCAGATGGCCCGGGTCGAGGATGGCGTCCATGATGCGCCTGCGCCGGGTGAGGAGCCGGGCCAGTCTTGGCGCGGACCCCATGATTTGCGCGACAAGCTGCAGAAGGTTGGGATTGGCGCGCAGCATCGCGAAAAGCTGCAGTGCCGTCGGAACCTCGCTCAGGAATTTGTCGAAGGTCGAAAGCGCGAGGTCTGGATCACCCGTGTGTCCGAAAGCCTCAAGAAGCGCCGGCGTGAACTCGGTGAGGTTCTCTCGAGCGCGCGCGCTGCGCATGGCAGGATAGCGCCCGTAATGCCACCCCTTGATTGCGGCGATTGCGGCCGAGGCGTTCTTGAAGCCAAGTTTTACAAGCGTCTCCGAAGTTGCAGGATCGTCCGCGTCGCCGGTGAAAACGAGGTTCCCGCCTCGCGACGTTGTCAGTTCCTGCGTGCTTTCAAACAGCGCCGCGTAATGCTTCTGCACGGTTTGCAGCGTGCTCCGAAGTTCGCGCTCGAAATCCTCAAGCTGCGCATAACCCGCGAACCGCGCAAATTTCGCAAGGTCTTGAGGCGATGAGGGAAGCGTATGCGTCTGCTGGTCCGCCACCATCTGAAGGCGATGCTCCAAGCGCCGTAGATAGCGATAGGCTGCGCTCAGATCGTCGCGCACCTGCGGGCTGATCCAGTCGTGGCCTGTGAGGCGGTCGAGTGCGTCGAGGGTTTGTCGCGACCGCAGCGTCCGTTGGCGTCCGCCCGCGATAAGCTGCTGCGACTGCACGAAGAACTCGATCTCGCGAATGCCGCCGCGCCCGAGCTTCAGATTGTGGCCCGCGACGGCGATCTGCCCGTGCCCTTTCGCGGCGTGGATCTGGCGCTTCATCGCGTGAATGTCGGCGATGGCGTTGTAATCGAGATATTTGCGCCAGATGTAGGGGCTGAGTGCGTCGAGGAAGGCTTTTCCCGCGTCTATGTCTCCAGCGACCGGACGCGCCTTGATCATGGCGGCGCGCTCCCAGTTCTGGCCGAGACTTTCGTAATAGCGGAAAGCTGCTCCGGTCGAGATGGCGGCTTGTGTCGAGCCGGGGTCGGGACGCAGCCGCAAATCCGTGCGGAAGACGTATCCGTCCGCCGTCCGCTCTTGCATGATATGAACCAGATCGCGGGTAAGGCGGACAAAAAACGCGCCCGGCTCGACATGCGAAGCGACCGGCGCGATATCGCGCTCAAAAAAGATGATAAGATCGATATCGCTTGAGTAATTGAGTTCGTTCGCGCCAAATTTGCCCATCCCAAGCACAATCAGGCCGCTGTGCTTCTCGGGAGAAGCAAGGTCTGGCGGAAAGAACTGTCCCGCCAGAGCTGCGCGCGTCAAAAGAAAACGCAGGGCAAGGCCCAAGAACAGATCGGCAGCCTCGCTGAGCCTTTGGGTAACCTCATCCACCGTCCAGACATCGCCGAGGTCGGCAAGCGCGATCAGGAACGCGACTTCGTTTTTGGCCTGACGCAGGACGCTCATGAGGTCGCGCTGCGTTGCGGCGCTGTGCGCCTCTCGGGCGGCCCTTGAAAGGATTTCCGCGAACCTCTTGTCCGGGGCCTCCTCAAGGGCGGCCTTCAGGCGTTGGGGCTGACGCTCCGCAAGGCCGAGGAGATAGGAGGAACCGGCGAAAACGCCGCTGAGAAAGCTCGCCGTGCTTTCGGAGAGCGGGTCTGGGACCCCGCCGGTCCGGCCGAGGGCGGACATCAACCGGTCGAGAGCGGCGCGTCCCGCCCCGCCTTCATCGTCGAGCGGACCCGGCCTTAGCCGGCCTGCGAGTGAGGCCGGATCAGGTTGCATGGCTTAGCAAGCCCGCGGCCTCGACTGGTTTTGCCGCCTCCGTGGCCGGAAGGTTCTTTTTTAATGTGAGACGGATCCGCAATCCCGGCTCATTATCCTCGAGCGTGACCGAGCCATCGTGCAGCCTCGTCACCGCGGCGACCAGGCTGAGGCCCAGGCCGCTGCCGGGGATCGACCGGCTTGGCTGAAGGCGCACAAATCGCTGGAGAACGCGCTCGCGATCCTTTTTGGGGATGCCAGGGCCGCGATCCGAAACCACGATGTCCACGGTGTCCCCCTTGTCCTGGAGCCCGAGTTCGACGTCCGCTTGCCGCGCGCCTTCCGCTGGGTTGGCGGCGGGAGCGGCATATTTGATCGCGTTATCGAGCAGGTTTACGAGCGCCTGGCCGATCAAATGTTTCTCTCCCGCAATCATGACATCGCCAGCGCAAGAAAGCCTTAAAGTGAGCCCGCGCTCCTCGGCTGCGGGTTCGTAGAGGTCGGCCACATCGCGGATCAGGGCGCAGATATTCAGCGGCCCGAAGGACTCGGACCGCGAGCCCGCTTCAAGGCGGGCAATGCTCAAGAGCGCGTCGAAGGTTTGGATCAGCGTGTCGGCCTCCTCGATGACGGAGCCTAAGGCTTCGCCGAGTTTTTCCGGAGATCGGCCGGATTGCAGCGCCCGCTCCGCCCTTGTCCGCAACCGGTGAAGCGGAGTCTTCAAATCGTGGGCGATGTTATCCGAAACGTTCTTGAGCCCGACCATCAGGTCCTGAATGCGGTCGAGCATGGCGTTCAGGTTCTGGCTCAGGCGGTCGAACTCGTCGTTGCGTCCCGTAACCGGAATGCGCTGAGCGAGGTTGCCATGCATGATCGAGCGCGCTGCGTTTGATGCGATGTCGACCCTGCGCAGCATGCGGCGGCTCACGATGACAGCCCCTGCGGTTCCGATGATGAAGATGAAGGCGTATCCAAGGATCAAGGCCCTTCTTAACAGCCGCTTGAGGGCCTCCTGGCTTTCGATGTCACGCGCGACAAGGAGATGAAGATCGCCCGGAAGCCGGGCTACGATACCGAAAGCCGGGCGCTCGCTCTGCTCGGTCCCGCGATTCCTGTAGGAGAATTGAGCCTCGCCTTGCGTTCCCCACAGACTGGCGGCGACGGTGTCGAGGTTGCCGGCAAGCCATCGGCCATTGCCGTCCGTGAGAAGATAGAGAGCGTTGTTCGAGGAGGCCGCGTGCTCAGAGATCGCGCTGACGAGCGCGGTCAGCCCGTTGTCGCGGTAACGCGCTGAAAGAAAATCGTAATCGCCCTTTACCGATGTCTCCGCCTCCTGGCTAAGAAATCCGAGCATGGCGATGTTGACGTAAATAAAGACGGCAGCAACGGCAGCGCAGAACAACGAGACGTAAACCGCGAAAAGCCGGAAAGGCGTCGCGAGTATCAGGCGGGGGACAAGTCTTACAACATCAACGACGGTCATCGCGGATCATGTAACCCGCGCCCCGTACCGTTTCCAGAAGCGGTTTGCTTTGTCCTTTGTCGATTTTACTGCGAAGCCTGGAGATATGAACGTCGATCACATTGGTCTGCGGGTCGAAATGATAATCCCACACATTTTCCAGAAGCATTGTTCGCGTCACCACCTGGCCGGCATGCCGCATGAGATATTCGAGAAGGCGATATTCCCGAGGTTGCAGCAAGATGGCTTCGCCTGCGCGCGTGACCTTATGCGAAAGGCGGTCGAGCACAAGGTCGCCGACGGCGTAGGTTGTCACGGCTCCCTCTGAGGGGCCTCGCCGCGCGAGTGCTTCGACGCGCGCAACAAGTTCCACAAGGGAATAGGGTTTCGGAAGATAGTCGTCGCCGCCGGCGCGCAGGCCTTTGACGCGGTCGTCGACAGCGCCGAGCGCGCTCAAAATCAGCACCGGGGTGCGATCGCCTCGGGCGCGCAGTCGCTCAACCAGCGTCAGGCCATCAAGCTTCGGAAGCATCCGGTCCACGATCAGAACGCCGAATGTGGAGGACATGGCAAGCTCAAGGCCGGTCTCGCCATCACCTGCGATTTCGGGTTGATAGCCAGCTTCGGCCAGCGCTTTTGCGAGGAAGTCGGCCGCCGTGCGGTCATCCTCGACGATCAGAACGCGCATGCGAGCACCATTCCCAGAAAAAAACCCCAGCGGCTAAACAGATCACCAACGAGTGTCTGTTTAGAGTCTTTATGTTTACGCAGAAGTTCTTTTTCCAAAACTGGGAAGGCCACTTTTGGGAGCTCTGCTTGGTTCGTCACCGGCGTTGGGCGAGGGCAGAAGCCCTCGCCTTGGCTTGACTTATTGGCGCTTGCCGTGCTTCTGCGGCTCTTTGCTTTCTCTTCGTCCTTGTTTATGTCGGCTTTGCCTTCAATGGGAAGGGCGAGGAAGCGCTGCTGGTCGCGGCTGCGAATTTGCAGGAGTACGTTCTTCCGGCCTTTCTCGCGCGCATCCCGAATGGTGTCAGATACATCGTCGGGAGTGGACACGGTCTTGCCGTTGACCTCGATGATGACGTCGCCGCGCTTCAAACCCTGATCGGCAGCCTTCGAATTCGGATCGACGCCGGAAACCGCGACGCCTTCCTTCGATTTGCTTCCGGGAAAGTCAGGGGCAGGCACCAGCGTCAAGCCCAAATCTTCAAGCTCTTTTCCGCCTTCGCTCTCTTCGTTACCGCCGGGGCCACCGAGGGCTGCGACCTTATCGTTGGCCGGGAATTCGCCGAGCTTGACGGTGACGTCGCGCTCTTCGCCATTGCGGAAGATATGCAGCCGGGCATCCGTGGCCGGAGGCAGGGCGGCGATCGTCCTTGCGAGTTCACGAGAGTTCGTGACGGCCTTTCCGTTGACCTGCTGAATGATGTCGCGCGACTTAAGTTCGGATTTCGCGGCAGGCCCCTCCGGCAAAATCTTCGCAACGAGCGCGCCTTTGGCTTCCTTCAGCCCTTGGCTTTCGGCGATATTCTCATCCACGTTCTGGATCTGAACGCCAAGCCATCCGCTGCTGACCTTGCCCTGGTCCCTGAGCTTCTGAACGACATCGCGGGCGGTCGAAGCAGGAATTGCAAACGCAATGCCGACGCTGCCGCCGCTCGGGCTGTAGATGGCGGTGTTCACGCCAACAACCTTGCCACGAAGATCAACCGCGGGTCCGCCCGAATTGCCGCGGTTCACGGCCGCGTCGATTTGTAGGAAGTCGTAAGGCCCAGAACCGATATCGCGACCGGCAGCCGAAACGATGCCGGCGGTCACGGTGCCGCCAAGGCCGAACGGGTTGCCAACGGCCAGCACCCAGTCGCCAACGCGAGGCGGGTTTTCTTCGAACTCGAGAAAGTTATTGAATTTCTTGCTCGATTCGATCTTCAAAAGCGCGATGTCGGTGCGGCTGTCGCTGCCGACGATCTTCGCCTTGTACTTCTCTTCGTTCTCGAAGGTGATCTCGATTTCATCGGCTTTGTCGGCGACGTGGTGGTTGGTCACGATATAGCCGTCCGAGGAAATCAGAAAGCCCGACCCCTGCGCGCGCGTCGGCCGGCGCTCGGGCTGGCCGTGCTTGAACTGGTCGAAGAAGTCGCGCAGCGGCGAATCCGGCGGAAGGTCTGGAACGGGGAAATCGCGGTTCGAGACATCGCCAACCGCACCGCGAGACTTCACGTTCACGCTGACGACCGCGGGCCGGACCTTGTCGGCGAGATCAGCAAAACTCGGCGGTGCGAAACTCGGGCCCCGCATCTCTTCCGCAGCAGCGGCGTCTGTAAAAAGGACCGCCGCTGGAATCCCGGCGAGGAAACTCGCGCTTAACAAACCTGCTCCGACGATGGCACCCGCCGGCCGGAAACGCCGTATGGGCCAACTCTTGCCTGTCTCATCCTG
>CAVRSS010000052.1:0-30704 GCA_963723755.1 uncultured Alphaproteobacteria bacterium | reverse complement strand
GGGGGCGTGAAATCCTTCGGAAACATATCGCGGAAGCATCGCGACAGAACCACTTTCATGGTCTCAAAATGTTCAGGACGCACCCCAACGTGAGCGTGCCGCATTCCAAGCTTCGCCACGGCGGGAATGGTCGCTTGGCCGGTCCATGCGTTGACGGGCCAAAGCTCGCTCGAGCGTGTAAGCCTGACGATGCTCCAGAGCATAAGCGTGAACTGCTTGTGTTGCTCTTGCATGTCGCCTTTGAAGAGCGGCGCCGTCTCCGGCATCACTTTTAAGAACCTGTCATACATAAGGGCAACGATGTCGGGTAGCCCGGTCTCCGCAGTCGCGAAGAAGGCCCTTAATGCCGCAAGCTGATCCGGGCTCATCGCAATACTCCACGCTGCACAAAATGGCTGCGGCCAGCGACGCGATGGAAACAGCCCGATAAGCAAAATCTTTAGACAGACCCAATATATGATCAGAACCTAAGCTTTGCGAATTGTCAAATGTTCTGCGCACGCAGTCGGTGCATATCCTCAACAAGTTTCCCCATTGAGCCTGGCGGCGGCTTTTTCATGGCCGACGAGCGGCAACAGGTCCTTGAGTTCGGGGCCGCGCTCGAGCCCAGTCAGCGCCAAGCGCAAGGGGTGGTAAAGGGCGCGCCCCTTTGCGCCCGTGGCCTGTTTTACGGCCTCGGTCCAACTCCGCCAAGTGCTGACATCCCATGGTTCGGGCGGCAGAAGCGCGAGCGCTTTGTCCAGGAAGGCGGCGTCCTCGACCATGGGCGTGACCGGCCCTTGGACGACGGCCCACCATCGGTCCGCGTCGGCGAAAACTTCCAAGTTGGCGCGGACTGCGAGCCAGAAGGCTTCGCCCCCGTCGATGCCGCGTGCGCGAAGGCGCTCGGCGACTGCCTCATACGGCGTGGTGTGAAGCAGTTTCGCATTCAGCCCCTTCAGCTCTTCGGGATCGAACCGCGCGGGAGCGCGCGAGATCTTTGAAAAATCGAAGAGAGTAGCCAACGCTTCGAGGCTTTCCTGTGGATGAAGCGCTTCGGACGTGCCGATCAGAGAGGCGTGTGTCATCACGGCCAGCGGCTCAAAGCCTTGCCCGCGAAGCCCCTGGATTGACAGCGAGCCGAGCCGCTTCGACAGCGCCTCGCCCTGCGCCCCAACCAGAAGATTATGGTGCGCGAATATCGGCGCCTTTGCGCCAAGCGCCTCGAAAATCTGGAGTTGGACGGCCGTGTTCGTGACGTGATCTTCGCCGCGAATGATGTGCGTGATACCGATGTCGGCATCGTCGGCGACGCTCGTGAAGGTGTAGAGCGGCGTGCCGTCTTCGCGGATAAGCACCGGATCGGAGACGGAAGCCGCGTCGATTTCCTGATGCCCGCGGATCAAGTCGTCCCACGCCGTCGGCCGCTGTTCCAGGAGGAAGCGCCAATGCGGCTTGCGGCCCTCTTCTTCGAGCTCGCGTTTTTCCTGCTCGGTCAGCTTGAGCGCCGCACGGTCGTAGACAGGCGGGTGACCGCGCGCCATCTGACGCTTGCGGCGTCGCTCCAGTTCTTCCGCTGTCTCGTAGCAAGCGTAAAGCCTGCCCGCCTGCTTCAGCTTTTCGGCCGTCTCCTCATAGAAGGCGAAGCGCGCGGATTGGCGAAACTCCTCGTCCCAGGTGAGGCCGAGCCAAGTCAGGTCGTCCCGGATGCCGGTGACGTACTCCTCCTTTGAGCGCTCGAGGTCCGTGTCATCGAAACGCAAGAGGAAGGCGCCCTTCTCGCGGCGGGCGAAGAGCCAATTGAAGACGGCTGGCCTGATATTGCCGATGTGGAGCCGGCCCGTGGGGCTTGGCGCAAAACGAACCTTTACGGACATTTCGTCCTCCAAATCCGGAGCGTGACCCCGGAAAGCGCCTTGGCGATTATCCGGGATCTTTCAATACTCAAGCGCCTCTTGCGATCGCGGCTAAGGCGCTCCGAAATCGTCATGGCCGGGCTTGACCCGGCCATGATATGTCCACCCGACTCCACCTTGCTACATGACTCATTCTCAGAGCGTTTCGCGGAAGCGATTGACAATGGGATAGCGGCGGTCCCGGCCGAAATTTCGTTCGGTGATCTTGACGCCCGGTGCTGCCTGCCGTCGTTTATACTCGGACAGATACAGAAGTCGCTCCACTTTTTTTACAGTCTCGGGCGAATGGCCACGCTTTACGATCTCCGAAAGCGGCTCCTCCCGGTCGACGAGGCTTTCCAGGATGTCGTCGAGGGCATCGTAGGGCGGCAGCGAATCCTGGTCCGTCTGGTTCTCGCGTAGCTCGGCTGTGGGAGCCTTGGTGATGATATTTTCCGGAATGACCACGCCAGCCGGGCCGAGACACCCTTTCGGATGCGCAGCGTTCCGAAACCGCGATAGGGCAAAGACCTGCATTTTATACAAGTCCTTGATTGGATTAAAGCCGCCGTTCATGTCGCCGTAAAGCGTGGCGTATCCCGCCGAGACCTCGGACTTGTTGCCAGTGGTGACGACCATGCCGCCGAATTTGTTGGAAACCGCCATCAGCGTCGTGCCGCGAATACGCGATTGCAGGTTCTCTTCCGCGATGCCTCGCTCGGTTCCCTCAAACATCGGCTTCAGCATCGCATCGAACCCTTCGACGGCGCTGTGAATGGGTACGATGTCGTAGCGTAGGCCGAGCGCCTCGGCGCATTCCGCCGCATCGGACAGTGATGCATTCGAGGTGAACCGATAGGGCATCATCAGGCAATGGACGCGCGCCGCACCGATGGCGTCTACCGCCATCGCCGCGCAGAGCGCCGAATCGACGCCGCCCGAAAGGCCAAGCACAACGCCGGGAAAGCGATTTTTCTCAATGTAATCGCGCAGACCGAGAACGCAGGCGAGATAGGCCGCCTCGGAGCCCTCTTCGATCACCGCCATCGGTCCCGGCATACAGGTCCAGCCCTCGGCCTCGCGCCGCCATTCGGTGACGCAAAGCGCCGTTTCCCAGGCAGGCAACTGGACTGCAAGCTTTCCGCCTCGATTACGCACGAAGGACGCACCGTCGAAAACGAGTTCGTCCTGGCCGCCGACCTGATTGACGTAGAGGAGCGGCAAGCCCGTCTCGGCGACCCGCGCCACGGTCACGTTCTCGCGCAGCTCGCGCTTCTTGAGCGTAAAGGGCGAACCGTTGGGCACAAGGAGCATTTCCGCCCCGCTTTCGGCAAGGCATTGGGTCACGGCGTCCGTCCAGATGTCCTCGCAAACGGGCAAGCCCAGGCGCACGCCATTGAAGTTCACCGGCTCCGGCAATGCTCCAGGCGCAAAAACCCGCTTCTCGTCAAAGACGCTGTAATTCGGCAGATCGACCTTGTAGCGCACCGTTTCGACCTTGCCAGCGGCCAAGAGTGCGACGGCATTGTAAACTTTTCCGTTTTCGCCCCAGGGCGTGCCGATCACCAGGGCTGGACCGCCATCTCCGGTAATCTTCGCCAGATCGCGCACCGCCTCCATGCAAGCCTGGACAAAGGCCGGCTTCAGGACAAGGTCTTCGGGCGGGTAGCCTGCTATGAACAGTTCGGAGAAAACGACGAGGTCGGCATCCTTTTTCCGCGCCTCATCCCTCGCCGACTGAGCAAGAGCCGCGTTGCCGCTCAAGTCTCCGACAACCGGGTTCAATTGCGCGCACGCGATGCGCAAACGATTGATCATGCAGCAATCGCCTCCGGGAGCGACCACAGACTACCGCCAGCTCCGCCTGACAAAAAGATAACGCCGTGAACATTAGGCGCGAGGGGGCTATCCTGCAAGAAGCGCACGACAGCGATCCGCAACCGGCTTCGCGTGTTGCCTTAATGCGGTGGATTTGTTACAGGAGGCGTGTATAAAAGCTTCATCGCCGGCTTAGCACAGTGGTAGTGCAGCGGTTTTGTAAACCGAAGGTCGGGGGTTCAAATCCCTCAGCCGGCACCACGTCATTAGGTTGACGTGAGACCAGGACGGCGAAAAGTCCCCACCCCATTGGACAGCAATCAATTGCTTATCGTGCCGGTCAGCATCCAAACCCGATGCCAATCTACACGCGTCCGCCACGAATGCTCGCTCCGAAATTACCCACTTGACGTAACTCTAATTCGACCCAATTATTGGGGTTGAGTTAGGAGGCACACGATGGCTGAAGCCATGGAATATACCGCGGCCGAGGTGGCCTTCGTGCTTCGAGAGCCGATCAAGGCGATCAAAAAGGCCCTGGATGAGGGACCGGTCCGGGCCAAGCTTGTGAGAAAGGCCGGTGGTGGCGCGGTGCGCGCCGTCGAGTGGGCAGATGTCATCTACCTATTCGCCGTCCGCATGCTTCGTGATGAACTTACCCCGAAGGCGCGACATGACTTCTATCACGCATTGAAACGCGCGCCCATCGAACGAACTCATGAGGTCCGCTTCGGCAGACTTAGTGTCGTCATCGACGACCTAAAGGTTGAGGTTGGGAAACGCACTCAGGAGCTAGCGGACCTTGCGGAAAAAGTCGAGTTCCGGAAAGACGGCGAGGCCGTTCTTAAAGGCACGGATATCGAAGTATATCGCATAGCGTCCCTCCTTGGTGGAGGCATGACACCAGAGCAGATTTGCGAGGATTACCCCTCGCTCAAACCTGAGTTGATAGCCATGGCCAAGGCCTACGCGGAAGCACATCCGAAACCGGGCCGGCCTTATCCCTCCAAGACGGTGAAGCGCGCGATCACCGGCGCAGGTCTTGAGGCATTGGATGAGGTCTTGGATGAGGAGAGATGAAGTTTCTTCTCGACACGAACGTGTTTCGCGAAATCGGCAAGACCAAACCGGATGCGAACGTTGCTTCTTGGCTGACCAGCGTTGACGATGCCGATCTTGCGATCAGCGCACTTACGGTTAAGGAAGTTCGCAAGGGCATCGTCAGGCTCGCCGTCGAGAAGCCCGACATCGCCCGGCAAATCGAGGCGCGTGTGGCCGATACGTTCAACGCTTTTGGCGAGCGGATCCTCCCTGTCACCCGTGAGGTTTGCCGATCTTTGGGGGCAGCTTCTTGCTGAGAGCGAGAAGCATATTGACGACACCGGCATCGTTGCGACCGCCAGGGTCTACGGATTGATCTTGGTCACGCGAAACCTTAAGCACGTTTCGGGCCGCGGATCGGATACGCTGGATCCCTTTAGCAAGGGGCCGAAGATCAACCGCGCCTGACCCAGGCAAACTCTCGGCCCAGGCTGGCCGTCGTCCTCAGCGGTCGAGGTCGTCCTCGGCGCTCTCCTTCGCCTCCTGAAGGAACTCCCAGCTTGCGTCGACAATCCAGTCGGTCAGCACGGCTCCGATCCACATCGACCACAGCACGATCCAGGCGGTCGAGGCGAACACCGACGCGCCGGAGACGCCGGCCCCGACCGCGCAGCCGCCGGCGAGCACGCCGCCGAACCCCATCAGGCAACCGCCAGCGATGTAGCGGCGCATGCTCGACCCGTCGTGGAAGCCTTCCAGCTTGAGATCGCCGCCATAGGCCGCGCCGAGGAACGAGCCGATGAAAACGCCGGGAATCAGCCCAAGATCGAAGGTGAGGGCGGTTCCCGGCGGCGACAGTGCGTACATCAGCAAGTCCGCCGAGGGCGAGGTGAAACTCAACGCATGAACCGGCGCCATTTCGAACGAGCTCATCGACATGGCGTAGTTGAACGCCCAGGCGGTGGCGATCACCAGACCAACGCCAGCGGCGGTGACGCAGGCGACAACCGATACCCGTCGCCGCACGGCCAGCACCACGCCGAGCGCGAGCCAGAAACCGCTGAACAGGATCGCGCCGAGATGGCTCATATGGAAGATGCCCAGCAGATCTCGCGAGGAGCTGTCGATTGTCCACCAGCCATTGATGGCGCTGCGCAATGGCGACAGCGCGCCGTCGCGCGACATTTGCGCGACGACTGCAAAGACCAGTCCCGACAGCAGCGCGCGCAGGTTTCCGGTCGCGGAGAGCACCAGCATGCGGCTGCCGCAGGCGCGGGTGAGCGTCATGCCGCAGCCAAACATCAGCCCACCGATGATCGCCCCGGAAATGCTGCCTCGATTGTTGAGCTGGCGCACCGTGCCGGTGTCCAACAGGTCAAGCAAAATCAGCGCCTGCGTGCCGATCAGCGCGGCGGAAAAGACGAACAACCAGATCGCCAGCCGCTCGCCTGGCTGGCCATGCGCGACCTCCAGCGTGGCCGAGCGCAGACAGAAGCGCGAGCGCTGCGCGAGTGCGCCAAACAGAAGCCCGATGATGAGGCCGCCGAGCGCCAGAGTGTTGCGGTCGCCAACGAGGTCGATCAGGTGGTCGAGCATCAGGGCTTGATATACCCGTAATGGTTTTGAGTCTGCAGCTCGGTGACGCGCACCACGCCCGAGCGGGTATAATCGGCCTCCATAACGAATCTGTCTTTGGACAGATTGCGCCGCTTCATGGTGATCTGGCACACGTCGAACTCGACGCCCTCAGCTTTCAGGCCGGAAATCAGCGGCCCGTATTCGGCATGGCTACTGGGATCGCGCGCGCCTTCAAACAGAAAATCGACGCCGTCGCCATGGGCGACGACCACGATCTTGGTGTCCGGCGCGACATCGAGTTGGTTGCGAATGTTGCGCAAGGCTTTGAGCGCCTGCTCCGCGTAATCGTCGATGTGATAAACGACGTGGTCCTGCGCCCCGGCCGGCGCGGCGCAAAACAGCATGACGAGAACGGCCAGAATCTTGCGCAAGCGCGCCTCCTCATAGTTTTCGCTCAGACGGCGATCCCCGCATTGCCCTCGACATTTTTCAATCGCGGCAGATTGAGCTTGGGCGCTGGCACCAATTCCTTGGCGCGCAAATGGCGGGCGACCAGACTCCCAGATCGGCTCGCCGCCGGCGTCGCGAGCGGCCTCCGACACAGGCGCCCAGCCCGCGACCTTGTAGGTCTTGCCCGCCTCGATCGGCTTGCCGTTCAGGCTCATGTCGCTGATGCGCGCGCCAATGCTCGCTGTCGGATCGCAAGTGTAGCTCATGCCGCCGACGCGCACCATATCACCGCCCTGCTGATAATAGGGATCGACGTTGAAGAGATTGTCGCAGACGTCCTCGAGCACTTGTTTGATCTGCGTGCCGCTCATCGGCGTCAAAGTCACATAGGGGTAGGTGATCGCTGTCTGGTCGAGAACGTTCTCCATCGTGATCGCTTCGCCCGGCAGGATCGTCGTGCCCCAGCGAAAGCCCGGCGAAAAGGCGATTTCGGCGTCTTTTTCGGCGATCAGCGCATCGAGAATGAGCTGGTCGAAACTGCCGTTGAAATTGCCGCGCCGGTAGAGCAGCCCCTCGCTTACCGCCAGTTTCTCGCCAAGCTTCGTCTCGAAAGGCGCGCGCGTCTTGGCGATCAGAGCCTCCATCTCGGCGTCCGCCGGCAGAAGATTGGCGAACACCGGCAGAAGCCGGTAGCGGAAATCAACGACGTGTCCGCCTTTGACATCGAAGTCGAGGACGCCGACGAATTTGCCGTTCGAGCCGCCGTTGGTGACCAGTGTCTTGCCGCCCGGGTTGACCACGAGCGTCGGCACCGGCATGCCGTCATGGGTGTGGCCGCCAAGAATAGCGTCGATTCCGCTCACCCGCGAGGCCATCTTCAGATCGACGTCCATGCCATTATGCGAGATGACAACGACGACCTGGGCGCCCTCGGCGCGGGCCGCGTCGACAGTCTTCTGCATATTGTCTTCCTGGATGCCGAAGGTCCAGTCGGCGACCATGTAGCGCGGGTTGGCGATCGGCGTGTACGGGAAGGCCTGACCAACCACCGCCACTTTCACGCCGTTGACGACGCGCATCACATAGGGCTTGAAGACGGGATCGCCAAAATCCTGCGTCTTGATGTTCTGCGCGACGATCTCGATTTGGCCGGCGAAATCCTTTTCGGCGACGTCCTTCACCCGATCCTGGCCATAGGTGCATTCCCAATGCAGCGTCATGGCGTCGACGCCGAGCAATTTGGCGGCCTCGACCATGTCCTGGCCCTTGGTCCACATCGCCGCGCCCGAGCCTTGCCAGGTATCGCCGCCGTCGAGCAGCAGCGCGCCCGGCCTTGTCGCGCGCAGACGTTTCACGAGCGTCGCGATATGGGCGAAGCCGCCGACCTTGCCGTACAGCGGCGCGCGGCGCTCAAAATCGAGATAGCTGAAGGCGTGGGCCAGCCGCCCCTTCTCCGCGATGCCGAACTGTCTTCAGCAACGCCTCGCCGACGAGATGCGGCGGCTGACCCGCCATCGCGCCGACGCCGATATTGACGTTAGGCTCGCGAAAGTAGATCGGCCGCAATTGCGCGTGGCAATCGGTGATGTGGAGCAGCGAGACATTGCCAAACGCTTTTGCGTCGTAAAAGGCTTCGGCTTCGTCCTCAGCCCGCGACGGATCGAGCGGCAGCGCCATGCCCGCCGCGCTCGCGGCGGCGAGAAGATGCAGGAATTCGCGGCGGTTCATGGCGCTGTGGGCCTCACTGGTTGAAGGGCGATTGCGGACCGAGCAGCAGGATTTTGATCCTGCGTGATCATGCCCATGTGCTCGCCGCGCGGCATGTAGGAGCTGGCGTTGGACGCCTTCGAAGTCGCAAATCGCGCCCGAGGTTTAGCGCCCGGTTTCCGCATCATTGCTTGGCCTGGGGTTCGCGATACATGATTTTCTCCTTGAAGGGATGGTCAGAGCGGAAAGCGCGACCGCGAGCCCACCCGGCGTTGCGAAAACGATGGCGAGGCTCAGCGGAAGACGGCATCGCGCCAGGACGTCTTCTGCTCGTTGGCTTGTTCGACTGAAAGTTTGGCCAGCGTCAGCGCCTCGTCGGCGGCGGTTTTCGCCTCGTCCCATTGCCCGGCGGCGAGCGCCTTCTCGGCTTTGGTCAAAGCGGTCTCGGTCGGAACCCACGCCGCCTTGGCGGCGACCGCCTCCGATTCGGCCGCCCGCGCGGCGGCGAGGGCCGCTTCGGCTTCCGCCTGTGTGGCCGCCAGAGCGGGAAAGCTCAGCATTGCGATCCCGGCGGCAAGAAAGATTGAACGCATCATGGACGAGTTCCCGGACCGACGATCGGAATGCCGTTGCTCATGTAGGAGAGGAAATATTCGACGATCGCGATAGTCCTCGTCGTCGGCCTTCAGCGGCACGGCGCGGGTCTGCGAGGAGCAGCTGGAGATGCGACGGATCGAGGTGCCCATGCTGCCCCAGTCGGAGCGGTAGATCGGCATGGCCGCCGAGAATGCCCAGCGCCGGCGCCAGAATGTCGCCGCGCATACGTTCACCCGCCGGCGACATGTGGCACGACGCGCAGGAAACGCCGAGCTGGCCTTTGCGCGAATAGAAGAATTCCTTGCCGCGCTCATAGGCGGCCAGCGCGCGCGGATCGTCCGGAATGGTGATCGCGAACGGCTTGCCGCGCGAAAAATCGGCCATCACGGCGGCCAGCGACGCCATCAGGCCTGTCATCGGTTCGAGTGGCTTTTCGCCATTCTCCACCCGGCAGCGATTGATCGCGCCTTCCAGCGTCTCGACCTGACCCGTCTCGGCGATGAAGCGCGGATAGGTCTGCCGGATGCCCTCGCCCTTATTGTCGAAACAATCGGCGTATTGCTTGCCGTTGGCGAACGGCTTCTCCCACTCGGCATGGCCTTCGTCGAGCGCAATTTCGTAGGGAGGAAATTCCATGATTTCCCTCCACTGCTTGCGCATGTCCTCGTTGACCGCATAGGGGCCATTGCCGAAACTCGTCCTTCGCCACATTGGGGAATTTGGCGAAGAAGAACGCCTGAAAAGCCTTGCGATCTGTTTCCGGGTCGGACTTGTCGGCCGCCCTCGCCGGCGCCGCCGCCAGCAGCAGAGCGCAAGCCACGTTCCGAGCGCGTGCAAATCGGTCGTGCAGGTTGGACTTGATCATGCGATTTTCACCGTCACAGTGTCGGTTCCGCCGAGGTTGCCGATCCATGCAACGTCCGGATGGCCCGGTAAGATGCCGGCTCCATCGAGGCGGCGATTCCGCGTTTGCATTGCGAGTGGCCATGTCGATCACAGCGTGTAAAGGAAGTCGATGATCTTCTCGATCTCGGCCTGGGTCAGAATATGATTGCGGCCGAAGGGCGGCATTGGCGCTATCGGATTGCGCATCGCCTCGTCTGTCAGGATCTCGACCAGATCGGCGCGATTGGGGAAGCGGCGCTTCATGTCGACCAGTTTACGACCGACGCTGCTCGGCGCGTCGCCGCCCTTGATCGTGTGGCAGGCGAGGCAATTGCCCTTGGCGCGATCAAGCGCCAGCTTCTGCCCGTCCGCGGCGTCATCGGCATGCGCCGACAGCGGCAGCGCCGCGACGGCGATCAAGATGAAGGCGAGGAGAGTTTTTGTCATTTGCGCTGCAAATCCGTCACTTCACGTCTCCCGGAACATAATCGAGCGGCTTCTGAGCGATCACGCCGCGCATGGCGGCGACGTCATTCGGAGAGACCGGCGATGCCTTATTGCCCCAGCTGGTGCGGATGAAGGAGAGAATGTCGGCCACGGTGCGGTCGTCCAGCTTGGCCAGCTCCGGCATGGAAGGACGCATTTTGTCCGCCGGGGTTCTGGCCATAGCGCCGCCGGCGAGCGTGATCTGAATCAGCGAACTCGGATTGTCCGTCGCCACGACCGCATTGCCCGCCAGAGCGGGGAATAGCCGCGCCGTCCCCTGGCCGTTCATGCGATGGCAAGACGCGCAATGCGCGACATATCCGAGCGCGCCGGGGGTATGATCCGCGCCGTCGTACAGCTTCGCGGTGGTGGCGTCCTGCGCTTTGGGGGCGGAGGCGGCATGGCCGGGCCGGGCCGGGAGGCTGACCAGATAGGCGGCGATCGCCGATGCGTCGGCGTCGCTCAGATGTTGCACGCTATGCTGAATGACTTCGGCCATGCTGCCGAACGCCGCCGTGCGGGCGTTGCGGCCAGTCTTCAGGAAGTCAGCGATCTCCTGCTGGGACCAATTCCCCAGCCCGGCATCCTCGTGACGCAGACTCTTGGCGTACCATCCCTCCAACTCGGAGCCGGAGAGGAACTCGCCGCCGGGTCCATCCTTGACGGCCTTCTCCTGAAAGGCCGCGCCGCGCGGTGTGTGGCACGCGCCGCAATGCCCGGCGCCCTCGACGAGATAGGCGCCACGCGCCACTTCCGGCGTCGCGCCCTCTGGCGGAGTGAAGCCGCCATGGCCACCGAACAGCATCTGCCACCAGGCGAGCGGCCAGCGCATATTGGCCGGCCACGGTGTCGTCGAGGCTTGGTTTTGCTGCGTCACGGCGCGAACCGAGGACATGAAATAGGCGTAGAGCGCCTGCACATCCTCATCCGTCAGCACGGAATAGGAAACATAGGGCATAGCCGGATAGAGCGGCGCGCCATCCTTGCGGACGCCATGACGGACCGCCCGTTCGAAATCGGCAAAGTCATATCCGCCGATGCCGGTACTCTTGTCCGACGTGATATTGGTCGAATAGATCACGCCGATCGGCGTCGGCATCGCCAGACCGCCAGCGAAAGCCTTGCCTCCTTTGGCGGTATGACAGGCCACGCAATCCGACGCTTCCGCGACAGACCGCCCCCGTTCGATCAGGGCCGGATCGGCGGAATTCACATGAACGTTCTGACGAGGCGCGAACAAGGCTGGAGCCAGGACGCCGCCGCCAACGGCAAAAGCCAGCCCGATCACCGCAGCGGAGACGCCGAGCGTGAGAAATTTCATGGTCGACACTCCAACCCTTTCAATCGCGCGGGGTCATCATGCGCCAGCGGCTCGGCGAACGCGAGCGCGTCGCTCTCGGTTGAGGCCGTCCCGCCGCCAGCCGCAAGGGCGGCTGCGAGCGCGAGGCGCGCGACGTATCGGCGCTTCATTTGTAGTTCCTCCCGTTGCCGGCGTCTTCGCGCCTTAGCTAACCGTCGCTTCGTCGGAGCGTGTGTCGCCCTTGCTGTCAACCCAGCTTATGGAGACCTTGTCGCCCGGCGCGCCGCCTTTGACCTTAAACGCAAGGTAAGGGTTCTTCGACACCGAGGCCCCCCACTGCGCCTGCAGCACAGCCTTGCCGTTGAGTTTGGCGACGACTTCGCTGATGTACCAGGTAGGGATGACCGCGCCGGACGCGTCCTTGCGAAAGCCGGTCTCCATATCGTGGTTCATCAGCACTTTGATTTCGGTGACGCCGTCCTTGCTGGTGGCGCGGATCTTCATCGGATTGCCCATGGCGTTCTCCCTTGACGTCTCGATCAGCCGCCGCAGCCGCCGAGCGTGACTTTGATCTCTTTGGTTGCGGTGAAATACTTGCCGTCAGCCTTGACGAGCGCGATGACGTTCGAGGTCTGGCCCATTTTCAGCCGCGTCGAGACTTCGGGCAGCATGTCGGGGCCGATGTCGAACAGCGCGGCGAGCATGTTGGGGTTCTTTTCGACCAGGAACGAAATCTGGGTGGTGTTGGGGATCTTGCTGATCGCCTGCACCGGCACCACCGCGCCGTTCTCTGCGATGTCCGAGGCGATGAGCTGCACGTCGGTGCTTGGCGTTGGCGACCCGACGCCCAGGCCCTGGTAAGCGTCGGCGAGCGTCTTGGCGTCGAACGCCGGTTTGTTCCAAGCCGCGAGCGCGACCCGCGGCAAGAGCGTCGCCGCCGCGACGGCAAGGCCGAACAAGCCGGATTGGGCGAGGAAGCCGCGACGACTGCTTGAGCGATCGATAAGCATGGCGTTCTCCTTGAAGGCGAGGTCAATTTGACAAGGGCCCACCGTCGCGCTGTCGGGAAACCGGCGCGGCGAGTTGAGGCGTCTCTCAGAGTTGTGGCGCTGGCCCCGGGCGGGGCTTTCGCGGTCTATGGCGCTGCGCTCAGAAAGTGTTCGTTCATGGTTTCCCCCTTTGCAGACCGCCGTGCGGGGCGCGAGAGCCCGGAGTGCGCGCAGTCAACGGCGTGGTTACGCCCCAAGCGTTCTCGCGGATCGCGCTCGGCCACGGACTAGCCCGAGCTTTATTCTTGAGGGTCATTATTAACCACCGCCGACCGTGCGCCAATCGGGGATAACGCCCGGGTCGTCTAGGGGTTTTCCCCTATGCGCTAATCCGGCGTCGAGGCCCAGGCGATCAACTGCGCCACCGACAAAACCCCGGCTTTCGCCATGATATTGCTGCGATGGTTCTCGACGGTCTTGACCGAAATGTCGAGTTCGAGCGCGATTGCTTTGCTGGTCTTGCCGGCGATTACCAACCTGAGCACGTCGCGCTCGCGCCCGGTCAGCCCGCCAAGCTTCTCGTCGTGACGAGCTTGGCTGGTGCGGCGCCGGATATCCTCGGCGCTGGCGGCGAGCGCCTCGCCGATGCGGTCGAGCAGGAGTTGGTCGTCGAACGGCTTTTCCAGAAAGTCGATCGCGCCAAGACGAATCGCGCGCACAGCTTTGGGGATGTCGCCATGCCCGGAGATGAACACGATGCGGGCCAAGGACTGGCGCTCGGTTAGCTCGCGCTGCAATTCGAGCCCGCTCAGGCCCGGCAACCGAACGTCGAGCACGAGGCAGCCGGGCTTATGTTCGTCAAGGCGGGCCAACGAATCCAGCGCCGAATTGCAGGGACAGGCGCGGTAGCCGACCGACGCGACCAAAAAAGACACCGCGTCGCGCACGGCCGGATCATCATCGACAATGTAGACCGTTGGCTCCGGTTCAGACACGCACTTCCTCTTGCAGGATCGGGAGATAGAAACGGAAAGTAGCGCCCGGCCGGGTCCCTTCGTCGGCGCTGAGACGGCCGCCATGGGCTTCGACGATCGAGCGAACTCAAGGAGAGGCCGAGGCCGAGGCCCTCCGGCTTTGTGGTGAAAAAGGCCTCGAACAATTTTGCCCGTGCCTCGGGCGCAAGGCCGGGGCCATTGTCGCTGACCGAGGCAACGATCCGCCCCCGCTCCTCAGCCACCACCAGGCGAACCTTCTTGTCCGCCTGGCCGTCCACAGCTTCGAGCGCGTTTTGCAAAAGGTTCAGCGTCACTTCCTCCAATTGCAGACGGTCGGCGCGCAGCGGTGGCAGGCGCTCGGGCAGATCCACCTCGACGTTTAGGCCTCGTGCCGCCGCCGTGGGCTCGAACAGGGCGAGCGCGTCGCGGAACATCGCGGCTGGTTCGAGCGGAACCTGCTCGGCCGGGTTCTTGCGTGTGAATTCCCGCATTCGGCGCACGATGTCGCCGGCGCGTTCGGCCTGGATCGCGATCCGGCCAATGGCCTCGCTAACTGCCTTGCTGTCCGCGCCGCGCTCCAGGCGACGCTCGCAACCTCGCGCATAGGAGAGAATCGCGGTGAGCGGCTGATTGATTTCATGGGCGAGCGCGCTCGCCATTTCGCCCATCAGGGACAGGCGCATGGCGTGCTCCATCTGCGCATCCTTGAGACGAGCCAGTTCATGCGCCTCTTCAAGCTCGCGCGTGCGGCGGCGCACCAACTGTCCGACCCGGACAACATTGGCTATCCCCCAAAGCGCGGCAAAAGCCGCCATCGCAAGGAGGTAGCGCTGCCGCCATGCGAGGTCGGCAAGCCCGAGCGGGGTGAAGGGGGCATAGGGGCCGACCCGCAGCGCGCGGTAGAGGTCCTCGACCGAATGATAGTCGTCGGGCGCATTCCAGACTTTTTCGCCGGCGTCCGGTTGCAGGTCGGTGAGCACGCGGGCGACCTCGTCGCTGAGCGCGGCAGGTGTTTGCGACAATCGAGCGAAGGCCCAGCCCGGGTAGAGCCGCGTCGAGGTCTGACAGGGCGAGGGGGCGTCCGTTTTGCGGCCGAGAACTTTGAATTCTTCGGCGCTCGCCTTACCTTCGGCGATCCATTTTTCCAGGACGCAGGTTCTGACGATCCCAGCGTCGACGCGCCCAGAGCGCAGAAGGGCGAACAGGCTGTCGGCGGGAAAACCTGAGAAAATCAGCGTGATGTCGGTTGCGGGGTCGAGCCCGTGTTCGCTGAATTCGCGTGTGGCGGCGCGGAAGCCGAATGCGTCAGGGGCGACGGCAGCGACTTTCAGGCCGCGCAGATCGGTGAGGCGCTGCAATTCGTTGCGGCTGTCGAGCGCGACAACGACGGCGCCCACGGCTTGCGACGAGGAGTACCCTTCGAGATTCTGTTCGGTCGCAAGAGCCGCGAGCGAATAGTTGACCTTCAGCTCTAGATATTGTCCGGGATTGGTGATGACGAAATCGAGCCGCTGGGCGGCCACGGCCGCGGTGAGAAAGGCCGCGCTGCCAGTCACCATGGTGAAATGACGGCCCGGCAGGGCCTTGTTCAATTGCGCGAGCGTCGGCCCCCACGCGCTCTCTGCCTCTTCGGCGCCGAGAAAGGCGAGAACGCCGACTTTGAACTCGTTGGGCGGGTTGGCGCGCGCAGGCGAGAGGTTGAGGAGGACTGTCAGTCCGACCAGGAGACGCGCGAGGCGAACGCCGCCCCCGCGCCGGCCCTCTCGCGCCCAAGGAGCCAAAACTCGGCGGCTCACGGCGCCGAGCACTTCAGAACGCCGCAACGGCGCGTGGCGCTTAAAAACTCGCGCATCGGCTCGGCGCCGGGCCAGCCGACGAAAGCGAAACCACCGAGCAGAAAAGAGGGCGTCTGCGGCAATTCGAGCGCTTCGGCTCGCTGGCGGTGGGCCGCTAGCACGTCTGCGGTTTCATTGCGCGCGGCGATCTCGATGAGGCGCGCCCGGTCGGCCGCCGCGACCTGCGCCAGAACCTTGTCGGCGCTGGCTGGCCCGGGGGCTCGCAACATCTGTTGGTGCAGCCGATAGGCGAACCCGTCGCCCTGGAGCTTGGCCGCGGCGAGGATCATGCGCGCGGCCTCCTTTGACTGCGGCGACACAACGGGATGTTGAAGCACCCCAAGGCGAAGACCGGCATTAGCAAACGAGTTGAGATCGTATGCGGCAGCGCGGCAGGAGCCGCACGCGTAATCGACGAATTCGTAGAGGGTCAGATCGGCCAGCGCGCCAGAGAACAGCACGCCGTTGAGATCAGCGGGCGAGAGCGCGGCGGGAAACGGAAAATTGCGGATCGGCGAGCCGTCGGTGGCGGCGATGTCGAAGGCGCGTTGCAGCCCAAGCGCCGGCCGCGATAAGCCCAGCGCGCTTATCGTTCCGACGAGAAAATGCCTGCGGTTCAACCTGCCCTGCATGGCTGTTTCCCTTCGCGGGGCGCAAGTGCCCCGCGACCGGCGACCCGACCCAGGATCAGCGGGTATAGGCCTGTGACTCCTTCATGCCGTAAGCCCAGGGTAGATCCGCGTTTTTCCAACCGTTGACGTCACGGTGGCCGGTCTTGCCCATATCGCCTTCAAAACCGTCGACGATCGAATAAACCTTGGTGAAGCCGGCCTGCTGGAGCAAATCGGCGGCGCGGGCCGACCGGTCTCCAGAGCGGCAGATCAGGATGATGACATCATCCTTGGTCAAATTCTGGCGGCCAAGCAGCTCGCTCACGGCAGCTACGAAATCGGAATTGGGCGACATGGCGTAACGGTTGTTCTTTTTGTCCCAGGCCGCCGGATCGTCGATCTCGACATAGGGGATGTTCATGTCGGTGACCGTGGTTGTACCCAGAAACAGGAACTCGCCTTTGGTTCGGATATCGATGAACAGCGCCTTGGCGCCAGCCTCGGACTTCATTTTGAAAGCCTCCGGCGCACTGACATACAGTCCGAGTTTGGTGCGCTTGTCTTGGGGCAGCGCGTTCTTATCGACGGCTTGATATGGTCCGGCAAAAGCTGGAGCCAACGACAAAGCCATCACCAAGCCAACGATCCACACTCTCATCTCTTAATCCCTCCCTTGATCGGGCGCATCCCGCCCTTTTTGTGATTTGCGCTTACACACGTTGAATTTGCATTAGCTGCGTCGGGATTTCTCTGGCGGCCTCCAAAACGATCGAGACCGGACTAGGCCATACCTTCCTCACCGCCACTCAAGGTTTCGAATTTGAAAATCTACAAAACCAACTGCGTCTGGCATGTATAAAGGATAAACAGACATCTTCACATATTCAAATGCTTTTAAATGCCCTGGGCTTTCCGCCAAGAAGCCGTGGATTGCGAAGGGATCGCCGATGCCGGAAATCGCGGTGGCGCTGGCCCGTTTCGATGCTGAGAGCCGCCCTCAATGTGGCTGACAGAGGTCAGGCCATGTCGAGCAGGGTTGAGGCGGCAAGCGTTAACCGCCAAGCGGAGTGGCAAACATGAAATGTCTGGCGGAGCCGAAGACCTTCTTACGGTGCGGGCTCTCAGGGTCTACCCAAAGCTTCAGCATCCCGCGAAACGCGTGGAAGCTGGAATAGCGCCTTCGTGGCGAGCTTGCCTGTAAGCCGCTTCTTTCCGCGTTTCAGCAGCGTATTTTAACCTTGTCCGATCGGGGCGCCACTCTACCTCGGCATCTACACAATCATCGCGGACAGTAGATCTCGTAAAGCGTTTCCAACAATCGGCGTGCCTGGTCACTGGCGACGGCATAAAAGATTGTCTGGTTCTGCCGCCTCGTCGCAACCAGCCTGTCCTTTCTCAAAAGCGCCAGATGTTGTGAAACCGTCAACTCGCGCACTTGCAAGAGTTCGGCAAGCTGGCCCACGGACTTCTCACCGTTGATCAACTGACACATGATCATCAGCCGGGACTTGTTCCCCAGCGACTGAAGGAGGCCGACGGCGCCGTCCGCCGCTTGCGACATTTTTTCGGTCTCTATCTTCATTTTATCGTAGGTACGAAGCCTTGCACTTTCCTCCCGCCATATCTAATATCCGATTCAGCAAATGAAAAGCCCAAACTTGACACAGGCCGCAGTACAGTCCTGCGGGCCAACCCGAAAAGGGAATTGAGGGATGACTAACCGGATATCAGGCAAGGCCTTGACAAGACCGCCATCGGCGATGCGCGCCGCACTGCTTGCGCTGGGTTTGGTCGTCGGCGCGGGGAGCGCCCCGGCTGCGGCGGCGCAGGATGTGTTCGAGGTCAAGGAAAGCGCCATTGACGACCTGAAGGCCGTCTTCGCAACCGTCCGCAGCACCGACGAGATCAACGCGCGCGTCCGCACTGGTGGCACCATCACATCGCTCGCCATCAAGCGCGGTAGCGAAGTGAAACCCGGCGACGTGCTCGCGACCGTGGCGGACGACAAGCTGGCACTGAGAATGAAGGTGCTCGATGCGCAGATTATCGGCTTGCGCTCGCGGGCCGAAACCGCGAAGGCCGAGGCGCAGCGGCAGGAGCAGCTTGCGCAGCGCGGCTTCGCAGCGGGCGCCAAGCTCGATGAAGCGCGCACCGCTTTGGAGGTCGCGTCGAATACGCTGAAGTCGGCCGAGGCGGAGCGATCCGTGATCACCCAGCAGGTCGAGGAAGGCGCAGTGCTGGCGCCGGCGCAAGGCCGGGTGCTGACCATACCCGTAACCGTCGGCGCGGTCGTCATGCCGGGCGAAACCATCGCCAAGATCGCCGCAAACGCCTATGTTTTGCGCCTTGAGCTGCCGGAGCGGCACGCGCGCTTCATCAAGACCGGCGATCCCGTCGTCATCGGGGGCCGGGAGCTTGCAGCCAGCGATGCTCCGATTGGTAAAGGCGTGATCTCGCTTGTCTATCCCGAGCTTCAGGATGGGCGCGTGATCGCCGACGCCCAAGCGGACGGGCTTGGCAAATACTTCGTCGGCGAACGCGTTCTCGTTCGGATCTCGGCTGGGAAACGCGATACGATCGTCGTCCCGAGCGAGTACCTCTTCAAGCACTTCGGTCTCGACTATGCGCGGATCAAACAGGACGGCGGGAAGTTCATCGACGTCGTTGTGCAACCCGGCCAGCCTACCCGCTCGGATGGCAACGATGACGAGATCGAAGTGCTCGCCGGTCTGAAACCCGGCGACAGGTTGGTGCGGCCATGAAGCTCGGGATCTCAGGAACCCTTACAAAGGCGTTCATCGCTTCCCCGCTGACGCCGCTCATTCTGCTTTCCGCTTTGATGCTGGGCGCCATCGCGCTTGTTCAGCTGCCGCGCGAAGAAGAGCCGCAAATCTTGGTGCCGATGGTCGATATCCAGGTTCGAGCGGATGGCCTCAAGGCGCAGGACGCAGCAAGGCTTGTGACCGAGCCGCTCGAGACGATCGTCAAGGCAATCAATGGCGTCGAGCACGTTTACAGCCAGACCAATGACGATCAGGTGCTCGTCACCGCGCGCTTCCTCGTGGGCACGAATGCTGACGATGCGATCTTGCGCGTGCACGAGAAGGTGCGCGCCAATATGGACCGCATCCCCATCGGCATTCCGGAACCCTTGATTGTCGGGCGCGGCATCGACGATGTGGCCATCGTCGGCCTGACGCTCGCGCCGAAGCCCGAGGGCGCCGAGCGCTGGACCGACAATTCGCTCTATCACCTCGCCGAGAATTTGCGGATCGAGCTGTCCAAGATCGACAATGTCGGCCTCACCTATATCGTCGGCGGGCGGCCAGACCAGATCCGTGTCGAGCCCGACCCCGAGAAGCTTTCGCTTTACGGCGTGACGCTCGCGCAGCTCGTGGACAAGGTGCGCTCGGCGAACCGGTCTTTCCTTGCAGGCCAGATCCGTGACAAGGGCCAGGCCGTTCCCGTTGTCGCGGGCCAGACGCTGCAAGGCGTTCCCGACATCGGGCTTCTGCTTCTGACAACCCGCGACGGCCGTCCCGTCTATGTGAAAGACGTCGCCAAGGTCGTCGTCGGCGGAAAACCGCTCGAGCAGCAAAGCTGGCAGTTTACCAAA
This sequence comes from uncultured Alphaproteobacteria bacterium, assembly GCA_963723755.1. GTDB lineage: Bacteria > Pseudomonadota > Alphaproteobacteria > Rhizobiales > Rhodomicrobiaceae > Rhodomicrobium. Next base: position 10,922 of record CAVRSS010000052.1, on the reverse strand, counting down.
GACAAGAACGGCGAGCTGGCGCGCGTCCCCGCGGTCTCGATCGCCATCGCCAAGCGGGCCGGGGCAAACGCCGTCGACATTGCCTCGAGCCTCGTCAAAAGGCTGGACCAACTGAAGGGAACGGCGCTTCCTGAGGACATCGAGGTCCAGGTCACCCGCAACTACGGCGCCACGGCCAGCGAAAAGGCTGACGAGCTTTTGTTTCATCTCGCGCTTGCGACGGTTTCCATCGTGGCGCTCATTGTGTTCGCGATTGGCTGGCGGGAAGGCATCGTGGTGGCGATTGTCATCCCGACAACGATCCTTCTCACGCTGTTCGCCTCCTGGATCATGGGCTACACCATCAACCGGGTGAGCCTGTTCGCGCTGATCTTCTCCATCGGCATCCTTGTCGACGACGCGATTGTCGTGATCGAGAACATGGCGCGCCACTGGGGCATGCAAAGCCAGAAGAGCCGCATGCAGGCGGCCATCGAGGCGGTCGCCGAGGTCGGCAATCCGACGATTGTGGCGACGCTGACGGTGGTGGTCGCGCTTTTGCCCATGCTGTTCGTGTCAGGCCTCATGGGGCCGTATATGAGCCCTATCCCGGCGAACGCATCGGCGGCGATGATCTTATCCTTCTTCGTGGCCGTGATGGTGACGCCATGGCTGATGATGAGGATCGCGCGGAAGGATGCCGAGCCCCATCAGCACGAGCATGGCGGTTTCCTAGCGCGCGTTTATGTTGCGGTGGCGAAACCCATCCTGCGCAGCCGCAAGCGCTCGCTCGCCTTCCTTCTGGCCGTCGGCGTGGCGACGCTCGCCTCGGTGATGCTGTTCTGGACCAAGTCGGTGACGGTGAAGCTTTTGCCCTTCGACAACAAGTCGGAAGCGCAGGTTGTCGTCGATCTGCCGAAAGGGGCCTCGCTTGAAGAGACCGGCCGCGTTTTGCAATTGGCTGCGGCTCGGCTGAAAGACATCCCCGAGCTTGTCTCGATCCAATCGAACGCAGGCACGGCGACGCCTTTCAACTTCAATGGCCTTGTCCGGCACTACTATCTGCGAAACGAGCCGGAGCAGGGGGATTTGCAGCTCAATTTCTCGCCCAAATCCGAGCGCTCGCGCACGAGCCATGAAATCGCGCTCGAAGTCCGCGAGAAGCTTCGCGGCCTCGATATGCCGAAAGGCACGGCTCTGAAGGTTGTCGAAGTGCCGCCTGGGCCGCCCGTTCTTTCGACGCTGCTGGCGGAGGTTTATGGACCGGATCCGGAATTGCGGCGCGCGACGGCGACGAAGATCAAGGAGGTTTTCGAGAGCATCCCCTTCATCGTGGATGTGGACGACAGCTTCCGGGTGCCCGCCGAAAGGCTTCGGGTTTCCATCGACCAGGATAAGCTCGAATTCTTCCGGGTCGAGCAGAAGGATGTCTACGACACGATCCAAACCTATCTTTCCGGCGCGCCGGTGGGATACTCCTATCGAGGCGAGGGCCGCCATCCGGTCGAAATCGCCATCGCACTTCCGAAGAAGGAACTCTCGCTTTCGCAGCACACCCTGTCGACGCCTGTCCCTGCGAACGCCATCCCCGGCAACCGCTCCATCGTCGAGCTTGGCGATGTGGTGAGTTTGAAGAAGGAGCGCGCCTCGTTCCCGATCTTCCGCCACAATGGAAGGCCCGCGGAGATGGTGACGGCCGAGCTTGCGGGCAGCTACGAGGCCCCGATCTACGGCATGCTCGCGGTCCGCGACGCCATCGATAAAGCGGACTGGGGGCCGGGCCAGAAGCCGCAGATCGTTCTGCATGGCCAGCCCAACGACGATTCGAAGCCGATCCTCCTCTGGGACGGCGAATGGGAAGTGACCTATGTCACCTTCCGGGATATGGGCGCGGCTTTCGGCATCGCGATCCTCGGCATTTACTTCATTGTGGTCGGGCAGTTCGGCTCGTTCAAGCTGCCGCTTGTGATCCTGACGCCGGTGCCGCTGACGCTGATCGGCATCATGCTCGGCCACTGGATGTTCGGCGCGCCATTCACGGCGACGTCCATGATCGGCTTTATCGCGCTCGCTGGCATCATCGTGCGCAATTCGATCCTGCTTGTGGACTTCATCCAGAGCAAGCGCGGGACGATGCCGTTGCGGCAGGTGCTTCTGGAGGCGGGCGCGATCCGTTTCAAGCCGATCCTGCTGACGGCGCTTGCCGCCATGATCGGCGCGGCGGTAATCCTGGCCGACCCGATCTTCCAGGGGCTCGCGATTTCGCTCCTGTTCGGGCTTGCCTCATCGACGCTGCTGACGGTGCTCGTGATCCCGGCAATCTACGTGGTGCTGCGGAGCAAGGACGACAGTCGACCTGAACGCGCGCCGGATGTTGTGAAGTCTCCGGCCGATAAGGCGCCCGCCCCCATACCGGCGTAGAGACATCGTCGGAGTTTAAGTACCTCCAGGCCAAAGCGCTCGCTTTTCCAGCGAGCGCTTTTTCTTTGGGCTAATAGGTGGCGGTCAGATAGTCGACTATTTTGCCGATATCCTCCTCCTCGACAGGAGCTCCAAAAACCTTCCTCATCTTGGTGACTTCCGCCGTCCAGAAGGCCTTACCTTGATGTGACGGCTGCGTCTTGATGTAGTCGGCAGAGTGACATCCGGTGCAAACCTGTGCGGCATTGACGTTTGGTCCAGGCAGAAGGCGCACTGTTTCTTCGGGCAGTTTATATGTCCGGAGCTCAGCCTTTAAGGCCAAGGGCACGCAAAAAGCGATTGTCCCGACGGTGAGCTGAACCATTAGGCGCTCAAGAGTGCTGGTGATCTTCATCGCTTTCCCCTCAATCCGCCTGAACCCGGACTTTTTCGACCACGTTGCGCATGTAGCCGCTCGGGTTCCAGAGCGCGGTCATTGGCTGTGTTTGCCCCGCACGATTTATCGCGCGGACGCACAAATCGTGGCTGCCGGCTGGAAGGTTCAGAGCCAAGGACCAGGTACGGAAGGAATATCGGCCGAGGTCTCCGCCGAGCACGGCCCCGCTCCAACTTCTGCCGCCGTCGGCCGAGACAAGCACGTCGGTGATGCCATAGCCGCCGTCGAAGGCGATCCCTTTAACTTCCACGGGCCTGCCAGCCGGAACCGACTGCCCGTCTTTGAGGTTCGTGATAAACGACCGGACGTTGTAGCGGGAGATGGGGCGGGTCGAAGCTGGCGTCGTCCCAGGCGCGACGCAATGGCAATCGTCGTCCGGCACGCGATAGGCCTTCTTCATCCAGAAGCCTTCGAAAGGAGCGTCGAGGACTGTGATCTGGAAGAGGTGTTTAATCCAATAGGTGCCGTAATAGCCTGGAACCACGAGGCGCAAGGGATAGCCGTTGAGAAACGGCAGATCTTCTCCGTTCATGGCGTAGGCGAGCATGACCTCGCCATCGCGGGCATGGTCAATATTGAGGCTCTTGACGAAGGCCGGGGTTGCCGGAAGCACCGTTTTGTCGAGGCCCTGAAATGTAACCTCTTTCGCTCCGGCTTGAATGCCGGCCTTATCGAGAATGGCTTTCAAAGGTACGCCGCGCCAGCGGGCATTTCCCATCGCGCCGTTCCCGAGCTGTCCGCCGGGGACACGCGGTTCGAAAAACGCGCGGCTATTACCCGAGCACTGGTTCACCGCAACGAGTTCGACCCCTTCGAAGCCCGTCTTGAGTTCGTTAAGAGTGAGCTGCAAGGGCTTATCGACCTTGCCCTCGACATGAAGACGATAGTCCTCGGGGTCGATAGTCAAGGGCAGGTTCGCCATATGATACCGCACGAAGAAGGCGTCGTTCGGCGTGAGGACGCCTTCGTCGAAAACTTCAAACGGGGTCTCAAGCCCTGGAGGCCGCGTGGTGAGCCGGATGAGAGAGCGCTTTTGTGGATAGAGCGCAAAAGGACGTTCCCCATTAGAGAAGGGCAGGGTGATGCTTTGTTCTGCGACGCTTTCTTTCGTTCCGAACGCGGCAGCTGTTGCACCAGCAGCCCAACCCAGAAATTGCCGTCTTTGCATGCGTTTCCTTATGTCGATCATTTGTTGATCATATTTACCAAACATCGTCATGCATCAAAAGTTTTATCCGACGTTGAGGATGCGCTCGCCGCGTTTCATGCCGCGGCCTAGACCGGTGGCAATGCATTGTATCTCCGCGCCATCGGCCGCAGCGGTCGCGGCTGTGCCGCCGCCATTTATTCCGAACAGTGTTATCGCTGTGGAGCGGGCAAGGGTGGGGCCACGACCCAAATCAGGCCGGGAAGGCCTACAGTCAGCGGCTCGGGCGAAGCCAAGTGCAAGGACTTCATCAGCACGCCGCTCTGGGCATGGTGCTCGTGCGCCTTCGATTGCTTCTGCAGGAATAAGAGGCGTATCTTTAGGCTGGTTTAGGGGTTACGGTGAACTCAGCCAGCCTAAGCTCGACGAGCGCCCGACTATACGCTCACTTAGGAGACAGCCGCTTGCGGTGCCCATCTGAGGTTGCGTCATTCCGCCATGCCTTCTCTCCCACCCTCTTTCTTAAATCGTTTGCTGTCGGAAGACGTGCCGAATGGCGATCTGACCACGCTCGCACTAGGCATCGGCGGCATGCCGGGCGCGATGGAGTTCCGGGCACGTGGCGACATGGTCGTGGCAGGGATTGAGATCGCTGCGGATATGATAATGCGTGCCGGTGCGGACGCCTCGATACTGGCGCCTTCGGGTTCGAAAGCGAAGGCGGGGACATTGCTCCTGGCGGCAAAGGGAACGGCAGCCGCGCTTCATAAAGCCTGGAAGGCCGCGCAAACGTTGACCGAGATCCTCTCGGGCATCGCCACTGCGACGCGCGCACTCGTGGATGCCGTGGAGGCCTTAGACCCGAATATCCGCGTCGCCTGTACGCGCAAAACCGTTCCGGGAGCCCGGCAGCTTTCCATTGCCGCCATCCGGGCAGGAGGCGCGGTACCTCACAGGCTCGGCCTTTCCGAAACCATTCTCGTCTTCGCGGAGCATCGCGTTTTTCTGCGCGGCGTCAGCTTGCTGGAGATGGTGGCTCGCCTGCGCCGGGAAGCACCGGAGAAGAAGCTTGCCATCGAAGTTTCAACGGTGGCTGAAGCGCGCGATGCGATCGAGGCAGGGTTTGACATCATTCAGCTTGAGAAAATGACGCCAGCCGAAGTCGCTTCGGTGAGGAAAACGCCAAGCGCTGGCGTTCTTCTGGCGGCGGCGGGCGGCATCACGCCCGCTAATGCTGGCGATTATGTGAGGGCGGGGGCTGGGCTGATCGTGTCCTCCTGGTCCTACACGGCGAAACCTGCCGATGTCGCCGTCACCATCAGAGCGGGCTCAGCAAGTTAACAGTGTGACATTGCAGGTTTCAGCGGCTCGGAAAAAATGAAGCTTATCGGCGAGCGCGACCAGGAAGCGCGGTTGTCTGAGGCTGGAAAGCATAAGGTCTTATCGCTTTTCTCAATTACTGATAGCCAAATAATTCATTTCATCAATTTTCGAAATAAGCTTATCCATAAGAGCGATCAAAGCTCCAAGGCGAAAGAGACGACCTATGACCGGCGATTTCATAACTTCCATGCCTCGCCTCAACGAACCTGCCCCTGCCTTCAAGGCTGTAACCACCCATGGCGTGAGATCGCTTGCCGATTATCGCGGCAAGTGGCTGATCCTCTTCTCACACCCCGCCGACTTCACGCCAGTCTGCACCACCGAATTCATCGCTTTCGCCAAGCGCCAGAAGGACTTCGCGGCGCTGAATGTCGAGCTCTTGGGGCTTTCCATCGACAGCCATTACGCGCACATCGCCTGGATGCGAGCCATCAAAGACAAGTTCGGCGTTGAGGTTGGCTTTCCAATCATTGCCGACCTTAGCATGAAAGTCGCGCACGCCTACGGCATGATACAGCCCGGCGCATCCGACACCTCCGCTGTCCGCGCAACATTCCTGATCGATCCCAACGGTGTTTTGCGCGCCATGGTCTATTATCCGATGACCAACGGCCGCTCGATCGACGAGTTTTTGCGGCTCGTCACGGCCCTGCAAACCTCGGACGCGAATAAGGTCGCCACTCCCGAAGGCTGGCAGCCTGGCGATGCGGTGATCGTGCCGCCGCCCTCGACCGCGCAAGCCGCTGAAGCGCGCGCTTCCGAGGGTTACGAGACGGTGGATTGGTATTTCTCCAAGAAAAGGCTGTAAGAGAGCGGGGCTTCATTGCCCAACGAATGCCATCCTCACAGTGGCGCCTTACGCTGATGGTACTGAAGGCCGCGGAAGTCGGCCTTCACGACGCCACGGGCAAATCCAGGATTGCGGCAAGCCCGCCCAGCTCAGAGCGTTCGAGGCGCAGCGTTCCTCCGTGGATGGCGGCGAGTTTAGCCGCGATTGATAGGCCGAGGCCATGCCCCGGCATGCTTTCATCGAGCCGCTCGCCTCGCGTGAGAACCTGAGTTCGCTGCTCCTCTTTCAGGCCTGGGCCATCATCGTCAATCTGGACAACGACGCGTCCGTCTGAGTTCCGGGCCGATATGCGAACGGTCCGCGCTGCCCATTTGCAGGCGTTATCAGCCAGGTTGCCGATCATCTCGCCGAGATCGTCCTCCGCGCAAGTGGCTGCAAGTCCGTCCGGAATCATGAACTCCAGCTTTCGTTCGGGATAGAGGCGCCCCAACGAGAAGCGTACATCCTCCATCACGTTGTCGAGTGATGCACCGGCAGGAACGTGGCGCTGTTTCATTTGCACGCGCGCATTGACGAGGTGATGCTCGACGACCCGGGTCATTTTGTCCGCTTCGGCTTTGAGAGTGGCGCCTTGCTGCACGGGCAGGCTACTCGCTTCGTTGCGGATTACCGCAATCGGCGTTTTCAGCGCATGCGCAAGATTGCCAGCCTCGGCCCGCGCCTGCGCCACCATCATATCGCGCTCGTCGAGCAGGCCGTTGAGCTCATCGATCAGCGGCGCGATCTCGGAAGGCCCATCCGCCTGAAGTCGCGAGCCGCATCCTTGCCGCACCTGCATAAGACCGTCGCGCACCATGCCTAGCGGGCGCAAGCCATAGGTGACCTGCGCCGCAATGAGCGCGCCAAGCGTCAGGCCAAGCGTGAGGAGCGCCGCGGCAAGCTGGCCGATGAAGATAAGCACATCGTTCTGAACCGTGACACAAGGCCCGGCCACGAGCACGGACAAGGGCCGGTTCGTTCCGGGGATAACGGCATCCTGGGCGATAATCCGGAGCCGGATGCCGCCCGGACCGAGGATATTATCGAAGATGTGGGACGCGCCCGGGCCTGATCCGGAAACTTCCAGACTCTGATCGACGAGGGACGGAGAGCGCTTTACCTCAACGCCATTGCGAATTTCCCAGTACCACCCCGACAAGGGCTTTCTGAAACGCGGGTCCGCTGGCTCCCAGCTCAGATTGAGCGACCCGTCCGCACCGCCGCTCGCGGCCGCGACAAGCTCTTCCAGATGGCTCTGCAGCGCCTGATCGAAATGCCGCTGCATGTGGGCGCGGAACAGAAGGACAAGGACAGCCCCCGTCGCCAGAAGGGAGAACACCAGCCACGCCAGGGAAATAGCGATAAGACGAAACTTCAGCGAGCGCGGCCGGCGGAGAGCTCCGCGTTTCTGCGCCTCTCGTGCCTCCACGTCCAAATGCGCAACCGCGACCATCTTCAAACCTCGGACAGTTCGTAACCCTGGCCCCGGCGGGTGTGGATGATGTCGGCGCCGATCTTCTTTCGCAGCCGGTTGACAAGCACCTCGATCACGTTTGAATCGCGATCCTCGTTATAGCCGTAGATGTGCTCGATCAACTCGGTTTTGGACACCACTTTGCCGGGATGCAGCATGAGATAGGCGAGTGCCCGATATTCCATGGCCGTCAGATCGAGCAAGACCCCCTCGTAAGTCACGCGCTGCGAGCCTGGATCCAGGCTCAGGCCAGCGAAAACAAATGTGCCCGACGCCTGCCCCGAGGCGCGCCGGATGAGCGCTTCGACGCGGGCGAGCAGTTCCTCGATCTCGAAGGGCTTCCCGAGGTAGTCGTCAGCGCCTTCCCTGAGGCCGGTCACTTTCTCCCGCCAGGAAGCGCGCGCCGTCAAAATGAGCACCGGCATGGTGCGGCCATCGCCTCGCCAGCGCCGCAGTACGGCAAGCCCATCGAGGGTGGGCAAGCCGAGATCGAGAATAACCGCATCGTAAGGCTCGGTATCACCGAGAAACCAAGCCTCCTCGCCGTCGGCCGCCTTGTCGACCGCATAACCCGCCCGTTCAAGCGCCGCCGATGTTTGGCGCGCCAGGCTTGGATCGTCCTCGGCGAGTAGAACTCTCACGCGCTCATACCTCTCTGCGACGGCCGCTGCACTGAGAGTGTACTGGTCTGGTTCCTTCAAGATAGGCCCCTTTCCGCCTTTGGCTTTGATCTTTGCCAAAGGCATTGGCGCCATCGGGCTACCAGCTTCAAGCTTACGCCAGGCTTAAAATGGGTTTCAGGGTGCGGATAACTCCTCTCCCTTAGAGTTACCTTTCAATGATCAACGAGAGGAGTGTGACATGAGAAAGAACGTCATGGCGGTTGGAGCCGCCGCGATTTTCATCGCTCTCGCGTCTCCGGCCTCGGCTCAGGGTATGGGGCCGGGCGGAGGTATGGGCGGCATGGGTATGGGTATGTGGCAAGCAGTTGTCAGCAAGCTTTGCGTCAAGGATATCGAGACGCATTGCGCAGGGCTGGGGCAAGGTCCGGGTCAAAGGGCCTGCCTTGAGGGCAAGTCGAAGGATCTGTCGGAGAATTGCCGTTTAGCGCTTGAGTTCGACAGGCCCGGATCGTGGCCGCGGCACGGGGCCTGTTGCAACCTTGTGCATGAGCGAGATCGCGAAGTTCTGCCCCGAGGTCGAGCACGCGTTCGGCCAAGTTCGGACTTGCCTCAGCGCACATAGTGGAGAGCTTGGCGAGGCTTGCACCGTCGCTCTCGATAACACGGGCCCTCGCTGGCGCAACTAAGAGGAGTACATGATCATGAAAAAAGTAACAATCGCCATGGCCGCTGCCGCCGCTATGCTCGTTCCGGTAGATTTGGCATCCGCGCAAGGCATGGGCCGCGGCCCGGTCGCAAACGCATGCGCCCCGGAGATCGGAAGATACTGTGCGCATGAGCGGCATGGTGCGGGCGCGGTGCGTGCTTGCCTGGAGTCGAACCGGCGCAGGCTTTCCCATGATTGCAGGTCGGTGTTGGGCAGTACCGGGGGCGGTCAGCGCTGGAGGTAGCGTTGACGCCAGGAGCGTACCAAGGGGCCAAGGCGCATGCTATTGGTAAGCGGCCACTTCCGGCTGTTTCTTCAAAAGCAGCGCCCCCGGTAGCTGCTTGAGGGGGGCATTTGATTCCCGGATAGATAGAAGACCAGAAAGCAGGAGAGAAATCATGCGAAGGATTACCCTCAAAGCGGGGCTTGTGCTCTGGGTTCTCGCGGGGCCGGCGGCTGCAACTGACGACGCTCGGAATGCGGTCGACCTGCCGCCCGACGTGAAAACGCAGTTCCTCGAACACATGCGGACGCACATGAACGCGCTGAACGACGTTGTGCAACTCATGTCCGAGGGCAAAATCCGGGAAGCGGGTTCAACCGCCCACAAGGAGATGGCGATCGGTCAGGGACAAATATTCGGACGTTACATGCCGACCGAGTTCCGCGAGATGGGCTTCGAGTATCACAAGGCGGCAGATGATTTTGCCCGGATCGCCTCCGAGGTCCCGGAGCCGCCCGATGCGGCCGGCTGGTCGAAGCTGGTTGACGGCCTCGCCAAGATTACAGTGCGGTGTAATGCCTGCCACGCCGTCTTCCGGGTGAAATAACGCAGGAACGGTCATGGAGCGGTGGTCATTCTCGCGTCGGAACAGCTTGCCGTCCGCTTCCATGCCACCTGTGACTAAGTCACAGACGCCTCATCCTCAGCCGGTCTAACACTCCAGGCATAAAGAGCGGTGAAGCCGCTCTCATTGCTGTCTTTGGCCATGCAAGGATCTTGGCTGCGGGAAGAAGCCGAATGAACGACAAGCTAGACATCGGCGCTGTCAGAAGTCTCAAGATCGACGTTCTAAGCGAGACCGGCTGGTTCGACGATGGCCGCTTCAAGCAGGACATGGCTGATTACGGCGGCGCCGCGCAAAGCCAATACCGCGTCGCCTGGGATCCTCAAAACGCTGGCGGCTATGCGGCTCTTCTGACCCTCACTTTGCTCGACGGCGACGAGCGCAAGATCCTGCTCGATACAGGCTGGAACAACGATTGGATGGACTATGTTTTCGCCCGGCATGGCGTCGATCGCATGCTGGAGCGGGGCGAGATTGATTTCATGGTGCTCTCGCATTGGCACCTCGATCACTTCTGGGGTATCGAATCAACGCTGAAGCACAACCCACGGCTCACACTCTATGCTCCCGCCACATGGTCTGAGCAGGACCGGTTCCTGCTCGCCGGTAACGGAAGCATCGAGACTGTGGACCGCGAGGGAAAGGCGTTGCCCCTCTGCCGCAATAGCGTTCTCCATGAAGGCGATCTCATCCTCACCGGGGCGGAGGGCGCGGATGGCAGTGGGATTTACCGGCTGATGCCGGGCGTGGCGCTTAAAATGTTCGACGCCTCCATGCTCTTGCAAGTGCGGGGCGAGAACGTGCTCTATGTCAACGTTGAGGGCAAGGGGATCGTCACAGTCACGGGCTGCGGCCACCCGGGAATCATGAACCTGCTCGGCTTCGCGAAGGATCGCTTGGCGGCGCCCGGCCTCTACGGCTGCTACGGCGGCCTGCACTTAAGCGTCTTCGATTGCTGGAAGCCGGAATTCGACACAATCATAGACAACGTAAAGCAGCTTGGAATGGCCAGGATGGGCTGCAACCATTGCACCGGCTGGCTGTGGGCGGAGAAGGCCGCGACCCACGGCGTACCG
>CAVRSS010000051.1:0-5912 GCA_963723755.1 uncultured Alphaproteobacteria bacterium | reverse complement strand
ACCGAAGCGGATTGGGCCACCGAGTATCTCGATGCGATCATCTCCGTGAAAGTCGTGCCGGGGGTTCACGGCGCAATCGATCACATCTCGAAATACGGTTCGCAGCACACGGAGTCGATCGTGACCGAGGACGCTGCCACGGCCGAGACTCTTCCTGCGCGAGGTCGACAGCGCCATCGTCCTGCACAACGCGTCCACGCAATTTGCCGATGGCGGCGAGTTCGGCATGGGGGCGGAGATCGGCATCGCCACGGGGCGCTTTCATGCGCGCGGGCCGGTTGGCGTTGAACAGCTCACCACCTTCAAATACGTCGTGCGCGGCGACGGGCAGACGCGGCCCGCATGATCCCGCCTGACGGCGTTGCGGCGGCGGATTTGCGGCCACCTCCCGCGGCTGACGGCATGCGGATCGGACTTCTCGGCGGCTCGTTCAATCCCCCGCACGGCGCACACCGGCTTATCAGCTAGACCGCGATGAAGCGGCTCAACCTCGCGCAAGTCTGGTGGATCGTGACGCCCGGCAATCCGCTCAAAGAGCATAACGAGCTTTCGCCGCTTGCCGAGCGGATCGCCCTGTCGAGGGGTGTTGCGCGCCACCCCCGTATCAAAGTTACAGCCTTCGAAGCCCGGCTCGGCACTGCCTATACGGCGCAAACAGCTCGACTGGCTTCGCCAACGCTTGCCGGAGGTGCGGTTTGTCTGGCTGATGGGCGCCGACAACCTTGCAAGCTTCCATCGCTGGAATGATTGGCGCGCGATTTTCAGGCTCATGCCGGTCGCTGTCGAAGACCGGCCCGGATGGCGGTATCGGGCGCTGGCTTCTCCCGCCGCAGCATATTTTGCCCGGTTTCGCATCGCGGAGAGCAAGGCGGCGGCGCTCCCTGATCTTGCACCGCCTGCGTGGTGTTATCTGTCGGGGCCATTGTCGAAGCTGTCCTCGACTGCGCTGCGCGCCGCGCAGCGCTCGCGTCTTGGAGATTGAGCTCGATAAGGCGCTTTGCGGCCGTTGGGAGACAGATGCGCGGCGCATATCAAAAGAGGGAAAGCAACCCAGCCTTGGCAAATTCTGCGGAACCGAGCGGCATCGAAATGAGTTGAAGACATGCTGCGCTTAAGTACGACTTTGGCTCTCGCAATGCGCCATAATCTCGCAGGCCGTATACAGATCTTTGCTCGTTATTCAGCAACGGAGGCAATTCCATTCTTCCTGGAAATGGAATAACCTCTGGACCTTAGCTCTCGGCCGAGCACCTCTCTCGCTCAGCCGGATTTACCGGTGTCTTGCGTTTGACGATAAAAAAGGCTGAGAGCAAAGCATATACTCAGAGATCATTCGGGGTGCTGATTTATCGTTGTTTTGTACCCAAACCGTGGAGGTCAATATGGGACTGTTTGATGGTGTTGTCGGCGGCGCAGTCGGCGCCGGAGTAGCGACAATTTTGAACGACTTCATCCAGAAGCAGGGCGGCGTGAGGGGCATCGTCGCTCAGTTCGAGAAGCAGGGCCTTGGCCCGACGGTCAAGTCATGGGTCAGCACGGGTGAAAACCAACCCATTACAGCCGACCAGATGCACCGTGCCGTGGGCTATGAGAAGCTGCAGGAGCTTGGCGCGAAGCTCGGGATCTCCCCGGACGACGTGGCGGCCAAGCTGTCGGAGTACCTTCCGAAAGCAATCGATAAGGCGACGCCGCGAGGCAACGTATAATCCTACGCACCAAGTGCTTTTCGCGGCGGCGCACACATTCCCCGCCGCGAAGGCACAGGCAACAAGACATTGGTTTTCTCGGCTAAACAGGGTGCTGAAAAGGCCTGGAAACGTGGCTTCATCCTTCGACAGGCTCAGGATGAGGCTTCGACAGGCTCAGGATAAGGCCGAGTGTTTTTAATGGCTTAAACCTCATGGCGAGCGTGTCGCTCAAACCTCATGGTGAGCTTGTCGAACCATGGGCAGCATCGTTTTCGGCAGCCTGCTAATCCCAATCCCTTCGCCTTAGCGTGGCGATAGTATTGCCGGTTTCATCCCTTAAAATTAACGTCTTGGGCGTGACCTCAGCTGCGCGGGCGTTTTCGAGCATCTTGAGCCACGCCTGCTCGGCGTCCATGATCTCGGGTGCACAAGCCATCTTGGTTGAGAAAAGCGGACCGATTTCGATTGCGCCGCCGCCGAAGGTGTAGCGGCCGCCAAAACGATTGCACCCACCGTGCCCCGCGACGTCGCTTTCCTTGAACTGGATGTATTGCTCTGGCTCGCCAGCGGCCTCGGGACCCCATTCGGTTCCTGCCAGCGACGTGAGCGCGGCGGCAACAAGTATAATGCCAATATTCGCCATGTCCTACCTCAATGAAACCGCCAATACTCGACCCTGCTTAAACTTAGGCGCCAACCAGGTTGCAATTCGAGGTCTAATGCTCCCCCGTCATCGGCTTTAGCTCGTGTGCGTGAAGACTCCCTTCTTGAACTGTGTTATGGTCAGGCCGCGCGTCCCGCAGGAGATCTCTTCGATCATCATCGAGTGCTACCCGAGAGGGACGGAATGGTTTTATCGTCTTTTGGTCTCGGCTAGAAGTCTCTACTCCTGATCGGGAATTTGTGCATTTCGGTAGGTAGCGTAGTCAGGGGAGTATTACATGAGCATCAACCTCGTTTCCCTCGTCTCCCAATATTTAACACCCGAACTGATAGGCCGGATCGCGGGCGCACTCGGGGTAGACCGCACCCTCGTTGGGAAAGCAGCAACTTATTTGGCTCCCGTGCTTCTGCGGATGCTTGCGGGCGTGGCGGCCACACCGGCTGGGGCGCAGAGGCTTGCTGAGACGATCGAGCACCAAGACCCCGGCATCTTGGCAAACCTGGAATCCGCGATCGGAGGAACGGGTGAGCACTCAATTGCAAAGCAGGGAGTCACTGCGCTCGAGTCGCTGCTGGGTGGCTCGGGGGTGTCCGCGCTCGGCGGCGCGTTGAGCAAGTTCACCGGACTGGGCGAAGGGGCAGTTTCATCACTGATCGGGACGTTGACCCCGGCAGTGTTAGGCACGCTTGGCAAGGTGCAGGCCACCCAGGGGCTCGATGCATCGGGTCTTTCGCAGCTTCTGCAGTCGCAGAAGGAAAACATTTCCGCGGCCCTTCCGCCCGAATTGGGAGACCTCCTCAGCAAAGCCGGGGCACCGGGATTTACCACCGCCGCGGCTGAACGGCCCGCTGTTGCAAGAGCCGCTCCTCCAGAAAAGGCTCCGCAGTCATTCAACTGGCGCGTGGTTCTTGCAGGCGTCGCCGCTGTCGCGTTGGCGTCCTGGCTTTATTTCGGCAATCGGCCAGCTCAAATCATCGAGCAAACAGGGCAACAGGCCCAAAACCTGACGGTGGACGGGGTCGATCTGAAGTCCTCGGCGCAGAAAGCGCTCGGCGGACTTAATACGGCATTGCAAGGCGTACGCGATACAGCTTCCGCTCAAGCAGCCCTTCCGCAACTGGAGAAAGGCTCAATCGAGTTTGACAAGCTTCGCGACCTTGCCGGGAAACTCCCGATCGACGCGAAGGCCACTTTCGCCTCTATCGTGGCGTCGCTTCGTCCTTCGATCGAAGAACTCTTCAACAAGGTTCTGGGAATTCCGGGCGTCGCTCCGATCGCGAAGCCGGTGATCGACGGGCTGCGCGCCAAACTCGACACTCTGTCAAAAGCTGAAAGCAAAGCCTGACGGGCATGAAAACCATTGGGAAGCGCGCCGGGTACAACCGCCGCGCTCCCTATTACCGAACGCGTTGTCTGGCTTGCCGGCGCCCGATGATTGCGTATGGCACCAGCGGGCCAAGCATCATGGCGACGGCCAGAGTGACGGCAATCCCTTCCAGGACGCCGCTATCGGATAAAAATGCCATTGGACTTCTCCTTCTTGAAAGGTTGAGGGGCAGTGATTTGATATGCGGCCGCTCACTTGGTAGATTGCTGAAGTTCAAATTTACGTGAAGCTTGGCCTTTTCACCTGATTCAAGCTTCAGCGCAGGGCATTTATCAAAAACTTGCTTGATGACCCGGATTTTTCCGCCAATTCCGTCGTCATGGCCGCCCTTGGAGGCGGCCATCCAGCAAAACACGTGGCATTTCGGTTATAACTGGATGGCCGGGTCAAGCCCGGCCATGACTAGTGGAAATTCGCCAATATTTTCATGCATTC
The DNA here is from genome assembly GCA_963723755.1 of uncultured Alphaproteobacteria bacterium. Classification (GTDB taxonomy): domain Bacteria; phylum Pseudomonadota; class Alphaproteobacteria; order Rhizobiales; family Rhodomicrobiaceae; genus Rhodomicrobium. The sequence continues at coordinate 1,738 of CAVRSS010000051.1, read as the reverse complement.
TCCTGCTTGCGGAAACATCTGGGTCATCAAGAAAACTTAAGTCGATTTCTATTGCTGGCCCGTGGGCAACTGCCTGCCCCGCCTCCCGCCAAGCATCCGTCCTGAAAAACGCAAATGTCTCAAAAGTGTCATTGGGAGTTATCCAATTTTTTGCTATGTTTAGGGCGCTGCGAGCTTCATCGCATCGTCTTGTTTCAATGCAAGCATTGTCAGTTCATCGTCCCAGGGTCCGTAGCGTAGCGAGTGAGAAGGTATTCTGAAAATGGCAAACAAATCGAACTTCACGCCCGAAGAGTGGAAGACGCTGCTCGAAGGCGCCATGATGTCGGGGCTTGCTGTCACAGCGGCCGAACCAAGCGGCATTTTGGGAGTGTTGAAGGAAAGCTTTGCCGCGAGCAGGGGTTTGATCGAGGGGAAAAGCGATTCCGATGAACTCGTAAAAGCCATAGAGGCTGAGTTCGAGACGTCGGAAGGGCGCACCTTCGCCAAGGATGGCTTTCGCGAAAAGCTCGGCGGAGCAAAGGCGGCGGAGTTGAAGGCGAAATGCATCGATACTCTGAAGCAGGCCGTGGCCATCGTTGAAGCGAAGGCTCCAGAAGATGCCGAGGCTGTGAAAAAGTGGTTCTACCATATCAGCGAGAAAGTGGCCGATGCTGACGCAGAAGGCGGATTCCTCGGCTTCGGCGGGACCCAAGTCACAGATGCCGAGAAGGCCGCGCTGGCAGAAATTTCGTCAGCGCTCAAGCTGGCGTAGACACGGTTCACCCGGCGTGAATAAGGGAGCCGCCGCGCCGGCGGCTCCGCAGAAATTGCATAGAGCGTTCGCCAGGGGCATTGAACGCACCCCGCCACTCCCCATAACGACAATAAATTTGAACTGGATGAAGATCGATGCGCTGGGACGATTTCCGAAAGAGCAGCAACGTTGAAGACCGCCGCGGCCAGATAGCCCGTGCGGGAGGGCTCGGTCTCGGGACGATGGCCATACTCGGGTTGATCGCCTGGGGGTTGGGAATCAACCCCGCTCTCCTTATCGGCGGCGCGGAAATGGTTTCCCGGCATCTGCCGTCTTCCACCGAGGGCAAGCCGGTCGCGGGGAACGACGAGGCCGGAACGTTCGTTGCCGCCGTCCTGGGCGACACCGAAGACCAATGGTCGGCAATCTTCAAAGCGACGGGCAAGACATACCAACCGCCGAAGCTTGTGATGTTCTCCGGTTCAACACGCTCGGCATGCGGCGCGGCCCAATCGGCCATGGGACCATTCTATTGCCCGAATGACCGCACCGTCTATCTCGACACCTCCTTCTTCAAGCAGATCGAGACGCGCCTGCGCGGCTGCGAAGGCAAAGCCTGCCAGTTTTCGGAGGCTTACGTCATCGCCCATGAGATCGGCCATCACGTCCAGAACCAACTCGGCATCCTGCCGAAAGTGCAAGCCTTGCAGGCGCGCGCAGGGCAGACGGAAGGCAATCAGATCCAGGTCCGGGTGGAGTTGCAGGCTGATTGCTTCGCCGGGGTCTGGGCCAACCATTCGCAGAATAAGTGGAAGTTTCTCGAACCCGGAGACATCGAGGCCGCGCTAAAAACCGCGTCGGCCATCGGCGACGACACGCTTCAAAAGCGCAGCCAAGGCTATGTGGTGCCCGACGCCTTCACACATGGCTCGGCTGAGCAGCGCAGCCGCTGGTTTGTGACCGGCCTTAAAAGCGGCGACGTCGCGAGTTGCGACACCTTCG
>CAVRSS010000050.1:0-17700 GCA_963723755.1 uncultured Alphaproteobacteria bacterium | reverse complement strand
TGTGCTTCGTCGCGGAATAGATCACCACGTCCGCTCCAAGCTTCAGCGGGCTTTGCAGCAAGGGCGTGGCGAAAACGTTGTCGACCATAAAGAGAGCGCCGGCGCTTTTCGCGACAGCAGCCACCCCCGCGAGGTCGACAAGCTCCAGGGTGGGGTTTGCCGGGCTTTCGCAGAACAGCACGCGGGTGTTGTCGCGGATAGCTCCTCGCCACGCAGAGAGATCGCGACCGTCGACGAGAGTGGATGAGATGCCGAAACGGGGCAGCATTTCTTCGATTATGACTCGGCATGCGCCGAAGAGGGCCTTCGCCGCGACAACGTGATCGCCCGACTTCAAGTAACCCAGAAGCGCCGCAGAGACAGCCGCCATGCCTGTCGCCGTCGAACGCGCGGCCTCGGCGCCTTCGAGCAGAGCCATGCGCGTCTCGAACATGGTGTTCGTCGGGTTCGCGAAACGGCTGTAGGTGTAGCCCTCCACCTCGTTCTTGAAGCGGGCCTCGGCCTCGGCTGCGTTGGTGTAAACGTAGCCGGATGTCAGAAACAGCGCCTCGGACGTTTCGCCAAAGGAAGAGCGAAGCGTGCCGCCATGAACGAGAAGCGTATCGGGATGAAGGTCTGCGATGCCGTCAGTGTCTGACATTGTCCCTCCTTGAAGGGCGATAAAAAAGCCGCGCCGGAGGGCTGACGGCCTTTTAGCAAGTTGTTTATCGTGGCTGCAAGCCAGCCGGCAAAGGACCACGTAAAATCATAAAAGCGCAAACGCGCGCTCTGCGTCAAGCGTCCTCAGCATCCCTGGAATAAGTTACAAATCTGCCAGGAACCAGCCAGACCAATTCAGGTTTAAATACCGCGCCAGCTTGGCGCGCGGTTGTTCCGCTTATCTAACGGATGCGATCCATCCACAAGCGCCGGAGAAATTCGCCGGACGACCGGCGGTCCCTTCGCGTTCGAAGCTCTGGAAGCTACTTGCCGCAGCTTTTGGCAAGATCATAGGCGAGCACGCTTGTTTCATCGTCGAGCTGCTGCATGATCCTTTCGAAGTCCGCCCCCATCTTCTTCCCGCCGTCCTCCATTTCTTTGTCCAGAGCGTCGAGCTTCTTTTCATCCGCCTTCATGGCCGCGGCTTCGTATTGGTCCTGCAGGTTCGAGAGATCGCAGAACTGTTTAAATTTCGCCTTGTCGGCCTTGATGTCATCCAGAAGCTTTTGCACCTCGGCCTTGCTCGCCTTGGGCTCGGGCGCTTTGTCCTCAGCGAGTGCAGGAGTGACTGCGAAGGTGGCGCAAACCGCGAGGGCTGCCACAAATTTGGTGTTCATGAAAAGCTCCTGGACCTGATGAAGGGTAGCGGTAAAGGGTCTATCGAAATCGCAGTCTGACCGGAAACTTGCATTTTGACCGTCCACAAGTTTCTAAGAGTCGGCGTTTTGAGTAGAAGAATTGTTCTCTGTAAACTCTCATGATGGTCAGTGAAAATGGTTCCAATGCATGTTTAAAAGGGGCCAGGATGTAGTGCTTGGCATAGTTTCTGGAGGCCGCACCTGTGTAATATAGTATGCTGAAAAAACCTGAAAACGTGGCTTCATCCTTCGACAGGCTCAGGATGAGGCCGAGTGTTTTCAATGGTTTCAACCTCATGGTGAGCTTGTCGAACCATAAGCAAAATCGTTTTCAGCAGCCTGCTAGTATTGATATGCATAATACTTGTCAATCTATCACTATTGAAATGACGGGAGGGGTGTGTCCCCAGAAACAGACACCCCTTCGCCAAACAGTGAGGTCATGTGCCGGAATCCAACGGCGCCGGTCACCGCGCCGAGGAAGTGCGGGTAGAACTTACGCCGCAAGCGAAGCCGGACGCGCCCACGAGAGAGGCCTCGCACAAGCCCATTTCGCAACCGCGTTGATGTCGTAGAAGCGGCAGGCTTCCATCATCATCCGGCATTCGGTCCAGATGTCGCCGTCCACCATCGGCATGAAGAGATCGGCGATGTTGTCGATGCCCAGATAGCAGCGCACGCCCGCCTGATGAAGCTTTGGGAAAGGCGCGATGGAGTTGTGCAGCGGCGCGTTCATTTGCAGTTTTGCCATGCTGAGCGCGGCGGAAGGGCAGATCACGATGCCCATGTCGGCTTCGAGGATTTTTGCGATGATGCGGTCCTGCTCGCGCTCCTCCTTCGCGCCGACTGAGATCGCGTGGATGCCATAAACGCGGCCCTGCATGCCATGCTCGATGGTCTTCGCGGCGAGCAATTCCGTCTCGTTTTCGAGCGGATTGTTCTCCTGATCCACATGCACCTCGACCGGCTTTCCCAGCCGCTTCGCAAGGTCGAGGACAATGTCGAGATGTGCTTCCGGGCGAGGCCGGTCGCGGGATGGAAGGCCGCCGCAATAATCAGCCATCGCGCAGGCTTCGGCATATTGCTCGTAGGAGGCGCGATCGAGAACGCCTTGCAGGGGCTGCACGCCGACCTCGAAAGTGATCTTATCGGCATAGCGCTTCTTGACTTCCACCGCCGCCGTGATCGGCAGCAGACCTACTGTGCTGTCCGCATCGACCATCGTCCTGCAATAGGTCACGCCCTGCTCGATCATCGTCTCGAGCCCGCGGCTTATCCGCTCGACAAGGTCGTCGTGGGTATAGTTCTCTTTGAGATAGCGGTAAATCTCCCACTTCTTTTGCATGTCGACCTGGCTGAGGCGCAGGTTCTCCATGTTGACGAGGTAGGCCTTGTCGAAATGGGCGTGGTGGTTTGCAATGCCGCCCAGCTTTTCTACGGCTTCCATGAAGTGGAGGCGCAGGTTCCATGGCTGCGAATTGTCGGCGAGCTTGTAGCGAAACGTCCCTTTGCTGCTATCGCGAAAGATCTGCTGCAACGTGGCTATGCCAACATCGCAATCGGTAATGAGCGGGATGCCGTTTTCGATGCACAGCTTGCGGATGAGCTTGGCGTCGGACGCCTCATCATAGTCGTTGTCGCCCGTCAAGACGTTGATGACGAGATCGAAGCGGTTTTCATTCAGTAAAGTCAGAATATTGGGAGAACGGCGATCTGTAATCTTATGAATTTCGATGCTTTCGATGCCGTATGTGGCAAGAAATTTATGGGTGCCTGGCGTGGCATAAACATCGACTTCAAGTTCTAGAAATTGTTGAATCGCAGGCAACATGCGCTTTTTGTTTTCGGTCTTGCCTGCGCTGATAAGAACCTTTTTTCGGCTCTTTCTGCCCAAGAGCTTTAGATTAAAGGCGAGCATCTCCAGCGAAATTCCATCGTTCATCATCGACCCCTTGTGTTCATCCCCCCTTTACTCCTAGGCGCACACCTCCCGCCGGTGCCGTGCCAACTCGCGGACCCACCCTTTCCACAAATTGCCGCATCCTGATGCGTGCGAAGCGCGTAGTCAAGTTGCAAAACGGCGCTGCCGAATGACAAATGATTAAGCCGGTGCAGCAATAGACATTTCTATCTCTGTGATAAGCCCGCGTTGAGCATGCATAGCGTGAAGGAACTCGTGTACATCTCAGCCCCCTTCTCCCGCGCGCGAGACAAATTCTCCATGCTATTGCGCTCGGACGTGATGGACTTCTCAATCGCTGCGCCCGCCGCCATCGCTTTGACTTTGCAGTCAGTTTGAGCGATCAGCGCCGCACGTTCTTTTTCTGATTCGGTTTTATACTTACCTGAATCGGCGAGAATGAATTGCCTCTCGGGGGCGGTGGTCGCTGCGGTGGCGCAAGCGCCGAGCGCTGAAAGCATCAGGAGGGAAATCGGACGCAACACGGAAATTTTATCCCAATGGGAAAAAGTGATGACAATATTTAGCACATTTTGATGGATAGGAAATGCAAGAAATTGTCGACGCAGCCCTTGAGTGGCAACGTTGTTAATTCATCCTAGCAGGACGCTGAAAAAGGCTGAAAACGTGACTTCATCCTTCGACAGGCTCAGGATGAGGCTTCGACAGGCTCAGGATGAGGCTTCGACAGGCTCAGGATGAGGACGAGTGTTTTCAATGAATTGGTCCTCATGGTGAGCCTGTCGAACACCTCATGGTGAGCCTGTCGAACACCTCATGGTGAGCTTGTCGAACACCTCATGGTGAGCTTGTCGAACCATGGGCAACATCGCTTTTCAGCGGATGATCGGAGTTCGGCACGGCGTCCTGCGCTCTATTTCGCCCGGCTACTCAAACCTATTGCGGCAGAGGCACGCCGCACTCTTCGAAAGCTTCGCGCTGGCGTCCCTCGATTTCTTCCAGCTTGAAGTCCTGGATGACCTCATTGAAGACTTGATAGAAGTTCATCTCCGTTGCGAGGTGCAGGAACACCGCGCCAAGCCCGATGGCCGCCCGGTCCATGAATACGAACTCGCGCGGCACTTTCACGGGGCCTTTCTCCTTCAAGCCCATGTGCACGCGGTAGACCTCCCGCCGACCGTACTCGTTCGGCGCGACGCCATCGGCGACCGGTCTCACCCTGTCGTCGAGGAGCGGCCCGTAAATGAAGCCAGCCCATATGTTCAAGACGTCGATCAGATCGTTGGAGAGGCCGCGAAAGCCCCAGGTCTCGTAGGCATGCACGATGAGAGCGCGGTTGTTGGTGCGGATGCCGTGATAAAGATCGATGACCCCACCCACGAACTTCGGATGGAAGGTGCGGATGCAGCCGTAGTCGAGCAGATTGATGCCTGCGGCGCGGCCGTCTTCCTCGAAAATCGTGTAGTTGCCGAGATGCGGATCGCCGTGGATCACCGCGAAATGGCTGAAGGGATACCACCAGGCGCGGAAAAGCGCCTTCGCGATCACATTCCGCTCCTCAAGCGGGCGCGTCTTGTAGTTCAAGAGCTTGCCGCCGTCGAGCCAGGTCATGGTCAGAAGCCGCTTCGTGGAAAGCTCCGGCAGGAGCTCGGCACGAGGATGCTGGGATCGTCTTTAAAGATGTGGTGATAGAGCGCCATGTGACGCGCTTCGAGATCGTAGTCGAGTTCCTCCCGAAGCCGCGCGCCAATTTCGCCAACGATCTCCGAGGTGTCGAGCGCGGCGTCCATCCGCTTGTAGATGCCCATCACGATGCGGAGCTGATTGAGGTCCGCTTCCACCGCCGACTGCATCTCGGGATATTGCAGCTTTATCGCAAGCGCGCGCCCGTCGAGGCCTGTCGCCTTGTGAACCTGCCCGAGCGAAGCCGCCGCCGCGGCCTGCTCGCCGAAGCTCGTGAACCGTGCCCGCCAATCCGGCCCGAGTTCCGCCGCCATGCGGCGTCGCACGAAGGGCCACCCCATCGGCGGCGCCATATTCTGAAGCTGGGCGAGTTCTTCGGCGTATTCCGGCGGGATCGCGTCCGGGATGGTCGAAATGAGCTGCGCCACCTTCATCAGCGGCCCCTTCAGGCCGCCGAGCGCCGCCGCAAGCTGCGACGCATTCTTTTGACGGTCCGCGCCAGAGCCTAAGAGATAATTCGCGCCCATCCGAGCCGCGATTCCCCCGACGTTGGAACCCACCCGCGCATAACGCTGGACGCGCCGGGAGAGCCGGTTGCCTTCGCGGTCCTCGGGCTGAAACGGCGGGGTCTCGAACTCCGGCTTCTCTGGCTTATCTTGCATTACACCTCACGTTTCAAGCGCTTCAAGCTCGGTGATCATATCCTCAATCACTCTCAAACCCATAGCCCAGAAGCCGGGATCGCTCGCGTCGAGGCCGAATGGCGCCAGCAACTCCTTGTGATGCTTGGTGCCGCCCGCGCGGAGCATGTCGAGATAGCGGCTCTCGAAGCCTTCCGGCGCGCGCTCGTAGGCGGCATAGAGCGAGTTCACAAGGCAATCGCCGAAGGCATAGGCGTAGACGTAGAACGGCGAATGGACAAAATGCGAGACATAGGTCCAATAGGTGTCGTAGCCCTCATTTAGTGTGATCGCCGGGCCTAAGCTTTCTGCCTGCACCTTGAGCCAGAATTCTCCGAGTTTGTCCGAGGTAAGCTCTCCCTCGCGGCGCGCCTGATGGACGAGCCGCTCGAACTGATAGAACGCAATCTGCCGGACCACGGTGTTGATCTTGTCTTCGACCTTCTGAGCGAGGAGCGCCTTCTTTTCGCGCGGATTTTGCGTCTGGTTGAGGAGCGCCTTGAAGGTCAGCATCTCGCCAAACACGCTTGCGGTTTCGGCCAGCGTCAGCGGCGTATAGGCCATCAACGCGCCTTGCGCATTGGCGAGCACCTGATGCACGCCATGGCCAAGCTCATGGGCGAGCGTCATCACGTCCCGCGGTTTCCCGAGGTAATTCATCATGATGTAGGGATGCGCCGATGGCACGGTCGGATGCGAGAACGCGCCGGGAGACTTACCCTCGCGCACCGGAGCATCGATCCAGTTCTTGCCGAAAAAGCCGTCTGCAATCTCCGCCATGCGCGGAGAAAAGCGGTGGTAGGCTTCAATGACGGTGCCGCGCGCATCTTTCCACTCGATGACAGGCTCAGGGTCGCGGCTGATGGGAGCGTTGCGGTCCCAGTAATTCAGCTTATCCATCCCCAGCCACTTGGCTTTCAGCGCGTAATAGCGGTGGGAAAGGCGCGGATAGCTGTCGCGAACGGCCTCGACAAGCGCATCGACCACCTCCGGCTCAACCCGGTTCGCCAGATGCCGCGAGGACGTGACCTCGGGAAAGCCGCGCCAGCGGTCGGAAATTTCCTTGTCCTTTGCGAGCGTGTTCATGACGAGCGTGAACAGCCGCACATTGCCTTTGAGCACCTTCGCGAGCCCTTCGGCGGCGGCGGCCCGCTTCTCGGGATTTGAATCGCTGAGGAGATTGAGCGCAGGCTCAAGAGTGAGCGCTTCGCCATCCACCTCGAAGCGGAGGCTCGTCAAAGTCTCGTTGAAAAGACGGCTCCACGCGGCAGGGCCGGTCATGGCCTTCTCATGGAACAGCCTCTCGATGTCGTCGGAGAGCTGATAGGGCCGTTCTTTTCGCAGGTCCGTCAGCCAAGGCTGGTAATGAGCCAGCGCCGGCTCTTTGAGGGCCGCGTCCATGACGGCGTCGTCGATCCGGTTCAACTCCAGCTCAAAGAAAAGAAGCTGGGTGCTGACGCCGGTGAGCTTGTCCTGTGCGTCGCCGAACAGCTTCGCGCGGGCCGGGTCCGCCGTGTTGGTGACGTAATTCAGATAGGCGTAGGAGCCGATGCGTCCCATGAGATCGGCCTGAGCCTCATAAGCGGCGAGGGCCTTTGCCAGCTCCGCCGGGTTCTCGCGCGCAAGGCCATCAAGCTTCGTCGCATATGTCTCGCGAAACTCGGCCGCCGCGCGCGCCGAGCGTTCAAGGTCGGCATTAAGCTGCGCACCGCCATCCGGATAGAGGTCGGTCAAATTCCAGCCCGGCAATGTCTCCGCCGGCCGCGGCGTGACGTCGAGAAAGCCCCCGCCCGCTTCGAGCGCATTGACCGGCTCCGCCCGTGACATATGAAAAAGCCCTCTCATCAGCGGCGTCCTTCCTTACGAATTCCGTTCAGCTATGGATTTGGCTATTTGCGCCGAACGGTCAACAGCCGCGGCTGGCAAAGCGTCGCTAAATTCCCGAATAGATGGAATATGAGCGACGTAATTAACGTTCTGTTCAAGAATGGTTTTTTGCGCCCGTTATTTTTCGCGCCGCCCACCTTTTCCACAACCAGCGATTTTCCCCAGCAATCTCAGCGTTTTGTTTGCGCGATGCAAAAATGCCATGCCCACGAAGGGTCCCGCCATGTTTTTCTCGCAATTCATGCCTAACCGTTTGTTAACCGCTTCAGGTTACCTACTTAGGCGTGTAGTCCCGAGTTTTTCTCTTCTGCGTCACCGCATTAGGGCGAATGGGACTGCTCGCGGCGTATCAAAGGGTCCAGTTGTGAAATCAGTACAGTTCGGCGTTCCGGGCGGCGTATTGGCCCGTATGGTAGGCGTGTGCGTAACGGTCTTCATGATGGCGACCACTCCGTCGTCGGCGGAAGATCGCACGATTTCGATGTACAATATCCATACGCAGGACACGATTACCGTGACCTTCAAGCGGAATGGACAATACGTCCTGGAGGGATTGCGGGAACTCAATCACTTCATGCGGGACTGGCGGCAGAACCGGGAAATCCGGATGGACCCCGGCCTGATCGACCTCATCTGGGAACTGCACGAAGAGCTCGGCTCCAAGGAGCCCGTGCACCTGATCTGCGGATACCGCTCACCGGCCACGAATGAACTGCTCCGGCGGACGTCCGGCGGCCAGGCCAGGAACAGCCGCCACATCACCGGCCAGGCTGCGGATCTCGTGTTTCCTGACGTTCCCTTGAAACAGCTTCGCTACGCCGCTCTGGCCAAGGAACGCGGCGGCGTCGGTTATTATCCCACTTCCGGCCTGCCCTTCGTCCATGTCGACACCGGCAATGTGCGCCATTGGCCGAGCATATCGCGCACCGAACTTGCCCTGGTTTTCCCGAATGGGCGCTCGCGTCACGTTCCAGATGACGGCCGCCCGCTGACGACCGCCGAATTCCCGCATTGCACTCGCGAAGTGGCAGGCCGCCGGAAACGAATTGCCTTGGGTTGTTACGCATAAGCGGGCGTCGGGCACAGTGCTCGCCAACCTGACCCCAAGCGACAAGCCGATTTTTCAGCGGGCAAGCCTGAGCCTTCCGGATGAAGCGCCAGCGAAAGCGCTTGTGGCGAAACCAGTAGCCCGGCCTGAGACCAAATCTGCAGCGCTGCCGACGCCGCAAACTCTTGCGGCGCGCGTGAAGGAAATTGAGGCATTCATTCAGGACGAGGGCGAAGAACAGGACGACGATATGGAGCTGGAACCGATTCCAACCAATCTCCTGCTTGCGGATAAGTCGCTCACCTATCTCGAAATGCCCAGCGACCAGTCGCGCCCCGAGGTCTTTCCGAAGATCGGCTTCCTGATGTCATCCCCGAGCGCTCTCGCCGCCGAGCAGTTCGATCATGGACTGCAGATCGAGGAACTTTACGAAGCAAATCTCTTCAAAGGTCCTGCTGTAGCCTTCATTCGTCAGAGGCGAATGTCGGTGGTCGCATCGGCGGAGGCACGAAAAAACGCGGCCACCCGCTGAGGAACTTAAGCAAAGTTTACCGGATACCCCAACGAATAGCCCCTCACCCTGTCCCTCTCCCCTGGGAGAGGGCACGATGCCGCCAACGGCTACGACCGCACTCCCTCTCCCAGGGGGAGAGGGTTGGGGTGAGGGGCTATTCGTTGGCCATCTGGCGGAGTCAGCTTAACCTGCCAGCGGCACGCCTTCCCGCTGTGCCATCAGTCCGCTTCGAGCATCCCGAGCGCGTGCATGTAGGTCGCCAAAACAGCTTCCGCGTCGCGCCGCTCGGAGGCATCCTGCTTGCGAAGCTTGATGACGGTGCGAAGCGCCTTTGTGTCGAATCCGGTCGATTTGGCCTGGGCGAAAAGATCGCGGATATCGCCTGCCAACGCGGCTTTCTCCTCCTCCAAACGCTCGATGCGCTCGACGAAAGACCGCAATTGATCCTTTGCACTCTGCGCAATGCCATTCCCAGAGTTTTCCGAAGCTACACTTTTGTCCACGACGCCCTCCACGAAGCCGAATCGAAACTGGGAGAGAGGCTACCGCGCTGATTGGCTCGCTTCAACGCGGAGGCTTCAGTCATCCCGGCAATCCACGCCGCCTGGAGTGCGTCCGGAAAAGTGCGAAGCGGTTTTCCGATAAAAACGCACGACAAAAGAAAACGCTAGAGCCCGCTTTTGACCCCATCAAAAGCGGATTGGCTCTAGCGCAGCCCGCATCCGTTTTGACGCGGATAAGCTGCTTGTCTCATGACTTTGCCGCCGAACAGGCAAAAAAAAGGCGTTAAATCGCATGCTTGTGACATGCCGCGTTTAGCGATGGCCTCATCCCTGCGGCAAACGTACACTGCTTTCATTGGGTGATTTGCGCTTTGGGGGTGGGATTGGCTTTCGCCGTTGCGAGCCGCCGTCGGGGAGGGAATCGAAGTGTCGCGCGCCCCAGCGTGATCCTTCGACACGTGTTGCACGCGTCGAAGTCACCCCTCACCTGTCTCGCCACCTTTTTCCTCTTTTCCACTTTCGCGGCGGCAAGACCCGCCCAACGGGAGCCAACGCAATGCGCTTCTCACTTTTGAATTCGATGCCCGCCGCGGCACAAATGGGCCGCCTCGCCGGGCTGCTCATCATCTGCAGTCTCATTCCAGCCGAGGCCCTGGCCTGTGCCTGTGGTTGCGCCGTATTCGATGTTGGTTCGAGCGGTCTTCTTCCGAAAGAAGGCGATCACGGCGGCAACGTGTATTTGGAGTGGGACTACTCGAACCAGAACAGGAACTGGAGCGGCACGTCGAAAGCCCCGGCGGCAAACGACGCCGACAAGAACATTCTCACAAATTGGCTGGTCGTTGGGGCGAACTATATGATCAACCGCGATTGGGGTTTCGGGATACGGATCCCAACCGCCAACCGCTCCTTCCTCACGGACACAAATTTTCCGGATACGCCGGCGGATCTCCAAAAGTATACCGTCTCCTCCATCGGCGACATCGAACTCATGGGCATGTACACCGGCTTCACGAACGATATGTCGAAGGGAATCATCTTCGGCCTGAAATTGCCGACCGGCGACTATACGGCCCCCGGCTTTGACCGCGACACTCAGATCGGCACGGGCAGCACCGATTTCCTGCTCGGCGGCTTTTGGCGCGGCATGATTACCGGCGACAATGCGTGGCAATATTTTGGTCAGTTCCGATATCAGCAGCCGTTTCTCACAAGCTCTGCCTGGGATGGCGATCTGCAAGCCAACGCCAACTACAACCCTGGCCTGCAAGTCGACGCGGCGGCCGGCATCGTCTACAACAACTGGTACCATGTCGGGCCGTTCGATAAGATCGCTCCTGTGCTCCAGCTCATTTACTCGCATCGAGAGCCCGACAGCGGCGCCGCCGCGGACCCCGAGAATACGGGGTATGACCGGCTCTACATTTCTCCCGGGGTGGACTTCACCAAGGTGGTGGACGATGCCAACAATCAAACGCTCAAGCTGTATGGAGATATCGAAATTCCTATCTATCAAAGGGTGAATGGAAATCAGCTTGTCTCGCCCTTCTTGTCCAAGCTTATCCTCGCCTACACATTCTGACCGTGAGCCGTATCGTAAAACACCAGGCGACGTGGTCCGCTCTTTGGGCGGCCGCGCTGCTTTTGTCCGGCTTGATAGGCCTGGTTTTGGCGGAGCCGCGCCTGCAAGAGCGCGCCCCGCCGCTGACAGTGACAATCTCGGACGGCCGCGACTTCGATCTTGACGCCATGCGGGGGAAAGTCGTCCTGGTCGTCTTCTGGGCGACGTGGTGCGGCCCGTGCCTCGAAGAGATGCCCGCACTCGAAAAATATTACCGGGAGCACAAAGCGGACGGGTTCGAAGTGATCGCGCTCAGCATCGATAAGCCGGGGAACCGATCCAAAGCCTTTAGAGTGCTGGCGAAGCTATCTTTCCCTGGGGCGATGTTGAGCGACGCGAGCCGCAATGGGTTCGGTATGCCCGAGGCAGTGCCGGTCAGTTATCTCGTGGATGGCCAAGGTGTCGTGCGGGACAAATTCATTAGTGTGGACGAAGGCCTTCTGGATGAAACAATTACCCCGCTTCTGAAGGAAAAGCCTGCCGGGCCAATCCCAGCAGAGCTTTCAAAATGAAATTCATTCCTAAAGGCGCGGCCTGCGTCGTGGGCCTCCTGCTCCTTCCGGTCTTCATTACGGGAGCCGTCGCAGGCGATTGGGCCATCGCTGGCGACGGATGCAAAGTCTGGAATCCGCATCCAACCGCCGGCGAAACCATTCGCTGGACTGGCGCGTGCAGGAACGGGCTCGTTGAAGGCATGGGCACGCTCGAATGGCGGCGAGGCGGCAAGACCAACGAGCGCGACGAGGGGCAATGGCGCGCCGGCCGCCAGATAAGCGGTTCACAAGTGTGGACTGGCGGTCAATATGATGGCCAATTCGCCGACAGCCTCCCCAATGGCCGCGGCGTCCTGGTTTTGGGCGACGCCCGCTATGAAGGACTGTTCGTGAACGGCAAGCCGAATGGAAAAGGGACGCTGACCAACGCGTCCGGCTCCTTCGACGGCAATTGGGCCGATGGTTGCTTCAACGACGGGAAACATCGCGCCGCGATTGGCGTTTCCTTGCAATCCTGCCCTTAGTTTTCCTGAGGCGGTTTCAATCTTCGGGAGTCAAGTCATGCGAGTGTTTGTTGCTTTTGCCCTTATCGGCAGCGTTTGCGCGGCCGCAATCGACGCAACGCCAACGTTTGCCGAGCCGCGCTGCCGGATGGAAAAGCAATGCCGGTGGGTGAACTTCAAAAAAGTTTGCACCTATGTGCGGGTCTGCCGGTAAGAGCAGGCGCAGCCGTCACCGCAAGGCTCGCTTACCGGGCAAAAAGGCGAACTGGCTTGAAGGGCTGGAGCCGTGGTAAACTCGTGTTTCGGCTGCAAATCTTCGCAGCATCTTATGCCGGATGAGTTTCGAATGCTGGCAACGCGCTGCGAATGCGGTTATGGAAGCCCCCAACGACGCGATCGTCATTATCGGATCGAGCGCAAGGTCTTTGATTGATCCTGCTGCGATCAAAGAGAAGACAGGCGATGGCGAAGCACTATGGTGATCCCCAAAAACTTGCTGATCGAGGCCTCGCGCTCGCTGCAAGCTCAAAGATCGGACTTGCCCGATGGCATTCGCCGCAGCGCCAATCTTCCTGCTCTTGGCCTTTATCGCCTATTTGCAGGATCCGCCGCTATGCACCGCTCCCGGCATTTTCGGCTTTTTGAGCTCGATGTGGTTCATGTATGCCGTCATGAGCGCCGTACACTCTGGCCCCTGGCTATCCTTGGCTTGGCAGCCCTTTAAAAAGGCGCCGCAGAAAGAGGATCGGCATTCATCTGCTGACCGCGCCACGCAGCGAGCCGGGGAGGAGCGCTAAAGACCGCGATATCCCCAAGCCACCCCGCCCACGACTTGGCGGCGTGTTGCCCGGGCGTCATCATCGGAAAACCGCTTCGCACTTTTCCGGACGCACTCCAAGAGCGCAACACCCAAAAGCAGCATTTGGGACCTGGAGCAAAGCTGCCCGGTTCGCTCAAAGCCGCCAGGAAGCCGGCCGAGTCTCCATTTCGACTCGTTTTGCAGCCTATAAGCCTCCGTGATTCTGCGCTTTGCCGATGTCGAGGAGAGGCGTCATGACGATGTCCCGCGTTTCCATTGTGTCGTTCATCGCCCTTGTCCTGACGGCGATAGCGCTCATACCGGCGGGCGCGCATGTCTTCGAAATGTCGGGGAAGATGAAACTTGGCCGGGACGCCTACTTCGTGGTGCAGGGGCTTTATCGCGGCTGGGCCTTTTTCGGGATTGCCATCGTCGGCGCTTTCCTGGCCTGCCTGGCGAACGCGGTCCTGCCCGGCAACCAGCGCGATCGGCTCTTTTCGCTCTTCGCCGCGCTCATGATCGCCGCCTCGCTTGCGATCTTTTTCGCGTACGTCTATCCCGCGAACCAGATCACCCGGAACTGGACCACAATCTCCGCCAACTGGAAAAACTTGCGCTATCAGTGGGAGTGGGGGCACGCCGTGTCGGCAGTATTTACCTCCCTCGCATTCCTGGCCCTGGCCTGGTCTGCGGCAACGCGGAAGGCAAGTTGAGCCGACCGCTTAATGCTGATGCGTCTCGGCGTCTTTCGCCTTCGCTTCGGGGGGCGCCTCGGTCTGATATCGAGCCCTCCACTCAGCGTAAGGCATGCCGTAAACGTGCTCGCGCGCCTCGTCCTTTGACACCGCGATGCCCCGTTCCGCCGCCGCCTCCTGATACCAGTTCGAAAGGCAGTTCCGGCAGAAGCCGGCGAGGTTCATCATGTCGATGTTCTGCACGTCCGTGCGTGCGCGAAGGTGCTCCAGGAGCCTGCGAAAAGCAGCGGCCTCAAGCTCGATCTCGATCCTCGGGTCCATTTCGCCCATATGGGATCCTCGCCTTTGAGTGTTGCTCCTTTATATTTAACACGCTCTGTGGCGAAAGAGGCAAATCTTAGTCGGTGTCTGCCTCAGTTGCTCGTCCGGTGACGAGAGCATGTGTCTCGGGATCGATAACTTGGCGGACTGGATCAAACGTTGCTTCAACCGAAAATTTCCTGACGAAAATTTCTCGTGCGCCGTGAGCAACCTTTTCGCGGAGCACGTCGTCGTGCAACAGCTTCCCGATGGCGATGGCAAGTTGTCGAGGGGATCGCGGAGGTGCCAGGATTCCTGTCTCTCCATCAATGATAGCTTCGCCACAGCCGTCGACATCTGTTGCAACAATTGGGAGCCCTCGCGCCATTGCAGTCAAGATTGCGATTGGCATGCAGTCGAAGTAGGATGAGTGGACGTAAATATCTGCCTCATCGTAATAAGATTCAATTGCTTCGGGCTTAAGAATACCAATTAAGCGCACGTAATCGCGTAGATCAGCCTGGTATGCCCGAAATACGATGTCGCGCGTTTCTTGCTTCGAAGACGGTTTTTGGAGCCCGAGTATTCGAAGCTCAACGTCATCGGGGATGATGCCGTTCTTTTTACCGTAAGCAAAGGCTTCAAGCAGATTGCGCGTACCTTTTCTTGTCCCAGCCGAACCAACATTCAACAGTACGCGCTTGCCCTTGGTAGGCGCCACCGCTGTAAGCTGATTGCCGGGATATCTGTTGGCTGAAATACCGCTCCAGTATCTCACATGACCAGGATACCCTTCCAGGGCCCAAGTTCGTGCAGTCGCCTCAGAACCAAAGAGCATTGTGAGGGAGCCTTCTGCAATGCTCTTCCGGAACAATTTATCTGCGGCCGCAACCGCTATCCATTTAGGATCAAATGTTTCGTGGATAAACCAAACGATACCCCCCTTGCCATCGGTCAAATATCGATAGACCCATTCCCAAGCCGCCACCGAGTTGATCAATGTAAGGCCCCTGGCCTTTTTAATGAGCATTCTCGCGCGATACTGCCTAGCACGATCGATGCGCCTACGCACATTATATACTGCCTGCCTAAACACCCATTTCAATCTGTTCTGCGTCTTATATTTTGCGAGCTTCGTCTTCAGAGCCGACAGCTTAGAATTTGTTCGCGGCAACGTGACGATCGAAACCCCACGTTGCTCGAAAGAAGTCCGCAAGGGGCCGTCGGTAGGGCTAATAACAGTCACTTTTGCGCCTTGTGCGATTAGCAAGCACGCCATTTCGAGGACGATGACAGGCGCGCCAGACAGAGAGAGCTCGTGCGTCATCAAGTTGAAGTGCTTCCCCTTTAGGGAGGCGGCAACGGTAGATCTTTCAACGTCTCGTTCGTCCTTGATCGCTTGGCGCATTTCCACCCAGCCATCGACAGCGTCGGCGAGCGCTAACGACCAATTGATACCCGCGAACATGCAAGGATGAGAGCGGAAGACGTCGCAGTTGGAGTTCGCTGGCGAAGCCGCAAGAAGTTCGAGAAGGTGCGACGAAATGATTTGCGACCGCTCTTCTTCAATACTAGCAGTCGTCCCTAAGCGCCTGTCGAGAAATGTTGGCCTACATGCGATCAGCTTGCTTCGCACCAAATAAGGCTCTTCGATTCGAGCAGCTCTCAAAAGGAAATCGAATGCGTATAAGCTTTTGAAATTGAGAAACCCGCCCACCTTCTCAAAGACAGCCTTGCTAAAAAAAAAGATTCCCTGGAGAAAGCAGGATATCATCCCAAAGCAAGAGAAACGAAACGCTTGGCAAGACTTCAATATTTTTTAAAAGAGCCGCGGAGTAGGTGCGGCAGACATTATGATCGGAAAAAATTTTCTCCCCTTCGAAATCGAGCAAATCTGCATCATTCAATAAAAGCCCGGATTCGCGGCGTTTTGCCTCTGCAACAAGCGTCGAAATTCGCGTTTCGTGATAGAGGTCACCATTTGTGACAAACGTAAAATAGGTACCCGAAGAGTTCTTAATAATTTCATTGAGCTTTTCCGCTTTGCATTCCGGGCGAGCAAAGTCGACATCAGAACATGCAAATCGATTTTCAATAAGACTTCTTAAAAATCGAACCCTTCCGCGAGCCAGTAAATAAAAACTTATATTCTACGCAAGCATCAACCTGTTTCGATAAAGCGGCGAACGAATTAATAGTCTCGTCAAATCATCGTCAGCTACAACGATGACAGTTACGATAGGGCGCTTTTTCTCTTGGAACCGCTCGCCTACCGCCCAGCGCGATACAATTGGCGTCTGTTCAGTTTCAATAGCCTCAAGGAGGATGTCTTCCATTTTTGCTCCCACCACAAAATTTGCTTTGCTACCTTTCGTGCAACAGCATGCATCAGCTCCTAAGGTAGTCAGCATAATAGTCGGCTATATATTCCTTCAGGCAAACGCGCCAATCTCTCATAATATTCATGTTTCGCAAGCGAAGCTTAGTATTGACAAGCCTTTCCGACGGTGGGCGCTCGGCGAAATACTCATTTTGCCAATATGTCGACGGAACCGCCATAATTGACAAGTCGTCGACTTGTGGCTTTATCAACTCCAGCAGTTCATGCGCGACTTCAAGACGCCCCGTATTTCCTGCACAAACCATATTGTAGAGCCCCCAAACTTCCTTTTCCAACAGGAGCTTCACGTTGCGGGCGAAGTCATGCGTGTAAGTCGGAGTCCCAAGTTTATCATCGACGACAAATAATTGCTTTTTACCGTCTTTGATCTGTTTCATTAGCTTTTGGATAAACTTCTTATCTTTTTTTGGACCGCCACCCATCATCCATCCGGCACGACACACTAAGTATCTTGCCGCATTCTTCTCGACATAAACCTCGCCCGCATATTTGCTGCGCGCGTAATGTCCGCGCGATACGGTTGTTCCCGGTCAGTCGAAGGTATCTTTGCTTCCGTCAATATTCCAGCCGTACTAATATAAACGATCGGGATCGAGCACGCATCAGCAATCAGAACGGCATTTTCAACGGAAAGAGCGTTAGTCAAATACGTGTCATCAATATTTTGTTCGCAATATTCCAAATCCGTATGAGCCCCAAGATGAAAGAGGTAATCTGGGGCGAAGCCTACAACATCCTTGGCATAAGCGTCATAATCACGAAAATCAAGATAGTCGATCCAAGGATCAGTGACATTGATATCTGTACATCGAAGTTGGTAATCCTGAGAGAATGTCTTATTGAAAGCTAGCCCCAACATGCCTGCGCAGCCTGCTATATATATTTTCTTTCCCGGTGGCATTGAGATCGACCATTTTCAATTCATATTATCTGGGCGTTTTTGTTAGAAAGCCTTTTGCGGCATTATCAAGAATGGAAAACTTGATCAATTAATTTCTTGGACCCATTTCAGTGCGGGATCATGTTTTGCACACGATTCTTCATTTTTTCCAAGATCGACCTTGTACCTGATGAAGCACGGAAGGCGTTACCTAGCCTGCACAAGTCACGGTAGTCGGATGTAGCCTAAACCTGTAAATCACGTAGTAAATCGAACTACAGACTTTACATCACATGTATGCGGAAGGCGAAAAAATCGGCTAAGCGACTGGCCGGGAGGTGAGAACCTTCTCGGTGCATACCAGCGGCGTCCACGCGGTTGCGTTTTCGCACCCGCGAATCGGCGTTTTACTAGGACGAGCCACACCGGCTCAC
>CAVRSS010000049.1:0-17060 GCA_963723755.1 uncultured Alphaproteobacteria bacterium | reverse complement strand
AGAATTGAAAGAATTGTCTAAAAAAATTAAGGATAATCCTAAATTAAATATCAGACAGGCTTACAATGAAGTATTTGCTGAAAAGCCGGAATTGAGAGAAAAAGGTTTCACAGAAAATGTGGCAAAAGGTGCTTAGTTAATATTCAAATAAAAAAACAAAAATGAGCCAATCAAATGTAAGTTTAGAGAGGACATTTATTGCCGGTGCGGATTTTTCCCACAACCGGACAATATTTGATCGTGAGAAAAATGGCACTACTCCAAACGCTAATCAAGTTATTTTAGCGGCTGCATCCACAGATGCTCTTTTGGGGGTATTGCAGGATAATCCAAAGTCAGGAGTTTCAGGAAGAGTTCAGCATGGAGGCACAACAAAAGTTGTGGCTCATACCACAATTCATCAAGGTGATAAATTGACAGCTTATTCAGATGGGACAGCAAACCCAACTACTACAGCAAAAGACTTCATAATTGGTGAGGCTTTGCAAGATGCCGCGGCCGGAGACATCTTCGAAATGTTATTAACCCATTACACATTTGAGACGGCGCAGTTTTTACTAATTAAATTATATCCAATGAGATATAATTAAATTATTAAGCAAAAACAAACATGCCTACACCTACAAAAAGTCAAGTATACGTGGATCCAGTATTAACAAATTTGTCAATTGCATACCAAAATGCTCAATATGTTCAATGAGCAAATTATGCCTTTGGTAAAAGTTTCTAAAGATTCAGGTATTTACTTTGTATACGATAAATCAAAATTCAGAGTTGCTCAGGACAATAGGCTCCCGGCACAAGAGCAAACCGTGTCGACTACGGACTAACAAAAGCCAACTACGGTTCCGATTCAAGAGCACTCATTAGAGCAGGAAGTGCCTGATGAAGTAGTTAAAAGTAAGCCAACAATGGCCGCCGGCCCGATCAACAACTACGGTTCTCTTCCTGGCGGCAACGTGAAAGACGCAAAGCCAAACGGCCCGGTAAAGATCTCGGTTAAGGAATCCGGGCCCTTGGTGGCGTCGCTGTTGGTCGAGTCCAACGCGCCGGTTGCAAGCGGCTGGTCCGCGAGGTCCGCCTGGTCGACGGCCTCGACCGCGTCGAGATCATCGACACGGTCAACAAGCTGCCGGTCCGTGCGATCGAAGGTCGTTTTTTGGGTTTGCCTTCAACGTGCCAAATGCGGAGGTCCGCGTCAACAGCCCCGGGACCGTCGTGCGGCCGGAGAAGGGCCCAGCTACCCGGGGCCTGCCGAACTGGTTCTCGGTCGAGCGTTGGGTGGATGTCTCCAACGACAATTACGGCGTGACCTGGGTCACGGCCGACGCCCCGCTCATGGAACTTGGCGGCCTGACGGCCAATCTGCCTCGCGGCCAGTCGAATCCCAATGTCTACCTGAAAACCATCGAGCCCTCGGCTCCCTTGTGAACCCTCATGGTGAGCCTGTCGAACCATGGGCAACATCGTTTTCAGCATCCTGCCAAAGCGGCGGCCGATTCCGTTTCAAGCGCCAGAATCCTTTCTCAAGCGCGTTAAAATCCGACCCCTTTTTCCGCCTTTAATCGATTGACGGCGGTTTGATCTCGGGCTTCGCGGCAGCTCTTCAACTGCCCTTTCGCTAAGTACACCTCAGGCAAGGCGAGGCGGAAGCGCCATCTCGCCGCAGACCCGCAAAGTTTGCGTGAACGCCGAGGCAAGCCCGAAACTTTCTCAATCCGGCGCCGGGAAAGGTGTCCCGTTCTCTCCTCGGAGAGGTCTTTACTTAATCGCCAGGATGCCCATGATTTGCTGGACGCGCCGCGCCGCGAACTCTTTTGCAGGATGCTGAAAGAGACTGAAAACGTGGCTTCATCTCTTCGACAAGCTCAGGATGAGGTCTAGTGTTGGCTTCATCCTTCGACGGGCTCCGGGTGAGGTCTTCGACGGGCTCGGGATGAGGTGGAGTGTTTTCACTGAGTTGGTTCTCATGGTGAGCCTGCGAACAGCGCCCGTGGTGACCTGTCGAACACCTCATGGTGAGCCTGTCGAACCATGGGCAACATCGTTTTTCAGCAGCCAGCCAGACTAAAGCAGCTCACATCCATTGGGATGAGGACAAGCAGCTTAACACTTTTAGCCGATCAATTTTCCGCCCTCAAGGCGGGTTGCGTGAGGGCGGGAAAATGACCAGCGGAAGTGAACGGACGCCGCTTCTGGTGGTCGACGATGAGCCGCCGATCAGGCGTCTCTTGCGCACCAGCCTTGGCGCGGAGGGCTTCGAGGTGCTCGAGGCCGACACTGCGGAAAAGGCGTTCGCGACCATCGAGGCGAAGAAGCCCGAAATCGTCATCCTCGATCTGGGCCTCCCCGATCAGGATGGGCTGGATGTCATCCGCCGCATTCGCAGGAGCGGATCAAAGCTGCCGATTGTGGTCCTGTCGAGCCGGGGCGACGAACGCGGCAAGGTCGAGGCGCTGGAACTTGGCGCGGACGATTACGTGACGAAGCCGTTCGGCATCGCGGAACTGGTCGCCCGCATCCGCACCGCTTTGCGCCACCGCTTTCAGGAACAGGGCGGCGAGCCGCTTTTCAAGAGCGGGCCGCTCCAGGTGGACCTCGTCCGCCGCGTGGTCACGGTGAACGGCGAGGAGGTGAAACTTCACCAAAGGAATACGACATCCTTCGCCTCCTCGTTCTGCATGCGGGAAAGGTGCTCACCCATCGCTTTATCATGCAGCAGGTCTGGGGAGCGGCCTCCGACGTCCAATATCTGCGGATTTACGTGCGTCAGCTTCGGCAGAAGATCGAGCCGGACCCAGAGCGCCCGACCCTGATCATGACCGAAACCGGGGTGGGCTATCGCCTTCGCGTTCACGGCGATTGATATCCGTAATGTGATAGGCGTTTGCGCCATTTTCCGGCGCCGTGCCGGAGCATGACCGGGACAGAAGTGTTTTCGGCCCATCGCGTTAATGGGCGGGGCTCAAAGCCCTCTCTCAGCGCGAGCATCTCGAATGTCCGAGTAAACACAGCGAGAGTTCGCCCCGTGCAAACGGGAGCGCGAAAGGGACGGTAGCCATGAGAGTTTTCGCATTCATTGGAGTACTTGCAGTTTTAGCTGCGGTCGGAAGCGCAGTTTACTTCTTCGGAGGCTTCTACGACGTCGCGGCTGCGCAGCCCGACCCCAAGCCCGTCGACTGGCTGATAGGGCGCGTTCGCGAAGCGTCCATCGAAAGCCGTGCGCCAGCTACAACGCCGTCCAACCTGGAAGAGCCCGCGACAATCCAGGCTGGCGCCCGCGCCTTTGCCGCGCGCGGTTGCGTCGCCTGCCACGGAGCGCCGGGAGCGGATTGGGAGAAATTCGCGGAAGGCATGAAGCCCGATCCCGCCGACCTGAGCAAGGTTGCAAAAGGTCAGTCGGCGGGCGAGATATTCTGGGTCATCAAGAACGGTATCGGCATGACGGGTATGCCGAGCTTTGCGCGCATCAAGGTGCAAGACCCGGAGATCTGGGCCATCGCGGCGTTCGTCAAAAAGATCCCGTCGGTGTCGCCTGAAGATTACAAAACCTGGACCAAGGCCAGCGCCAGCGCTCAATAAAGCGGTCACTATGTCATGGCCGGGCTTGACGCGGCCACAACGACGGGACTGGCGGAGACGTCCGTCGCAAACGCAGGTTTCGACCTCTGGGGCGCGTCCGGAAAAGCGCGAAAGCGGTTTTTCCGGCAAGACGCACGATAAAACGAAAACTTGGAGCCCGCTTTTTGATTGCATCAAGAGCGGAGAATTCTCTAGCAGGCTGCTGAAGGAGCATGAAATCTTGGCTTCATCCTTCGACGGGCTCAGGATGAGGTGGGGTGTCGGCCGCATCCTTCGACAAGCTCAGGATGAGGTTGGTGTTGGCTTCATCCTTCGACAAGCTCAGGATGAGGTTGGTGTTGGCTTCATCCTTCGACAGGCTCAGGATGAGGTCGGGTGTTGGCCGCATCCTTCGACGGGCTCAGGATGAGGTGGAGTGTTGGCCGCATCCTTCGACAGGCTCAGGATGAGGTTGGGTGTTGGCCGCATCCTTCGACGGGCTCAGGATGAGGTGGAGCGTTTTCAATGAGTTGATCCTCATGGTGAGCTTGTCGTTTAAACCTCATGGTGAGCTTGTCGAACCATGGGCAACATCGTTTTTCAGCAGCCTGGAGAATTGATCAATTTCCGCCTTCAACCGATTCCGGTTAAGGGCGGGTTGATCTAAAGATCGCGGATAACGCCTGAGGTGTTTCCGGGATGACGGTGAACCTTCGATGACATCCCACACCGAAATTTCAGGGCTGCAAGCCCGGCTGCTCGCCTCTCATCTCCTGGCGGCGGTCTTGCGAAACAAGCAGCCCTTCGACGACGCCTTCGCGGCGTCGAGCGCGAAGCCTGCCTTTTCCGGCCTTGCCTTTCGCGACCGCGCCTTCGCCCGCGCTATCGCGGCAACCTGTTTACGCAGGCTCGGCCAGATCGAAGACATGCTCGGCCGCTTTCTCGAAAAACCTCTGCCTGCGGATGCCTTCGAGGCGCGTTTCATCCTCATCGCCGGTGCGGCGCAGCTTGCTTTCATGGAGGTCGCGCCCCACGCGGCAATCGGCCTCGCGGTGGAGCAGGCGAAGGGCAGCCGAGCCGCCCGTCACCTTTCGGGCCTCATCAATGCCGTGCTGCGCCGGGTGAGTGCTGACAAGGCTGCGATCCTCAGCGATCAAGACGCAAGCACGCTCAACACGCCGGCATGGCTGTGGCAGCGGTGGGTTCGTCATTATGGCGAAGACACCGCGAGCAGGATCGCGGCCGCGCATGTCGAAGAGCCGCCGCTGGATCTGTCCGTGAAAGCCGATGCCGCCGCCTGCGCCGAGCGCCTTTCGGGCTCGCTCTTGCCTTCGGGGACCGTGCGCCTCTCGGCGAAGGGGCGTATCGAGGATATCGAAGGGTACGATGAGGGAGCGTGGTGGGTGCAGGATGCCGCCGCCGCCTTGCCTGCGCTTCTGCTTGGCGATGTGAATGGCTTGCGCGTCGCGGATCTTTGCGCCGCGCCCGGTGGAAAGACGGCCCAGCTGGCCGCGCGCGGCGCCAATGTCACAGCGGTGGACATTTCCGGTCCCCGACTGCGGCGCCTTCAGGAAAACCTCGCGAGGCTGAACCTCAAGGCCGAGACGGTGCGCGCGAATGTCACCGAATGGACGCCGTCCGAGCCGTTCGATGCGGTTCTGCTCGATGCTCCATGCTCAGCCACGGGCACGATCCGCCGGAACCCGGATATCCCCTACCTGAAATCCGAAGCGGATATCACATCCCTTGCCGCCGTCCAGGCA
Source organism: uncultured Alphaproteobacteria bacterium (assembly GCA_963723755.1). Classification (GTDB taxonomy): domain Bacteria; phylum Pseudomonadota; class Alphaproteobacteria; order Rhizobiales; family Rhodomicrobiaceae; genus Rhodomicrobium. Next base: position 11,736 of record CAVRSS010000049.1, on the reverse strand, counting down.
AGGCTCTTGAAGCACGCGCCGAACTTCCTGAAGCCCGGCGGCCAGCTTGTTTATGCGAGTTGCTCACTTGAGCCCGAGGAGGGCGAAGAGCAGATCAGGGCGGCGCTCGCGGGGCGAAGCGACATCGCTTTGATCCCCATCCAGGCGGATGAGCTTGGCTTGCCGCCCGAGGCCATCACACCTCAAGGCATGTTGCGCACGCTTCCCTTCCACGCGGGCGGCATGGATGGCTTCTTTGCCGCGCGGCTCGCCTTCAATAGGTGACACGAACCGCCGTAAGTCACATCACCTTTGCCCTGCAAGGAGCAAAAAGTACTTAGATATTCACTAGCATGTGTTTTTGCCAAACAAACCCAATTTTAACCGGCAGTTCACCCTCACTGGCTTGGGAAATCCCGGTAGACGGTCAGGGGCAATCCTCTGACGGCCGGTGTGACACCGCTCGGGAGGGAGTTTCGAGCGTCCCCTCTCCCCTTGCGGGTGAGGGGTTGCGCTTAATCCTTCTTGATCAGCCCGGACAGCATCGCGAGCAGCAGGCCCAACACTCCCCAGCTCAGCATCGTCTGCGCCCTCACGATCTTGTCCACGGTCCCTTCGGCGAGAGGCCGCTCGTCGATCCTGATATGCGGGACATCGCTGGGCAGATCGTAGCCCGGCTCCCAGGTGATCGAGGGAAAAACCATGATGACGGGCTTGGCTGGCCGGTCTATGGGCTGCCAGTCGTGTTTCTGGCCGAGGTCAAGCACCGGCAACATGATGTCGAGCGAATAGGTGAAGGGGCTGAAGCTCGGCAGCTCGGGCGGCGCGCCTGTGCACTGCATCCAGTTCTTGCCGCACTTCGCCTCAAGGTCCTTGTTGAGGTAGATGATCGGGTTTGACGGCGCGAAGCTTCCCTGCACCGCGACCTCTCGATAAAAAAGCCCGCCCGCCGCCCAGAGAGCCAGCAGGACCAAAATCAGGCGTCCCCAGCCGTGCCAATAGGCGGTACCGAAGCCCACGAAGGCCCAAATCGCGGCGAGAATAACGGTCGCAACCGAGCGGTAGAGCACTCTTGCCGCGATGGCGTATGGCCACGCGATATAGGTCAACGGCGTCAGGAAACGCGATTTGAAGAACCTCGGCCGCTCCCACCACCCATGCCATAGCTTGACGAACAGCGACCGGTAGCGGCGGCGCTCCTTGAATTTCGCGATGGCGCGAGCGTGGCCGTCATGGCCCATCTCGCGATAGACTTTGATGAGCTGCTCAAAAGGCTGGGGGCGAAAACTTACGCCAAGATGCTGGGACGGTTGGCGATCGAGCCACTTCTTCCGGGTCTTTGCGTCGTAGTCACCCTGCCCCGCCATTCGATCATAGGTGAAGCCGTCGAGAAACACGAAGGTGCGCAGCGTCTTCTTTGTCTCAAGAACGACCCTTCTTTTGGGCCATGAGCCTGGATGATCGACAATTTCATGCGCACGGCAGCCCCCCAGATTCAGCGAGCCGGTAATGTCGGCTCGTCCATTGGCGTCTCCGGCCGGCGGCCCGAGCCAGAGTATTCCTTCAATTTTTGCGCTTCGCAGGCTTATTGCCGATGCTGCGATTTTGCGATCATCTTTTGCCGGCGCTGAATTATCGAAACGGCCGCCCATGCATTGAACGTCGCCGGCGACCTGCGTGCCATATAATCTCACCTTGCCTTCAGCTGAGAAGCCGTCGCCTAGCCACACGCTTTCCGCTACCTTGGCAGAGGCCAGGGATAGCGCTTCGCCCCTGCCGTCCGGTGTGCGATTGAGAAATGTCCCGCCGCTGCAACCAAAAGCGCCTCCAATCCGGGCGCCGGAGAAGGAAACCAGGCCGTCCGAACGGAAGCCGCCGATCAGCCGGACGCCGCCTATAATTTCCGCGTCGTCACAGCCAAGCGCGACGCCCGATCCGTCGCCGGTGCGGTTTTGAAACGTGCCGCGCGCGCAATGAAGCTTCCCTTCGATTTTTGCGCCGCGCAATGAGACGCCGCCTTGTCCCAGGAACCCGTCCGCCAGCTCGACATCCCCGGTTATCCGCGCCTCGTCGCCAGTAAACGCGAGCCCGCTCCCCCCATCCAGGAGACTGCCGCGGCAAGACAGACTTCCCCCGATGGTCGCAAACGCGAGCGACGCTCCGGCTATCGACCGAAAGCCGTTCTCAAGAAAGACGCCTCCGCGGATTTGCGCGCTTTCGGCGTCGATGGACTGAACGTGGCAGCTTGAAAAAGTGAGAGATTTCGTCACTGAATCCCGGAAGGAAATCCGGCCGGCAAAGTGGGAGCGGCGGAACAAAAGTGGCTGCGGGATGGTGCATCCCGAAAGATCCAAGTCCTCATGCACGTAGGCGCCATGCAGTTCCAGCCGGCTTTCGTGCATCGGGGCGAAATCATCGCCGCCGAGAGACAAGAGCCGCAAGAATCGCGCGCGGACCTGAACGTCCGGGTCTTCGGGATCGACCCAGCGCCACTGCTCACGCTCGTAACGCGCGAAGACAGTATCGAAGTGCTCTCTCAGCACGTCCGGATCAGCTTTAAGTCTGTCCGCGAAATCTCGCTCAGCTCCGGCCGCCCGCTTAACTTCGCGGGCAAGGTCATCGAAAAAGCCTCGAAGCAGGCGCGGTTGCGCGTCGATCCTCGACCGCATGCCGGCCGAAAGGTTGAGCGGATCGCGGCGGAGCATGGGATTGAGCCACTCGTGATTGAGCTTGAGCGGCTCATACGGTCTTGGCGTCGCCGATTCGATGACGGCGTCGACGGCGATTTCATAAAAGCGCTCGTCCCGTCTTGCATATTCGATCGTTTGCGCCGGATGCGCCTCCGCCTCCAGCCGGGCAAGGAAAGCGCGCTGCACCAATGCGAACTTTTCCACATCGGCCACGCTCTTTGGCTCCCAATAGGCAGGAAGCCGCAGCTCCTCGATCGCGTGCCTCGTCGCTTCGATGATGACTTCTTGCACGGGCTCCGGCGCGGCCTCTGTGAACCGGGCGATCGACTCGACGAAGCCGGGGTCCTCCGCCGGGGCTTTCGGAATCGTCTCCCGCCACGAATTCAAAAGCGGCCCACAGGAAAACGGCGCGGCTTTCGAGCACGCAGGCCTCGCCGTTCATTGCCGCAAATAAAAGTTTCTCCTCCGCCGGAAGGAGGCCGCTCGTCGTATCCTGATCGAGAAAATCCCCAAGCCATCGTCCGAAGGGTTTGCCGGGCGGCCGCTCGCGGACCTGCCTCATCTCGTCCGCCGTGGCCTTCAGATCGACCAGCCATTGCGGCGAGATGGACTCCTCTGCAGCGCTGGCCATCCCAGCCCTGATCAGAGCGGCCGCTTCACCGCTGAACGTCGTTCCCTCTTGCCCCATGCCCCGATGCCATGATTCGCTCAAGCCTTAATATATTAATACGGGAGTCGGAATGCTAAATCGATGATTGGCTTTCAGGACGCGTCCACGCCGGTTGGTAACTCCAAAGTATTCCGAAAAGCGAAGGCGAATCTGGTAAGGATTCACAATTCGGCCTTACCATTGCTCGTTTCGCTGTGGGCGAGAGAATCCTTGCCTGCAAGAGAGGGGATCGCCTAAAACTTTGATGATGCAGGGACAGATTTCAGATCAGGCGCGCCTTGCGGCGCATGCTGTCAACAAAGCGGGACGATCCGCCGTCAGGCTCGCTTTAAGATCTCCATTCTCGCGGTGGATGGCCGGCGTTCCGACCGCGTATCACCTTCTTATTCTTCCACAGGATTTGCGCACGGGCGACCCCAGCTTTGCCGTCGAACTTTACGATGGATATTTTGGCCTCGCCGGCGCCGCCGCGCCGATCGGATCGGAACTCGCCCTTCCACGTGCTGCCGCCAAGTGTGCCTTGGCAGAGAGATTTATATGCGTTCGTGTGGCTGCGGCACCTTCACGCCGCCGACGATCAGATCGCGCGGGAAAAAGCTCGCAAGCTCACCTCGGACTGGATCGCTTTCGCGAACGGAGCGCCAGCGCTGGCGCGAGACCGGGACATCACGGCGCGGCGCGTGATCGCCTTGCTTTCCCACGCGTCCTTCCTGCTCGATGGCGCCGATCCCGCATTTTATGATTCCGTCATGCGGATGCTGAGCCGCAATTTGCATGACCTCACCGTCATCTACAATGAAGGTCCCGGCGTTGGAAAGCTCCGCGCTTTGACCGCGATCCTGCTCGCGGGCTTATGCATTGCGGAGCAGGAGACGTATCTCTCCTCCTACCTGGCCGTGTTCGTGGCCGAGCTCGAAAAGCAGGTCCTCGAAGATGGCGGCCACACGTCGCGCGATCCGAGCGACTTGATCGAGCTTCTGCTCGAGCTCCTTCCGCTGAAGCAGTGCTTCGTCGCCCGGCAGATCGACCCGCCTCCGGCTCTTTACACCGCCATAAACCGCATGAACGCAATGCTGCGTTTCCTGCGGCTCGGCGACGGAAGCGTCGCCCATTTCAACGGCATGGGGCCGACGCTTCTCGATCAGGTCTCGACCGTGCTTGCCTATGACGATACAGGCGGCATGCTTTCGGGCGTGATCGCGCCCCGGTCCGGTTATGCGAGGCTCGCGGCGGGAGAGGTGGTCGTCATCGCGGATGCTGGCGGTCCCCCGCAGAGGCATCTCAGCGCGCGCGCTCATGCGGGTTGCGGCTCCTTCGAGATGAGCGTCGGCTTTGAGCCTCTCATAACCAATTGCGGCGCGCCGCTGGACGAGACCGGCGATTGGTACGTCGTCTCCAGGTCCACAGCCGCTCATTCCACGTTGACCGTTGACGACTTGTCTTCCGCGCGGCTCATCAAGGCTCAGGAGCGTGTCGCTGGCCGCGAGCTGTTCAGGCTTGCCGGGCCTCGGTCCGTTCATCATGACGTCGCCGATTCCGACACCGCCTCAAGCGTCCGGATCGGGCACGACGGCTATAGGGAAAAGTTCGGTCTCCTCCATCGCAGGCGGCTGACGCTTCGGAAATCGGGCCTTGAGTTCGAAGGGTTCGATCAGCTTTCAGGCGTGGGCGATAACGCAATCGATCCGAAGGCGCGCTTTGCGATCCGCTTCCATCTGCATCCGCGCGTGGCGGCGCAGCTTTCGCGCAACACGAATGCGGTGACGCTGACCACGAACGGCGGCCAGGTTTGGCGCTTTCTTGCCGAAGGCGGCGAACTCGACGTCGAGGAGAGCATTTTCTTCGCCGACCCGATTTGTCTGCGGCGCTCTCTGCAGATCGTGCTAAAAGGGCCATGCACGAAGGCGACTTCGGTGCAATGGAAATTCGAGAAGGTGTCACAGCAGCCGCGCCCGGTTATCGGCGGGGATCAGGTGCGCCGGTTTTCTCGATCTTGATCTTCTCACGCAAGCATTACACTTACGGGCCATGCTGAAGCACCACGATTTTCCCGTTCGCCGGGCGCTCATCTCTGTGTCGGACAAAACGAATCTGGCCGAATTCGCCAAGCGGCTCGAACTGCTCGGGATCGAGATCGTGTCCACGGGCGGGACCGCCACCTTTTTGCGGGACGCCGGGATACCGGTTCTCGCCGTGTCGCAGGTCACGAATTTTCCGGAGATCCTTGAAGGGCGGGTCAAGACGCTTCACCCCGCCATTCACGGCGGCATCCTTGCCAATCTGGAGCAAAGCAGCGCACGCGATGTGCTCGCCGCTCACGGTATCGCGCCCATCGGACTTGTTGTGATCAACCTCTATCCCTTCGAGGAGACGGCCAAGAAAAGCGCGGACGACATCGAGACGATGATCGAGACGATCGATGTCGGAGGGCCGGCGATGTTACGCGCCGCGGCTAAGAACCACGGCATTGTTACCGTCGTCTGCGATCCGGGCGACTATGGCGCGGTGGCGGACGAGCTTTCGGGCGAAACGAGGACGACGACGCTTGCGACCCGCCGCCGGCTCGCGGCCAAGACATTCGCGCGGACGGCCGCTTATGATTCGGCCATTGCGGCGTGGTTCGCATCGCAATCCGAGGACGCCTCGTCTAACGCATTTTCGATTGCGGGCACACTTAAGCAGTCGATGCGCTACGGAGAGAACCCTCATCAGAAAGCCGCCCTTTATCAATTTGGCAATCATTCCGGCCCCGGTATCGTCGGCGCCGAGCAGGTGCAGGGCAAGGAGCTGAGCTATAACAATCTCACCGATGCCGATGCCGCCTTCGAATTGATTTCCGAGTTTCCATCCGACCGGCCTGCCGTTGCGATCATCAAGCACGCCAATCCGTGCGGAGCCGCTGTGGGCGACACCATCGTCGAGGCTTACAGAAAGGCTTTGGCCTGCGATCCCGTGAGTGCGTTTGGCGGGATCGTGGCGTTGAACGGCGTGCTGGATGAAGAGGGCGCCCGCGAAATCCTGAAGATCTTCACAGAGGTTGTGATTGCGCCATCGGTGACGCTCGAAGCGAGGCGGGCGTTCTCAAGCAAACCGAATGTGCGCTTGCTCTCCACCGGAGGTCTTCTGCCGGCCAAGAACCGGGCTCCCTATTTCCGCTCGGTCGCCGGCGGATTGCTTGTCCAGGATGCCGATACCGCAGGGCTCGACGAGCACACGATGCGTACGGTGACGAAGCGCGAGCCAACGGAGCAAGAGCGCGCCAACATGATTTTCGCCATGCGCGTCGCCAAGCACGTGAAGTCGAACGCCATTGTGTTCGCGAAGGATGGAGCGACCGTCGGCGTCGGCGCCGGGCAGATGAGTCGCGTGGATAGCGTGAGGCTCGCGGTCTGGAAGGCGCGCGAGGTCGCGAGTGCAGCAAAAAGAGACCCGGATCAGGCGCTCTCGAACTCCGCGGTTGCCTCTGATGCCTTCTTTCCATTTGCGGATGGCTTGCTGGCGGCGGCCGATGCGGGCGCTACGGCCATTGTCCAGCCGGGCGGCTCAATGCGCGACGCCGATGTCATAGCGGCGGCGGATGAGCGGGGCCTCGCGATGGTGTTTACGGGAGTCCGCCACTTCCGCCACTGAGAAGAGCTGCGCCGGCCTCCTACGAGGAAAGCGAAATCGGTTGGACGCCGAAAAGCCAGAAGTGAAAATGCAGAACGGCGGCCCAGGCTATCAGCGCGATGGCTAAAGGCCGCCAACCGATAGCCTTTAGGCTGAACTTGGCGCGGCCTTGCAGGACTGCCACGAAGGGAAAGAACGAGGTCTTGGCCTCGAATGGCGCCCAGCCCGGAATGCTGTCGCGCTTGCGGTTCTGTTGCAGCCAGCTCCCGATCAGGGCCGTGGCGGCAAGTGCTCCGAAAAATGCGAAACCGCGCCAGGTCGCCTGCGAGATCATATGCGTAACCGCCCAGATCGCAACGCCCCACATGACAGGGTGGCGGGTGATCGCGAATATGCCGTCGGCGGCCGCCGGATTCTCCAGCACCGTTGCGCCGCCTGGCGCCGACGGGTTCGGCTTCATACTGCCCGCAAAAATGAATATGAACGCGACCAGGATCAGCGCCGCTTGGACCCATCGCCACCAGTCGGGCACGAGCCAAAGCTTATCGCCGTAGGGTGCGATGTTGAATTGCTTCGTGAGCCAATAAATCGCGACCAGCGAAAGGATGGAGAAAACCGCTGTATAAGCGCCTTCCCCTGCAATCGAGACGGCGCGCGGCCGGATTGGCGTCGAAGGCAGCATGTGCAAGAGGAAAAACCAGGATGCTGCCGCTGTGAGTGCGCCCAAAGCTCCCTCCTCGCCAATAACTCCGAGACTGACCCGTGAAAGAAGCCGCCGGCTAAAATTTAGTGCAGCCGCTTTTTGATCTTGTCCAGGCTGGCTGTGATCGTATTCTCTGCGACCGTACCAGACATCTTCTGCTCGATCAGCTGCTCTGCCGCGGAAACGGCGAGCTCCGCCGCCTGGGCACGAATTTGCTTACGCGCCTTCTCTTCCTCGAGCTTGATCTTCTGCTCAGCCACGCTCAAACGCCGGGCAATCATCTCATCGAAGGCGGCCCGCGCTTCTTTTGCGTAAGCGGAAGCCTCGCGCTCGGCCTGGGCTAGGATTTCCTCGGCCTCGACCTGAGCGTTCTCCGAGCGCTGCTTGTAGTCGGCAAGCAAAGCTTCGGCTTCAACGCGAAGCTTACGGGCTTCCTCCAACTCACGCGCGATCGCGGCAGAACGCTGGTCAAGCGCTTTAACGACCCTGCCGGGCAGCTTGTAATAAAGGACGACGCCAACGAAGAGGATGAAGGCGGCCGCGACCCAGGTTTCTGGATCCGAGAATATGGCGGGGTTCATGCTCGCTACTCCTTCGACCTCTGACGCAGAGCCGCCTGCACTTCTTTATCGCTGACTTCGATTCCAGCAAGCTCTTTGACGATGTCGCTCACAACTCCGGCGGTCATCGCTTCCATCTGTCCGGAAGCCCGCTCTAGGAGGCCCTGAACACGTTTCTCGGTTTCCGCTGTCTTTTCGGCGAGTTGGCCGTCAAGAACACCGCGCTTTTCATTGAGTTCGGCATTGAGCTTCTCTCGTGCAGCGCGGATCGTGCCGTGGCCCTTCGCCTTGGCGGCGGCAATCTCGGCCTCGTAGCGCTCCGCCTCTTTGTCGGCGTTGCTCTGGGCGTCGCGCGCCGCTTGGAGATCGCCTCCAATTTTCGCCTTGCGGTCCTTCAGGACGCGCTCAATCCGGGGAAGAGCGAGTTGTGACAGCACGAAATAGAAAAGCGTGAAGATGATCGCCAGCCAAATCAATTGGGGGGCGAAATCTGTCGGTACTAGCTGAGGCATCCCTGATTTTGCAGGCATGATCGGACCGCCTATGCGCTGACGATGGCGCCGTCGTTCAACGAACGCCAATCTTCAACATTTAGAATACGAACAGAAGGATGAGCGCGATAACGAGGCCGAACAGACCGGTTGCTTCAGCGAGCGCAAAGCCGAGCAGGAGGTTCGGGAACTGGCCGGGAGCCGCTGTCGGGTTGCGAAGCGCGCCCTGCAGAAAGTTGCCGAAGATGCTGCCGATGCCGACGCCGGCGCCGATGAGAGCAGAGCAGGCGAGGCCCGCGCCAATAAGCTTGGCTGCTGCTGGATCCATGACAATTTCTCCTATTCGGTTGGTCTGTAGAGAGGTTGCTAAGGGGTTAGTGCTCGGATGCGTGAAGGGCGTCGTTCAGATAGATGCAGGAAAGAACCGCGAAGACGTAAGCCTGAAGGAACGCGATCAAAACCTCCAGCCCCATGAGCAGGACCATAAAGATGAATGGAAGCCATCCGCCAATAATGCCGAGCCCTACGACGAAGCTGCCGAATACGGCTAGCATAGTATGACCCGCCATCATATTCGCGAAAAGACGAACAGAGAGGCTGATGGGCCGTGTGAAGTAGGAGATGATCTCGATCACGGTGATAAGCGGCAAGAGCCAGATCGGCACCCCGGACGGCACGAACAGCTTCAGGAAGCCGAAGCCGTGCTTATAGATGCCGATCAAAGTCACGCCGATAAAGACGAAGGCTGCGAGCGCGAACGTCACGATGATGTGGCTTGTAACGGTAAACGCGCCCAGCCCGGGCAGCGGGATCATGCCGATCAGGTTCATCGCCAGCACGAACATGAAGATCGTGAAGATTATCGGGAAATACGGCATCCCGGCGTTGCCAGCATTCTGGCGAACCATGTTCGCCACGAACTCGTAGGTGATTTCGCTAACGGACTGAAGCCGGTTTGGGACCGCGGTTGCACCGCTCATGCTGTAAAGGAACAGGGCCGTGACCAACGTCGTCGCCATGACCATCCACAGCGCGGAGTTCGTAAACGACGCATCGTAGCCGAACAGAGTTAGGGGATAATAACGATCGATGACGAACTGATGCATGGGGTTGAAACCGCCCCCCCCATGCTGGCCGCCTTCCGCCGCCGCGGCATGCGCCGCGCTTATGAACCAGTCCATCATAGCAATCCCCGCCGGAGCCGAATGCCCGGTCGCTTTTACTTTTTACCCATCTCGCGCGCCGCGCGGAAGACGTTCAAAAACCCGGCAGCGATGCCGAGCAGAAGAAACACGATCAGGAAGAGGGGAGTTGTGTTGACCCCCAACTTCGGCATCAGCAAGTTATCCAACGCCCAGCCGACAAAGCCCCCAACGAAGACGCCCGCCACCAGCTCGGTGGAGACCTTGAATGCTTTGCCGAGTGTCGAGCTCCTTTTTTCGAGCTCTGCATCGGACATGGTTTCGCTCTTATCACCTTCCGGTTCGAGCTTCCGCTCCAACTCGCGAAGCCGCTCTCTCAAGCGGTCGCTTGACTCGGGCGAAGCCTTTCGTTCATCTCGGTCGCCGTCGCCGGTGGAAGACATCGGAACCCGATCGCGGAGGGAATAACAAGCGCGTAGAAAATTCTCGCTGTTTTCTTAAGCCAGCGTATGAAGCGAAGTCAAGCGCGCGTCGCTCCTCCGCGTCCTTAAGTGGCATTCATCCTTAGGCGGAGGGCGAATTATTATTTAACAATCGCAAGCGCCAGGCCGTCATGGCCCTTGACGCCGACGCTTTGGATGATCGTGGCGTCAACACCGGGATGTTTCGCAAGCGCGCCCAGAAATCGCTGAATGCCTGCGACTTGGGAATCCGATTGACCGGCGTGCGCGTCGATGACGGCGCCATAGCGGATGACGTTGTCGGCGACGATCAGCGTGCCGGGCCGCGACAGCTTGAGCGAAAAATCGAAATATTCGAGGTAGGCCTCCTTGTCGGCGTCGATGAAGATCAGGTCGAACGCTTCCTCCCCAGCCGCGACGAGTTTCGCCAGAAGGTCTTGAGCCGGCCCCTCGCGAACTTCGACCGTGCCGAAAAGCATGGCGCGGGCGAGGTTCTTCCGGGCAATCCTGGCGTGGAGCGGGTCGATTTCCAGGGTCAAGAGGCGGCCATCCTCGGGAAGCGCGCGGCCAAGCCAGATCGCGCTGTAGCCGCCCAGCGTCCCGATCTCCAGGATGCGGCGGGCGCGGGCGAGCTTCGCGAGCATGTAGAGGAATTTGCCAAGCACCGGCGAGACGCTGATCTCCGGCAGCCCGGCCGCGCTCATGTCCTGAAGCGCAGAGGTCAGCGCTGTATCCTCTTTGGCGAACAAGTCTGAGATATATCCGTCAACGGCGCTGAAAATATCGGGATTAGTCATGCCAAAGCTCCTTCGCTGTCAGGTGGAGAAGCGGCCTCCACGGCGTTTTGTCCGAAGCCATTCCTCTTTGTATTTGACAAACCGGGCGCGCGGCCAAAGTTTTCTTGATTACCGCTAGCAGGAAAAGCCTTGATAACATCTGCGAAGTTTTACGGCATTCGTTGGCATGGCCGGAAGCATTTAGCAGAGAAGCCATGAAAACAGGCGAATTTTCGCTCAGCTGTCATGGCTTGAAATACCTTGTGTTTCTCTGGATGGCCGCCTCCAAGGGCGGCCATGACGACGGAGTTGGCGGAACGGGTTATCAAGGAGTTTTTTCCGGCAGCTGTTGTTACGAGGTTTCCTTGAGCAATCCTAAACACAAGACGCCCCCCTTCTTGCGCGAGATGGATTTCCAATATGGCGTGCTTGAACGCATCGCACCGGGCTTGCGCCGCCTCGTATGCAACAACCCGAGTCCTTTCACCTTCAAGGGCACAAATCTTTATGTGATCGGCGAAGGCAGGGTGGCTGTGGTCGATCCGGGGCCGGAGTCCGGCGAGCAGTTGGACATCCTTTGCGATGCGCTGAAGGGCGAGACGATCACGCATATCCTCGTCACGCATTGCCACGCCGACCACAGCGGGGCGGCGGA
>CAVRSS010000048.1:0-8596 GCA_963723755.1 uncultured Alphaproteobacteria bacterium | reverse complement strand
AACCTCATTCGCGGCGTTCAGAACGGTGGGAGCGGCGCCCCCTGCCCGCAGCGCCTCTTTTGCGATTCGCAGAGCGGGGAAGCGAGCCGGGTCAGGTTCGTCGAAGGTCAAGTGGCCTGCGGCGGCGAGGTCCAGCCTTTTGAAATCGGCCTTCAGGCGGGCGGGCCACGCCAGGCTGTACGCTATGGGGGTGCGCATGTCGGGAAGGCTGGCTTGAGCGATGACGGAGCCGTCGCTGTAATAGACGAGCGCGTGAATGATGGACTGCGGATGGATGACTGCCGAAAGTTGATCGGCCTCCACGTTGAAAAGGTGGAAGGCTTCGATTAATTCGAGCCCTTTGTTCATCATCGTGGCGCTGTCGATGGTGATTTTCTGACCCATCGTCCAATTCGGATGCTTGAGAGCGTCTTCCGGGCGCGCTGCTGCGATTTGGTCAGGTGTCCAGGTGCGGAAAGGCCCGCCCGAAGCGGTGAGAACAATCCTCTCGACATGCTCGCACTCGATACTGTCGAGCGACTGGAACACGGCCGAATGCTCAGAATTCGACGGGGATCAGCGTCGCGCCGCAGCGTTCCCTTTCCTTCATGAAAAAGGAGCCGGCGGAAACGAGGCATTCTTTGTTCGCAAGCGCGACCGTCGTTCCCTGGTTAAGGGCCGCTAAGGTGGGTGCGAGCCCGGCGGAACCAACAATCGCGGCCATGATAAGGTCGGCGGACCGGGCCCCTGCCTCTACCAGCGCTGCTTTTCCGGCTCCACACGCGATGCCGGTTCCTTCAAGGAGCGCCCGAAGCTCGCCGGCCATGCTTTCGTCGGCGAGCGCCGCATATTCGGCCTTCAAAGAAATCGCAAGGCTCGCCAACTTTTTGGCGCTCCGGTTTGCCGTTAACGCCACGGTCTGAAAACGGTCCGGGTGAAGGGCAAGGAGGTCGCAGGTGTGCTGCCCGATCGTGCCCGTCGCGCCAAGCACGCTCACGCGTTTCGTTTGGCCCGTCCCCTCGGGCTCCCCGTTGGAGCCATGCCCGTTCTTTTTCATCTTCGCTCCACTTGCCAGCGATTCCATGCTCACCAAACCAAGAGCGCGCGTCCCGGCTTTAACGGATCGGCCGCCGCTGCGATGAGGCCGGCTCCAATCGCTGCAAAAACAAGCCCGTCTAGGCGGTCCAGTACACCGCCATGTCCGGGAATAAGTCCGCTCGAAATCCTTCACCCCAAAAAAGCGCTTGATGAAAAATTCCCCCAATCTCCCCCCTGGGAGATGAGTGCCAGCACCACGCTGAGCGCTGCCACTGTAGGGATCGACGTATGCCCGAACCATGCGGCAAAAAGCACGCCCGCGATGCAAGCGAAAAGCGCTCCGCCGATGAAGCCAGACCACGTCTTGTTTGGCGAAATTTTCGGGGCGAGCTTAGGGCCGCCAATCAATTTTCCGGTGAAAAAGGCGCCGGTATCTGCGGACCATACGACGAGGAACAGGTAAAGGATGGCGTGAAATCCGTAGTCGGGGTCCTGCCGGATCGCGATCAACGCGATTGCAGGGAGACCGGCGTAGTAGACGCCGGCAGCCGACCACCAGGGATCGCTCCGGTAATCCAGCCTTTGATGAAGTCGCAAGACCAGCCACGTCGCGACAAAAATGATGGCGACAGCGGCTGCAGACTGATGCTTCAAAGTGAAATAGCCCGCGCCGATAATCGCCGCGGATTGAATTGCAAAAATACCATCGATCCCGGTGCCGCGGACGACGCGTCCCCATTCCCAGCTCATCAAGGTTGCAGCGAATAGGATCAGCGCTGCAAATGTTTGCGTCCCCGCATAGGTCAATGCAAGAGTCAGCGCAACCATAACGAGCGCTGAGTTGATCCTGAGAACCAGCTCTGAACTGATAGGCTTTGCCATTATCCTTCGCCGTTAGAGGGCGGCCGTAGGTGACGCGGGCGCTACCCTGCAAGCCCGCCAAAACGGCGTTCACGCTGCTGGTAGGATGCGATCGCGCTTTCCAATGTTTGTCTTGTAAAGTCAGGCCAGAAATTATCAACGAATAAAAACTCAGAGTAGGCACACTGCCACAAGAGAAAGTTGCTGATACGCTGCTCACCGCTCGTTCGAATGAGCAGGTCCGGGTCAGGTATGCCGGCCGTGTCGAAGTGCTCCGCCAATGTTTCCTGGGTTATGGCGTCGGCAGACAACTCGCCTGATTCTACCCTCTGCGCCAAAGACTTAGCGGCGCGCACGATCTCATCGCGAGCACCATAATTGAAAGCGATAATGAGCTGAAGGCCGGTGTTTCCGCTCGTCAGCGCAACCGCCTCTCGGAACATGGTGACGAGGTCCGGCGGCACCCCCACCTCTGAGCCAATAACACGCACCTTGATGTTGTTCTGGTGGAGTTCGGCGAGATCGCGGCGAATAAAGCGGCGCAAAAGCCCCATCAGGAAGTCAACCTCAACGGGAGGCCGTCTCCAATTCTCCGACGAAAAGCTGAAAAGCGTGAGATAGCCAATCCCTAGATCAGTGGCAGCCCGCACGCATTCCCGCGTGCTTTCGACGCCGCGACGATGGCCTTCCATGCGGGGCAAACCCCGCTGCGCCGCCCAGCGGCCGTTGCCATCCATAATAATAGCGATATGTTTGGGGTAAGGATGCTCTTTCCCGAGAGCAAACGCTTGTTCCTGCAATCTCACTCTTGGCCACCCGTTATTTTCTCGCCAGTCAAGCCGCGCTCTCTACGCCATGATAGCGGGACAATAAAGCAAACCCACTTTTCCGCTAAGGGTTTTCCGCCGCCGCAGTCAGCTGTGCAAATATTTTAGAGCCTGAGCCTGTGTGAGCCTAAAGCGCACTACACTTGCATGATCTCGACCTCTTTCCCAGACAGAAGTCCGTCGATCTCCTTAATGGTGCGGTCGGTGAGATCTTGAACCTTCGTATGAAGCGAGCCGCTGTCGTCTTCGCTGATTTTTCCGTCTTTTTCGAGCTTCTTGATCTGATCCATGCCGTCCTTGCGGACGTTTCTTGCGGCGACGCGAGCCTGCTCCGTGTACTTCCTTGCGATTTTCACAAGATCCTGGCGCCGCTCCTGGTTGAGTTCCGGGATTGGCAAGCGAAGCGTCAACCCATCGATCACCGGATTAAGGCCCAAGTCCGATTCGCGGATGGCCTTATCGACCGCATGAAGATTGCTCTTGTCCCAGACCTGGACCGTGATCAGGCGAGGTTCGGGAGCGTTGATCGAAGCCACCTGATGGATTGGCATCTTTGCGCCGTAGGAGGTATTCACCATCAAAGGATCGAGCAAAGTCGTGCTCGCGCGGCCCGTTCTGAGGCCACCAAACTCCGACTTGAGCGCGCTCACGGCACCTTTCATGCGCTTCTCAATTTCCTTGATGTCGAAACTGCCGGCTGCCATCTCCGATCCCCTTTTATTCTTGAGGCTACGTCTTCCTTGCCGTCATTTATGCTGCCGGATCGCTTCCGACAACGCTGTAGCGGGCTTCACCGCGCATTACTTTTCCAATAGCGCCTTTCTGATGCAGAGAGAACACCACGATTGGTATTGCATTGTCGCGGGCCAGAGCAATAGCGGCGGCGTCCATCACTTTCAGATCCCGGGCCAGCGCCTCTGAGAAGGTGAGGCTGGGGTAGCGTTCGGCACGCGGGTTTTTCTTTGGATCCTCGGAGTAGACACCGTCTACCTGGCTGGCTTTGAGGATCGCATCGCAGCCAAGTTCGGCGGCTCTGAGCGCCGCCGTCGTGTCTGTGGTGAAGAATGGATTTCCCGTGCCCCCGGCAAGAACGACAACTGCGCCTTTCTCAAGATCGGCGAGCGCATCATCACGCGAGAATGTCCTGCAAATCGTCGGGACGGGCAGGCCCGAATAGAGCGAAACGGCCTGTCCTGCGCGCTTGAAGGCCTGTTCCAGGGCGAGGCCGTTCATAACCGTCGCGAGCATGCCCATGAAGTCACCCCTCACACGGTCGATGCCATGGGCCGCGCCCGACATGCCTCGGAAGATGTTCCCGCCCCCGACGACAACAGCGACGCCGGCGCCGCGCGCGACAACTTCCGCGATGTCCGCAGTGATTTCTGCGAGCGTGTCCGCGTCGATGCCATAACGGCCGCTTCCCATCAGCGCCTCGCCCGAGATTTTGATCAGCGGGCGGGTATAGGGGAGTGGCTGCATCGTCTTTTCCTTTGGCGAGCGGGACGGCGACGGCATCTTGCCGTCGCTTTGATAGGCGTGGCCTTATTGTTTGCCAGCGGCCGCCGCAACCTCGGCCGCGAAGTCTCCCTTGTCGGTCTTGATGCCTTCACCAAGCTCGTAGCGGACAAAAGCCGTGACCGAGATCGGAGCGCCAACCGCTGTCTCAGCTTCCTTAAGGGCCTTCTCAACCGTCAGATCGGGATTGACCACGAAAGCCTGCTTCAAGAGGATCACTTCCTGGTAGAACTTCTTGATCCGGCCCTCGATCATCTGCTTGATGACCTTCTCAGGCTTGCCGCTTTCTTTCGCCTGTTCGGTGAAAATGGCGCGTTCGCGTTCCAGCACGGCGGGATCGACGTCCTCATCCTTCAAGGCGAGCGGATTGGTTGCAGCAATGTGCATCGCAACCTGACGCCCAATCTCGTTCAGCTTCTCTTTGTCGCCCGTCGACTTGAGCGCAACCAAAACGCCGATCTTGCCCATGCCGGACGTCGCCTGGTTGTGAACGTAAGTCGCGACGACACCGTCCTCCACCTTAAGCGAAGCGGTGCGCCGAAGCGAAATGTTCTCCCCGATGGTCCCGACGAGTTCCTTCAGATGGTCGCTCACCGTTGCCTTTTTCTTCGGATATTCCGTGGCGGAAAGCTTCGCAACATCGCTATCCGCCTTAAGAGCAAGCTTGGCGATCTCACCGACGACATTCTGGAATTCGGCGTTGCGGGCGACAAAGTCGGTTTCGGAATTTACCTCAACAACCGCACCAGTCTTCGCGGCCGAAGCAACACCGATCAACCCCTCAGCCGCAATACGGTCGGCCTTATTCGCTGCCTTTGAGAGCCCCTTCGCGCGCAGCCAATCGACAGCGGCTTCCATTTCGCCGTCGGACTCCTTCAGCGCGGTCTTGCAATCCATCATGCCGGCGCCCGTCTTGTCGCGCAGGCTCTTCACCAAATCGGCGGTAATCGCAGCCATATGCTACCTCATAAGATTTTGCAGAAGTGCGCCCGCAGGCGCACCGTCATTTATTAGGCCGTAAGCTCGCGCGCCTGATCGACCCAATCGCCTTTCGCGATCTGTCCATTGCCATGCAGCAAGCGGTCGATCTCATCCAGGTTATCCTGGGTGAAAGCGGCGATCTGCCATAAGTGAAAGACCCCACGTTCATTGAGCTTCTTCTCTTGGGTCTTTGTGATGCCACGGATCTTTTTGAGATCGTCCTTTTCGCCCTGAGGCTCTGGAAGGCCCTCAAGCGTTGAGGTCGTTGCTTCTTCAACAGGCTCAGGCGTCTTTGTCGCCTTCTTCGCTGGCTCAGCGGCGGCTTCACCATTTGCTTTTGCATGGTGAGCGCCATCCTTGCCGTTCTTGGCCGGTTCAACCGCAACCTCGGCAAGAGCGGCCTCGGACACCTCCTCGGCCTCTCCGATATCGATGCCGGCAACGCCTTGCGCGCGCTCGATGCCGTCGATGGCTGCCCTCGAAATCAGGTCGCAATAAAGGGTGATCGCGCGCCCCGCATCGTCGTTCCCAGGGATCGGGTAGTTGACGCCGTCCGGGTTGCTGTTGCTGTCGATAATCGCGATGACCGGGATCTTGAGCTTTTTCGCTTCGGCGATCGCGATCGCCTCTTTGTTCGTGTCGATGATGAACAGAAGATCGGGCACGCCGCCCATATCCTTGATGCCGCCAAGCTCCTGCTCAAGCCGGTCGCGTTCGCGCGTAAGCTGGAGAAGCTCCTTCTTGGTGAAGCCCTGCCCCTCGCCTGAAACGAGATCGTCCAGATAGCGCAAGCGCTTGATCGAATTCGTTATCGTCTTCCAGTTCGTCAGCATACCGCCAAGCCAGCGGTGATTGACGTAATACTGCGCGCAGCGCTTGGCGGCGTCCGCGATCGCGTCCGAAGCCTGCCTCTTTGTCCCCACGAAAAGAATGCGGCCGCCTTGCGCCACCACATCGCTTGTTATGACCACAGCCTGATGCAGGAGCGGCACTGTCTTCGAGAGGTCGATGATATGAAATCTTGTTTCTCATCCCGAAGAGGTAATCTTGCATCTTCGGGTTCCAGCGGTGCGTCTGGTGACCAAAATGGACGCCAGCTTCCAACAGCTGACGCATCGTGAATTGAGGAATAGTCATGATTGTCCTTCGTCCGGTTAAGCCTCCGCGGGTGCCAATGGCCATGCCATCACCGGATGCCAAAAAGGGCCGCGAGCGGCCCAGCGTGACAAAATCCCCGCGTGTGAGATGCGCCCTGTATAGGGCTGAACGCGGCCCTTTGCAAGAGTTCCCCCCGGCAGCCGGTGCAAATTGGACAGCAAATTGTTACTGCTTGTTCACTCGAGACCAGACCCGGCGGTCATGGCTGAATCCCACTCATTGCGAACAGTTTGGCCGGTAGATGCAGCTGTTTAAGGTCCTTGCCCTTATTCTCGCTGGCGCGCTTCTTGCCTTTTGCGCCTTTGCGATTTTTTTCATCAGCCTTTTCGAGGCCCCCAAACTCGTTGCCGGCTGGATGCCCGCATCGGTGGCCGACAAAATCGGTCTCCAGGGTGTGGCGCTATTCGGCGCAACCGCGCCCGAGTGCAACGAGGGACAAGGCGCGGCGGCGCTCGGGCGCATTCTCGGCCGTCTGCAGAGCGGCGGGCGTTACGGCCGCCCGTTCAAGCTCCATCTCGTGCAAGGTGAACAGCAGAACGCGTTCGCGCTGCCGGGCCGTCACATCATTCTTGTTTCGGGGCTTCTGACACCGGCCAAAGCTCCCGAAGACATTGCGGGCGTGCTCGCTCACGAGATGGGCCATGGGCTGGAAAAGGATGCCGAAGCGCTGTTCCTCCGGAACATCGGCATGAAGGTGATCTTAAAATTCACGGCGTGGGGCGATGACAGCCGGGCGGCTTTCCGCGCCATGCTCTCGCAGCTTCGCTACTCGCGCGAAGCCGAGGTCGCCGCGGATGCGAATGCGGTCGCCATCTTGAGGAGTGCCCACATTGCGTCCAGGTACGCCGGGGAATTCATCCTCCGAAGCGCTGCCGAAAGTCCAACGGGAGAAAGCACGATGGATGATTTGGGCGCTCATCTCTCCGCCGAGGAGCGAGCGAAGCTTTTCCTTTCGCAGCCGCCCTACGAGACGCAGCCTATTTTGAGTGAGGAAGAATGGGCTGCAGCCAAGGCTGTTTGCGGCAGGATCGTCCCGAGTGGGCGGCCGATCGAATAGAGCTAACCCCAACGGCTTTCATTCCTCTTGCTTGCGAACTGCAACTTTAAGGAAAGTTCCTCGTCAAGTAATGACGGGCCATTCGAGTCACGATATGCTGCCGGTAAGTTTAAGGAGCCGGTTGATGCAAGGAAAATCCATCCTCCTGATTATCGGCGGAGGAATTGCCGCTTACAAATGCCTGGATTTCATACGCCGCGCCAAGGAACGCGGCGCGAAGGTCCGCTGCATCCTGACGTCGGCTGGCCAGCATTTCATAACCCCGCTTTCGGCGGCAGTCCTATCAGAGGAGCCTGCCTTCACGGAACTCTTCGATCTCAAGAACGAGACGGAGATCGGTCATATCCGGCTTTCCCGCGAAGCTGATTTGATCGTTATCGCCCCTGCCACTGCGAACTTACTCGCCAAGATCGCGCACGGCCTTTGCGACGATCTCGCCAGCACCGTCCTTCTCGCCGCCGATAAGCCTGTGCTCGCCGCGCCCGCCATGAACTGGCGCATGTGGGAGCATCCGGCCACGCGCCGGAACATGAGCCAGCTCAAGGCCGATGGCGTTTATTTCGTAGGGCCGAACGAGGGCTCGATGGCCTGCGGCGAGACCGGTTTCGGGCGCATGGCGGAAGTGGACGAGATCCTGGCTGCCGCCGAACACATCCTGGAGGGCGAAGGCGCGAAACCCCTGGCGGGCCGCAATGTGCTCGTCACCGCCGGCCCCACTTTCGAGCCGATCGACCCCGTCCGCTTCATCGGCAACCGCTCCAGCGGCAAACAGGGTTATGCCATCGCGGTTGCGGCCGCCCGCCTCGGCGCGCATGTGACGCTGATCGCCGGTCCCAACGCCCTCCCCGATCCTCGCGGCGTGGCTACGGTTCATGTCGAAACGGCGCAGAAAATGCTGGAAGCGGCCGAAGTTGCCCTTCCGGCCGACATTGCGGTCTTCTGCGCTGCCGTGGCGGATTGGCGGGCCGCATCGGTGGAGGCTGAGAAGATCAAGAAAGGCGGAAGCACGCCGGAGCTTCGGCTGATCGAGAACCCGGATATCCTACGGACCATTGCAAAGCGCTCAACGAACAGGCCCCGTCTTGTGATCGGCTTCGCGGCAGAGACCGGCAATATCATTGCGCAGGCGGTCCAGAAGCTGGAAAGCAAGGGCTGCGACTGGATTGTCGCCAATGACGTT
>CAVRSS010000047.1:0-17158 GCA_963723755.1 uncultured Alphaproteobacteria bacterium | reverse complement strand
CTTCTCCCTGCAGCACCTGACGAGTCTACGTATTGCTTGGCCCGGCCCCCGCCTCGGAGGCGGAGGTACGCGACTGCAAGTCGGCGCTCCGGCGAAGGGGCGCCGAGGAACGCGCCCGGCTGACAGGAGGCCGCCGACGCCCTGGCCCGCGCAGATTCAAGACCTGGGCCGCTGGACGCCGGAGGAGTTGCGCCAGGTCGGGGCGCTGGACCGGTTGCGCGGCGCCGAAGGCATGGGCAGCGTCACCTACTTCGGCGTGTTCAGCCTGTTGCTCAAGCAGCAGCGGGAGGACTTTAACTTTGCCGCCCGCAGCCGCCGTCCGCCGCGGGACCGGATCAATTGCCTGCTGTCCTTCCTCTACGCGCTGGTGCGGCATGATTGCATTGCCGCGCTGACCAGTGTGGGCCTTGATCCCTTTGTCGGTTTCCTGCACGCGGACCGGCCCAACCGCCCGGCGCTGGCGCTGGACCTGATGGAGGAGTTTCGCCCGTGGCTGGCGGACCGGCTGGCGCTGACGCTGGTGAACCGGCAGCAGGTCGGGCCGAGCACTTTCGCGTGCGCGAAGGCGGGGCCGTCGAGTTCACGGACGCGGGGCGGAAGCTGGTCATCACCGGCTACCAGCAGCGCAAGCAGGAGAAGCTGACCCACCCGCTGCTGGAGCAGGAGTTTCGGCTCGCGCAACTTCCTTCGTTCAGGCACGGATCCTGGCGCGGCACCTGCGAGGGGACATCGCCGACTACGTGCCCTTCGTTCCCAAATAGCACCACTCGCCAACCCTCAACTCTCAACTCTCAACTCTCAACCCTCAAAGTAATAGTAGGCATCCTGCACAACGAGGTAGATGAAGAAGCTCAGGAAAAGATACGGGACGCCGCCATAGGCGCGCCAGTCGTAATAGACTGCTGTGCCGCCATGCAAGAGAGCGACGAGAACGATTGCGGCTGGCACCGCGTAGACGACCGAGGAGAGAAGCGAGAGCCGTATCTCCTGCATGACGATGGAGCGCATCGGGCGGTCGCGGTTCAAACGCTTCGCATGGAGTTTCTCGCCGCCGCGCTGCCACAACAGCCAATAGAACAGGCCCGAAGGAGCAGATAGCGCGCCGCGATAATCGCGGTCAGCGCCGCCGTTATGCCGAGAAACTCTGAAACCATTCCGCCTGCCCTGCGCCCATCCCCTTGACCAGCTAATCATATTGTGAGCCTGCGACGGTTACAAAGCGCTCACGATATCGGTCTTGGTGAAGTCCGCGCCCTTATAGAGAAGGGGAATGTTTCGCGACTTTGCGAGCGCGTAAGCCGCGCAATCGCCGAAATTCAGCTCGATGCCGGATGTCCGCCCTTCCCATATTTGAGGAACGCGGCGCGGGCCAACCCGGCCTGCTCGGCATCGAATGGAATGACCGCGATCTTTGCGCGGATCAGAAGTGCATCGGGGGCGCCACACGTTTCGCCATGAGCAGAACCTGCCAGAACCATCGATGTTTCGAAGCAATTGACTGCAGACACAATTGCGAGTCCGTAGCGCCGATTGCTTCAGCGAAAAGAAGAGCGTCGGGCTCGTTCCTCAAAATCGCCACCAGCGCCGAGCTATCGATCGCAATCACGCGGGCAAGCCGTTTTCATCGTAGAGGTCGTCGTCCGTCCATTTCGGTTCGCCCTCCTGAAGCCGGGCACTTTCCTGCGCGATCTTCATCAAATCCGCCACCAGGTCCCGATCAGTCTCCTTCCGTACGCGGCGCACGCCGTCGTGGATGAACTCTATGCCCGCCTCCTGCAAAGCATTCTGAACACCCGCCGCCGTCTCCTCCGCGACTGCGTACTCACGATCCGCTTCCAGGCGGCGGATTGTCGTCACGGATACGCCGCGCGCCGCGCCAGTTCCTCCTGCTCCATGCGGAGAAGCGCGCGCGCAGCCTTGATTTGCTCGGGTGTCGCCATGAGTGAAAGCTATCATTCATGGCTGCTTTCGATCAAGCCTCCTTCTTCGGCAGGTTGAGCCGGATGTGCAACTCACGCAGCTGCTTCGCCGACACCTCCGAAGGTGCGCCCATAAGCAGATCTTCGGCCTGCTGGTTCAGCGGGAACATCGTCACGTCGCGCAGATTATCGGCGCCGCACAGCAGCATGACGATGCGGTCGATGCCCGGCGCGATGCCTCCGTGCGGCGGCGCGCCGAACTTCAAGGCGCGGATCATGCCGCCGAACTTGGCGTCCACGACTTCCGGCCCATAGCCCGCGATCTCGAAGGCCTTGTACATGAGCTCCGGCTTATGGTTCCGGATCGCGCCGGACGACAGCTCCACGCCATTACAGACGATGTCGTATTGATGGGCCTTGAGCCCGAGCAGCGCCTCGTCGCCTTTCTTGGCAGCAGCTTCGAGCGCTTCCATCCCGCCCTGCGGCATGGAGAACGGATTGTGCGAGAAGTCGATCTTCTTCTCGTCCTCGTTCCATTCGTAGAAGGGGAAGTCGGTGATCCAGCAGAACTCGAAGCAGTCCTTCGCCGTCAGGTTCAGCTCGTGGCCGACCTTGGTGCGCGCCTCACCCGCGAATTTGTAGAATTTCGCCGGATCGCCGCCCACGAAGAAGACGGCGTCGCCTTCTTTCAAGCCAGTCTGGCCTGCAAAGCCGCTGAGCGTTCACGCCCAGAATTCTTCGCTATTGGACCACCGCCTCGCCTTCGCGGAAGAAAATGTAGCCGAGGCCAGGCTGGCCCTGCTGCTGCGCCCAGGAATTCATGCGGTCGCAAAACGCGCGGCTGCCGCCGCCTGGCGCCGGGATCGCCCAGACGCGCGCCTTCGGATCCCTCTCCAGCATGCCTGCGAACACCTTGAAGCCGGAGCCCCGGAAATGCTCGCTCACATCCTGCATGAGGATAGGATTGCGCAAATCGGGCTTATCGGTGCCGTATTTCGCGATGGCCTCGTCGTAGGGGATGCGCGGGAACTTCGCCGTTACCGGCTTGCCGTCGCCGAACTCCTCGAAAAGCCCGCGCAGCACCGGCTCGACCGCCTGGAACACGTCCTCCTGCGTGACGAAGCTCATCTCGATATCGAGCTGGTAGAATTCACCGGGCGAGCGGTCGGCGCGCGCATCCTCGTCGCGGAAGCAGGGCGCGATCTGGAAGTAGCGGTCGAAGCCCGCGATCATGATGAGCTGTTTGAACTGCTGCGGCGCTTGCGGCAGCGCATAGAACTTGCCGGGATGCATCCGCGACGGCACGAGGAAGTCGCGCGCTCCTTCCGGCGACGAGGCCGTCAGAATCGGCGTCTGGAATTCGAAGAAGCCCTCGCTCGGTCATGCGGCGGCGGATGGAGGAAACGATCGCCGAGCGCTTCATGATGTTGCGGTGGATCGTCTCGCGCCTCAGATCCAGGAAGCGGTATTTCAGCCGGATCTCTTCCGGGTAGTCCGGCTCGCCGAAAACAGGCAGCGGCAGCTCATCGGCTTTCGAAAGAACCTCAAGCGAACCGATCCGCACCTCGACCTCGCCGGTGGGCAAATTCGGGTTCACGGTGTCGCCTTCCCGGATCACCACCTGGCCATCGACCCGGATTACCCATTCGGCGCGAACCTTCTCCGCTGCGGCAAAAGCGGCTGCCTCCGGATCGACGACGCATTGCGTCAGGCCATAATGATCGCGAAGGTCGATGAAAAGCAAGCCCGCCATGGTCGCGCACGCGATGCACCCAACCCGAGAGCCGCACATGCTTGCCCGCATCGGCTCTTCTGAGCGCGCCGCAAGTCGAGGTCCGGTAAGCATGCCGGGCATCCGCCAAGCGTGCCCTCTCACTTCGGCACCTTGCCCGGCTGCTCCTTCTTTGTGACCGGGATTTCAGCGGCTTTTGATTCGGCGGCTTCCGGTTCCTTCTTGCCGGAAATGGCGGATTTCGCCCGCCCGTGTTGACCGGTTTTTTCCACAGATCGCATCCTCTTGGATCAAAGCCGGCCCGCCGACAAGATTTTCATCATGCGAGCGGCGCAGCGGCATAAAAGAGACACACTTAAGTCGGCCCTGTCATCACAGAGCGCGTCAAAACTTGGCGAAATCCAGCGCATGGACCGCGATATTTGTCAAGGACGCGAGGCCCTCCTATGCGCCGCCCCACAACTTGAGCTATAAGAACACGATGACCGAATTGCCGCCTGTAATAACGACCTCCAAAGACCTGCGAAACGCGTGCGACCTGCTCAGCCGCCAGCCCTTCGTGACGGTCGATACCGAATTCATGCGGCAAACCACGTACAGGCCGAAGCTGTGCCTTATCCAGATGGCGGCGCCGGAACTGGAATACATCGCCGATCCGCTCGCCGGCATCGACCTGACGCCGTTTTACGCTCTGATGGCCGACGAATCGGTGCTCAAGGTCTTTCACGCCGCCCGCCAGGATATAGAGATCGTGTTTCAGGAGGCGGGCGTCGTCCCCCGTCCTCTTTTCGACACCCAGGTCGCGGCGATGGCGCTCGGTCACGGCGAAGCCATTTCCTACGGGTCGCTCGTCAAAAAAATCCTGAAACGCAATCACGACAAGACCTATCAGGCCATCGACTGGTGCTTGCGGCCCCTCAACGCGAAGCAACTCGAATACGCGATCGGCGACGTGACTTTCTTGCGGGACATTTATCTAAGGCTTCAGCAAAGGCTTCAGGAAACGGGGCGCGAATCCTGGCTCGAAGAGGAGGTCGCGGTTCTCATCGATCCGAAGACCTATGCGTTCGATCCAGCCGACGCCTGGAAGCGGCTGAAACTCGGGGGCAAATCCCGGCAGTCGAGAGCCATCATCATGGAGCTTGCCTCCTGGCGCGAACGCACCGCGCAGGACGAGAATGTCCCTCGCGGACGCGTCATCAAGGACGAGGCCATCTATGAAGTCGCCAAGCACGCACCCCGTTCGCTTGACACGCTCTCGCGCTTGCGCTCGGTCCGTGAGGTTTTGAAATCCCGGGGCGACGCCATCCTTCGGGCCGTGGAAGCCGCGCTCGCACGAGACCCTTCCGATGTCGCCGGTGCGATTGCCCATACCGACCTGCCCGCGTCGGCCTCCGCCGCAGTCGAACTGCTGCGCGTCCTTCTTAAGGCAGTCTCCGCGGAATTGAACATCGCCCCGAGGCTCTTGGCGAGTGGGGAAGACCTCGAAAAGCTGGCGCAGTTCGACGAACCGGACGTCCCCGCCCTTCGGGGCTGGCGGCGGCAACTTTTCGGTGAGAAAGCCCTTGCCTTGCGAGCCGGCAAGCTTGCGCTTGGGATCAAGAACAAGGAAGTGACCGTGTTCCCGCTATAGGCGGCCGATGAGCCAGAAAGCCACGGACAGGACCACGCTGAGAAGAAGGCATGTTCCGAGCGGCAGGTAGAGCCGGAAATTCTCGCGCTCTATGATGATGTCACCCGGCAGGTGGCCGAGCCCAAGACGCGATCCCAGGCAGCCAGAGCAGCCCCGCGCCGATCAAAAAAGCGCCAATGACGATCAAAGTCTTTCCGATTTCCATGGCTTATGCTGCGCCCATTCGCATCCGTGAGAATGTACTGTCGGTTAGCCAAATTGGGTTTGTTTGGCAAAATGACCTGTAAGTAACCATACAAGTAGTTTTTGCTACCAAGCACCGCATAGGCAAAGGCGTTGTAACTTATGGCGGTTTGTAAAGCTGCTCGCTTCGCCTCAATTCGCCGTTCACGTTCAGTCTTGCATTGATCTGTTCATGGCCCTCGCCGCCAGCTTGCCGCTCCCGAAACGCTTCGATATAAGCCGCACTGTCAGCTTCCCACGCAAATCCTATATTCAGCCAAGATCCAAATCCCTGCCAACTGAAAAGGCGAACACATGGCCGTTGAGCGCACCCTTTCGATCATCAAACCCGATGCCACAGCCCGGAACATCACCGGCAAGATCATCTCCAAATTCGAAGACGCCGGGCTTCGCATCATCGCGCAAAAGCGGGTGCATTGGGACGCTACCGACGCGGCGGCCTTCTATGCCGTGCATAAACAGCGGCCCTTCTTCAACGATCTGGTGACGTTCATGACGTCTGGGCCGATCGTTTTGCAGAATTCTCCGAGGGCGAGGACGCCGTGGCCAAGAATCGCGAGATCATGGGCGCCACCAATCCCGGCGAATGCCGCGCCGGGGACGATCCGCAAGGAGTTTGCCGAGAATATCGAGCGCAATTCAGTCCATGGCTCGGATAGTGTGGACAATGCCGCGCTCGAAATCGGGCTTGTCTTCCAGGAAAGCGAGATCGTCGGCTGACGCCCCTCTCGTCATGGCCGGGCTTGACCCGGCCATCCATCTTCCCGCCGAAACAGCTTGTCTTCTGGATGGCCGCCTCAAGGGCGGCCATGACTTTGTAGATCACCCACGCGCGCGTCGAGTTCCTTCACAGCGGCGGCGTCGCGGGCGCTGAGGCTTGGATAAGCCGGATCGGCGCCAACGTCGTCGGTGATCCGCCAGGAGCGTGCACACTTCTTCCCTGTGGCGAGTTTCGGAACCACGGCAACGCCTTCCACCTCATCGAGCGTGAACGCATCCTCGGGCGGCTTACCCGTCTTAATCGCGGCTTCGCTGGTGATGGCGATCTCGGCCCAGTCGACGTCTTTTGCAGCGGCAGCAAGCGTTTTGTTGCCGATATAGATGTCGGGCGCGGCCTCAAGGCTCGATCCGATGCGCTTTTCGCGCCGCTCGATTTCGAGCGCGCCGGTGATCACGCGCCGAACGGCCCATACCTTCTCCCACTTCTCGCCGAGCGCATCGTTGCGCCACTCCGCGGGGATTTCCGGGAAGCTTTGCAGGTGAACGGAGCCATCCTTTGCGTCGCCATGCCGGGCGAGCCAAGCCTCCTCGGCGGTGAAGCAAAGGAGCGGGGCAAGCCATGCGGTCAGGCTTGCGAAGAGCGTATTCAAGACCGAAAGCGCGGCGCGCCGCTTCACGCTCGAATGAGCCTCGCAGTAGAGCGTGTCCTTGCGGATGTCGAAGTAGATGGCCGAAAGGTCGTTCGAGCAAAAGTCGGCGAGCAGGCGGTAAGCCTTCTTGAAGTCGAAGGCGTTATAGGCCGCGCGCACCTCGGCATCGATCTCGGCGATGCGATGCAGCACCCAGCGCTCCAACTCCGGCATATCGGCGTGCGCCACGTCGAAGCCTGGCTCGTAATGCGCGAGATTGCCCAACAGATAGCGCAGCGTGTTGCGGAGCTTGCGGTACGCATCCACCGTGGACTGGATGATCTGCGGGCCGATGCGCAGGTCCTCCGTGTAATCCGAAGACAGCGCCCAGAGCCGCAAGATATCCGCGCCGGATTGCTTGATCACATCCTGCGGCGCGGTTGTATTGCCGAGCGACTTCGACATCTTGCGCCCCTGCTCGTCCATGACAAAGCCGTGGGTGAGGACGGCGTCATAGGGCGCACGCCCGCGCGTGCCGCAGGCTTCCAAGAGCGAGGACTGGAACCAGCCGCGATGCTGGTCGGAGCCTTCGAGATAGAGATCGGCGGGCCATTTCAGGTCTTTGCGCATTTCCAGCACGAAGGCATGCGTGGACCCGGAGTCGAACCACACATCGAGAATATCGCGCACCTGCTCCCACTGGGACGCGTCATCGACAAGGCCATCCAGGAAGCGCGCCGCAGCACCATCCGCGAACCAGGCGTCCGCGCCCTCGGCCTTGAACGCATCGAAGATGCGCTTTTGCAGGTCCTTCGAGCCTTTGAATTTCGGGTTCGGGATCACCTCGCCCGTTTCCTTGTGCACGAAAACGGTGATCGGCACGCCCCAGGCGCGCTGGCGCGAGATGACCCAATCGGGCCGCTGCTCGATCATGCCGCGCAGCCGGTTGCGGCCTTGTGGCGGCACAAAACGCGTCTCGTCGATGGAGGCGAGGGCAGCATCGCGAAGAGTGGCATTCTTGGCGGCTTTGGTTGCGTTCGGCTTGTCCATCGCGATGAACCATTGCGGCGTGTTGCGATAGATGATGGGGGCCTTCGACCGCCAGGAATGCGCGTAATCATGCTTGTGGCGCGGGTTCATGGCAGCCAGCGCGCCAGCCTCCTTCAGCGCCGCGATGACGGCCGCGTTGCCGTAGCGCGTGTCGTCGAGCTTGCCGAAATGGCCCTTGTCGTCGATGACGCGCTTCGGCTCATCGCCGCCGAACAGCGGCACAGATTTGCGGAAATACCCATCCGGCCCGACGGTGTCCGGCACCTCGGGGTCGATGCCCAATTCCCTGCAGATTGCGCGCCTTCGCGGTCCAGATCTCAAAGTCGTCCGCGCCATGTCCGGGTGCGGTGTGAACGAAGCCCGTTCCGGTGTCTTCGGTAACGTGCTCACCTTCGAGCAGCGGAACCTTGAAATCATACCCGTCGGCATGAAGCGGATGCGCGGCGATCAGGCCCGCCGGATCGATATCCTTCAAAAGCTCCCATTTTTCGACGCGCGCAGCTTTGAAGAAGTCCTCTGACAGGGATTTCGCCAGAATGAAGTGTTCGCCCGTCTTGGTCCAATTGTCGGCGGGTGCGTCTGTGACTTCATAAAGCCCATACCCGATCCTGTGCGAGAACGCGATCGCACGGTTGCCGGGGATCGTCCAAGGCGTTGTCGTCCAGATGACGATGCTTGCAACGTCGCTCCCTCTCCCGGGGGAGAGGGTTGGGGTGAGGCTAAGTCCGCCATGAGGCCGCGACCCCTCACCCTGTCCCTCTCCCTCCAGGGAGAGGGAACGCTGGGTCCCGGCTGCGGTTACAGGAAACTTCACCCAGATCGCGGGGCTCGCGTGCTCGTGATACTCGACCTCGGCTTCCGCCAGCGCCGTGCGCTCCACAACCGACCACATCACGGGCTTCGACCCGCGATACAGAAGCCCGCTCATCGCAAACTTCATCAGCTCGTTCGCGATGATGGCTTCGGCCTCGAAGGCCATCGTGGCGTAATAATTTTCCCAGTCGCCCTCGACACCCAGGCGTCGGAACTCGGCCATCTGCACGCCGATCCACTTCTGCGCAAACTCGCGGCATTCGTGCCGGAACTCATTGATCGGCACGCCGTCTTTGCTCTTGCCCTTGGCGCGGTATTGTTCTTCGACCTTCCACTCGATGGGCAGGCCGTGGCAGTCCCAGCCCGGCACATAATTGGCGTCGTGGCCCATCATCTGCTGGGAGCGGACAACGGCGTCCTTGAGGATCTTGTTCATCCCCGTGCCGATATGCAGGTTGCCGTTCGCGTAGGGCGGACCGTCGTGCAGGACGAACTTCTCACGCCCCTTCGACGCCCCCCCTCAGAAGCTTGTAAAGGTCCATTTTGGCCCAGCGATCGAGCAGCTTCGGCTCGAGCTGCGGCAGGCCGGCCTTCATGCCGAAATCGGTCTTCGGCAGGAAAAGCGTCTTCGACCAGTCGCGCTCCGCGCCCTCTGTTGCCACGGGTGCGGCCTGTTTTTTGTGCACGGCCTTCGCTGCGGTCGCCTCGTGTCCTTGATCATGGCCATTCTCTGCGTGACCGTCTGTTTTTGGTCGTCCCGCCGCGTGATTTGGTTTGTCCATGAAATAAGCCTGTGCTGCGCCCTACGCGCCGGTATGTTGAAAATCGCCGTAGCAATAGGGCGAAAATGCCATGCCCGTAAAGTGGCATGGCGTAAACTATCCGCGAAATCCCTGCGCACAACCGCTTTAGGAGGCGCTACGCCGCCTGTGCGGCAGCGCCATCACCGCTGCGCGGCCGCTCCAGAATAGCGCATACGCCCATGCCGCCTGCCGTGCAGATGGATATAAGCCCGCGCCCGCCGCCATTCTCTTCGAGGATCTTGGCGAGCATCGCGATAATGCGGGCGCCCGTCGCCGCGAACGGATGGCCGTAAGCAAGGCTCGAGCCTTTCACGTTCAGCTTGGAACGGTCGATGGCGCCGAGCGGCTTCTCCTTGCCAAGCATAGTTTTGCAGAATTCGGGGTCTTCCCACGCCTTCAGGGTGCAAAGAACCTGCGCGGCAAAAGCCTCGTGGATTTCGTAGAAATCGAAATCCTGCAAGGTCAGGCCAGCCTGATCGAGCATTTTTGAGACGGCGACGGTCGGGGCCATCAGCAGGCCCCGCCCTGCGTCCACAAAATCGATCCCGTAATGCTGGCCGAATGTGAGATACGCCATCGGCTTCAATCCATGCGCCGCCGCCCAGTCCTCCGAAGAGAGCAAAACGGCAGAAGCGCCGTCGGTGAGCGGCGTTGAGTTGGCCGCCGTCAGCGTACCCTTCTCCTTGTCGAACGCGGGCTTAAGTTCGGCGAGTTTGTCGAGGCTGATGTCTTCGCGCAGATTGTTGTCGCGGAAAACGCCGGCGGTGGGCACGACGAGATCATCGAGAAAGCCCGAATCATAGGCCGCCGTTGCCCTTTTGTGGCTGCGAAAGGCAAGCTGGTCCTGATCGGCGCGCGGGATCTGCCATTCCTTGGCCATCAGCTCGCAATGCTGCCCCATGGAAAGGCCGGTGCGCGGTTCGGCGTTAGCGGGTGGGCTAATCGAGATATCGCCCAGAGAGAAGCCGCTGAGCGACTTTGCCTTTCCGGCCAACGTCTTCTCAGTGCTCAATTTCGCAAGCCGTTTGGCGAAGGAGCGCTTCAGCTCGATCGGCGGATCGGACACGGTGTCGGAGCCGGTGGCGATGGCGGAATCGATTTGGCCGATCGCGATTTTCGCCGCGCTGCCGAGCGCCGCTTGCAGGCTTGTTCCGCAGGCCTGCGACAGCGTGATACCGGGTGTATCCTCGCGCAGCTTCGTGCCGATGACGGCTTCGCGCGTCAGGTTGAAATCCTTGGCGTGGGTTATGACCGCGCCGCCGACCACTTCGTCGATGTGCTCGCCTTGGAGATTGTATTTCGCGACAAGGCCGTTCAGCGCCGCCGTCATGAGGTCGAGATTGGTCTGGTCGTCATAGCCAGTGTTGCCGCGGCAAAAGGGTGTGCGGACCCCGCCAATAACGGCCACCTTGCGCAAATTTTGCTGCATCAAATTGCTCCCCGAATCTGTCCGTCATCCCGAAAGCGCTTGGCGCTTATCCGGGACCGTGAAAAACGCAACCTTAGACCTTTTACGATACCGGATAATGCCGTTGGCATTTCCGGGATGACGACTGGTCTTATTATTCAGCCGCGCGCGCCTGCGCGGTCACAGCAGCAGGCTGCGACACCGGCCCCTTCAGTGACTGCCGATAGTGGAGCGGCCCGCCGCGGAACGGCGCGAACCCGGTGCCGAAGATCACGCCGGCGTCGACATGATCGGCGCTGGCCACGACGCCTTCCTTGAGCGCCTTTTCGCACTCATCGATGAGAGGGTCGACCAGAGCGCGGCCTAGTTCGGCGAGTTCCTGATCGCGGAAGCTCGCTGTGCTCTTCTCAGCCTTGTCATTGACCCATTTGTAGAAGCCTTCGCCCGTCTTCTTGCCGAGCTTCTTCTCTTCCACGAGGCGCATCAGCGGGTGATCCTCGGGCGTGGGCATTTTCAGGATTTTGGCCACGCTCAGAGCCACGTCGAGACCAACCTGATCGGCAAGCTCGATCGGACCCACGGGCATGCCGAACTTCTGCGCGGCGGCGTCGATCTTTTCCTTCGGCGTGCCCTCCGCAAGGCGCTTCATGGCGTCGAACATGTAAGGGGCGAGAACCCGGTTCACGAGGAAGCCCGGCGACGACTTCACAATGAGAGGCATCTTGCCGATCCGCGTCGCGAAGCCCGCGCCCTTGCGCACCTCTTCCTCTCGGCTCTGCGGCCCGCGGACGACCTCAATGAGCGGCAGCAGCGCCACCGGATTGAAGAAGTGCAGCCCGATGAGACGGCTCGGGTCTTTCAAGCCCTCGGCAATCTGCTCGATCGGCAGCGAGGACGTGTTCGTGGCAAGGATCGCGCCCGGCTTTGCCTTCGTCTCGATCTCGGCGAACACCTTCTTCTTGGCGTCGAGATTTTCGTAGATCGCCTCGATCACAACATCGGCGCGATGGATATGCGCACCGGCAGGGTCCGCGATCAACCGTGCTTTCGCCTTCGACGCTTCCAAGCCCGATCGGAGCCGTTTTTTGAAGAAGGGTTGCGCGCGCTCCAAGGCCTTGCTGACAGCCTCCGCCGAAACATCTTGAAGCGAAACTTCCATGCCCTCGGCAGCGCACACCATGGCGATGTCCGCGCCCATGGTTCCAGCGCCTATGACATGCGCCCGCATCGGCCGGTAGCCGTCCTTCGGCGCTTCCGCTTTCAGCATCTCGGAGAGGCGGAAGACGCGCCGCAGGTTGCGAGATTGCTCGGAGATCATCAGCGGCGCGAAGGCCCGTGTCTCCTCGCGCTTCATCGCATCGAAGCTGCCACCATGCTTCTCGAACAGGTCGATGAGCCTGAACGGCGCGGGATAATGCTCTTCGCGGACCTTCGCCGCCGTCTCTTTCCGCATCCGCTTGGCGATGTAGGCGCGGGCGGGTTCGAACTTCATCAACGGCGCCCACGCAAGCGCGGCCCGCTTGGACTTGCGGTTCTTGATGACGGCGTTGCGCGCGGCCCAGCGGAGCTCGTGATGGCTCGGCACCACCTGGTCGACGATCCCGGCCGCCCTGGCCTGTCTTGGGCGCAGCATCCGCCCCGTCAGCATGTGCGGCATCGAATTGAGTGGACCGGATTGCCGGACCCAGCGCGCGAAACCGTTAAGGCCGGGGATAATGCCGAGCTTGACCTCCGGCAGGCCGATCCGCGTCACCTCCTCGCGGGTACAAATGCGATAGTGACAGGCAAGCGCAAATTCGAGGCCGGCGCCCAGACAGACGCCGTGGATTGCCACGACGACGGGGACGGGCATGCGTTCGACGCGGTCGAAGATTTCGGTTACGGCACGCACCGCCTCGACCACATCGGCCTCGGTCTTGAGATCATCGAATTGTTTGATATCCGCGCCGGCGACGAAGCTTTTTTCCTTGCCGGACATCACCACCAGGCCGCGCACGCTCTTGGCGCGGACGCCGTCGGCAACGGCAGTGAGGATCGTATCAAGTTCCTCGATGGCTTCGCGCCCGAGCGTGTTTTGCGACTGCCCCTTCACATCGAGGGTGGCCCAGGCAATCTGCTCAAGGTCGATATGGTACTGCCAATTCTTAAGGTTCGCGATATCGGCTGCCATAACCGCTCCTTCCAATATGTCTTTGAATGACCTCTAAGCGCTATGGCCGGGCTCGACCCGGTCATCCACAATTACAATAAGGCCGCAGGTTGTTTCCCTGGATGGCCGCATCAAGTGCGGCCATGACGATACCGACGCGCACGTCACTCGGCGGCCCGAACCTCGGCAAGAGGCCGCTGCGTCGGCTTTTGCTCTTCGACGTCGATGTGCGGCGGCTTTCCGGCCGTGTAATGCGGTTCGAGCGCGATCGGGTCGAAGTCGTCGACAGCAACCACACGCGACACGAGCCGTTCGGTCTCGCGCAAGAGATCGGCCTCCGCCTGGCTCAAGACGCGCTTGTCGACCGCTTCCTTGAACCAGTCGTTGCCGAGATAACGCTTCACAAGGCCGCTGCGGACGGCGCGGTCGAGCTTCTTCTCGGTTTCCTCGCTCTCGATCACCTTTTTCATGGTGACCTCGAGAAGGCCCAGCGGATCGTTCTCGTCGTGGGAGACGAAGATATTGCGTGTGAGCCGGTCGCGGACTTCGCCTGGAACGAGCACGGCCTGGACGATATCCCTGGCGAGCGTGTCCTTCGGCTTCCTGGCACTGTTGCCAAAGGGAAAAACCCAGAATTTCAGGGCGGGCCGCGCATAACGGACGGGGAAGTTGTCGACCGCATCGTGAAGCGCAGAATAGAAGCTGTGGAAGGCCTTCTGTACCGCGTAATCGAAGACAGGCCGTTCCGAAGCAAGCGCGCCATCATCCTCGTAGCGCTTCAAGAGGCAGGAGATGAAATAGATCTCGCTCAGCGCGTCGGCCATGCGCCCCGTCGTCCGTTGCCTGACCTTCAAGCCGCCTCCGAGAAGCGCCACGCACATATCGGCCACAACCGCGAAGTTTGTCGAAGCGCGCTCAAGCTGAGCGTAGTAGTACGGCACGGGCGCGTTCAGAGGCGACTTGGCGAAAATGCCGCCCGTCACATTATGGAAGAAAGCGCGATAGACGTTCCCCACCGAGAATGCCACATGCGCCTCGAAAGCCTTCTCGAATGCTTCGAAGCCGGCGTTCTTATCGGGGTTCTGAGCGGCCTTGATCTCCGAATAGAGATAGGGATGGCTTCTTAGAG
The DNA here is from genome assembly GCA_963723755.1 of uncultured Alphaproteobacteria bacterium. Classification (GTDB taxonomy): domain Bacteria; phylum Pseudomonadota; class Alphaproteobacteria; order Rhizobiales; family Rhodomicrobiaceae; genus Rhodomicrobium. The sequence continues at coordinate 2,930 of CAVRSS010000047.1, read as the reverse complement.
CGCCCTGCGCGAAGACAATCAGGCTCCGCGAGAGAATGTTCGCCCCCTCGACCGTGATACTCACGGGCGAAATCTGATAGGCGGCCTGCAAATAGTTGCCGGGGCCGTCGCAGATGCCCTTCCCGCCGTGGATGTCGAGCGCGTGGTTCAGCACTTTGCGCATCCTCTCCGTGGCCTGGTATTTCATGAGGCCGGAAATAACCGCAGGCTTGGCGCCCTGGCTGACCATCGACGAGGTGACCGCACGCGCGGCTTCGAGCGTGTAGGCCGTCTCCGCAATCTCCGCGAGGGGCTCGATAATGCCCTCCATGCGGCCGATCGGAATCGAGAACTGCTTGCGAATCCGCGCATAGGCGCTGGTGTTGCGCAGCATCGCCTTCGCGCCTGCCGTGGCTGCGGCCGGAAGCGAGATCGCGCGGCCAGCCGCGAGGCACGCCATCAGCATGCGCCAGCCCTGGCCGACCCGGTCCTGGCCGCCGACAACCCAGTCGATCGGGATGAACACGTTTTCGCCCCGCACAGGCCCGTTGGGGAATGACGATCCCGCGGGCAGGTGTCGCCGTCCGATCTCCACGCCGGGGTGGTTTGCCGGAATGAGCGCCAGCGTGATGCCGATATCCTGGCCGCGCCCGAGCTTGTTGTCAGGGTCGATGAGATGGAACGCCAGCCCGACGATCGTGGCCTTCGGAGCGAGCGTGATGTAGCGCTTATCGAAATTCAGCCGGATCCCGAGGACTTCCTTGCCCTCGTGAGTGCCCGTGGTCACGGTGCCCACATCGCGCATCGCAGCGGCGTCCGAACCGGAAACCGGGCTGGTCAGGGCGAAACAAGGGATCTCCTTGCCCTTTGCGAGAGGCTCCAGATAGCGCTCCTTTTGCTCGTCGGTGCCGAACTGCTCGATCAGTTCGCCCGGGCCGAGCGAATTCGGCACCATGACAACGATTGCGGCGTCGGGGTTACGCGAGGATATCTTGCCCAGGATCATCGATTGGGCCTGCGGCGAAAAACCGAGCCCGCCATGCTCCTTGGAAATCAACATGCCGAGGAAGCCCTTGTCGCGGACGAATTGCAGGATGTCCTCGGGGATGCCGTGCCGGTTATGCCGGATTTCCCAGTCGTTCAGTTTCTTGCACAGTTCCTCGGTCTCATTGTCGAAAAAGCGCTGTTCTTCTTCGGTCAAACTGATCGGATTGACGGCGCGCAGCTTGCTCCAGCTGGGGCGGCCCGAGAACAGCTCGGCGTCGAAGCCCTGCGTGCCAGCGTCGAGTGCTTCCTGCTCGGTTTTCGATACCGGAGGAAGGACCCGTTGAACCGTCTTGAAGGCAGGGCGTGTTACGACCGCGCGCCGGACGAGCCGCAGCGATAAAAGTCCGAGCACTACTGCCGGAATGAACGCGAGCAAATCCAAGGCCGACATGTCCGGACCGTGGAAGTCTCCGCTGAAAACACCGAACTGAGCGAGGAACGCCACCGCTGCAGCCCATAAAGCCCACATCGACAATGGCTCGCGCCTCATCGCCAGCACAAACATGGCGGCAAACGCCAGTGCGAAGAATACAAAGCCAATCATGGCCGCTTTCCTTCCTGGTCAGACCGGGCGCGCCGGAATCGCAATCTGCTTAGTCGCACGGAGCCGCCTGAGAGACGGCCTCAAATGTCCTGCACGTAGTTACCGCCGATTCAAATCTCAATGCGCGGCGCCGGCGGCGATCAAACGAAATGTTTAGCCCTCGCGGAGCTTTCACAGAAAAAGGTTTAGAGCGCACTAACCATGGGTGCGCAAGCCTGCTGACACATCTCATTTTGCTCGGCCATCGCATGCAAAACCTAACCCATCCGCTTGTCCTTTACAAGAGACGGTTGACGTATACGTCATGACATTCAGGTGAAAGCAATGCCGCCGCGACCGCCGCAAGCGGTCGCGGCTTGGAATGGGAAAAACGGGGCTTTCCTCTACGCCATCACGCTTAGGAAACAATTCAAGAGAGTTGTCTATGCTTGAAGCACTTAGAATCTTGTGAGCGTCCCATTGCCCACCCAAAGGAACCCGAAATGTCCGCACAGCCTAAGCCTTTTGAGGGTGGCGATGGTGAGTCTGACCTCGTCTGTATGCTCCTGGGTGGCGTGGATGTCTGGAACCTCTGGAGGATGCAAAATGCAAGGATCGCGATAAATCTAACCGGGGCTAATCTTGGAGAAGCCGATCTGCCAGGAGCCAATCTGAGCGGGGCCGACCTCAGATGGAGCTATCTTGGACGAGCCAATCTTAGCGGCGCCATTCTGCTGGGGGCGAACCTAAACGAGGCTATTCTCTGCGAAACCAATTTGCACAAGGCCGACCTCAGAGAAGCAAATCTTGGACAGGTCGATCTTGAGAAGGCCAATCTCATCGGGGCCAAGCTTGGAGGGGCTAATCTTGGCGGAGCACATCTCAGATGGGCCAACCTAAGAGAGGCCGTTCTCCCAGCGGCCAATCTCGTCAAGGCCAACCTCGTCGGCGCCATTCTGAGAGGCGCCGATCTCATGAAGGCAGACCTCGGTGCCGCCAGCATCCACTATGCCAATCTTAACTCGGCCAAGCTGCGCGGGGCCAATCTCATAGAAGCTGATCTTTATAGGGCGCATCTCAATCGGGCTGATCTCCGCGAGGCCAATTTCACAGGTGCTAATCTAAGAGAGGCTACGTTAGACGCCTCCTTCTTAGCTGGAGCCGATCTCAGTGGCGCTGATCTCCGTGGGGTCAGCCTTCTGGGAACTCGCTTCCAAAAGACCATTCTGAGCCGGGCAAATCTTAGCGGCGTAGATTTTCGGGACGCAAAGCTCCAAGGGGTCGATCTCCATGGCGCCAATCTTCGAGGGGCCAATCTCGGTGGCTCCGACCTCAGTGAAACGACCTTCTAAGATACAATTTTTGCCGGTGCGGAGCTTGA
>CAVRSS010000046.1:0-6577 GCA_963723755.1 uncultured Alphaproteobacteria bacterium | reverse complement strand
TCGAGTCCGTCGAGGACTTCTACAGCGGTTCTATCTTCGCGCGCCGAAGATCGCGTCGATCGTGTCCGAGATGGTGATGAGCCCCACCATGATGAAGCGGCGTCTGCGCGAAGGCGTGGAGTTCTTCAACTTCCTTCGCGATCGGCGCAACGCGAGCTGCTAAGCACGCGCCTCATGAAAAAACCGCCGCAACAAACGTCAGACCCAAGGCCAACGGGCGCTTCGCAACAGACGATGCCCGTATAAAGATTAAGCGCCATTATCCTCGGTTTGAATGATCATGCCACCAGCAACTTTTGATCTCGTGGAGCTTGTGAATTTGACATTTGAGCGCGAACTCGTGGCAGGCGGAACTCAAACGTCAAATTCGCTCCACTAGAAAAAGGGAGAAGAAGCCCATGACCTCGCCAAGCGTCAACCAGGACGCTTCGAAAGCGCGGTGCGCAGCGGTCTGAAGGAACATTGGCGGCTATTCACCGTGCAAGGCGTTCTGCTCGTCATACTCGGGATGGTCGCAGTTGCGCTTCCGCAAGTGGCTGCCGTCGCCACCGCCGCCTTTGTCGGCTGGCTCGTGTTCTTCTCGGGCGTCTTTCGGGCCGTATCGCTGGTCCGCTCAACGCGGGCGCCGGTTACTGGCCGTCTCTCCTCTTTCGATCCTCACCGCGATCCTTGGCTTCATCCTGGCATGGTACCCCTCTCGAGGGCGCGGTCACGCTCACAATGGTGCTCACGGCCTATTTTATCGTGCACGGCATCGCCACCTTTATCTTCGCTTTCTCCATCAAGGGAGAGACGGGGCGCTGGGTGCTGTTGCTTTTCAGCGGTTTGATCGACTTCCTGCTGGCCGGTCTGTGATCGCGCAGTGGCCGTCTACAGCGCTTTGGGTTCTTCGGGCTGTTCGTTGGGTCAACATGCTGCTGACGGGCTTCGCCTTTTTCTTTGCAGCGCTTGGCGCGCGGGCAGCCTGAAAGTCTGGCAATGGGCGCTTTTGCTTCGGCCACTGACCGAACTTCAGCGCTTCCGCACACCCTGCATGATGTCGATGAAATGGGGCGATTGCGGTGCCCTATGCCGAGCCTGTTGGGAACCGATGTCGCCCAGGCACCTCTCGGCTGGCGTAATGGTTTTAAGATTTCCTTCTTTAAATTGCACAAGCCTATCTATTTTAGAGATATGAGATTAGAATTCTGAAGCCTTTCTGTAAAGTATTGGGCCAGCTTAAGCTGGTGGCTATATCAACATTATTTTACGAAACGGTTGAAGGATGACGTCGTTTCTACCTCCTAACGACAAATCGTGAGGAGGTTTACATGGACGGCGGCAAGAGTTTGTAGCCCTGATGGCTGCTTTGGCAATAATTGTTACACCCTTGGTTGGCGCGACAGCTCAGTCGAGAACGTATCACCGGCATTTTGGCTATCGGCCCCTTTATAGACCTGTCCCGATGGGATACTGGAACTATCCAGCTACAGCTATGGCTACGGGTACAACGATGGCTGGAGACTTCGGTCCAATGCGCGGGGATGGACAACACGTGCATCAATGCGCCGTGGCTTCCGTCTCAGTTTGCATGCTCCGCAAAGTAACGCATCGATGCGAAGTCAGCCTCTGCCGAGGCTGGCTTCGGGGGTAAGGTCATCTGAGGAGGGTCTGCAAGTCGATCATTGAAACAGCCAGCCGAACAGGCCAGGCCCGTTCCTGCCTCCTCCGCCGCGCCTGCCACCACCAAAAACCGAGAACGGATTGTCATCTCGCCGAGCCGTTGGCGCTCTTGCGTCCGCCGCCTTTCTCAGCTCGTAGTAGCTTGCCAGACCGTCGGGGTCGGTGACCGTGACCGCATTTTGCGTCCACGCCCATTTCGATTTCGCACCGCCCATAATGTAGGGTTCGATGCTGACGACTTGCCCGCGCGACAGGTCGATGATGACCACATACTCCGATTTGTCTCCCGCGCGGTAGCGAAGAAGTCCGATCCCCGAGAGGCTTTCCTTCAAGGGGGTCCATTCGACGATCTCGACCGGGCCGCTGTTTTGAACCTCAAGGAGAATGGGGCTTCTGGCGTAGCGCTCGTTCAACGCGGTATATTGGCCGGACGTGGAGCGAAAACTCCCCAGCCGTCGACGGCAGGCGCCAACGGTTTGACGATGCTGTCCGCCGTGTCCCCGCTCGCGGCTTTGTATGCGTCGCGCGCCTCCTTGGAGAACGGATCGCGTTCAACCGCGTGGCGGTAATCGGCGATGGCGTCGTCGCGCTTGCCCGCGCGTTCCCGATAACTCCCCCTGATCCGATAAGCATCGGCAAAAGAAGGGTCGAGCTCGATCGCTTTGCTGAGAATCGGCCTCAGCCGCCTGGGCATCGCCCACGGTATATTTCGCTTGCCCGCGCCAGAAATAGGCTTCGGCGGCTTTCGGATCGAGCGTGATCGCGCGGTTCAGATCCTCCATGGCGAGGTCGGGACGCTTCCTGTCCATGTTTTGCGAGGCGCGGCCCGTCAAGGCGGCCACGTTATCCGGGGCAAGTTCGATGGCCTTGGAAAAATCCCGGAAAGCCTGAGACCAGCGATTTTCCTGGGCATAGGCTCGCCCGCGCGCCACATAGAGGTTTGCATTGTCCGGGGCCAGCGCGATCACCTTGTCCAGGTCTTGCACGGCTTCGTCATTCTGCTTGAGAGCAGCGTAGACCGCAGCCCTGTTCTGATAAGCGGGGGCATATTGCGCGTTGAGCGCGATCGCGCGGTTAAGGTGGCGAAGCGCTGTGTAATATTGCCCCGTCGCGCTCGCGATCTTGCCCCGTCCGTTGAGGGGCACCGCGCTGCCCGGCATAAGCTCGATGGCTTTGCGGAAATCCTTTTCGGCCGCCTCCAGCTTGTTCAGTCTCTGAATTCGCGTTCGCTCTGTTGCTGTAGGCAACGCCGAAATCCGGGGCCAGCGAGACCGCCCGATCGAAATCCTTGTAGGCGTCCTCGGCGCGGTTCATCTCCAGAAAGACGTTCCCCCGGTTGTTATAGGCGGGCGCATACTCGGGATTGAGCGTAACAGCTTTGGTGAAATCGGCGATGGCCTCATCAGGCCGCTTCAGGCGCCACTGGCGACGCCGCGGTCACTGTAGAGGCCGGCCTGGCTCGCGGCCGGGAGGTTTGTTTCCTTGAGCGCGTCGTCATAGGCGGCGACGGCGAGGTCGAATCGGCCCCGAAGCAGAGCGGAGCTCCCTTCCTGGGATTTTACGAGCGATTTGTCTGCCGCAGCCTTTGCCGAAGGTGAAGCACTCAAGAACGCGGCAAATATTCCAATCGCCGTCAGGGCCTTGAGGCTTCGCCGTGAACCAATCGTGTCGAAAGCTGGTGAGCCTGCTTTACCGGGCGTCCGCATTCCGCTAACACATCGAGAAAGCCACCGACGTTCTTGCCAATGCATCGAAAATATCCCTTTGTGGGCGGACTGGCTCTCGGCCTTGTTCTGCTATCCGCAGTGGCCTCCGCAGCGGAGTATAGCGGCGCAACCGTGCCTGGGCTACCGTGGCTTGATGTTTTCGGGAACTCTGCCCCCAGCGGTAATGTGAAAGCGGTCGAAAACGGCGTCGCTCCGTCTGGCGATGCAGCAGCCGCGGAGGAGGCTCGCAAGCTTCTTAAGGACGAACTCGATCGCATGCGCCGGGGAACCCGGCATGAAAAGGCGGAGTCCAAGCCTGGTTCGCAACAGCCCGCGAAAAAGAAAGAACCAACGCCGGGCGTTGCCGACGCGCCCCATCCGCAGCCGCCAAAGGCGCCTGCGCCGGCCGTCGATCCGGAAATCAACCGCGCCGCCGGAAAGCTCATGATCATGCGCTTCAGCGGCAGCGAGCCCTCGGACACTGGACCGAAAGCAATTCGCGCCCTGATCCATGACGGACTGATCGCCGGTGTCATGTTCGGCAGCGATAACATCCAGTCGAAAATCCAACTTAAGGAACTCGTTAAATCTCTTGGGCAGGGCGGCGGCGAACCGAAGCCCCTCCTGCGATCAGCGAAATCGGCGGCGCTGGCGGAGCATTTCCTCATATCAAGGATTTCGAAGCCTGGCCTTCCGAGCATGAGGTGGCGTCCAAGGGCGATCCCGAATATGCCTACCTGACCTATCGTTCTCTGAGCACCTTCCTGGCTGGTGTCGGATTCAATTTGAATTTCGGCCCGGCGCTGGGAGGCCCCCCGCGAGACCCGTCAGCAAGCTTCGGCGACAGTCCTCTTCAGGCTGGCGTGTTCGCCAAGACATTCATTCTTGGTCACAGGGACGACAACATCGTCACCGTTCCCTTTGTTGATAGCAGCGATATTGCCGTTCGAGCTTTGAAAACGCTGCTTGTCTCCTATCCGGGCATGGCGATCGCCGTCACCGTGGCAAGCGAAGCGCAGCCTTTCGCGGCGTATGACGGCCTCGTAAGGGGGCCGCGTTTTTGCCTGATTACCCTCAAACAGGGAAGCAGTCCCGCCGAGGCGGCCAGCTATTTCAGCCGGGGATGCGATGCCATCGTGATCGACGGGGGAAAGGAAAGCCCGGCCGTCATCAGGGATCTTGTCGTTCGCGGCGTATCCGGGGAAATCAAAAACGGTTCGCTGAGCCTGGCGTCGCTCAAAGCCTCCGCCCAAAGACTTTCCGCGCTGAGATCCCCATCCCAGTCTGCCCCCGCGGCGTTCACGACGAGGACGGCGCAATAGCAAGTCTTGGCGGAAGCAAAACCCATTTCGTCAATTTATGATGGTTCCTGTGAAAGCTAAGGCCGCGTTAAAGAGTAGCAGTGATATATTGCTGCATCTGATGTATCTCGATTTTCATAAATGATGCGCTTTGTGCTAGAAAATCGGCTTTAGATTTTCCGGCCCTGTATCGAGCCGGGCCGGGAAGGTGCATGGCGCTACCGGATGAACACTTTTCCGGGAACTTAAACGAAGGCGGGGAGCGGAACTATGAAACGTATCGGTTTGCGATTGGCACTGCCGGCGGTGATCCTGGCGCTTGCGATCCCGGCGGCCTATGCCGAGAACGGAAATGAGCATTCCAAGGATGTCGACGCCAAAATAGCCTATTGCAAAAAGTGTCACGGCCAACATGGGCAAGGCCTTGCGGCAGCCTATTCCGTGCCACGCCTTGCGGGGCAGACGGTACCTTATCTTGAAGCCAAGTTCGGGATCATTTCCGAGCACAAGCGGGATAATGCCACGGCGGAAACCTTCATGGTTCCCGTCTTGGGGAGCGTCGACCCCGCCATCAGGAAGGCCGTCGCCACGTATTTCCATGGGCTCGACCCGGCGCCGTCGGGTGGCGGCAACAAGAGCCTCATCCCGGAAGGCAAGAAGCTGTTTGAGGCTGGGGTTCCGGAAGCCGGCGTTCCCTCATGCACAAGCTGTCACGGTGCGGAGGCAAGAGGCTCGGAGATGACACCCCGTCTGGCCGGTCAGGTCTACCCTTACACCGTCAAGGTGCTGACGAACTGGGCCATCATCAACAAGGAACAGGAAGGCGTAAAAGCACCCGTTCAGCATACGTTGAACGAAGCCCAGATTGCAGCCGTGGCATCTTATCTCGCCAATCTGAACTAGGAGAGCAGCGCCGCTTATGCGGCGCTTGGCTTGACCATACATTTCGGTGCGAGGGCTTAGCGAACCTCGCTAATCCGCCCAGCGGAGTATCCCGGACGTCGCCCGCTTCGCGTTCCGCCATCCCGGCCCAGCGGAGCGCGAGCCGGGTTAGCCTTCTTCGCGGATGAGATCCACCGCTTGCCGGACCGGCAAGTCTTGCTATAGCGCGGAGGCCATCAGCTCTTGATGACCCGTCTTATCTTTACTCGGATAATTCGGCGGTCCAAAAGCGGACAACGAATACCCCGCAGGTTTCTCATGGGACATCGTTTTTGCGCGCGCGTGCTGGATTCACGCGGCTAACCCGACTTCGCCGATTTGATCGATTATGACAGGCTAACATCCTGATATATCGGAATCTGACTATTAATGTCTGCACCATAGCGGCTTGGCTGGGCAGTCTTCGGCTTCGCGATCCTTGGCGGCGGCTGAGGCGGCAAGCGGAGCTTGAGCTGCTGCAACAGGAGTTGGTGATCCTTCTCAGGCTGGGTGTGGAGGGTGAAGATGAGCGTGCGCCCGTCCGTGGTGGGGAAGTGAACGTCCAGCATCTGGATGGCGGCGAACCTAAACCCCAGCCTCGTTTGCGAAGGCTTGGTTCTCGCTCAGCGAATACACATGCTGTGTCCAGACCTGCATCAGCAGTTTGCCCATTACCGCTACCGACCCACGGTCCATCGCGCTGCGGGCCTTGCTCTCATGAAGCGCATCTGCAAGGGCGCCGGGTTGACACACAGCCCGCGCAGGAAAGTACCAAAGGCATTGATCCGAGCTGAGTTGGCAAAATCTTCATCGATATGCGATGCGGCCGCTATTCTCTCGCGGAGGCGTTTATCTAGGTCCGTCGGCACATAATGGGGCTCGAGAATTCGAGCGAGGACGGCCCTAAGATCGTCGAGACGTACTCGGCACGGATCGAGGAGGTATTGAACAGGTGGTCGTGTGTCAGACGGCGGCCGCCGTCACCTC
>CAVRSS010000045.1:0-15389 GCA_963723755.1 uncultured Alphaproteobacteria bacterium | reverse complement strand
ATTTCAGGAAACTTGCCGTATAGGAGTTTTGCGGATGACCTCGCGGTCGTCCGCCACGGTGAGCCATTTGCAGTCCCCCTTGGAGGGATCGATGTTGAAGTGGTCCGACCAGAACTCCACCATCACCTCGTACAACTGGCGTTGGGAATACACTGCGCGCGCAAGCGTCGCACGCATCAGTTCGTGCTGGAGCAGGTCCTGCTGGTGCCTCATATTCGCCGAGAGGCTACTTAGAAGTCTCAAAACGGCGGCCGGCGTATTCGCCATCCTATTGTCGATTCTCTCGGGGGTAAGTTGTTGCTCGAGGTAATCGGCAGCGGCATTGTCCGCCGTGTTCGCCAACCTTCTTATCCGTTCGTATTCGCCGGGACGAGGCCCAAAAGCGGCACGGTTAAGCGCATGGATGAGGATCAAGTGAAGGCTGCGCCGGGGGTTGGAACGGGGCGTTTCCCTTTGGTTCAACGAGCAGACTTTCAACTCATGAGGCAATTGATCGCAGCCGGTCGCTGCCAAAAGCGCCAGGCTGCCCGCGCCGGCCTTGAGGAATTTCCGCCTCGCCAGTTTCATCCGGGGACCTGGTTGGCGGCCACCAATGTGCCGGGCGGCGCACCGGGCTGCTCATGCCGGCGCTCCTGCAGGCATAAGAGCAGCGCGCCAAACCCGCTCAGCAGCACCCACAGGGGAAATATGATCCAGCCGACGACGGGCAACAGGAAGGAAAGCGCCAGCACGATCCCCTCCGCGCAGCACGCGCCGCCAAGGTTGCGATTCATCAAATGGGCGACAGTGTAAAGCCGGCGCCAATCCGCAGGGTCAAACTGGCTGACCCAACCAAGCCACACAAAGCCGGCGCAACCAGCAGCGTTATACCCAAGAGTTTCATTAACGGGTTGGGTATGTTGGAGGACTAGACCCAGAACCACCGGCCCAAGTGCGGCCGCTATGCCAATAAACGTAATCGGAGGGGCTTGGCGTGGCGGCTGGCGGCGCTCCACCAAACCGGGGAAACAGGGCTTGGGCCAGCAGCCAGTAGCTGACGTAAACTAACAGGATTCCCAACACGATCAGCAGGATCTTGAGAATATCGGCCATTATCATATGTTGCTTGCGGGTTAACGATCCTGCCAACTTCCACCGGAAGTTGCCACCTTCAAGCTGCTGCTTCAAGCCTCTGCGATTCCGAGGCTTGAGTCTCGGCGGCGGCTGTAGATTCCTGCTTTAGTTGCTTCAGGACGAACGGCTCAAAAAGGCCGTAAGCTACGGTGCTGGTACCTATTGCCCGGCGGCGGGCCGGACTTGGGGCCCACATGAAAACTGCCGGGCCAGGCTGCGCCCAAGGCTGGCTTGCCGTGGCGCGGGCCCTTGAGCGTGTTCTTTAAGGTGCCAATGACGGTCACATCCACCTGGTCGTGCTCGTGCTTGACCCACTTGGTCACGTCGCATTCCCAGGGCGGGGCGTCAATGAACCCGGCTGGCTTTCCGTTGACGGCTCGAACCAGGTCAGGGCGCTTTCGAAGACGCATGAGGTGATCGTCGCTGACAGCCGCGGGCATGGCCGCTCAAGCTGGACCAGCCAGCCGATCGGCTACGATCTCATGGCATCGGACTATGTCGCGCTGCTCGACCATCTCAAGATTCCGAAGACCGCGATTGTCGGCTGGAGCGACGGCGGCATCATCGGGATCGATATCGCCATGCATTACCCCGAGCGCGTCACGAAGCTTTTCGCACAGGCCGCGAATGTCACGACGGATGGCGTGAGGCCGAACATGGACAAGGCGCCCGCCTTTGCCGCCTTCATCAAGCGTAGCGCTGTGGAGCATGAGCGACTCTCGCCAGCGCCGCAGAACAACAAGGCCTTCCTTGCCTCGATCGAGAAGATGTGGGCCACGCAGCCGAACTGGACGAAGGCGCAGCTTTCCGAAATCCGCGCGCCGACCGCCATCGTGACCGGCGACCATGACGAGGCCGTCAAGCGGGACCATACGGAGTTTATGGCGCGCGTCATTCCGGGCGCGAAGCTCGTCATCCTGAAGGACGTCGGCCACTTCGCCATGCTGCAAGACCCGGAAGCCTACACGAAGGCGGTTCTCGATTTCGTGGATGCGAAGTGAGCGCCGGGGACGCGACCGCAGCCGTCATCGGGGCCGGACCTGCGGGGTTGATGGCCGCCGAAGTGCTGGCCCGCGACGGCGTCGCAGTCACGGTCTACGACCATATGCCGACACCGGGCCGCAAGTTTCTCATGGCCGGGCGCGGCGGGCTGAACCTCACCCATAGCGAGGACCTTCCGCGCTTTCTGTCCCGCTACGGCAAGGCCGAACCCTCTCTCCGCCCCGCAATCGAAGCCTTCCCGCCCTCCGCGCTGATCGCGTGGTGCGAGGGGCTTGGCCAGCCCACCTTTATCGGCACCAGCGGCCGCGTGTTTCCTCGCGCCATGAAAGCGTCGCCTCTGCTGCGGGCATGGCTGGTGCGGTTGCGTTCCCTGAATGTGACGTTCCGGCCGCGACATCGCTGGATCGGCTGGGACGAAGCAGGCCGGCTTCAGTTTGAAACGCCGGATAGCCGCATCGCCGTCGAAACCGGCGCCACCATTTTTGCTCTCGGCGGAGCGAGCTGGCCCCGTCTTGGATCGGATGGCCATTGGACAACGATTTTTGCCGAAGCTGGCCTTGCGGTCTCGCCCTTGAAGCCTTCGAATTGCGGCTTCGTGGCCGACTTTTCCGATCTCTTTCGCGAGCGTTTCGAAGGCCAACCCTTGAAAGGAGCGGAGTTCAGTTTCGGCGGCGAGAGGGTCCGGGGCGAAGCGATCGTGACCAGGATCGGCCTTGAAGGCGGAGCAATCTATGCCCTGTCGCCGAAATTGCGGAACGCCATCGAACGCGACGGCGCCGCGATCCTCAAAATCGATCTGAGGCCCGGCGCCAGCGCGGAGAGCCTTAAGGACTCGCTTTCGAGACCGCGCGAAAAGCAGTCGCTCTCGAACGTCCTGCGAAAGACCGCCAAATTGGCGCCTGTTGCCGTCGGCCTTTTGCATGAAGCGGCACGGCAAGAAGGAACCCCTCTCGCCTCCGCAACGCCAGCGGACCTCGCCGCCTGGATAAAAAGCGTCCCAGTCCGGCTCCTATCGACAGCGCCCATCGAGCGCGCCATCTCGACAGCGGGCGGCGTTGCCTTTGAAGCAATGGACAGCCATTTCATGCTGCGCCTTAAGCCCGGCACGTTCATCGCCGGGGAAATGCTGGATTGGGAAGCCCCGACGGGCGGCTATCTCCTGCAAGGCTGCTTCTCGACCGGAGCTGCCACCGCAAGAGGCGCCCTGGCGCGGCTCGGCAAAAGCTCGTGTGATTGACGAAGCCTGTCAATCCGCCCTATCTAGGAGCCTGAGAACGAATTAGGAAAGTACGCCCCGATGGGAAAGAGAACATACCAGCCAAGCAACCTTCGCCGAAAGCGCAAGCACGGTTTTCGCCAGCGCATGTCCACGAAGCAGGGGCAGCTTGTCCTTTCGCGCCGCCGCGCTCGCGGTCGCAAGAAGCTGTCGGCTTAGGCCTGGACGAGGCCGCGCAGCGCGCCATGGAGACGCTCAAGACGCGCGCCGAGTATAAGCGCGTACAAAAAGGCCGCAAATGGGTTGCTCCGGGCTTCATCTTGCAGGGCCTTGCGCGGCTGTGCGAGGAAGACACTGGCCCGCGTTTTGGGTTTGCCGTTTCGAGCAAGTCCGTCGCAAAGGAAAGCTCGGGCGGAAAAAGAAGAGGAAAGGCGGTCGACCGCAATCGCGCGCGGAGAAGGCTGAAGGAGGCTGTGCGGCTTACATTTGTCGCCCATGCCGAGGTTGGATTCGACTACGTGATCATTGGCCGCGCCTCTGCCTTGACCAGAAATTTCGCAGACCTACTTGCGGACATGCGGCTTGCATTCCATAAAGTGAGCCAACCGGCGCGCTCCGATAAGGAACGTAACCCTGTCTTGTGACGCTTGCGCCGGTTTTTGCCGGTTCTGCTTCCCTAGCGGGCAGGAACCGGCTAAAGCGGTTTGGCTGTCGAATTGGCTGACTTGCTTCGCGGGCGTGAAGACGCACTTCGAAGATCTCCCTTGAGCGGTTTATGGAAAACAACAGAAACTTTATTCTCGCTATTGCGCTTTCGCTTGCTGTCCTGATCGGCTGGCAGTTTCTTTACATGGGGCCAGCCCAAAAGGCCCGGCAGCAGGCGATAGAGGCGGCGCAGAAGTCGGCGGAAACGCAGACGGCCAGAACCGAGACACAGGCCACGAACGGGCAGCTGTCATCGCCTTCGCCCGCCATGCAGGGTCCCTCGACGCCTGCGGCAGCTTTCGTGTCGCGCGAAGCAGCGCTGGCATCATCGCCGCGAGTGAAGATCGACAGCCCGGCTCTCATCGGCTCCGTCAATCTGAAGGGCGGCCGGATCGATGACCTCGTCTTGCGGGACTATACCGTTTCCGTCGATCCGAATAGCGCGAAAGTGGAGCTTTTGTCCCCGTCGGGCAGTCCGCATCCCTATTTCGCCTTCACGGGCTGGCTGACGAATGAGCCGGGCGTGGCAGTGCCGACCGACAATACGGTGTGGGAGCAGGAGGGCACCGGCCCTCTGACAGCGATATCGCCTGTTGTCCTTCGCTGGGACAACGGCGCCGGCTTGATATTCCATCGCAAGATTTCGGTAGATAGCCGTTACATGTTCGTGATCTCCGATGAGGTCGAGAACAAATCGGGCAAGCCTGTCACACTCTGGCCCTCGGGCCAGGTGGCGCGCCTGACCGAGCCGCAAGGGCTCCTTGGATATTCGGTTCTTCATGAGGGGCTGATCGGCGTCCTTGGCTCGACGGGCCTCAAGGAACTGACCTACGCCAACGCGCTCAAGAACTTTGATCCAGTGACCAACTCGGCCAAGGAATCCATTTCATCCGACAAGGGCGGATGGCTCGGCTTCACCGATCAATATTGGGCGGCCGTTCTCATTCCCGATCAATCGAAGGCCTACGAGGCGAGTATGTTCGGAAATGAGAAGAAGCAGTTCTATGCGAACCTGCGGCTACATCCGATAACGGTCCAGCCCGGGCAAACGGACGGCGTGTCAAACCGGATGTTCGCCGGCGCGAAGGAGGTCAAGCTCCTTGAACAATACACAGCCGATTACGGCATCGACCGATTGAATCTGCTTGTCGACTGGGGATGGTTCGCCTTCATCACCGAGCCGATGTTTCACCTGATGAACTTCTTCTACAAGCTCGTCGGCAATTTCGGCGTGGCGATCCTGCTGACCACCGTCGTTGTGAAGCTGCTCTTCTTCCCGCTCGCGAACAAGTCCTTCGAATCCATGAGCAAGATGAAGAAGCTGCAGCCGGAGCTGAAGAAGATCCAGGAGCGCTTCAAGGACGATAAGCCTCGCCAGCAGCAGGCGATGATGACGCTGTACAAGAAGGAGAAGGTGAACCCCATGGCGGGGTGCCTCCCGATCGTGATCCAGATCCCCGTCTTCTTCTCGCTCTACAAGGTGCTCCTGGTCTCGATCGAAATGCGTCATGCGCCGTTCTTCGGCTGGATCAAGGATCTCTCGGCGCCTGATCCCACGAACATTTTCAATTTGTTCGGGCTCATCCCATGGACGCCGCCGCACTTCCTGGTGCTTGGGGCCCTGCCTCTGGTAATGGGCGTCTCGATGTGGGTCCAGATGCGGCTCAACCCGGCGCCGCCGGACCCGATGCAGCAGAAGATTTTCGCCTGGATGCCTGTCGTCTTCACCTTCATGCTTGCGCACTTCCCTGCTGGGCTGGTGCTTTACTGGACGTGGAACAACATCCTTTCGTTCACGCAGCAGGCCTTGATCATGAAGCGCCAGGGCGTCGATATCGACATCATGCACAATGTCGGGATCAAACAAGTCGGCGGCAGCGTCAAGAAGGCCGGATCGAAGCTTAAGAGCAACGGACGAAGCCGCACCCCGGCCGAGTGAGGCCCGCGGATGGACCCGTCAGAAACACAGGAGGCGCGTGAGCTTGCCGCTCGCGCGCTGGTTCTTTTCAAGGCGCCTGCAGACTTCGTGCTGGGCGTGACCGAGGTCGAAGCCCTGCCCAACGGCGACCGCGTGGAGATCGCCTTCGCAGGCCGGTCCAATGTCGGCAAGTCCAGCCTTCTCAATGCCCTCCTTGGCCGCAGAAGCCTTGCCCGGGTGTCGAACACACCGGGCCGCACGCGGGAACTGAACTATTTTTCCGTCGGCGACACGCTCTACGTGGTCGACATGCCGGGGTACGGCTACGCGAAAGCCCCGAAATCCCTGGTGAAAGGCTGGACGCAGCTGATTCACGACTACCTGCGCGGACGTCCCCAGCTCAAGCGCGTCATGCTCCTCATCGACAGCCGCCACGGCTTAAAAAGCTCCGATAAAGAGATCATGACGATGCTCGACAAGGCAGCGGTTTCTTATCAGGCCGTTCTCACAAAGGCGGACAAGCCCAAATTAGGCGACCTCGCCCAGGTCGTTCACGAAACGGAGGACGTTCTTCGCAAGCATCCGGCAGCACATCCGAAGGTGCTCGCGACATCCGCCGTCGAAGGGCTCGGAATCGAGGACCTGCGGCTGGCGATCGCAGAGCTCTGCTAGTGGAGCTTCCAATTTCGACAGTTGCTCCGATACAAATGCCGAAATCGCACCATTAGAGCGTGCGGAAAAGTGCGAAGTAGTTTTCCTGTAAAGGCGCACGGCAAAACATAAATCCGCTTTTGATTTCATCAAAAGCGGATAGGCTCTAGAGTAGACCGCTGAAAAACGATGCTGCCCATGGTTCGAAAAGCTCACCATGAGGGGAGACAAGCTCACCATGAGGACCAACTCATTGAATACACTCGACCTCATCCTCAGCCTGTCGGAGCCTCTCCTGAGCTTGTCGAAGCCTCATCCTGAGCCAGCCGGAGCCTCATCCTGAGCTTGTCGAAGGATGAAGCCACGTTTTCAGGCTTTTTCAGCATCCTGCCAGAGCAGATTGCGTTGAACGCGGATAAGTTGCTCTATCGCTTTAGAATAGAGCGGCCTTTAGTTGGTCTGCCTAAGGGCGCTTGATCTAAACTTCGCCTTTGCAACCTGCAAAAAGCGCGGCGCTGCCTTCGCAGCTGCATGTGTTTTCGGCAGCACATCTGCGCTTTCACGTAGCATAATCCCACCGAAGACACCCGTTTCGTCTTGAAGTCGCCTTTTACCGTGGCTAAGAGTGGCGAGTTGGCGAGGTGGAGGAAGCCGTGCCCAAAAGATTTGTTCTATGCCTTATTTGCTGGATTGCAGCGCTCCAACTCGGTCTGACAGGGGCGGCGGCTCAATCCGAACCCGCTCCTGCCGATGCGCAATTCGCCCCAGCGCCGCAGGCCGCCATGGCCCCCGACGACCCACACCTTCTCCTCATGATCCGCAATGCGGTCATAGCGCTCAATCAAGCAAACCTGACAGGAAACTACTCGGTCTTGCGCGACCTGGGCACGCAGAATTTCCAGATGTCGAACAACTCCGCCCGGCTTGCGGAATTGTTCGCGACGCTTCGCGCGCGCAAGCTCGACATTTCTCCGGTCATGTTCTTCAACCCGAAATTCGTAAGCCCTCTGTCGATGCAAGATGGGCAGGTTCTTCGGGTGACGGGGTTTTTTCCTACAACGCCTGAACAGGTCAATTTCGATCTCGCCTTTCAGTTGACTGGCGAACAATGGATGCTTGCTGCGATTGCTGTCAACGTCACGCCTCCGGGCGAGAACGTCCAAGCCATCGCCGCCCCGGCCTACCAATTCGCACGCACAGCCGAGACCGGCGATGCGAAACCCATCCGGATTGACCTAAGCCAACCTTCTGCTCCGCCCGCTCAACCGGCTGCCCCAACTCAACCGGCCGCCCCAAAGAAGGCGGCCAAGAAGCCGAGGCTGCCCGCGCAGAAAGCCGCCGCAGCCCAACCAGCAGCGCCACCGGCTCCCGTAGCCGCCCCCGAGCCGCGACCGGCGCAACCGCCTATGCCGCCGCCCTTACCACCGGCCCCCGACGGCCCGGCATGGAACCCCTTCGGGCGATAAGGTGAAACATTCGATCCTTCGCGCCGCCGCCTGCGCGCTCCTGACCGTCTTTTGCGGGAGCGCGAGAGCCGAGGAAGCTGCGGCGTTCGATCAGCAGGAAGCCAAGAAGGCATTCGGCTCGGTGAAAGCGCCCGTTGCGCAAGCTCCACAAGCGATTGGGCGCTACGAGCGCGGTTGCATCGCAGGTGCGCAGAAAATCCCAGCCAGCGGCGCCGGATGGCAGACGATGCGGCTCACGCGCAATCGCGTTTGGGGCCATCCCACCCTGATAGCGTACATTCAAAGGCTCGGGGGCGACGTCAGGCGGCTGGACGGCTTGCCGGGCATTCTGGTCGGCGACATGGCCCAGCCGATCGGAGGCCCTTTGCAGGGTGGTCACGCGAGCCACCAGATGGGCCTCGATGTGGACCTTTGGTACACACTGATGCCCGATCACGTGCTCTCGGCTAGCGAGCGCGACCATCTTGCCGCGGACAATATGGTGGATCAGGCCGCCTTGACGACCGATGCAAGGAAATGGACGGAGGCACAAATCAAGCTTCTCCGGCGCGCAGCCTCTTACGCGGAGGTCGCTCGTATCTTCGTGCATCCCGCCGTCAAAAAGGCGCTCTGCCAAACCGCCGGGAACGATCGCTCATGGCTGCAAAAAATCCGCCCCTGGTTCCAACACGACGATCATTTCCACGTGCGCCTGGATTGTCCTCCAGGAAATCCCGCTTGCATCTCCCAGGCGCCTGTCGCTACGGACGATGGCTGCGGCGAAGAGTTGGATGACTGGTTCAAAAAATTGAGAGCGCCTCCTAAGCCGCCGAGCAAGAGAACGATCCAGCCCGCAAAGCCAAAGCCGATGCTTGTCGCAGACCTCCCCAAGGAGTGTCAGGCTTTGCTGCTCGCCGCGGAAGTCACTGCGAAGCAGAAAGACGCCTGGACGCCAAACTAACGAGCGTGGAGACTTGAGCGTCAGTTGTACCTCTTGTGCGCGAGGATGCTGCCCTCAAACGGAAAGTGAGGGCTTTCGCTTGTGATCCCCGGCAAGGAAGGAGAGCAGCAGCGGAGCTTATCCAGGCGCGTCATCCTGTGAGAGTTAACAATCGGCTAAGATTGGGTTCGTTTCGTAAAGTCCCCATAAGTAAACATATAAGTATTTTTTCTCTTTGGGCAAAGGCGTCGTGACTTCGCGCAGCCCGCGTCCGTTTGGATGCGGATAGTTGCTCTAGCAATTTGGAATCGGTCAACTCTTCCGCCTTTAATCGACGCCGTTGATCTAGGCGGCCCGTATCACACGGCAAAATCGAGGGTTACCGGCACATGGTCCGAAGGGCCATCCCAGCTGCGCGCGCTTTTCAATACAGCTGCGCCGAGAGCGCGGTCAGCCATCCCTTCGCTTCCCCAAATGTGGTCGAGGCGGCGGCCGCGATCCGAGGCCTGCCAATCGCGGGCTCGATAGCTCCACCATGTGTAGAGCTTTTGCTCCGGAACGATTAAGCGCCTCACGAGATCGACCCATGGCCCGGCGTGCTGAACCTTGGTCAGCGCCTCCACTTCCACCGGCGTGTGGCTCACCACTTTCAGCAGCTGTTTGTGGGACCAGACATCCGTTTCAAGCGGCGCGACGTTGAAATCGCCAAGCAACACCGCATGGCCACCGCCACCTCCGCGCCATGCGCCAAGCGCAGCGAGATAAGCCAGCTTCTGCTTGAACTTTGGGTTGAGGTTGGGGTCGGGGATATCGCCGCCAGCGGGCACATATATATTGTGAACCGAAAGCCTTTCGCCGTTCGGCAAGACAACCGCGCATCCGAGATGCCTCGCTTCAGCTGTCCCGCAAAAGCTCTCCCGTGGGAGAGGGGCGAGCGGAAGTTTTGAAAGCGTCGCCACCCCGTGATAGCCCGGCTGACCACTGACCGCGATGTGGCTGTATCCGAGTTCTTTGAACCCCTCGCCCGGAAAGAGCTCCTCCCGGCACTTGATTTCCTGCAGGCACAGAATGTCGGGCTTGGCCTCGCTCAAGAACCGCGCGACCAGATCGAACCGCAAGCGGACGGAGTTGATGTTCCAGGTGGAGATTTGTAATGTCATGGGCACAAAAAAAGCGCCCAACTCCGGCGAAGGTTGGGCGCTTTTGCGTTTTCACGCATGCGCCGGGAGGGAAGCCGGCGCTGGAAAACTGATACCTTCGGCTAGACGGGGGGGCACTACCGATGGTGACTGGCATCAGTCTTCCAATGACCCAAAGATAGCATGTGTATTGCTGGATGCAAATCAAAAATGCTCGATTCTAAGCTTGACAGTTGCGAATCTTGTCGCCGATCCAGCCGATCACTCCCTGTGAAATCCGATCTCCTTCGAGAACTCAAACAGCTCTGCCGAAACGCGCTTGTTCTGCTCAAGGTCGTTGATTTGAATGCGCGTATCGAGACCTTGAGCGTCGGTGATGATCCATTGCCTGAGGGTCATATCCGCTTTGTCGAAGAACAGGCTTATCTTGCCTGCGGCGTCGCCCTTCTTGTCCTCGACCGTCACGACAACGGTCTCCGGACCTTGCTCGATGCCCAGGATATTGGATTCTTTTCCCAGATCGACGGTCTCGGACAACAGGAGCCGGAAAGGCGTCATCTCCAGCGGATATTTGTCCGAGGTGTTGAGCGCATAGTCCTCAATGGCGAGGTAATACCCGTCGGAAATGATTTTCAAACGGCTCGGGAGGCTATAGTCGAAGCGTAATCTACCGGGGCGCGCGAAATAGAACCTCCCCTGTTTCTGCGTATTGTCTGGGTCCGTCTGGACGAACGTGCCCTCCAGGTTGGTCATTTTATTGAAATAGTCGTTGACCTTGCCAATGATCTCCGCGTCACTCTCCTGTACGGGACGAACCGGGGCCGGGGCCGCAGCCTGCGGCGTTGGCTGTGGCGGCTGTGCAGTTTTCGCCTGCCAGGCTCCTCCATTTCCTCCCACCGGACTGCCTGCCTTCGCGGCTACCGTAGGGGCAGGAGCAATAGCGGCGGCCGGCGGCGGAACAGGAGCCGGAGGAACAGGAGCTGGCGACGACGCCACCGGTGGCGGACTTCGAAGGAGTCGACTTTGCAACTGCGGTCTCCCCACCTTGAGCGAGCGCAACTTGCGGCAAGGTCGCTATGAACAACAACCCCATCAAGCGGCGTACAAAACGCGCGCCGGTTCTGGAAAAACTCGGAGCCTCGCGGCCTTGATCCATCGTTCGGTCGCCCCTATGCGAATGTTTTCGATTTGCGGCTATGAGCTTGGAAGAAAGCGTCAAATTCTGGGCGATTTCATGCCCGCCAGGATATTCCCGCATCGACAAAGCTTATTGACCTGCGTCGAGCAGGATCTCGCGCCGTCCTGTCCTGCCCGGTGCCCCCACGATCCCCTCCTGCTCCATGCGCTCGATGAGCGAGGCAGCGCGGTTGTAGCCGATGCCGAGGCGGCGCTGCAGGTAACTCGTCGTCGGCTTCCTGTCCTTCAATACAATGTCCACGGCCTGCCGATAGAGGTCGGCGCCGCCGCCATCCCCTCGCGGCGAGGGATTGTCATCAAGGCTATCGCTATCCTCAAGAATGTCGTCTCGATAGGACGGAGAGCCCTGCGCTTTCAAATGGCGGGCCACGGCCTCCACCTCGTCGTCCGAAACGAAAGGCCCATGAGCCCGGATGATGCGGCCGCCCGAAGCCATGTAGAGCATGTCGCCCTGGCCGAGGAGCTGCTCCGCGCCCTGCTCGCCGATGATCGTGCGGCTATCGATCTTCGAGGTAACCTGGAAGCTGATCCGGCTCGGGAAATTGGCCTTGATCGTGCCGGTCACCACGTCCACGCTCGGGCGTTGCGTCGCCATGATGAGATGAATGCCAGCCGCGCGCGCCATCTGCGAGAGGCGCTGCACCGCATATTCGATATCCTTGCCGGCGACCATCATGAGGTCGGCCATTTCATCGATGACGACCACGATGTAGGTCATCGAGACTGGCTCGAACGTCTCCTCCTCCTCGATCGTCTCTTCCGTGTGAGGATCGAATGTCTGCACCATGCGCCGAAGCTTCTGCCCCCGCAATTGCGCCGTCGCAACCTTCTGGTTGTAGCTCGTGATGTTGCGGACGCCGAGCTTGCTCATAAGCTCGTAGCGCGTGTTCATCTCCTTGACCGTCCATTTCAGCGCGGCGACCGCTTTTTTGGGGTCGGTGACCACCGGGGCCAGCAAATGCGGAATGCGGTCATAGACAGACAGCTCAAGCATTTTCGGATCAATCATGATGAAGTTGCACTGGCTTGGCGGCAGCCTGTAAAGCAGCGACAGGATCATGGTGTTGATGCCGACCGACTTGCCTGAGCCCGTGGTGCCTGCGATCAGAAGATGCGGCATCCGGGCGAGGTCCACCACAATCGGCTCGCCACCTATGGACTTGCCGAGAGCAAGCGGCAACGCGGCCTGCGACTCCTGGAAGGCGTTCGAACTCGATGATCGCCCTCAAGGACACGATCTCGCGTTTCGGATTGGGAAGTTCGATGCCGATGGCGTCGCGGCCCGGCACGACAGCCACGCGAGCCGAAACCGCGCTCATGGACCGGGCGATGTCGTCGGCGAGTCCGACCACCCGCGAAGACTTTGTTCCCCGCGCCGGCTCCAACTCGAAAAGGGTGATCACTGGGCCGGGGTAGATCCCCGATATCCGCCCCTTCACGCCGAAATCGCCGAGCACGCTCATCAGCGCAGTGGCGCGCTGCATGAGGAGAGGATCATGTGCATTCAGCTTTTGCGAGGAGCGGGGCGGCGGCTTCAGGAGCGAAATCGGCGGAAGCGACGGGGCAAATGTCTCCTCATCCTCGTCATCCACAACCTCGACCGCCATGCCTCTGTTCTTCACAGTGAGGATGGGCTTGCGCCGTTTGACCGCTTCGGCTCCATTCTGGAGAATCCGCCGCGCCTCGTTGCGAGCACTCTCGATGGCGTTTCCGGTAAGTCGACGCAGCGGCGAGTAAGTTTCGGGCTCCTCGCCACCGGCAGCGCTTGCCGGGTTGGCGCCTCCGCGCCGCGGCCCGAAGAAGGGCTCAATCCTCGTATCCTCGAACACGTCGGCATCCTCAAAAGCCTCATTCCGGGGCTCGTATTGAGGAGGTTCGGATCGTTCCAGCGAGCCGAGATCGCTTGGCGCCGTCAAAGAGGCAAGTTCATCCGCCGCAAGAACAGACGGCGCCGGCCGGCTTCCCCAATCCGCGAACGGCGATGGCGCGCCGGTGCGAACCGGTCTGGGCGACGCAACGTCTCTTTTGCGAGGCTCTGCCGCCATCGCCGGAGCCAGGCGCGGTTCAACGCGAAGCTTTGTCAACCACGTATCCCGAGTTGGAGCGGGCACCGTAAGCGCGCGGTTCCGCGGCGAGAAACGGGTGACCCAGCTTGTTATCTTGTTGGTGCGGGTGGGATCGGCGCTCTGCGGCTCGTCCGCCGCCTCAAATCTTGATGGGTTAATAGTCTGTGCGGGGTCGCCGCCAAGAGCAATCGATAGAACTTTTGGAGTCAGGCCGCAGGCCCGGAAAACGCTCCACGCGCCCGCAGCCAGAAAAAGAAGCCCGAAGCTTGGCCAAAGCACCGCGCGGGGAAAAAAAGAGGAGAGCTTGACGACGCGCGCGGCGATAAAGTCACCAACGATGCCGCCGAGGCCGCTGTCGAGAAGCCAGCGCGAAGGCGCTGGAAACATGGCGAAGAACGCGGGAACGGCCAGTGCCGCTGCGGCCCAATAGACAACTCTCAGCCGTGGCCGGAGCGGCAGATGACCTCCAGCGATCCGGATGCCGAGCGCAGCAAGCGGCAGAACCAGAAACGGTGCGGCAAGACCAAAGCTTTGCATGAGCGCATCGGCAACGCTCGCCCCCCTGCGCCCCAACCAATTATGCGGTTGCGCCAAGGTTGCGTAACTGGGACTCGGGTCCCCGTAGGACCAGCTGATCAAGGCGAGCCAGCAGGCGGCCGCGATACCGACAAGAGAAGCGCCAAGCAGCCGCCAAGG
Source organism: uncultured Alphaproteobacteria bacterium (assembly GCA_963723755.1). Lineage (GTDB taxonomy): Bacteria > Pseudomonadota > Alphaproteobacteria > Rhizobiales > Rhodomicrobiaceae > Rhodomicrobium. The sequence goes on along the minus strand of CAVRSS010000045.1, from coordinate 1,301 downwards.
CAGACGGCGCAATTCGACCGTGAGCGCCTTCGGCAAAAACCGTGTCCGCCTCATCTGCATCCGCGTACGCCACCCCACTCATTGCTCTCGTCACAACAAAAACGACGCGAGCCGGTCCAAAGCTTCCCGCGTTATGTCGAGCGGGTCGACGAGCGCGAGCCGGGCATAATCCTTCGCCGGATTGACCCCGCTGGCGTCTGCTTGAGCCAGATAAGCACCGGGGAGGATTTTGACACCGTATCCTTTCCAAATGGTTTCCGCGGCGCGTTCACCCCCACCAAAATTTGATAGATCAAGCCAGAGAAAGAAGCCTCCGGCGGGCTCGTAATATCCCGGCAGGGCGCCGAGCGTGCCTGATGCAAGCGCAACCTTCTCCCGGTAAAGCGCCCGGCTATGAGCCACATGATCGTCATCCGCCCATAGCGCCGCCGAGGCATGCTGAATGGGAACAGGCACTTGCGGCGAGGCGACGTTGCGATATTGCAGGTACTCCTTCAGGAAGGCGCCGTCGCCTGCGATGAAGCCGGAGCGAAATCCCGGAGCATTTGATCGCTTGGACAGGGAATTGAACACCAGAATGCGGTCGAAACTGCCAGAGCACGCCGCGACTTCGAGGGCGCCGGGCGCAGGGTTGCTCTGGTAAATCTCTGAATAACATTCGTCGGAGAAAACATAGAAAGCGTGCTTGCGCGCTAACGCGATCAGTTGTTCGAGATAAGCGGCGGAGGCTATGGCTCCCTGCGGATTCGCGGGCGAGGCGAGGTAGAATGCAGCCGTACGATCCAGGAGCTTCGGATCGAGCGCGCCCAGGTCCGGAAGGAAGCCCGTTGCAGCCGTTGCGGAAAGCAACACCGGCTCGCATCCAGCCGTCAAGGCGGCGGCGTAATACGCTTGATAGAACGGATTTGGCATCAGGACGGCGGTGCGGCTTTTTCCTTTCAGCGCCACGGCAATGGTCAGCGCCGAGACCAGCCCCTCCCTCGTTCCACAAAGGGGAAGGATGTTGCGCTCTGTATCGACGCAGCCGGGTTCAAGCCCATACCGCCGGACGAGCCAGCCGCAAATCGCGAGCCTCAGTTCGGGGATGCCGCCGATCGGGGGGTATTTGCCGAAGCTTTCCCAATTGTCCGAGATGATCTCCGCGGCGAAGCGCGGGACGCCGTGCCTCGGCTCCCCGATCGTCATATCGATCGGCGAGGCGCCTGGCTTCTCATTTGCCAAAAGCTCCCGAAGCCTGGGAAAAGGCGATTGGATCGCGGACAAGATCGTGACGGACAAAGACGCTCCAAACGCTGTCTTTC
>CAVRSS010000044.1:0-6225 GCA_963723755.1 uncultured Alphaproteobacteria bacterium | reverse complement strand
CCCACCACATGATGACGGGCGACGCCATGATCATGATCGAGGATGGCGTCGTGGGCGCCCGCAAAGGAACCTCGGCAAGTGCTATTGTAAAGGCCGCGCTGGAAGGCGGCGCTGTCTTTGTGCTGGCCTCCGACCTGGCGGCCCGGGGCATGAGGCCCGAGGATGTGATGGACGGCGTCAAGCTTGTCGATTACGGCGGCTTTGTTGATCTCGTGACACACCATGCGCGCACCGTCGCGTGGCTCTGATCGGTTGCAAACTGAATAAACGAATGGAGTAGAAATAATGGGCATGCAATATAAGCTTGGCGACGTCGTCGCCGACCACGACGAGGAAGGCTACCTCACCGACATTTCCGTCTGGAACAAGGATCTCGCGCTGCTTATCGCCAAGACCGAGAATATCGAATTGACGCCGGAGCACTGGGAAGTCATCGATTTTCTGCGCGAATATTACGAGGAATATCAGATCGCACCTGCCATCCGCGTCCTTGTCAAAGAGATGAAGAAGAATTTCGGCGCAGAGAAGGGCGATCAGAAATATCTGTATCAGCTGTTCCCCTACGGGCCAGCGAAGCAGGCCTGCAAAATCGGCGGACTGCCGAAGCCGACTGGATGCATATAGGCGACCATGTCGTGGCCGGGCTTGACCCGGCCATCCAGTCAGGGGAGTGCCTGCTTCCTGGATGGTCGCCCATGTCCTCGGACTTGATCCGGGGATCAAGGGCGGCCATGACAAAAAGCGGAAGCGGCAAAGACAATACAAGAAAACCGGGCGCAGACCTGGGCCACTAGGGACGGAATTAAGCGTGCAAACTACGATATACGCGGTCATGTTTTATCTTGCGGCGGCAATCTTTGCTGCCGGGCTTGGCTTGCGCATATGGCAGTACGCAAGGACGCCAGTTCCTCTCAAGATCCCGACAACCCCCGCGCCGACGACGAGGGCGGGAGCTGCTTTTCGCATGCTTCGCGAAATCACCGTTTTTGAAAGCCTGTTCAAGGCCAACAAATGGATCTGGCTGTTCGGCTGGGTCTTTCACGTCGCGCTGGCTCTGGTGCTGTTCCGCCATCTGCGTTATTTCACGCAGCCCGTGTGGACCCCCGTGGCGCTGATGCAGCCCTTCGGCGTCTATGCCGGCTTCGCCATGGTGGGCGCGCTTTTGGCGCTTTGGATCCGGCGCGTGACCATGGCGCGCATGCGCTATATCAGCGATGCGTTCGATCATCTGGTTCTGCTCCTGCTGATCGCCATTGGGGGGTCGGGGCTCGCGATGAGGTTCGTGGAGCACACCGACATCGTTTCGGTAAAGGGGTTCATCCTCGGGCTGATGGTCTTCGACTGGCAGCCGCTTCCGGCCGACCCGCTGCTTCTCACGCATCTGGCGCTCGTCGCAGTCCTGATGGTCGTCTTTCCCTTCACGAAGCTCCTGCACGCGCCCGGCGTGTTCTTCAGTCCTTCGCGCAATCAGGCCGACAACCCCCGCGAGCGGCGCTATGCGCCGAGGCGGGCGTTGGCGAGCAAGGCATAGGGAGGCGCGCCGTGGACCGGATTGAAACTGAGGATATGGACGACGAGAGCCCCCATCACCCGGACCCGCTGGAAATTCCGGCACTGGCCTTGGGCGCGATGGCGAAGAGCAAGCCCTATCCGGCGTCCGCCGCTCATCAGGCGGCGCTTGGCTTTCCAGGGGAACTTGTCGAGAACTGGCAGGAAAAGGCCATCCTGAAGCTCGGTGATCTCGTCAAGAACAACCGTGCTCTGCGCTTCTATCTTGACGGCTGCGTTCGCTGCGGCGCCTGCACCGACAAATGCCATTATTTCCTCGGCACGGGCGACCCCAACAACATGCCGGTCGCGCGCCAGAACCTGATGCGCAAGGTCTACCGCCGCTACTTCACGCTTTCGGGCAGGATCGCGCCCTGGCTCGTCGGCGCGCAAGACCTGACCCGCGACGTGCTGGACGATTGGTACAGCTACTTCCACCAGTGCTCCCAGTGCCGCCGCTGCTCGGTCTATTGCCCCTTCGGCATCGACACCGCCGAGATCTCCATGGCCGCTCGCGAGATCATGGACACCATCGGCATGGGGCAAAAGTACTCGAACGAGATCATCGGCAAGGTCTTCAAGATCGGCAACAATCTCGGCCTGCCGCCCAAGGCGCTGAAAGCTACGCTGGCGGGACTTGAGGAGGAGATCGAGGAAGAGACCGGCGTTGCCGTGAGGCTGCCTCTCGACGAGGAAGGCGCGGACATCCTCCTCGTGACGCCGAGCGCGGACTTCTTCGCCTCGCCGCACATGGAAGGGCTGATGGGCTACGCGAAGGTGCTGCACGAGGCTGGCGTCTCATGGACGTTCAGTTCGCACGCATCCGAAGCCGCGAATTTCGGCATGTTCATCGGCTCTCACGAGAATATGCAAAAGGTCGCGCAGCGCATCGCCGACGCCGCGCGCACCCTGAAAGTGAAGCGGCTCATCTTCGGCGAATGCGGCCATGCCTGGCGCGTCGCCTACAATTTCCTCAATACGCTCGCAGGGCCGTTCGATTTCCTCGATAAGCGCTATCCTGTCCCGCAGCACATCTGCGAATTCACCTACGATCTGATCCAGCGCGGCAAGCTTACTCTCGACAAGTCGAAGAACGATCATATCCGGCTGACCTTCCACGACAGTTGCAACGTCGCGCGTGCCTCGCGCATGGGCGACATGCCGGGCGGGCAGTTCGAGATCCCGCGCGCCATTCTGCGCGCCTCTTGCAATCACTACTACGACATGGAGCCCGACACGATCCGCGAGGCGACGGTCTGCTGCGGAGGCGGTGGCGGCCTTCTGACCGATGAACTGATGGACCTGCGCATCAAAGGCGCGTCGCCACGCATGAAAGCGCTGCGCGAAGTCGCCGACGAGCACGGCGTCACGCACATGGCCGCCATCTGCGCGATCTGCAAGGCGCAGTTCTCGAAGGTGCTGCCGAGCTATGGCTTCGACAGGGAGTCCATCGTCAGCGTTCATCAGATGGTTTCGAACGCCATCGTGCTGACGGGCTCGACGCAGGAAGAAGAACTGAAGGCGAAAGCCAAAATCCACGCGGCGGAGCCAGCAAGAAAAGACGAGCCAGCGCAGGCGGCCGATGAGGAGGAAGCAGACTGATGGATCGTGGTGAAAAGGCTCCGGAAGAGCATACATTCCGCCGGTTCGAAGAAGGCGAAAGCATGTGGAACTGGCCGGATCTCTCGCGGAAGATCTTCCAGGCCGACCACTCCTACAAATGCCCGACCTATGTGCATCGTACGCCGCCCTGCCAGGGAAGCTGTCCCTCAGGTCACGACATTCGCGGCTGGCTCGCCATCGCTCGCGGCATGGACAAGCCGCCGGTCAAGGGTATGCCGTGGCAGGAATACGCGTTCGACCGGATGATGGAGGCCAACCCGTTTCCGTCGGTGATGGGGCGCGTCTGTCCCGCGCCGTGCGAGGATGGCTGCAACCGCAACGAGGTTGACGAATTCGTCGGCATCAACGGCGTTGAGCAATATGTCGGAGACTGGGCCATCGAGCATGGCCTGAAGGCGCCGGCGCCAGGGCCTGACACCGGTAAGAAGGTGGCGGTGATCGGCGGCGGTCCCGCCGGTCTTGCGGCGGCCTATTTCCTTCGTCGGAAGGGCCACGCGGTTACCCTGTTTGAGGCGCACGACCAACTCGGCGGCATGATGCGCTTCGGCATTCCCGGTTACCGCACGCCGCGCGATAAGCTCGGCGCTGAGATCGGCCGCATTCTCGACCTTGGGATCGAGGTGCGTTTGAGGACCAGGGTCGGTCGCGACATCAGCATGGAGGATCTCGAAGCGGGCTTCGACGCGATTTTCTGGGCCATCGGTGCGCAGAAGGGCCGCGGACTTCCAGTTCCGGGCTGGGGCGCGGAGAACTGCCTGACCGGTGTCGAGTTCCTGGATGTGTTCAATCGCGGATGGGTATTCTCGACAGCGAAGCGCGTTGTGGTGATCGGCGGCGGGGATACGTCGGTCGACGTCGCCTCGGTCGCACGCCGCCTTGGACACATCAGCCAGCACGCCGAGCATGATGCATCAGGGGCCGAGGTTCTCGGCTACACGGCGCATGATGTGGCGGGAACGATCCGCCGCGAGGGCGTGCAGGCGGTGCTGACCTCGCTCTTCCCGCTGGATCAGATGACGGCGGCGGCGCGCGAACGCGAGGATGCGAAGCGCGAAGGCATCGATATTCGCGGCGGCGTCATGCCCCTCGAAATCATCACGGATGAGACGGGGCACGCGACAGCGATCAGGATGTGTCAGTGCACGATGAAGGGCATGACGCCGGTCCCAGTGGAGGGCACCAACTTCGAGATCGCCTGCGACATGGTGATTTCCGCCATCGGGCAAATGGCCGATCTCGCTGATGGCCTTGAGCGGCTGAGCAGCGGCAGGGGCGCCATCGTCATAGACACGGTCTACAAGGTGAAGGGGATGGAGAAGCACTTCGCAGGCGGCGACGCCGTGCGTCCGCATCTTCTGACCACCGCCATCGGCCACGGCCGCGTTGCCGCTGAAACCGTTTCGCATTTCCTCGACGGCAATCCCCAGGACAAGCGCCCGAAAGTGGATGTGCATCAGTTCAATCTGCTCGGAGAACTGCACCAGCGCGGCCTCGAACCTCAGCCTTACGATCACCAGCAGAGCCGCGGCACGTCGTCGGCCTCGTTTGCGGTCCATAATTACGAGGACAGGTCTTCGGCGCAGATCATCCCTCACACGGCGCTGTTCAAAGGGCATTTCCCCCATGCGCCCCTCAACAGGCGCGACGAGCGCCATGTTAGCGCGGAATCGGTCATCGGCGATTTCGAGGAGCGCATCGTTCCCTTTACGGAGGAGCAGGCCAGGGCCGAGGGCAAGCGCTGCATGAGCTGCGGGCTCTGCTTCGAGTGCGACGCATGCCTGGTCTACTGCCCGCAAAAAGCGATTGATCGCGTCCCCAAGAAAGAGCGCGCGGTTGGCCGCTATGTCGAGACCGATTACAACAAATGCATCGGGTGCCACATCTGCCAGGATGTCTGCCCCACGGGTTATATTCAGATGGGCCTCGGGGAGTAGCGCCAATGCTCGGCACCATCGCCTCGCGTTACGTCATCGCGGCAAGCGCCCTTGCGCTTATCCGGGATCGCAAAAATCTCATGGCGGCATCTGTTACGATCCCGAATAGGTCGCAGGCGACCTTTCGGGATGATGGCGGAGGCATGGCAGCTGAGACTTGCGGCGATCATGGCTTTCTTGTTCTCCGTGGCGTTCACCCCGGTCAATGCCGGAGATCTTGTACCGCAGCCGCCGAAGGGCAGGGGCGAGCATTGCGTTGCGCCCACCGAGTTCATGCGCCGCAATCACATGAGCATGATGAAGCATCAGCGCGAGGAGACCGTGCATGAAGGCGTGCGCGGCAAGCCGTTCAGTCTTGCTGGATGCATGGAGTGTCATGCCGTGAAGGGAGCGGACAGCCAGCCCGTCATACCCGGCAAGCGTTCGGGAAGCGGTGTCGCAGGCTCTGGGGGCTGCCGCGCGCGCTTCCATACCGCTTTCCAAGGGGGTCATGTCGGTCGAGCCGATTGTCTCCACCCTGGTGGATGAAGAGGCGTGCCGAGGCTGCGGACTGTGCGTGGCGCTTTGCCCCTATGGGGCACTGGAGATCGTGCGAGGCGAGAAGGGGCGAAAAGTGAAAGTGATCCCCGTGGCCTGCAAGGGCTGCGGCGTATGCGCGGCAACCTGCTACCGCCAGCGCCCTTAGCGTCAACTCCTACTCGGATGGGCAAATCGGCGAACAGATAAGGGCTTATCTGGAAGAATCGGCCTGAGAGCGAGGCAGACAAGACTTAACCGACTGATCGCACTCATCAAGACCGAGGACATCGCCAAGAAGCTCCTGACCGCGATGCACCTGCCCACCGAAGTGCCAGAGCTTCACCCCGCACGCCCGACGCCGCGGCAGTCTGGGAGCGGCGATGACTGGGTGAACTGATCGAGGCGACCATGGCGGGGACGCGATGGGGTAGACTACGCCCTATGGTCGAGACATGCCTTTGCCGACATGCCGGTGGCGGCCGGACATGGGGAACGCGGCCCGCATGGGTGGGATCGCGGGTACGGAGGCGCGGCAACGCGACGTGGGGGAGAGGTTCTCGAACGAAAAAACCCCCTGCGAAACGATTAGGCACCCTAACAA
>CAVRSS010000043.1:0-11157 GCA_963723755.1 uncultured Alphaproteobacteria bacterium | reverse complement strand
CGCTGGGGCTGAAAGGATAGCGTGCCTGACGAAGTCCCGGCGCGGGAACCGGTTGACCAAGGCACAGATAGCGAAATCGAGGCTAGGGATAGCGCAGAAGAATCTGCCACGAGGGAGCTGCGGGAAAATAACAGCTTCGCCAGAGCGGCGCTTCTTGCCGAATACGCTGTGCTAAAAAATGAGCAGACACAAAGAATTACCGTGCGTGATACGGTTCTATACATGACAATACTCGCAAACACCGCAATCGCCGGAATCTACCAGCAGCAGCAAAATCCGGATCCTCACATACTCCTTATCATTCCATTCGCCTCCACGCTTTTGTTCTGGATTTACGCGATTAATGACAATTCGGTTAAGCAGATCAGGCGCTACATCGCGGCACATGTCGTTCCAAAACTCTCCGATGGCAGCGAAATTGAAGCGGGTAGCCTGTTTGGATGGGAGTCTTCGCGCCGCCGCGGCGCATTCGTCCGCCTCTTCTCGAAGATTGTCCGGCTCTTCGCCGTATGGGCCACTTTCTCGGGTGCATCCCTCGTCGTTCTGATCGCAACTCAACCAAATTTCAGAGACCTGCCTCAGGATCTGCCCTGGCTTGCCGCCGCCGCGTTCTCGACGCTGACCTTTGTCTTCGGACTCTGCTGCTCGATCTGTAGCGGATTCCGCACAGGATGGAGGCGCGTCTAAATTTTGCGAGATTCCTGTGGTGCAGTGCTGGCGTGAGTAGGAAAATTAAGCGCATCAGGGCACAATGACCCTGCGGCGCTGGCGCCGGGCAAGATGATCTGGTGGATTTGCTTGTTTCGGTTATGAGGGAAGTATGCTTGCATTTCGTTACCCGTTGCGATCTCTTTTGGCGGTTATCGCTATTCTCGGTTTTGCGTCCGCGGGGGCGCGAGCAATGGATCTTGTCATGTTCAAATCGCCGTCCTGCGGAACATGCAAGCTCTTCAAGCGCGAAGTTCTTCCGATTTATGCTGCGAGCCCCGCGGGACAGGTCTTTCCGCTATGGGTCGTGGAAATGGGCGGCAAGATGTCGTTCCGGCTCAATCAACCGGTTACGTTTACGCCAACTTTTGTCTGGATGGATAACGGCGTCGAAGTCGGGCGATTTTCCGGTTACTACGGTAAGGCGCAGTTCTTCAACATCGTGAACAAGGCTGCGAATGCCCGCAATCACCAGAACCACGGCCGCCAGAGGACCGGCGCTCTGACTTCAGATCAACGCCAGTAAGCGGCAGATCCGGGCCTCGCAAGGGTGCATCCGGAAAAGTGCGAAGCGGTTTTCCGGTGAAGACGCACGACAACAAAAACTTAGAGCCCGCTTTTGAGTTCATCAAAAGCGGATAGGATCTCCCTGTCACTCGGCGTCCTGCGGTTCCGCGCGTTCACTCAACGGGTGAAAGTCGAACACGGTCTGGCGCAGCCGCTCTTCCATGACGTGCGTATAAATCTGTGTCGTCGAAATGTCGGAGTGCCCGAGCAGTGTCTGCAGGACGCGCAGGTCGACGCCGCGGTCGAGCAGGTGGGTTGCGAACGCATGGCGAAGGACGTGAGGCGATAGCCGCTCCTCGTCGATGCCGATCCCTGCCCCTAGCGCCTTGAGATCGCGCGCAAATTTTTGCCGCGTCAGGTGGCCTTCCTCCCCCCAGGACGGAAACAGCCATTTCGGCTCGGGGGCGGCGCTTCCCGAAGAGGGCAGGGTCGCCTCGAGCCATTTGTCGAGGATGTCGCGCGCCTTCCGGTTCAGCGGCAGGATGCGTTCGCGGCCGCCCTTGCCCTTGATCGTCAGCATCATCCGGTCGCCGCGAAGCGCGTTGCGAGGCAGGCCCACAAGCTCCGAGACGCGCAATCCGGTTCCGTAAAGGAGTTCGAGCAGACAGGCGAGACGCAAGGCACGCCGCTGCGCGCCCGGAGATGTCGATGCGGGCGCAACATGGGCCGCATCGAGAAGAAGGTCCACCTCGGCAATCGACAATGTCGCCGGCAGGCTTCGCCTCCCTTTCACGCCATCGATGAGCCGGGCCGGATCGTCGGCGCGCAGGCCTTCCGCGACGAGAAATTGCATGAGGCGCTTGAGACAGGAAAGCTTGCGGGCCGCCGAAGTCGCTGCAAGTCCGCTCTCGGCGCGATCCGCGAAGAAGGTCTCAAGGTTCTGACGGGAGCAGGAAAGAAGCGTTGTGGGATGCGCGGCGAGGAAGGCGGATATCTCGCGCAAATCGGCGGCGTAGGCTGAAATCGTGTTTGGAGAAGCGCCCCGCTCGGCCCGCATCATGTGCAGGAAAGCCTCGATAGGGGCCTCGTCTGCTGTCTGAGCGGGGGTAGCTTGAGGCCGCGCCATTCTATTTTATCTTTGCGTCCCGGATCGACTTTGTCATTTCGTGTGGTTGCGGCTCAAAGAAGTTTGCGAGCACGAACATAGAGCCGTAAAACAACCCGACGAGAATGCCAACGATTGTCAAAAATCGTAAAAGTGTCGGCATGAAGGCCTCCAGGCCGGTTCCTTTTCAAATGGGCTGCCGTTCTTCGCGCCCGTTGTCAAGGACGGGATGTAGGCATAAGTTGGGGGATTGCGATCCATACGAGCTTGAAGCGTGCAGCGATGACGGCGGAGAACGACAGCGGCGGTAGCAGACCTCTGGCGCGGTCCGTGCGACGCGCGCTTAAGAAGCGCAGCGTTATTCTTGTCGGCATGATGGGGTCGGGCAAGACTTCAATAGGCCGCCGCCTCGCCACGGCGCTCGAACTGCCTTTTGTCGATGCGGATGCCGAAATCGAGCAGGCCGCGGGAATGACGATCCAGGACGTGTTCACGGTGCACGGTGAGCCCTATTTCCGCGAAGGGGAAGAACGCGTGATCCGGCGTATCCTCCAGGGCGGCCAGCAAGTGCTTTCGACCGGGGGAGGGGCTGTAGTCTCACAGCAGACGCGCGCGGCAATCGCCGGGAGCGGCATCTCGATCTGGCTTCACGCCCCGGTGGAACTTCTGCTGCAGCGTGTCTTGCGCCGCGACAATCGCCCGCTTCTCAAAACCGATAATCCGAGAGAGGTTCTCGAACGGCTTCTCTTCGAGCGCCAGCCTCATTATGCTGAGGCCCATCTGAAAGTTGAAAGCCGTGACGCGCCGCACGAGGCGGTCGTGGATGAAATCCTTGCGCTTCTGTCTTCGTATCTTGCATCGCAGGAACAGGCCGGGGCGCCGACACAACAAGAACAGGAGGGATCATGACGGCGAATGTGGCTGCTCGTGTAGATGTCAAACTCGGGGACCGGAGCTACCCCATTCTCATAGGGAGCGGCCTTCTGGCCTCTGCTCCCGATCATCTTGCGCAAGCATTGCCCGACGCGCGCTTTGCCATCGTGGCGGACAATTCGGTGCGAGCCTATGCCGAGGTGATCGAACGCGGCTTGTCTGCGAAGAGTTCGCTTCTGGGCGCGCCCGTCTATGTTCCCTCCGGCGAGACCTCTAAGAGCTTTCCCGAGCTTGAGCGCGTGTGCACCGCTCTTCTCGATCTCGGCATCGAGCGCAACCACGCTGTGATCGCAGTCGGCGGTGGGGTGCTCGGCGATCTGGCCGGCTTTGCGGCCGCCAGCGTCAAGCGCGGTGTTAGGCTCGTTCAGGTGCCGACGACGCTGCTTTCGCAGGTCAATTCTTCCGTCGGCGGGAAGACGGGCGTCGACACATCCCACGGCAAGAATCTGGTCGGTGCCTTTCATCAGCCGTCGCTCGTGCTGACCGACCTCGACACGCTCAAGACCTTGCCGAAGCGCGAATTCAAGTCGGGCTATGCCGAGGTCGTGAAATATGGCGCGCTCGGCGATGCCGTCTTCTTCCGCTGGCTCGAACAGAATGCCGACGCGGTGTTCGATCAGGAACGCGATGATCTGGCCTATGCCATCGAGACAAGCTGCCAGATGAAGGCGGAAATCGTGTCCCGCGACGAGCGCGAGGCAGGCGACCGCGCGCTCTTAAATCTCGGGCACACCTTCGGCCATGCGATCGAGGCCTGGGCCGGCTATTCGGGCGAGGTGTTGCATGGCGAGGCGATTGCGCTCGGCATGGTGCTCGCGGGCGAGTTCTCCTTCAAGCAGGGCTTCTGCGGATCGCAGGTTGCCTCCCGATTGAAGACGCACCTCGGCGACTACGGCCTGCCGGTGAGTTTCGCCGACCTCCGCAAGCAGGTGGGCCGCGCGCCGGGCCTCGACGAGCTGATGTCCTTCATGGAGCAGGACAAGAAAGTCAAGGACGGCGAGATGACGCTCGTTCTCTTCCGTGGAATTGGGGATACCTTCGTCGCCCGGAACGTGGCGAGATCGACCATCCGCGACTTTCTGCAATCGCAGATCTGAACGAGCCGCCGCGCGGCCTCTTTGTGTGCGGCGCGGCCGAGTTGTCGTTTGTCAGCCTCTGGCATTCCTTCCTATTGCCGGGCCGCCTTGAGCTTCTGAGAAGCCGTCATTGCGGCCCGCCGGTTTTCGGCGCGCCCGGACCTGCCTGCTGTTGCGTTGCTGCACGGCCACTATCCTGCGTGCTAAGCGAGTTGACCTGGGGAACGGACAGGGGCCGGACAAAATCTCGCCCCCATTGTGGGTGAGTGGCACTCGATAGCGTTAAGGCCCAGCACCTGCGCTCAGATGCCTGCAACCTAGGAAACGGGATGCTGTCCTACCGTCCGGAAATCGATGGCATGCGCGCCATCGCGATCATCTTGGTTATTTTATTTCATGCCTGGGGCTCGACTTTTCCAGGCGGTTATGTCGGCGTCGACATTTTCTTCGTCATTTCTGGATACTTGATAACTTCGATTATCTTAAGGGAGAACAAAGAAGGCAATTTCACTTATATGAGGTTCTATGCAAGACGCGCCCGCCGCATCCTGCCAGCCCTCCTGGCGATGACTTCTGTCACGACCGTCGCTGCATTTTTGCTGTTCCTGCCAGCAGAGCTCATAGAGTACGGAAAGATAACCATCTATACGATGCTTTTCGGCAGCAACTTCAGGCTGGCTGCAACACCCGGCTATTTCGACCAGTCCTTGCAGGAGAATCCGCTTCTCCACATGTGGTCACTTTCGGTCGAGGAGCAATTCTACCTGATATGGCCAACCCTTCTTGTGTTGATGCTGCGCTTTCTTCCGGAGAGGAAAGTCAAACTGGCAGTGATTGGGCTCGCCGTCGTGTCGCTGATTGCGGCGGAACTGCTCGTTCATGTCTGGCCCAGAAGCGCCTTCTTTCATCTTCCGTCTCGTGGCTGGGAGCTTCTCGCAGGAGCTTTGCTGGCTATGAATTTCATCCCTCGCGTCGCCAGCAGAGCATTCGCTGAGATTTTGTCCGCGGCAGGCCTCGTGCTGATGATCGCTCCGCTTTTCCTTTACGATAAGGAAACGGCATTTCCAGGTCTTGCGGCCCTTGTGCCGGTGTTGGGCTGTGCACTCTTGATCCATGCCACCGGCTCCAGACTGACCGGCATCGCTGCTTTTCTTTCGTGGGCGCCGGTCGCATTCATCGGGCTGATCTCCTATTCGCTTTATCTGTGGCATTGGCCGATTTTCGCTTTTGCCAACTATGCACTGGTGCGGCAACTAACGGCTTTCGAAACTTCCCTATGCGTTCTCATCGCCTTTTTCGCTGCCTTCATATCCTGGCGGTTCATCGAGCGCCCTTTCCGGAGGCGATCGGCATGGTCATCCGAGTTGCTCGCAAAGCGCCAGTGGTTCTTGGTTCCTGTCCTCAACCGCTCGGCGCAGGCTGCATTCCTGGTAACCGCACTGCTTATCGCTTCCGGTAGTTTCTTTCAGGAATCGAAGGGAGCATTCAGGCGCTTCTCTCCCGAGATTTTGAGCACCATGGGCGAACCTGATTGGGCAGATCCCAAATTATGCGTCGTCAAGAGCGAGGTCCGGCCGGGCTTCCTTGAGTGCGAGTTTGGGAATGGCTCGGCGGATCTCGCCCTGTGGGGAGATTCACATGCGGCGCATTATCTGCGGCTTATTTCTCAAACCTATGGTGGAGGAACGGCATACATTGACAGAGGATGCGTTCCGGTCCCGAACACCCGGCTGATCACAAAGTCAGGCCAGAACTCCAACCCTGGCTGCTCCAAGAACAACCAATACGCCATGGATGAGATCTTGAGGTTGAAGCCAAAGATCGTCGTCATGGCTTCCCGGTGGACTCAAATCGAGGAATCCCCCTACGGCCGCGACACAAAGCCAAGCCTGTATCTTGTTGATGATAGCGCCGTCACGACAAGGGAGGCGAGCAGACGGACATTTGCGCATGCCATCGAAGAGACTGTCTCAACCTTGACAGCCGCTGGCATCAAGGTTGTGTTGATGGGTCAGGTTCCTGAAATGCAGTTTTCCCCAGCGCGATGCTTTGCCCTCTCAAAAACGATCGGCTTCACCGAATGCGGCTCCGTCACCCGGCAAGAGGCGGAGCGCCGTCAGTTCTTCATCAACGCAACGCTGCGCTCGCTGGCTGAACGCCATTTAAACGTATTTCTGTTCAGCCCGTTCGAAACGCTTTGCGATAGCGCCAACTGCTACGCAATTAAAGATCGCGACCTGAGATACTTCAACAACGATCACTTGAATCGCGCTGGCGCCTTAGCGCTCGTAAATGATTTTGGGAAGGCTTTGCCTGAAGCCTTCCGACTGCCGAGCGCGGATAAAACAAGTTCGCTGGTCGTTCACAAGGACAGCATCGAGACGGTTCGACAATAATCGTTTCAATAGCGACCGGGGACCCGAGATCGCGCCAGCGACCAGCGTTTTGGCTTACCGGCCTTGCCGCTCTTATTCATTCCAATGGTCAGCGATTTGACGTGCATGGGCTTTGCGCCCTTTTCATCGCGAGGGGAGCATAGCTGAGGGAACGCGTTTGAGGAAGGATTAGGGTTCCCAGTGCTCTGGCCCAGCCGCTTACGGCATGTCGCTTCGTAGAGACCGGCGGTTTTGCCGATGTGATTTTTGGAGTCGGTGTCGCAGTCAAAGTTGCAATTGCGGCATTGTCTCAGTCACCTGAAAAAAGTTGTTAATCTCGGGACCTGACCCTACGGATGACGAATAGTTGGTCTAGGTCGTGTACAGTCAACCGTTAGATGGCACCATACATGGTATTCTCATCCGTTACCTTCCTATTCTATTTTCTGCCATTGTTCATGGTGGTGTACTTTTCAGTCGGCAGCATCAAATACAAAAATGTCGTTCTGCTGGTATTTTCACTTATCTTCTATGCGTGGGGCGAAGGGACTTTGGTTTTCCTGTTGATTGCTGCCATCGCGTTTAATGCAGTCTTAGCCTACAAGATGGATCAATGGGAGGGACTTGCACGAAAACATGCTTTAGCATGGGCCATCGGTATCAATTTGTTGATACTTGGCATTTGCAAATATTCCGCCTTTGTGGTCGGCAACCTGGCCTTGCTGTTTGGGGTCGCGGGCGTGACAATTCCTGTTCCCAAGGTCCACTTGCCGTTGGGCATTTCTTTCTTCACCTTCCACTGCATTTCATATCTCGTCGACGTCTACCGCCGTCGTTTTCGCGCTGAACGCGATCCGGTCACCGTTGCTCTCTATATATCCTTGTTTCCGCAATTGGTCGCCGGACCGATTGTTCGCTACAAAACAATAGCGAAGCGTTTCCATCTCCGCCATCATACACTGGGGCGAGCGGCCGTGGGCGCCAAAGTTTTTGCTGTAGGACTTGCGCAGAAAGTTCTGATTGCCGACCAGATCGCGCCTCTGGTCGAGGCTGTGTTCGACAAGACGGATGCTCCATCTGCGGGCGCGGCGTGGAGCGGCGTACTTGCCTACACGATCCAGATCTATTTCGACTTCGCCGGTTACTCGAACATGGCTTCGGGTTTGGGCGTGTGCCTCGGCTTGACATTCCCGCGAAACTTCCGATTACCGTACACGTCTTTGTCGATCACGGAGTTCTGGCAGCGCTGGCATATATCGCTGTCAAGCTGGCTGCGCGATTACCTCTATATTCCGCTTGGCGGCAACAAGGGAACCGTCGCCGAAACCTATCGCAACCTTATAACGGTGTTCCTGCTGTGCGGTTTATGGCACGGCGCGAACTGGACTTTCATTCTGTGGGGCGTTTGGCACGGCCTGTTCCTGGTGATCGAGAGGGCGGGCTTGGGCAGGGTTCTGCAGGTCTTGCCGAGCCCGGTTCGCTGGCTCTACGCCATGGCGGTCGTCATGTTTGGCTGGGTTCTGTTCAGGGCGACAGACCTAGCGTCTGCGGTCGCAATGTATCACGGCATGTTGGGCTTCAATGGAGCGAGCGAGCCGGGATTCGAGGTCGAGGCCGCCTGGCAACCTCTGATCTTTTCCTCTCTTCTGTTCGGCGTTCTGTTCGCGATCCTTCCCCGTTTCGTTTTTCTTCGGGGGTGGTCGAGACCGAAATTGGCCCTGGCCGAAGCCTCATGGACCTTCGCCCTTTTCGCGCTCGCAATCGTCTGGGTAGGCGCTGGCAGCTATAGCCCATTCCTTTATTTCAGGTTCTGACGCCATGCTCCTTCCATTTCGCCGGTTCTGGTTGATCTTGATGGCAGGCCTTATTCTCGCGCCTGGCGTCGTGCATCTGTCGACTTCCAGCACAACCATATCGCTTGAAGAAGGGAGACAACTCGCTTCGCTACCGGCTATCCCGAGGAGTCGCAAGGAGACGAAGGATTGGTTCGCCCGCTTCGACGCGTATCTGAAGGATCATTTTGGTTTTCGAGGCCCCGTCATCCGGCTTCATGCCTGGATCAACCAGGCGACCTCCAATGTGACCGGAAACGCGAGCGTCTTTCGAGGCGCCGACGGCTGGATGTTCTATCGCGGCAACTCTATGCTGGAACAAAGTTCCGGGCGGATCATTCGAAGCGCTGAGATAGAGCATACCGTAAGCATGCTCGCAGACATGGAAGCCTTGCTCAGCTCCAATGGCAGCAAATTGATCGTTGCGTCTCCCCCGAACTCGGCAACCGTCTATTCGGATAAGATTAACGGGTGGCCTCGGCCGGGCAGACAGACAGAGTATGATCTTCAGCTATCGCTCCTAAGAAACCGCAACATCACCGCTGTCGATCTTCGCCCTGTTTTACGTGAAGCGCGCGCCCACGGCGACACGTATCTCCAGCATAATACGCACTGGAATGCGAGCGGTGCCCTTGCCGCCTTCAACGCGATTGCAGCAGAAGCCGGCCTTGTGGGCTGGCATCTCGACCCCTCAACCGCAATAGGCCCCGAGACCAAGCTCCAGGGCGGAGATCTGGCTCGGATGTTGGGAGTCTCGGCCTACGTCAGTGAAGTTGACCATCCCTTGAAGCTGGGCGGGTTCCAGCGTGTGGACTACTCGGCCACACCAGAGGTCTTTGAACTGGCCGGTGAGGGACGAAGCGGGCCGGTCATTCTCGTCCTGGGCAATTCCTTTACGGCAGCCCACTTCGCTCCAATGATCGCAGCAAGCGGAGGACGGGCGATCTGGCTACATCATCAATTTTGCGGGTTCGACTGGCAATGGATCGAGAAGTTTCAGCCCGATCAAGTCTGGTACATGCCAACGGAGCGCTACTTCCCATGCGATCCTAGAAGGCGTCCGGCTGGGATGCCTGCGAGAGGGGTTGCGACGCAGGACGCGCCGCAGGTCCTCACAAGATGACGAGTCGCAAACCTTAATCCGCAGCTGCAGAACCCGCCATAGACATCCCCGAAACAATTGAGCAGTTTGTCAATCGATCTGTGGTTGTTGTCTCGTTAAACATGCACTAATTAGTTGTGTATCTTCAATATACGCTGGATTTAATAGAAATTATTCCGTTCGTTCCCCCGGCTTTGCCGTAACTAGATAGCACTTTAGCCACAGCGATGAAATTCCAATTGCGGACGTTCTTTGTGTTGGATAGGACTAAAAGCCTCGAAGCATCATTTGCAACGATCCTATAGCTCATTTGTACCGTCATCCTTTTTAAAGAACTCGATGTGGAGAAATGCGATGAAAAGCAAAAGCTCTATCTTGAAGCTTTCAGCGTCGTTGCTTGTCGCCATAGTGACGATTGCAGCGCCGATAACAGCGCACGCCGTCAATCTCGTCTCCGACGGAAACTTCGACACTCCGTACGGCGGCTCCAGCTTCACGACCTTCTACGGAGGGACTTCCTTCGGGCCATGGACCGTCACCAGCGGCACCGTCGATCTCATTGGCGGTTACTGGCAGGCTCCTTTGGGCAACGGCAGCGTGGATCTCGACGGCAATAGCCTAGGCGGGATACAGCAGAGCCTGGCGTTGGCGCCGGGGTCCTACAATTTGAGCTTCTATCTGTCTGGCAATCCGGACGGTGGCGATCCGCTTAAGAACTTATTGGTCTCAGTCGGCGATCAAACCAATGTGCCGTTCCAATTTACGACCGGGAGCAACATCCACTCGAACATGAACTATGTGTTGGAGACGGTCAGCTTCACGACGGCCGGCCCCACCACACTGTCCTTCGTAAGCAATGACTCTTCGGGGGCATATGGACCAGTTATCGGCGAGGTTTCGGTCGTCGCCGTTCCCGGCGCCATTCCCGGTACGGGCTTGCTCAGCTTCGTTGTTCTTGCTCTCGGGGGCGCGCTGGCCGGGATGCGCCGCTTCATGTCGCTATAATTGTACCGAAGCTGCGGCAGCAGGGATTTCCGGTTCCGGGGTTAGTGCGGGCTACTGGGATTCCTCAGCCATCTTCGCTCTCGACCCAAAGCGGGGGAGTGAGCGCTTGATCTGCCGGACCGTGCAATGCCGCCCATTCGCTGGCGAGTTTGTGAGAGTTGGCTGGACAGCAGGCGGACTTTCCCGCGCCAAAGCAGCAGATCGACAGGGCAAAGCGGGCATCGTCCGGCGCCTGCGGCCTCTTTCTCAGTCTCATTCCGCCGCGGCCTGGAATGCGCTCGCCTTCAACTGCGTGTCGGAGTCTTTGGAGATGTCCTTGTTCGTGTAGTCCTTCAGGAGAGCGGCGGCGGCAAGGCTGATAAATGAGCAGGCCAGGATGTACCAGCGATGGAGCCCGAGTTGTAGCGCGCAAAAAGCGCCGTGGCGACCAGCGGCGCCGGACCGCCTGCGATGATGGACGCGAGCTGGTAGCCGAGAGACGCGCCGCTATAGCGCAGCCGGGGCGGGAAGCTTT
>CAVRSS010000042.1:0-41614 GCA_963723755.1 uncultured Alphaproteobacteria bacterium | reverse complement strand
ATCGATTGGCGCGGGCATCAGCATGGGCTTCGCGGAGGCGCTGTCCGACGACGGCTCGCTGACGGGGCGCGGTTCTCCCCTGCTGCGCGGCGGTATTTGCGGCTTGATGACGACGGTTGGCGGGCTGGGCCACACCATGCCCTATCTCGTGCCGGATGCTTGGCCGAATGCGTTCTGGATCGCGACCGGGATCGCCAGCGTCATCGTTTTGATCGAGCTTTGGGCCATCGCCTATATCCGCTCGCGCTACATGGATACCCCGTTCTTGCAGGCGGTCTTCCAGATCGTGCTGGGCGGCCTCATTGTGCTCGGCGCCGGGATCGCGATCGGCGGAGCCTAAAGTCGGTTCGATGGCTAACGGCGCAGTCGGGCGCGACTTCCGAGAACGGACCACTACACCGCGACTAGCGAATGCACCAAGGCTGCGATCTCATGCAGCGCTTACTTTTCGCTGCATGACCAAGTGCAAGTGATTCAACCGCGTACATGGGCAGCTGTGTGCAGCGCGGCGCCGGAAGCGCTGAGATCCGCGGGGAATACAAGAGCCTCCGAGGAGATCTGAAAGAGCAGTTTGACTGCAAAATGTTTGCTTCTCGCAGTTACATCGAGAGAGCCCTGCCCAGTCAGTAGATTCGGATAGATAGACCTGGAGCTTTGAGATCCGGACTATGTCTACCCAAGGAAAGTTGGAACGATATGGAACTCCTTTAGTTGTTAAGAAACAATACATCTGGAGGAGAGCATGAAGACGAGTTTCAAATACGGAGTATCGGCGATCTCGCTTCTGGCGGCGATCTCACTGGCGCAAGCGCAAACCAGTGAGCGGCAAGGCGGCGGAGCTTCGGGTTCCGAGCATTCGATGGGCGGACGCGGCGGCGAATCCGGACGGTCCGCTCAAGGCGAGAGCGGCGCTAAAGGCGAGCACGGCGCGCAGCAGGGAGAGCGTGGCGCCCAAGGCAGCGGGGCTTCGCATGCGGAGCAGGGTCAGGGTGGTGGTTCTATGCACCATCAAGGCAAGTCCGCAGAGCAAGGCGATCATTCCGGAAGTCAAAAAGGCCAGTCTGCGACGGAGCATGAGCAAGGCGGCGCTCAAAAGGGGGCGCACAGCGCAGCAGCGCGGCGAAGGCGGCTCTCATCAAGAGCAGTCTGCGGAGCAGAACCGCAACCAGGAGCACGGCCAGCAAGCGGAGCGTAACCGGACCGAAAATCAAGGGGCGCGCGAAGGCGGAGTTGAGCGCAATGCCGAGCAAGGCAAAGGTGAGCGAAGCGCGAGAACCGAGCGTGAGAACCGTGACTTTCAGGGCGCGGAAACCCGAGGGCGTGAAACGGAACTCGGCGGGGCGCGCGGGAATGAGCGCGTAGGCCGGGAAGGTGGCGGACGCGAGCGTTTCGCAACCATTTCGCGCGAACAAAAGACCCGGATTTATGGCATCCTGGTTGGCGACAGCGCAATCCATCGCTATCACCGCGCCGATGTGGATTTCCCGGTCCGGGTCGGGGCCCGAATTCCAAACACCATCGAATTTTACGATGCGCCCGCGCGGGTCGTGCAGATCGATCCGGTGTTTCAGGGCTATAAGATCGTGGTGCTCGACGATGTGATCCTGGTGGTCGATCCCGCCACCCGCGAGATCGTGGACGTGATCAGGACCTAGCAGGAGCTGAAGAAGCTTGAAAACATGGCTTCATCCTTCGACAGGCTCAGGATGAGGGCTTCGACAAGGATGAGGTTCTTCGACAAGCTCAGGATGAGGCCTTCGACAAGCTCATGAGGCTTCGAGAAGCTCAGGATGAGGGCTTCGACAGCCTCAGGATGATCGAGTCCTTTCCTCATGGTGAGCTTGTCGAACCATGGGCCACATCGTTTCTGCAGCCTGTTGGTCTGGCAAATCGGTTGCGCCGGAAGCGATCAGCTTTCGGCGCAAGCATCTTGCTATTGACTAATGGTCTCAAGCTTCTTTTCTGACTTTGAACCGCGCTTTGCAGGTTGAACTTGCCCGACGGGCGGAATGCCTGACGGGCGTAAGCTTAAGGCTGTTGGGGGTGCGCTTGCCGCTGGAGCAGGCGACATGGCGGAGGCTTGTTGCGCGACAGCATCAACAGAAAAGCCATTGATACGCCAGACGCCATCAATCTGAAGAAACAGCATCTCGAACTGAATTTGGAGCGGCTGCGTCGGGAAGTTGCCCACGAGGTGAAGCTCGTTTCCCTGCGTCATCTCTGGCTGCTTGGTGAGGTTTGGCGCAAGGAAGAGAACCGGGCTCAGATTGACGCCGCGGCTGCGCAAGTTCGAAAAAATGGCGGTGAGTTGCGCCTGATCGAAGCGCTCGCGAAATACAGGCGAGCCGAGATCGCGTAGCACGGAATAGTTCCCCGTCTGGTTGGCGTGCTGGAGAGCCATGATCGTTGATTTGATCAGGGCGACGAGCTGAACAGTCTCCATTTTCAGCTCTTGCTTCGCTTGCGGCGCTTGCGCGGCTGGCTTCGCCGGCGCCGGCCTGCTCTCGGCGAGCGCCGCGCCGGAGACGAAGGCGAAAGCAACGCAAGTGAGGGACCGCAAAGCAAACGAACGCATCATCTAGCCCTTAGAAATTGAGCCCTTGGGTGGAGAAGGGGTTGCCTCGATGACTGGCAACCCATCCGCCATTCTCGACGAGGTAACCTCATGATCAGGCTAAGCTTTGCGAATAAGGCACCGGATGGGGCAGGGTACCTACATCCGCGAAGGCTATCATGGATATGTGGAGAGAGAGAGGCATCAGGGGAAGTTGCCGCTCCCCCCATGTTCAAGGCTTGCTACTTCAAAGGGGCATATGCGGCGACGCTGGGACCAAACGCAAGCGTAACGCCAGCTTTTGCGGCAACGGCATTGTTGGAGCCCCAGCCAACGCCGCCATCGAGAGCAACTGTCGAGCCACTCCAGAGCCAATCGCGTCCGATAATGCCCGCCGCGCTGATGCCAAATGCATTTTCGCTTTCATAGTTGCCCCAGCCGGCGCGGATTGCGAAGGTCTGGTTTGGTCCGATGATCGGCTGAGAGATGGCAAGCGCGATGGCCGTGCCCTCGTAGGCTTTGTTCAGACCGCGGTCCACATAGGCTTTGTTGGCTGCGTCTGTGCCAAAGATTGGCGTTCCGACGTCCTGAACGCGATTGCCGCCCATGTCGATGGTTGTGGGCGAGCCGCCATTGGTGGGACCGCTAACGGTCAGGTTATTGGAGATCGTCGCGCCGCCGTTGAGATAGGATTGGCCGCTGACAGCGAGCTGGTTTCCAACATTGACGTTGTGACCGGCGTTGACATTATTGGTGGCCCAAACGTTATTTCCCGTAATGTCGCCCTTGACGTTCAAGGCTGAAGACGTGCCGGGACCCGTGGATGCGTTATTGATCGTCACCTGCCCCGTTGGGGTAATTTGGACAGGGGTTGCCGACCCGCCAGCAATCGTTGCACCGCCGGCGTCAAAGATGCCGCCGCCCAGGACTTTGAGCGCATCGCCGGTTCCGTTTCCTTGAATTGTTATAACTGGATTGGGGCCGGTGGTGTTTGTAAAGGTGGCGGTACCACCCGTTATCACTGTCCGATTAGCCGCGGTGGTCCCGACCGTCACAGACGTCCCAGCCGATACGGCGCCGTTATTGATGGTTGTCGTGCCAGCGGGTGTGCCGTTCGTAACCGTTAAGATGGGGTCCTTGGTTGCGTCCAGGGTGATACCGACAGCGGAATTCGCACCGTAGGACAACGTCAGCTTTCCAGGAGTGAGTGCGCTGCTGTCCTTAGTACCGATATCGGTCGTCGTAAGACCTCCTGCTCCTATGGCTGTGGTTTGCCCTGCGGTGCCGGCGTTGCTGGAATATACTGCTCCGCCAGGAACAGAAGTTGTTGTGGCCGAGCCGTTGCTAGCTTGAAATACACGCGCCTGTGTCGCCGGAACATAGGTCTGGTTTGTGGGGGCGGCCAGCGCCGGATCGGTAGCGTTGCCCTGAACGACTGTCCATCCGGCGGCGCTAGAACCGCCGGCGGTCCTGAGTGCGGCCTGGCAAGCGGACGTGCCAGCCGTTGCGCTGGTGCCGCCGCCAATATAGCCACCGCAAGCGCTCACAACGGATGCAGGGGGTGCACCGCCGATTACTCCTATCACTGTCGATCCGAGAACAGGCTGGCCGTTGCTGCCAAGAACATAGAAGTTGTTGCCAGTGCCCGCACCGGCGCCCGCAACACCTTCAAACTGGCCAGTGGCATTCTGGCCCCATGCCAATTATGCCAATACTCTTATCATTCAGGTAGGTAGCCGCGATCCAGTTATAGCCCGCTACGGCAGTGCCATTCGAATTCACGTTCGCCGCCGTACCCGGCAATCCACTTATCGAATTCACAAGGACCTGAGGTTGCCCGGTGACGGGAGTGATCCCGGGAATTGTTGTCGGTGCAACTTGGGAACCGCGGGGATTATTGCCCCCGTCCTGCTGATAATCTCCACCGTTGATGAAAGTCTGTGGCGCGGTACCTTCATATGCGTTTGCCGAACCTGCGGCAAAGAGAGCGGCGGCGCTGACGCCAGCCAAGAGCGCTACGTGCGCTGCGCTGAGCGCGGTCTTGGAATTCCCCGTATTCATAATCTTACATCCCACTCAATAAATCCACTACCCGACCAGAAGATGCATGATATTAAAAAAACAATCCTTGATTGCACCAAACTGATCGCTACTCTCGGCCGACGAGTAGTTGCACTCTTGAGGAATTTGCCTCGCTAACAACTGCGGCTTCCCTTGGATATTCAAGAAAGATAAGCTTTGCGCAATCTAAATTTTGATTTAATACATGGATAACAGGAGCATAGATGCAAAACAGCAACAGAAGTATTTCATAGGAATACAGCAAATCCGTAGTGTATCGCTTTTTGATTTAAGATATACAGAATGTAACTTGTTTGACATACAACATGCTGCACTGATAATGAGTGGGGCTGCTCATTTTGTGTGCTTTGCTTCGACGGCGTAAGCCTAAGAGAACGCGGTGCGGCAAGAGGCCGGCAAGGAGTTCTCGGCCGCGTAGACCGTTAGCTTTTCGCTTACAATCCTAGGCAATCGCACTTGCATAGATGTTCGCAATTATATAAAAAGTGTGTCTCTGCTTTAAGCGTAACGAGGCAGTCAAATCTTGCAGGTCTGCGCGTTTTGCTCCAGGCCGGATAAGACTGGTTGAGTTGAATATTGCGTGTCGGTTAGTGCGTATCCAAAGGCATTCGGAGTATGTCTATTTCTTCGGAACAATGCCGGGCGGCCAGGGCATTGCTGGATTGGTCTCAGCAGGAGTTGGCCGGCCGCGCGAAGGTAGCTCGTAAAACCATCGCCGATTTCGAGCTCGGGCAAGTGAAGCCGTATCCTCGGACCTTGAGGGATGTAGTGGCGGCGTTGGAAGATGCCGGCGTTTCGTTTCTTCCCGCCGAGGATCACATTGCGGGTGCGGGCGTCCGGCTCAAGTGGAAGCCTCTCACCACGGAAAGCTTTCAACAAAGTTGCGTCAACTCACACTAGCTGTTGCGCACCGCAGAGCGCTGATCCGAAAGCGCGCGATTGGACCGGGCGAGTCCCCGGAGTAGAAATCTTTCGTGCGGACGTTGTCCTCCGCGCTCCTAGCAATTTTCCCTGGACAAGATTACCTAAATTCGTACTATTCTTTCTTGTGCAGCCTGCATACGTTCGCCCTTTCTATTGCACACATGGCGCTTATTTCTTTCTAGTCATTTGCTGCCTTTCCCCGCAACCGATTGATCGTCGGGCTCTACCTCTAACGGAGAAGCATGGTAGTAACGCGCTATGAGCAACGTCAGTAAGCTCTCGACCCGGTTCAAGCGCCGCCTGGTGACGATTCTTGCTGCCGATGTGGCCGGTTTCTGTCGGCTTATGGGAGCGGATGACGAGTTGACCCTGTCGCAGCTTCTCGCCTATCGCCAGGTGCTCGACGACATCGTCGCAGCGGGGGGCGGCCGCATGTTCGGCGTCGCGGGCGACTCCTGGATGGCGGAGTTTGCAAGCCCGGTCGAGGCTGTTCGATGTACCGTAGAGTGCCAGCGCGCTATCGAAGCCCTTAACGTCGAGTTGGCGGAGGAAAAGCGTATTCGCTACCGCATCGGCATCCACATGGGCGACGTTATCGCCAGCAGCAGCAACCTTTTCGGCGACGAGGTGAACATCGCGGCCCGTTTGGAGCAGCTCTGCCGTCCCGGCCATCTTGTTGTTTCGGATGAGGTGTTCCGGCACGTCCTCGGCAAGGTCGATCTCCGGTTCAGCGCTCTCGGCGTGCAGCGGCTGAAGAATATCCCGACGCCCATCTCCGCCTTTACGGCAGATATCATAGCCGCCTCCGGTCCAAGCGCGCCGCAACATCTTTCGACCGGCGTTGACGTGTCGAAGCCCGTGCCCGGCTTTCACGGCAAGCCAGCGCTCGCGGTTCTGCCATTCGATACTTTGGGAGGGGGGAGCGATAGCGACTATCTGGGGGAGGGATTTGCCGAAGATCTCGTCAACGGTCTCTCGAATATACGCTGGTTTCCGGTTATTTCGCGGTGCTCGAGCTTTATCTTCAAGAACCAGGCACTCGACACGGCCTCGATTGGCCGCGCCTTGGGCGCGCGGTATCTCGTGACTGGCAGCGTTCGCCCGGCGACCAAGGATTTCCGGCTTACAGTCAATTTGATCGAGGCCGCGAACGGGCAGAACCTCTGGAGCCACAAATCCCAAATCGGCTTCGACAAGTTCCTCGACACCCAGGATGAAATCAGCGCCAGCATCGTCAGCCTTCTCGATTCGGAGGTCGAACGGGCGGAGCAAACCCAGCTGCG
This sequence comes from uncultured Alphaproteobacteria bacterium, assembly GCA_963723755.1. Lineage (GTDB taxonomy): Bacteria > Pseudomonadota > Alphaproteobacteria > Rhizobiales > Rhodomicrobiaceae > Rhodomicrobium. Next base: position 34,771 of record CAVRSS010000042.1, on the reverse strand, counting down.
GACGCGCGAAGTCAAGGACCTGGATTCCTGGGAGCTTATTCGCCGCGGCATCTGGCACCTCTATCGGTTCACCAAGGACGATGCCCCCCTCGCGCGCGGGTTCTTCGAGGAAGCGCTACGCCGCGACCCCGGCTCCGGCGAAGCCCGGATACACCTCGCGTGGTGGCATTTCTGGGATATTTGGACAAGCCAAAGCGATCCCGCAGGCTTGCGCATTGCCAAGACGTTTGCGCGGGAGGCGGCGCTGATCGATGAGCGTGATGCGCGGGCTAATTTTCTTATCGGCCTTGCTCAGATGATGATGGGCCAGCCTGAGGAGGCCCGGGTTGACTATCACAATGCGATTGCCCTGAATCCCAGCCTTGCGGCGGCGCACGCTTGCCTCGGCACCAGCTATATCTTCGCGGGGCAGGCGCGGGAAGCGGTGGCGCCTCTTTTGCTTTCGCTTCGCCTCAATCCCTATGACCCATTTCGCTTCGTGTTCCTTGGAGAATTGGCGGTTGCCTTTCACATGCAGGGCGATTGGGCGAAGGCCGTTGAATTTGCCGAACGCGCCCTTCATGTTCGCCCAGGCTACTGGTACGCGAACGCGATCCGCATCGCGAGCCTGGCCCGGAGCGGCCGCATCGGAAAAGTGCTCGAAAACGGGGCGCCTGTTCAGTTTTCGATTACGAAGCTCAACTGGCTCCCGTTCCTGGATAGGAAATGGATTGATTATCTTATAGAGGGGCTCAAGCTTGCCGGTTGCACGCTCGTTTGAGCGAGACTGCTACGGCACGAACACCGCGGCGGCAACGACCGTCGTCCACAAGCCGTTCTTATCTCCCGTCGCCGATTGCGTGACGTTCGTCGTCCTGACGATAAGCTCGCTCATCGTGAAAAGCTGCCGCTTCTGGTCCCACGCCGCATCGGGATCGAACTCCAGCCCCATGGTTGTGGCGAGCATGGTGGCTGCCAAATCCTCGGCGTAGTCGCCTGCAACCTGGTCGGTTTGCCCGTAGGAATGATGCTCCGAAATGTACCCGTAAGTGGCCTTGTCGCTCGGCAATGCGATGCCGATGGAGGCGGCCATCAAGCGGTGCGGTTCGCAGCTGTCGATCCGGGCGAGGACAGCGAACGTGATCTGTCCCGGCGAGAGTTCGGGGAGGCCTTTTTCCTTTGCCACCACTTTGCAGCCGGGCGGAACAATGCTTGAGACGCTTACGAGATTGAGCATGGCGATGCCGGCGTCTCGAAGCGCAAGCTCGAACGATTGCAGCTTCTCGCGGTGGCGGCCGGCCCCGTGCGTGAGAAAGACCTTTTTCGGGATCATGCCTGCACCTCGTTTCCCTTCGCCATCACGTTGAAGACGATGACGTATGGATCGTCATTCTCGTCCCTTTTCGCGGGAACTATTTTCACGGATCACCATCGCCTGAGTATAAGACAACAGCGTAACAGTTTGTCTTCGTTGACTGAGATGTGAATTGAGCGAGCCTCTCCGCAAACGGCGGCGCTGCTTTTGGACGCAGCGGCTGCCCTGGTTTTTCTGCAAATTTCAAAGCTAACTCCGACCCTAACGCTATCGGAATTTGCTTCCCGCCTCAGACTGCAGTCTGGAGAACCCCATGGACGCCAACGAGTTTCGCCGTTTGGGCTATCAGCTCATTGATTGGGTCGCGGATTATCGCGAGGGGCTCGCCAGTCGACCCGTCATGAGCCAGGTTCAACCTGGAGAAATCCGCGCAGCCTTTCCTGCCCATCCTCCGAAGCAGGGCGGACGTCTTGATCAAGCGCTCTCGGCTCTCGACAGGGAAGTGCTGCCCGGCATCACCCACTGGAACCACCCCAGCTTCTTCGCCTACTTTCCCAGCAACACGAGCTACGCCTCGATCCTGGCCGACATCGTAGCCTCGGGCCTTGGCGTGCAGGGCATGAGCTGGCAGACGAGCCCCGCCGCAACCGAACTGGAGGAGGTCGTTATGGACTGGCTCCGCCAGATGAGCGGCCTTAGCGAAGCCTGGACGGGCGTCATTCATGACACCGCCAGCACCGCGACGTTCACCGCCCTCCTATGCGCCCGGGAGCGGACCTCCAACTTCAGCCAGAACGGCAAGGGCCTGCAGTCGGGCGAGGCGCCTCTCGTGGTCTACGCCTCGGACCAGGGCCACAGCAGCATCGAGAAGGCGGCCCTGCTGGCCGGTTTCGGCAAAGCACATTTGCGGCTCGTCGCCACCGACGAGAACCACGCGCTTCGCCTGGATCTCCTGGAGGCGGCCATCGCGAAGGACGTTGAAGCCGGGCTTCGCCCTTGCGCGCTCGTCGCCTGCATCGGCACCACGGGCACGACAGCGGTCGATCCCCTCCCGCAGATGGCGGACATTGCCGAACGCCACGGCATGTGGCTCCACGTGGACACCGCCATGGCCGGGACTGCGATGGTCCTGCCCGAGTGCCGCGAGCACTTCGCGGGCGTCGAGCGCGCCGACTCCCTTGTTTTGAACCCGCACAAATGGATGGGCGTGGGCTTCGACTTCAGCGCCTACTATGTGCGAGATCCGGAGCACCTGATCCGCGTTATGAGCACCAATCCGAGCTACCTGCAGACGAAGCAGGACGGCGAGGTCAAGAACTACCGGGACTGGCACATTCAGCTCGGCAGGCGCTTTCGCTCGCTCAAGCTCTGGTTCTTCCTCATGGATGTGGGCGTGGAGGGGCTTCAGGCCCGCCTTCGCCGGGACCTCGCCAATGCGCAGTGGTTCAAGGATCAGGTCGACGCTGCCAACGATTGGGAGCGCGTGGCCCCCGTGCCTTTCCAGACGGTCTGTATCCGCCATGTTCCCGCCGCGCTCGCAGGAGACGAGGACGCGCTTAAGGCTCACAATCTGGAGATCGCCCGGCAAATCAACGAGGGCGGGAGAGCGTACCTCACGCCGTCGATGCTAAAGGGAAAGCAGATTCTCCGCGTGAGCATCGGCGCCGAGGCCACGGAACGCGCCGAAGTGGTGGCCTTGTGGACGCTCTTGAACGAGGCAGCGGCGGAAGCGCGGTAAATCCTGCGCCCAGGACAAATGCTCGTCGAAATTATTCGGAATCGCCTTATTGTCATGGCCGCCCTCCGGGGCGGCCATCAAGTATCACGGATTCCATCCTATGGATCTTGAGGCTGGATGGCCGGGTCATTCCCGGCCATGACATCGGTTCAAGCTGAGCCTACCTGAGCTGTCTGCCGATGGCGTCAACAAAGTCGCCGAAGGAGGCCATAGGCCGGCTATTCCCTGAGCAGTCCTTTCGCGAAAACCTGCACGATGCGGAACACAACCCGGTCGCCGCTTTGTCTCCAGGCAGCCGCCCCGATACCGATGTCCACGCTTTGGCTTCCCGAGGAGATTGGCGTTGTGTCCGGGCGACTTCTTCCAGTCGTCCATCGCCTTGCTGGCGGCCTGATCGTCGCTCATGGGATCGGGCCTGTGCCACCCGCCCCACATGTTTTCCGCGACGTGACAATACTGGTAGCCCTGCGCTTTCACCCGCTTGGCGGGCGTCTGGCCATCGGCGGTATGACCCGCGGCTTCTTTCTCGGCGAGAAACTTCGCGTAAGCCGTCGCGGCGGCTTGCAACGCCGCATTGTCCTGGAGCGCCGGCAGGTTCTTGGACGCTCTGTAGGCGTTGGTCTCGGATACCACCGCTTTCGAGATGCCTGCCGTGTCGATCGGAAATTCCTGTGCGGCGACCGGGGCGGATGGGAGAACTGCCGCGAAAGCGATACCCAGGACACAGTGCTTGAGTTTGCCGATCATCTTCTCATCCAGCCTTGCAATCGAAAGTAGAGCGTTTAGCCGGATTTTTCGGCAAGGGGTAGGCGTTCCTTTTGCAGGCTGTTCGTTTTACTCAACGGCTGTGGACAAAGCCTTCGCGGATTTGCGGCCTCGCCGGAACGCTCCCCACCGATCCTATGAGAGTTGACAGCTGGTTAAGATTGGCTTCGTTTCGTAGAGTCGGCCATAGATAGTAATACAAGTAATTTATGAAATAATGGAACGACTAAATGCGTAATTTTATTGCACTCATGTCGTCCATTTGGAATTTCCGGAAAATCGCGTTGCTCGGAATGGCCAACCAGACTTCCTCTCGCGTAAGAATGAAACGCTTTCTTAATCAGGTCTGTTAACCGAATCTTTACGCGCGAAAGGACTGCGATGGGCAAATGGATCGCATCCGAGGACTTGCGCGGCTATCCGGGAAACACGCGCAGCTCCGATGACTGCTGGATGGCCGGGTCGAAGCCCGGCCATGACAAAGGGCGGGAGCGGGCACCGCAACGATCCAACCATCCCCAAAGAGCGTTAGGCGTAAAGCTGACGCAACCGAGGAGCCGCGATGAGCAAGTTAGAAGCGTTGATTTTCGACGTGGACGGCACGCTGGCCGATACCGAGCGCGACGGCCATCGCGTCGCCTTCAATCGGGCGTTCGCCGACGCGGGACTGGATTGGGACTGGACTGTCGAGCTTTACGGCGACCTTCTTTCCGTGACCGGAGGCAAGGAGCGGCTCACTTATTATCTGGAGCGATATCGCCCAGACTTTCAGCCGCCCCGGCCGATCGCGGAGTTCGTAGCCGAGTTGCACGCCGCGAAAACCAGGCACTATCTCCAGATCCTCGCCGAGCGCGGCATTCCGCTTCGCCCGGGCGTTGAGCGCCTTCTGACCGAGGCGCGGGAGGCTGGGCTCCGGCTTGCAATCGCGACCACGACGACCCCGGCCAACGTCACCGCCCTCTTGGAAAGCGTCCTGCCAGGGAGGCTCGACTGGTTCGAGGTCATCGGGGCGGGTGACGTGGTGCCGGCAAAAAAGCCCGCGCCGGACATCTACAATTATGTGCTGAGCGAACTGCGGCTCGATGCCAATCAGTGCCTCGCCTTCGAGGATCTCGGAACTGGGGTTGCGTTCCTCGATTGGGGCAGGCCTTAAAACTATCGTCACCGTTAACCCCTATACGACTGGCCAGGATTTCTCCGGCGCCGCTCTTGTTGTCGATAATCTGGCAGAGCCTGACGCTATGGCGGGTAATGGATTCGGACCGACTTACGTTGACGTTAGCCTATTGGGCAAACTGTTTGGGAACAAATAACAGCAATTGAACTTTGCTCCTCAGGCCTCGCATGTTCAAGATTAGAACATTTCATCGACGGGATCGGTGATGCAGTCGAGGCAAGAAACGTCTGTGGCATCGCGCAACGTGCGCTGTGCCGGGGCTCAAACGATGTCTCAAGAGGAATGACGATGCAAAAAAAGAGGTTCTTGATCCCGGCTGTGGCTGCGCTGGGATTAGCTTTTTTCGGCCTGTCGGCGAGTGCGAACGCTGGCGTGGCTACGGCGCCCGGATCTCATCGCTTGGCAGCCAAAGCCGAGAATAACGTGACGCTCGTCCGGATGGGCGGCGGTGGCTTCCGCGGCGGCGGCGGATTTGCGAGAGGCGGATTTAGCGGTGCCCGTTTTGGCGGGATGGGTATGGGCAGAGGCTTTCGCGGCGGCTGGGGTGGTCGCGGTTATGGCATCGGTAGAGGCTTCGGCGGCGGCTGGGGTGGCCGCGGTTATGGCTTCCGTGGCGTCGGCTGGCGCGGCCGTGGCTGGGGCGGCGGCTGGGGTGGTCGCGGTTATGGCATTCGTGGCGTCGGCTGGCGCGGTCGCGGCTGGGGTCGCGGCTGGGGCGGCGGCTGGGGCGGCGGCTGGGGTTGGCCCGTCGGCCTAGGCCTAGGCCTGGGTCTCGGATACGGACTCGGAGACGGATACGGATACGGATGGGGAAGCCCCGGTTGGGGCTATAGCACAGTTGGCTACGGCGGCGGCTGCAGTTGCCCCGGCTGGTAAGCTGAAGCTCACCTGAAAAGGAGCCCCGGATGCGCTCGCGCCCGGGGCTTTTTCTTGTCTGCGAATATCTCAGCTCACCATCACACCATCGGCGGATGACACCGCAACGCCACCGAGGATCATGTCCGCCGCCTTTTCGCCGATCATAATGGTGGGGGCGTTCGTATTACCGCTGACAAGCCTCGGCATGATCGACGCATCCACGACCCGCAAGCCATCGAGCCCGCGCACGCGGAGCGTCTCATCCACCACGGCCATCTCGTCCTGGCCCATCTTGCAGGTGCCCACAGAATGATAAAGAGACTCGCCGGACGCACGATGATAGGCGTCGATCTCGGCATCGGTCTGCACATCGGGGCCGGGCATGAATTCCTCTCCGCCGTAGGGCGCGAACGCCTTCTGGCGAAAAACTTCACGCAGAATCTTAAAGCCATCGCGAAGCGTGCGAAGGTCCGTCTCGTTCCGCAGATAGTTCGGCTGGATGGCCGGGTGAGCCAAGGGATCGGCCGATTTCAGCGTGATCTCCCCCCGCGCCTCCGGCCTTTGCATGTTGTAATAGCCCATCCAGCCGTGCCGGTAGATCATGACGCGGCCATGATCGGCATAAAGCACGGGCGCGAAGTGGTATTGAAGGTCAGGCGCGACGGCATCGGGGCGCGTCTTCAAAAAAGCCAGCGCTTCGATGGCCATCTCGGACGCCGGGCCTTTGCCGGTCATCAGGTAATACGGGACGTGGCGCATGAGAGCCGAAGGCTTCAGCACCGAGTAGAGCGAAACAGGCGCGCTGCAATAGTGCTTCACCGCGCCGTGAAGATGGTCCTGCAGGTTCTTGCCGACGCCGGGGAGGTCATGAATGGGCCTGATGCCTTGGCGGCTGACCTCGTGTGCCGGGCCAATCCCTGACAGGAGAAGGAGCTGCGGGGTATTGATGGCGCCTCCGGACAAAATGACTTCACGGCTTGCCTGAATTTCATGCCGTCGCTTCGTCCGCGCATACTCAACGCCGACCGCGCGCCCCCGCTGCACCAGGATCCGGGTGGCCTGCGCCCTCGTAATCACGGTGAGATTCGGACGCTTCATTGCCGGCCGCAAATAGCAGACCGAGGCGCTGGCGCGGCGGCCGTGCGCGATCGTGCAGTCGAGCGGCCCAAAGCCTTCCTGCTGGCCCCCATTGAAATCCGCTGTGTAGGGAAATCCGGCCTCTCGGCCCGCGTCGATCCATGCCGCATTAAGCGGATGAGCAACGCCCGGCCTTGTCACTTTGAGCGGCCCGTCTCCGCCGTGATAGCTGTCCGCGCCCAGCGAGTAGGTTTCGGCTTTCTTGAAATACGGCAGGACCTCGTCCCAGGCCCAGCCCCGGTTTCCAAGCTGTGCCCACATGTCGTAATCGCTCGGAACACCCCGGATATATATCATGGCGTTGACCGAGCTTGATCCGCCCAAAACCTTTCCGCGCGGCCAGTACAGCCGCCGCTCGTCCATCCCTGCCTGCGGTTCTGTGTGATAGCCCCAGTCGACCCAGCCCGTTTTCATGAGCGCCGGATAGCCCATCGGCATGTGAATGAGGAAATTCTTATCGCCGGGTCCGGCCTCGAGGAGCGCCACGTTGACGGCCGGGTCTGCCGAAAGGCGGTTCGCGAGGACACAGCCAGCTGAGCCGGCGCCTACGATGATGTAATCGTAAGTCATGAGAACTCCTCCCTCCCCGTGCGCTCCCTCTTATTTGGGTAGAGCATGAGCTGGAAGAAGGGCATGCCTTTACCGGCGCTTGATTCCGGGATGTTCCCGCCCGCAGAAGAAGCCCTGAAAACATTCGCGAATTTTCGCTGACATCATGGCTGGGCCTGACCCACCCATCCAGTTATGACTTGAAAGACTTGTGCTTTTCTGGATGGCTGGGTCAAGCCCGGCCACGACGGCGGAATTGGCGGAGACATCCAATCAAGTACCGGCTTGAAACGTTCGGTCAAAAGGCGCTCGTAAACTTTTCAAAGCGAAATGTAATTGCGCGCAAAAGGATAATTTTATATTCGTCCAATAGAATTGCCCTTGCATGCTAAAGGCACGCGTTGCTTAATTATGATATAAGATTTTGACGCGTGGAAAAACAGAGCCCTCATCGCATGACGCTACGGTAAAAAGCCTGGGCATGAGTAAGAGATGATTGACGGCTGGGTCATAATTACCTGTTCCCTCCTGTATATCGGTGCGCTTTTTGGCATTGCCTATCTTGGCGATCGCACCGGCAGGAAAGCCCCAGCGCCCAAGGGACGCCCCTACGTCTATGCTCTTGCTTTGGGCGTCTACTGCACGTCCTGGACGTTCTTCGGAAGCGTGGGATCCGCCTCCGAAAAGGGGTTCGATTTCATCGCGGTCTATCTTGGGCCCATCATCGCTTTTACGCTCGCCCTGCCCGTCCTGCGCCGCATAACACGGCTGACGAAAGAGCAAAATATTACCTCGATTGCCGATTTCATCGCGGCTCGCTATGGCAAAAACCCCGCCGTGGCGGCGATCGTAACCATGGTGGCGGTCGTCGGTGTGTTGCCTTATATCGCCCTTCAGCTCAAAGCCATCTCACAAGCCATTGCTGTTGTCCTGGGGCATGCGACGCGCGATGCCAGCGCTGTCACGCTGCCGGTCGGCAATATCGATCTGGTCATAGCGCTCGTCCTGGCGACGTTTACGATCCTCTTCGGGGCGCGGCATAGCGATGCAACGGAACATCAGCGCGGCCTCATGCTTGCCGTTGCCGTCGAGTCGGTCGTCAAGCTTTGCGCCTTTCTTCTGGTCGGCATTTACGTCGTCTACGGCATGAACGAGGGTCCGAGCAATCTCATCGCGACGGCCATGACACAGGCGGACGCCTACGTCTTCAACACCGGAATCCACGGCGGCGCCCTGCTGACCGTCTCATTCCTCAGCTTCGTTTGTATTATTCTGCTCCCGCGACAGTTTCACGTAACCTTCGTCGAGAATGTTTCCGAGGAAGAACTCAACAAAGCCTCATGGCTTTTCCCCCTCTATCTGATCGCAATCAATATCTTTGTCGTGCCTGTGGCGATGGCCGGGAGCCTCATGCTTGGGAATACATACCCGCACGACATGTATCTACTTGCGCTCCCGCTCCACGCAAAAAGCCAAGTCTTCACAATGATTGCCTTTCTGGGGGGCCTGTCCGCCGCAACGGCGATGGTGGTTGTCGAGACGGTCGCCCTGTCCGTTATGCTCTGCAACGACATTATAATACCCCTTATCCTGAAGCGGCCCAGCATGGCCGCGGAGGGGCGGCGGCCGGACATGTCCGGCTTTCTCTTGAACGTGCGCCGCGCGGTGATGCTTTCCATCATCTTGGCCGCCTATGCCTTCTACGATAAAATCGGGAATGCTTCGCTCTCGGAAATTGGGCTTCTTTCTTTCGCAGCCATCGCCCAATTCGCTCCCGCCTTTTTCATCGGTCTCTTCTGGCGCAGAGCTACGGCGCGCGGCGCTGCGGCTGGCATTCTCGCCGGTTTTGCCGTCTGGGCGTACACGCTCCTTCTCCCGAGACTGATCGGCGATACCGCGGCGGGCGCGGCGTTTATCAATGATGGCCCATTCGGCATCGCTTTTCTGCGCCCGGAAATGCTTTTCTACCTGAACTTCGACCACCTCACACACGGCGTGGTTTGGAGCCTCAGCTTGAATGTTGTGGCGTTTCTCTCCGTATCCCTGCTTCGTCCTCTTGAACCGATCGAGCGGCTTCAAACCAATTTTTTCATCGAGGATGCCAACCCGCTTCTGTCGCCGGCCTTCAAACCCTGGCGCACCAGCGTTCCCTTTGATGACCTGATGTCGACGGTCGTACGCTATCTCGGCGAGGAGAGAACCAGCCGGTCCTTCGGGGACTACATGGCCAGCCGCGGCATAGACCCGTCCTCGCCTGGACAAGCCGACCCGCACGCGGTCAAGTTCACGGAAAACCTGTTGGCCAGCGCCATTGGCGCGCCGTCCTCCCGCCTCGTCATGTCGCTCATGCTGAGGCGTCTGAATGTGGGCCGCGATTCGGCCTTGAGGCTGCTCGACGAGGCTTCGGAGGCGGTTCAATACAATCGCGATCTGTTGCAGTGCGCCCTTGACCACGTTGGCCAAGGCATCGCTGTCTTCGACAAGAAGATGCAGCTCATCTGCTGGAACCGCCAGTACCGCGAAATTCTGATGCTGCCGACCCAGTACGCCCGCGTAGGCACACCGCTCGACGAGATTATCCGCTTCAAGGCGAAGCGGACGCACAAAGACCTTGCCGCCATCGAAGAGTTCGTCACCGACCGGATCGTGAAATACCAGCTCACGGAGCGGGGCTTTCACGAGTGCACCATGGATAGCCGCGTAATCGAAGTGCGTGTCAACGCCATGCCCCAAGGCGGCATCGTTGTGACCTATACCGACATGACAGAACGCCAGACCGCCGCCGAGGCTCTTGCTAGAGCCAACGAGAACCTTGAGCGGCGCGTGGAGGCCCGGACTTTCGAACTCGCCATAGCCAAGGCGAAGGCCGATGAAGCCAACATCAGCAAAACCCGCTTCCTGGCGGCCGCGAGCCACGACGTTCTTCAGCCCTTGAACGCGGCCCGCCTTTACGCCTCCAGCCTGTTGGAACGCTCGCCTCCCGCCGAGCTTGGCCGGCTCGCCCGCAACATCGATGCCTCGCTCGACGGCGTCGAGGAAATCCTGAACGCGCTTCTCGACATCTCCCGGCTCGACAGCGGCGCGATGAAGCCGGAATTCGGTGTCTTCTCGGTGAAGGACTTGCTTGAGCAGATAACCATCGACTTCGAACCGATCGCCAAGTCACGCGGGATCTCTTTCACCATCGTGCCGTCGTCTGCGCTGATCCGGTCCGACCGTAAGCTTTTGCGACGCATCCTTCAGAACCTTGTCTCCAATGCGCTCAAATATAACAAGGACAAAGGCCGCGCCTTGCTTGGGTGCCGCCGGCGCGGGCGCAATCTGATCATAGAGGTTCACGACAGCGGCCCGGGAATAGCCGACGATCAGCGTGACTTGATCTTCAAAGAATTCCAGCGCCTCGATCATCACAGCCGCGCGCCTGGCCTTGGTCTTGGCCTCTCCATCGTCGAGCGCATGTGCCGCGTTCTCGATCATAGCCTTTCTCTCGAGTCGAAACTCGGAACAGGGTCATCGTTCTCGGTGTCGGTGCCTTTGGCCCGCTGGTCGGAAATGGAGCCGCCGCGGCCCTTCGTGACACGGCCCGTCTCCTACGGCGATTTGCGCGGAGCGATCGTGCTTTGCGTCGATAACGACCGCACCATCCTCGACGGGATGAAGACATTGCTGTCCAGCTGGCAGTGCCCGGTTATCGCTGCAATGGACAGCGCCGGTGCTATCGAACGGCTTAAGGCGGCGCGGGTCACGCCGGACATCATCGTCTCCGATTACCATCTGGACCGGGAGGACGGGTGCGATGCCATTCGCGCGATTGAAGCGGCCTGCAACGCCGACATCCCCGGTATCATCGCCACCGCTGACAACTCACAAGAGGTGCGGACGAAGGTTCTTGATGGGGGATACGCGTTCTTGCAAAAGCCGATCAAGCCGGCCGCACTGAGAGCGCTGATTTCGTCGCTGATTATCCAGCGTCAGGCAGCGGAGTAGTTCTGGAGCCGGTTCGGTGCTCCATCTGCGCGCGTCGTCCGCAAGGATGAGGCAAATCGCGGTCTGTTGTGCGCACTTTGGGTAAGAGGACGCGCTCGCCAGTCTTCATCGAGACCGCCCTCGAACCGGAAGAACCCGGATGTGGCGGATTCCGGACGGGCGCCAGCTCCGGAACAGCGATTCGCCCAATTCACTCTTCATGGCAGCATCCGCCACGGCTTCGCGTGCCGTATTTGCAGCGAATACACGAACCGCAATTATCGGCTCCTTATCGCAAGCCGGTCATGGAGCCGGGGATGAGCTGCTGTTGGACCTATCGATCGCGGCTGCTGCGACCATCAGGCTGGAGATGCCCCCTTAAAGCCGACAGACGACCTCGATCCGACCTTTCCAAGCGTCAGCGGAGCCTATAAAAGAGCGGCTGGGTTATCTGCATATTGCCCAACGTCTCTCATTCAAACCCAGGCGCATTTTCTATGGCCGATGTTTTCCTAAGCTATCACGCTGGGCAGACAAGGCGCGTGCAGCGCAGATCGCAACACATTCTCAAGACGGAAGAGATGGAGCGTCTGGTGGGATAATCGCCTGCCGGCCGGTGAACGTTGGGATGCCACCATCGAACGCGAGATCATCACGGCGCGTTGCGTTATCGTGATCTGGTCGACCAATTCCATCGACAGCGGCCCAGCCTATTGGGTTCACCTCGAAGCCCATCACGGGCGCGAGCGAGGCATTCTCGTTCCCGTCATCTTCGAAGGCGTGGCCCAGCCCTTTGCTTTCAGCCTGATCCAGGGATGTGACCTTACGCAATGGGACGGCGCATCGCGGCAGGACGCGGCGGCGGATCTCATCGCCGACGTGAAAGGAATACTCGAACGGGGCGAAAACCTACACAGCAACCACATCCCGATCCCGGCGCAGCGTCGGTGGGCGAAGCAGAGCGTGAGTGGAGCGAGCTTGATCTTGACGCTTGCCGCGACCCCGGGCTTCTTATCGCCTACGCCGGGAAGTCGGAGGAATGGCAGTCTTGACTGGGCGGATAAGGCAAGACAAAAAGCCGCAGACCTTGCGCTCGAGCATCGCCCTGTGGCCGACAGCGATAGCTCCAGAGGCAACCCAGGCCCGGAGAAGAAGCCCAAGAGGGGGGAGGATGCACAAACAGGGAAGCGCTTCTAGAGAAGCTGGCGAGGAAGATACGACGCGGTCTGGCAAGTCTCCACCCAACCGCAAGGAAAACAGTTCCGCCAGCAAAACAGACTATAGCCTATATTTTTCAAAAGCGGTTGAAAATGCTGCTAGAGCGGCACTTGCGTCATACGTCTACATCAGGCAAAAACAGAGAATATCGCACTCATTTAGCGGTGATGTGGTTAGACAGCTATATTATCCAAATTCTTACTTTTTTTTATTTAGAGAGAGCACGTCTGTTACTAATATTCAGTACGCGGAATTATACTCACTTCTAAAAGATGGAGCAAAGTGTAACAACCAAAAGATTGATTGTATAATATTTCATTCCACAAAAGAACTAAGAAAGGACATGGAAGCGCTATGGTTTTCCTCTGTCTGTCAACTCAATTCTTTTTCAAATTACTGCCGGCTTAATATAAAAACCGAAAAAACCGCAAAGGAAAAACAAGAAGAGGTAAAGTATTTTAAACAAACCGTTAAAGATATACAAGCCATATATGCAACGGCTTACGAGAATCAAACGCGCCACACGATATTAATTGAGCCTTTCGCAAATTCTTGCTGTGTAGCCCTCCCGCCCGAAGTTGAGCTCGACGTGAACTTCATCGTGGGTCAGTCAGGCTATATACATTCCTGCGGAGAGGCTATTTACATAAGAAGCTTTCAAAAGGCTGAGGTTAGCGACTTGGTTTCTAATCTCAAACTTGTTCACGGGGGTATCGTAGACAAATACCGAACAAAAAGCGAGAAAGCGGCTCCCGTCAAGTTTTGCATTTACTGTCACGAAGATTCTCTTAGCCAATATCCCAGAACTCTACAAGCGTTTGGCCCACCGTCTTTCGAAAATATCAGGCTATATAGACATAAGAATTTCATTGGAGCAACACCGATATCAGACTTAGCTGAGGCAATGAATGATGCCGATCCAGAATTTTTCGAAAAATACTTTATTATTTCAAACTATATGACTTCGAACCAAGGGTTAAAGTCTTATAATAATCAGTTTGTCGATCACGAGCGGTTGCCATGTACAGTTTTCTTGGTGAAGGATAACTCCATCGGCTCGAATGCTGAACCTACGTCACATCAGTATTATATTTGTTATTTGCAAACTGTAAAAAATGAAAATCCATTTTTACGGTTTGATGAGGACAAGCCCGGCTGGCTCAGTCCCGTGACTACGCCTCATTCGCTAGCCTGCGCCATGATCAACCTCGCTCGGCGCGCATTGAACTTCGATCAAAAATCTCTTATCGTACTCTGGGATCCTTTTTGTGCGACCGGAACCATTCCCTTGGAGGCGGCTAAGCTTCGAGACCAACGTTAAAGTTATCGCGTCCGATAGACTTGACGCAGTAGGACTAGTTGTTGCAGACAACTTGGCTATTTACACCTCTCTCGAGAAGTCGGCTACCCAAAGGGAACCAATCGGTTATACGACTGAACGAAAGTATACTGAACTATCAGTCAACTCTTTAATCTCGATATTAAACTCAATCGATCTTAAAAACGGCTTCGAACCTATCGGTAGAAACTTCGCGCGCTCGCGGTTAACTGATTCGGAGCCTATATCTCGAATAATATATTGGGCTTATCTCAATATCAGGAATATCATAGAGAGCCCAGTCGGCGGCGGAGGCACTGGTGCATCTCGCCAGAAACCAGCGGCGATAGTTTCAGATTTACGCGCTTTGCGTGGCTTTGACCTTTTCTCTCACAGCTACTTTAAATATCTTGTGAGCCGGAAAACTCTCAAAAGTACTGGCTGCATAGGTTTATTATTTACTTGGTTTGGCGCAGCGCGCTACTTAATATCGGCGAATTTGTTCGCCATGATATAAAGGAAAATGCCAACTTTATTCAATCAGAAATCGAAAGCAAGAAACAGAGATTTCGCAAGTTAAGAGACATATACTCGTCACCAAAATTGAAATCATCATCGGATGATCAAGCCAGAAAAGCGTACTTCGAGGTCCGGCAGGGGAATTACAGCAGCCACCTAACAATAAAGCCAGATATGTTGCGTTCATGGTGGGAAGACAACGTAGAGGTTACTTGCGGCTCTAAGACCGGGGATATTATAGAGGTCGGAGAAAAGATACACAATAAAGTCGATTTGATTATCACTGACCCTCCTTATGGTTTTAACGTTGCAATCGGTTCTCCTGATGAGCAAATAAAGTTCTATAAAGAATTAATTGGTACGTTTCTACAGGCGGTGAAAAATTTCGGGCAGATAATCTTTTGTTTGCCCGACGAATCGATTAACGGGCAATCCGTGCCCTTCTATCTTAGGAAAGCCTGGATATTGCGAGAGTTCTTTATTCAGGTTGCTGAGAAATATCCAGGCGAAGGTAGGATAATTGAGATCAGCTCCACTAAGCCAAGATATGGCACCCTGTTATACGCCCCACCTTACTATTGGAGAAGTAAGAGAGCCTTGACAAGGACGGTCATGCATATAGTCGTGCAGAAAAGTACCTGCAGATGTCAGAACGAGGCCGGTGAAAATGGAGTTCTGCTATGACCAGCAAGACAGATACGGGAAAGGACTTAAGTCAGGCACCTTCTTAGATTATATTTTTACACAGACTAAGAGAACTTCTAGGAGAATGCAGGACAAAGAAGCTAACCCCATCATAAAGGCAAGACAGTGCGCGATAGAGGAAGAGCTGCTGTCCCGAATTAAGGCTTATATCGACCCCAAGTAGGGTCTCTTCGGTCATTTTGACTTTGCTGCTTGTCTGACAGGGTTCTTCAGGCACTTTCCGCATTCCTGCGCCTCGATCGAAAGCTCAATCCAACCTTACCGCCATGCCCCGCCGCAGCCATATGCCTCTTCGCCTCGCCGATGGTGTGATCTCCGAAGTGGAAGATCGACGCGGCAAGCACCGCGGTTGCACCCCCATCGCGGATGCCTTCAACCAGATGATCGAGCGTGCCGACGCCGCCCGAGGCGATCACGGGCACCGGCACGGCGTCGGAAATCGCGCGCGTGAGCGGGATATCGAAACCGGCGCGCGTGCCATCCCTGTCCATCGACGTCAAGAGGATTTCGCCCGAGCCGAGCCGGACAACCTCTTTCGCATACTCTATGGCGTCGATGCCGGTCCGGTTGCGGCCGCCATGGGTGAAGATCTCCCATCGAGGCTGGCCTTCGCCGCCGTTTGCAACCTGCTTCGCGTCAATCGCCACAACGATGCACTGGTTGCCGAACTTTTCCGCCGCACGCGCGACAAAGGACCGGTCCGAGACTGCCGCCGTGTTGATCGAAACTTTGTCGGCCCCGGCGCGAAGAAGAGCACGCACATCGTCCAGCGTGCGCACGCCGCCGCCAACGGTCAGCGGCATGAAGCAGCGTTCTGCCGTTCGGGCGACGACATCGAGGATGATGCCCCGCTTCTCGTGGCTGGCGGTGATGTCGAGAAAACAAAGCTCGTCGGCGCCGGCCTCATCGTATGCCGCGGCAGCCTCGACCGGATCGCCGGCGTCGCGGAGATCGACAAAATTCACGCCCTTCACCACGCGCCCGTCTTTCACGTCGAGGCAAGGAATGATGCGCATTTTCAACATCGGGGGCGTCTCTGAATTGTTGTCGATTTTTAAGTATTCACTCGCTACGCCTGCTTCTCGCTCGCGTCAATGCGCGAAGCCACGGTCCGTCATCGCGAAGCGCGAGGATCAGGAAGCCGAGGAGCCCGCCATCGAAAAGAAAAGGCGCGAGACCCAGCCCGGCCATGTTCCAGACCAGGGCAGCTCCTGCCACTCCTGTCGCGCCGAATGTGATGTAGCCGGCAGCGAAGGCTGGCCGAATGGGCGATCCCAGCCTCCACCAGATGGCAGCGCCAACTGCCAAAAGAATGACCGTCTTAATGATCGCCATTCCTTTCAGCAACCTGGCGAGATCGGGATCGGCGCTCTGGACGCTGTCCGTACCCGCAAAATAAGCGGCGGCTGCGGCAGCTAAAGCGCAAGCCCCAAGGAAGGCCATGCGTAGAGAAACGGTGTTTTGGAGATAGCCCCGATATGAGGCGGTTGGCTCGACGGCAGGCTGGGCGTCTTCGAAGCCCGGAGCGTTGCCGTATCGCCGCTCTGATAAAGACATGGCGGTTACCTCCTGGCGGAACTGTAGCATATGAAGGTTGCCGATCAAAACGCCTGCATCGAATGCCATTGAAGAGGGGCCTTCAAACCGGACAGCAAAAGCGGCTGGCCATCGCGCATCGGATCGTGCAAACGCTGTGGATTTTTGCTCACTTGAATGCTCGACATTGGCGGCCAAAGGCCGTATAACGCCGCCTCGCAGGCATATGCGCCCAGGTAGCTCAGTTGGTAGAGCAGCGGACTGAAAATCCGCGTGTCGCTGGTTCGATTCCGGCCCTGGGCACCATTAAAATCAATGGGTTAAGACGCTTTCTGCATTGAGCTTCTGGAATTTATAGGCACTGTGTAGGCACCGTGAGAATTTTGCAGCCTTCCCCGGTGACGAAAGCGGCGATTGGCTTGTAGGGTTTTTCACTGGTTGGACGTGCTCATTTTGAGATGCTTTGCCAGCCAAATGCCGAGGTCGGCGCGCTGTAGAGCGCCCGCCGAATTGATCATCGGTTCGATGGTGAAAATGATTCCTTCCTGCACATGCACCCTCGCCCGAGCGACCATAGTGGCGAACGTGCGGTGGCTCTTGGAAGGAGCGGCCTGCATAGCCTGTGAAGTCGCGCATGCCCCAGAGGCGGTGGCTTTCGGCCAACTTTGGATGACTTAACCAAAGTTTGCGCGGGGTCGTCGAATCACATCCGGCTAGGGCAGCGCGCAGGGATAACACCTGTCAGCGGCATGCTCCCTTTGCCGCCGGCATTTATCTCCGCGATTACACCTGGTCGACTTCCGACTGCGGAAAAAGGGCAGCCAAAGCGGAACGCAAAAGGCCCTCGCACGGGGGCGACGAGGGCCTCATAGACATTACACCCTGGTGACGCCCTTGTGTGCATGGACGGCGCCGTCGCTCATGCGCCGTCGTCGGAGCGGTGCCCTCATTCGCCCAGCACGGTGACAACCACGGTCGCCATCATGCGCGGTTCATCCCCGCGCCTGCGGGGAACACCATTGGCGTCCGCTGACGAACTTGAAGTCTTCCGGTTCATCCCCGCGCCTGCGGGGAACACCTAGGTTCGGCACCATCAGCACGGTAAACGTGCGGTTCATCCCCGCGCCTGCGGGGAACACGTGAGGAGATCGCGGTTGATGGTCTCGCAGATCGGTTCATCCCCGCGCCTGCGGGGAACACTCCTCAGAGCGCGCAAATCCTGCGAACTAATGCGGTTCATCCCCGCGCCTGCGGGGAACACGTGCAGCGCGCCAGAAATTAGGACGTGGCAACCGGTTCATCCCCGCGCCTGCGGGGAACACGATGTTCGGAAACCCGATCCACGCGTCTTTGCCGGTTCATCCCCGCGCCTGCGGGGAACACAGTGGGAATGCATCGCGAGGCATTTAATGCTGCGGTTCATCCCCGCGCCTGCGGGGAACACGGCTATCGCGAGGTCGGTTATGTGTCTTTCATCGGTTCATCCCCGCGCCTGCGGGGAACACTGTGTCGCGACCGGCTTTCGCGTAACGATAGGCGGTTCATCCCCGCGCCTGCGGGGAACACGAGGGCGGTGCCGATACCAAGGGCGGCTTCGGCGGTTCATCCCCGCGCCTGCGGGGAACACTATCCAGGTGCGCTCAACAATCTATCCGAGGGCGGTTCATCCCCGCGCCTGCGGGGAACACGTCTTGACTGTGCGCCGATAGCGCCCATCGTGCGGTTCATCCCCGCGCCTGCGGGGAACACCCCTGAGCTCGCGAATTTCGGCTACCGCATGCGGTTCATCCCCGCGCCTGCGGGGAACACGTTATCCAGAGGGGCAATAGATGAGCCTTGAGCGGTTCATCCCCGCGCCTGCGGGGAACACTTAAGGACGCTTGCAAAAGCGTCGCCGCCAGCCGGTTCATCCCCGCGCCTGCGGGGAACACCGTCCGAAACATAGTCAAGATATTCGTGCAATCGGTTCATCCCCGCGCCTGCGGGGAACACAAACCACTGCGTGGGAGCGCGGTCAAATAGAGCGGTTCATCCCCGCGCCTGCGGGGAACACTTCTAATCGGGGACCTTGCATGGTGTCACAAGCGGTTCATCCCCGCGCCTGCGGGGAACACGATCCAGATTCGCCTTTCGCCACGCGCGCTCCCGGTTCATCCCCGCGCCTGCGGGGAACACCGTTCGCACAAGGCGCGGCTGAGACGCAGACGCGGTTCATCCCCGCGCCTGCGGGGAACACAAGAGCGCGAAGGGCATCACGGAAGCAATAGCCGGTTCATCCCCGCGCCTGCGGGGAACACGGCCGGCCGACGCGATCGGCATCGGCGTCACGCGGTTCATCCCCGCGCCTGCGGGGAACACGCGGGCATGCTTCTGCCATCGCACGAGACGGCCGGTTCATCCCCGCGCCTGCGGGGAACACCGGAAACAAAGGTTCATCCCTGGGAAGGGCTCCGGTTCATCCCCGCGCCTGCGGGGAACACTGGCGTCCACGGCATTGCAACCTATGGCGGGCCGGTTCATCCCCGCGCCTGCGGGGAACACGCCGTGATGAACGTCCCAAGGAAGTTGCTGTTCGGTTCATCCCCGCGCCTGCGGGGAACACCACGGATACGCCGATCACCCGCAGCATGTGGACGGTTCATCCCCGCGCCTGCGGGGAACACAAAGCACACCACGGAAAGCGCGCCTCCGATGACGGTTCATCCCCGCGCCTGCGGGGAACACTAAACCTTATTCAGTCTGAAGAGTACCAACGTCGGTTCATCCCCGCGCCTGCGGGGAACACTTGTCGACACAACTTCCGCAGCTCTCTACTACCGGTTCATCCCCGCGCCTGCGGGGAACACGCCTGTCGCGCCGCCGCATCTCCGCCTGCATGCGGTTCATCCCCGCGCCTGCGGGGAACACCGAAGGCGTTCACATAGGGCAGGGTAGTCGAGCGGTTCATCCCCGCGCCTGCGGGGAACACTTTTCGCATAGCGTCGCGGTGTTGACGATGATCGGTTCATCCCCGCGCCTGCGGGGAACACTTTTTGCCATTGCCACTTGTCACCGTAAAACGCGGTTCATCCCCGCGCCTGCGGGGAACACAAGGCCGCCAAGACGCGCCTGTCGGCACAACGCGGTTCATCCCCGCGCCTGCGGGGAACACAACGACCCTGCAGGATTTACGATCTGGGGCAGCGGTTCATCCCCGCGCCTGCGGGGAACACTTCTGGAGCCGTGCAAGTTCCTGTCTTTGCGCCGGTTCATCCCCGCGCCTGCGGGGAACACTGCGGATGAGGAAGAGTGCTTCTCGGGTTAGCCGGTTCATCCCCGCGCCTGCGGGGAACACTAGAAATGAGAAACATCGTTCTAAATATTATACGGTTCATCCCCGCGCCTGCGGGGAACACGGCTATCCCTTTCGGATTTCGACGGCATCGACCGGTTCATCCCCGCGCCTGCGGGGAACACTGTGTTTTGCCATTGCGCTTTGCTAGAGCGTCCGGTTCATCCCCGCGCCTGCGGGGAACACTTCGATAGCGCCCTCGGCCCCGGTTCGTTAACCGGTTCATCCCCGCGCCTGCGGGGAACACGCGACCGCCAGGGCAAGGGCATGGACTGTTGACGGTTCATCCCCGCGCCTGCGGGGAACACATCCCACACGCAATCATTGCCGTTCTTGAGCACGGTTCATCCCCGCGCCTGCGGGGAACACTCTTCCTCGTAAGCTACTGATAGCCAATGCGAATCACGATGTCAAAGAACGGCACCGGCGTTCCTGCTTTGTTCAGGAACAAGACGAGGCCTAAAATGGCGGCTTTAAAAGGTCGTCCGGCCGAGACGGCGCTGGCTTGAATTTCACAAGCAGAAACCCGTCGAAATCGACCTGCTCACGCCGGTTAGCTCCGACAGTCGCAAAGTCAAACCCGGCTTCGTTCACGGCGGTCCATGCCATCACGGCATTGCCGTCGCCGATCATCGCGCTCACCTCACCCCAAATGCGCTCGCGCGTTCGCCGGTTGTAATTGCCGACATAAACGCCCGCGCGCACCTCGAGTAGCCACAGGGAAAGCCGCCCGCGGAGCCTCGGCGGCGCGTTCTCAGTTACGATGACCATCATCGCCAGATACCTCCTCGCGCGGGATCGCAGCATCCGTCGCTTCAGGAGCCTCCTCCGGCTTCTCAATGCCACCGGCGGATAAAACCTCCTCAATCAGCGGGATAATCCGCTCAAGAAGCTTAGCGCGACGGAAGCTGTCGCGGCAGGCAACGCGCACTTGCCGCTCTGCAGATGTGCCGTCGCCCTTTCCCTTCTTGATTTTCGCCACCACGTCGAAGGCGGTCGGCACCACGGTCTCGAACTTGAAGATGTCCGCGATGTCGTAGACGAAACTTTGCGGCTTGCCTCGATGAAGAAAGCCAATGGCGGGCGCGTATCCTGCCGCCAAGATCGCCGCTTCCGAGAGTCCGTAAAGGCAGGCGGTTGCCGCCGAAAGGCACTGGTTCGCCAGATCGCCCTTATCCCAATCTTTTACGTCATAAGATCGAGCCTTCCACTCGATGTCGTACATCTTCGCTAGATGCCTGTACATCTCTCGCACGCGTACGCCTTCAATTCCGCGAAGCTGATCGATGGAGCGGCGCTCGGGCGCGGGCTCGCCGAAACGTATCTCATACATTTTCCGGACAACGTTCAGCCGCGCGTTTTCATCGAGCGCGCTCTTTGCCTGGTAAAGAAGCTTGTCGGCACGTGCGCCTCCTGGCTGTCCTGAAGCGTAAAGGCGCACGCCAGCCTCCCCGACCCAGACGAGGAGGCAACCAACGCGCGCGGCGAGGACAACAGCCGCGTGGCTTACGCGGGTGCCGGGTTCGAGCATCAAGCAGGCGAGCCCGCCGACCGGAATTTGCACGCGGACGCCGTTTAGGTCGACAAGCACGAACGCGCTATCGAGGACGTCGAGCTCGCCATATTGCAAAAATACGATGCTGGCTCGGTCCCGCATCGGGATCGGGCGCAGCGGAATGAAGGGCGCAGCCTCGGCCATGGCTCAGGCTCTCCGGATCATCATCAGGCCGCAGCCAAAGGCTTTCGCCTTGCCGAAGCCGTTGGCGACCTGCTCAAGGAAGAGTGCAGGATCCCTCACCTTGATCAGCCCTTCGAAGTCGAGCACGCCGAACGTTGCAGGAGCCGCGTAAGTTCGCCCAATGAGGCGGGGTATACGGACCGTCTCGTAGTTCGAAGCGCTCAGGAACGCCCCGTCGCCTCCAGGCTTGTCCACGAGCGAGAAGCCCGCCTTCCGCCCTTGCTCCTCGATCCAGGTGAGCCCCGCCTTCGCCGTCACTTCGGCGCGCTTTTGAGCGCGCACAGTCTTGCCCTCAAGGTCGTGCGCTCCGCCGGTTCCGCTGTAAGGCTTGAGCGCATCCATGACGATATCGCAGCGCACGCCGCGCGTCCGGCCTTTGCCGTCGAGTTTCGGCGCGCCTTCTCGGCTGGTGCTCTTGCGAGTCACAACCGGATTGGCGCGCAGCGAAAAGCGCAGGAGGTCGCCGGGCCTCAGGTTTGGGTCAAACTCTTTCGTGTCTAGCGAGAACAGCTCGTGGGCGTTTCGGGGCGCGATACGTGAAAGGATGTAATATTCGCCGGGCATCTTCTCACGCCAGAGAAACAGCCGTTTCTTTCCCTCCGCATCGACGATGATCGGTTCGCCGCCGTCTCCGAACAGCATCCAGACTATGCGGTGCGCCTGCGCGATCGTTTGGCCCTTCGCACCGTCGAGCAGCGCGCGGGCGAGCGGAGCGAGCGCTTCGCCGCGTCCAGCGTTTAGCCTCGCACGGGAAAAAAAGAGGGTCTCGCTCATGGCTTGCCCCCGCGGACCGACAGTACCGCTTCCTGGCGTACACCGAAACGCCACTTGGTGCGGCTTTCTGGGACGTCGCGGCGTTGCTCGACGCGCTCGCTTAATTCGGCGGCGGGTTCGTCAATTTCGGAATAGATGGAGGGCCTCAGAGGCGCCGGATAGCCTCGCTCACGCGTGAGATAGTTCCTTATAAAGGCGGTTATCGCGGGCTTCGCGTCGTCGTAGGCGTCCAAGGCAGTGAGCACGTTTTCGGCCGCCAAGATTTGCGGCGCGCAAGGCAGCATCAGCGGGTGAGATTTCCGTCCCGCGTAAAGCGTGAAGCTTGGCTGCTGCAACGCCTCGGCGATTGTGTCCAGCGAAACGTGCGGCTCACCGTCCGCTTCTCTGAGCCAAAGCGCGGGCGTCGCGAAAGCATTCACGCGAAACTCGCGGGTGGACAGGATCGTCTTGAGTTCCGTCTTCGGCACTGCAAGCTCGTCCGCGCGCGTGGCGAAACGGCGGTTGCGCTTCTGCGGCGGAACCTGGCTTGTATGGTAGTCGTAAGCGGGCTGGCCCGGATCGTCGACGCGCACGGCGAAGCCAAGGCTGTCGCGAAGCCCATCGAAGCGCGCCTGCTCCTCGCGTTCGATGCCGAGCGCCGCCGCGATCAGGCCGAGCACGCCGGATTTCGACGGCCGGTTCGCCGAATTGCGCCATTCCCCAGGATCGTACTTCATGCCGAAAGAGGCCATCGGCGCGGCGATGGTGAAGATGAGGTAATCACGCATGGGATTTACTCGCTGACAAACTTGATGGCATGCGCGAGCGTGCCTTGGTACGGCTTGCCGGGCAGGCAGCGCATTTCATAAGTCGCGTCGTAGCATGCGCCGTAGACCGCGTTCATCTGCTCGATGAGGCCGTCTTTGCCTTCGAGCGCGGCGACGGAGCCATTGAGCAGATCGTCTCCCCAGACGGGCCTGAAAAAAGCGGCGGCGAGGCTGCGCGGTTGCTGGGCGCCTCTCTCCACGCGAAGGTAGTTTGCTCGACCATGGGCAGCGAAGCTGTTCTGCTTGCCGTTGGGGCTCGCCGTTGCGAAGCCTTCGACAAAGGCCTCGATGGCTTTCCGAGCGAGCGTCTCGTCCCCGCCGAGGTTCTTCACAAGCAGTTCGCGGTCAATGCAGGCATAGAGGTAGAATACGCCTGAGCCGAAGCCAAGTTCGCCGATGAAGCCCGCACCCGCATCCTCTGCCGATGTCTTCAGGTCGTCTACGGCAGTATAGAAGTCGTCCTCGATGACGACCTTGTGCGTGGTGATCGCGTGAGCGACCTGCACCGCAGCCTCGCGGTTGTAGTCTGGGTTCTCGGCCAGCATACGGCCGAACATGGCGATATCGGCAGCGGTGTCCGCGCGGCGCAGGAGTTTGCCCGCGAGTTCTTCCTTCTTCAGACTGTCCGCGCCTTCGGCGACAAGCTTATCTGCGAGGTCGATCGCGGCGATCCTCTCTTCCGGCGAGATGAAAGCGAGCTGTTTGATGTAGGTCTGCGGCTTGTCCTTTGCGTCCTCGATCTTGCCGAACGCGCCCGCCACGGCGCGTGTGATTTCCAGCGCCTTCGCATCCGGCACACCGCCCTTTTTCAGGTGCGCGTTGATGACATCGCCGAGGCGTTGCGTCCGCTCGCCGAGATTGCCCGCAAGCCGCTCGCGGAAATTGGCAGAGGTGCGGATCGCGCGTTTAAGCGCTTGGCTGGAAATGCGGAGCCGCTCCGCGCCACCGAATTTAGCCGTCTTGGGGCGGCCTGTGTCGTCGCGGTTGAGGTTCGAGGGCGCGTAAACGGTAAGTGCATGAAGCTGAATGAATTTCGTCATGATGGTTTCCTTTAGCAATGTTTTTTGGAGTTATGCGCCGGCGATTTCGGGCGCCTCATTTCTTGCATCGCCTATGGCGCAGCTTGTCCTGCCTGCCAGTAATCAAAGGCGAACCGCATGCGCGTCTTCTCGCTCTGCCAGCTGAGGATTTGCTGCGCGAGATCGGAGATGTTCGCAGAACCGCTCTTGAGCGCGACGAGGCGGCGGAATGCGGTCAGGATGGCCTCGTCGCCCTCCGTGGTCAAAAGCCGCCGCAGACGAAGCGGGCTAAGGAGCGCAGTAGCTTCGTCGCCGCCTTGAGGGCCGATGGACGACGCGACCCTTGAGGTTTCATCGCTGCGAACATGGGCCAGCACCGCGGCGAGAATTGCCATCGCGCCGCAGCCGCTTTTTTCTCCGTGGCCGATCCGGCGAAATAACAGGGCTGTCTCCGCCTCGGCGGCGGCCTCGACCCAGGTCGCGCAGCGCCGAAGGCGAGCGAGCGCCGCCCTGTCGCCGCCGCGAGCGTGCTGGTCGCTATTCTTGGAAGGCTGAAGCCCCTCCCACCATGCGCGCGCCTTTGCACTATCGGTCTGATGCTTCCCGCTCTTCGCGGCGCTTTGTTCAGGAATGCTGTTTGAATGCTCGCTCACGCCGCCTTCCTCCCTTTCCCGTCCGTCTTGATCTTTTTCTCTCGCTTTTCCGGCATGCTCAGATTGAGCGCCTTAAAGATCGCCTGCCCCTCAAGCCCGAAGAACAACTGCCTGCGGGCATTGACGATGTTCTTGATGTCGGGGCTTTCGGGCGAGTCGATGGGGGCCAGGTCATCGAAGATGCCAAGCGCCGCACCGCGGACCGTCTTCCGCCACGCCTCTCTAGCTTCGATGTAAATAGCGCCGCTGGGGTCATCGCTTGCGTCGCGAACGATGCCGCCAAGCGCGTCGTAGAAGGCGGTCTCCGTGTCGGCCCAGAACCTTGCGCGGGCGCCGGCGAGTGGAGCGCTCGTGTTGTCCGGCTGGCCCTGTTTGCGGTCAGAGTAGAGCGCAACCTTGAGCGCGCTAAGCAGAAGCGATGCGGCAATCTCTGCGCCTGCCACCATGTTGTTGGCGCAGCCTGCGAGGTGAAAGTCGCGCTCCTCG
Organism: uncultured Alphaproteobacteria bacterium; assembly: GCA_963723755.1. Classification (GTDB taxonomy): domain Bacteria; phylum Pseudomonadota; class Alphaproteobacteria; order Rhizobiales; family Rhodomicrobiaceae; genus Rhodomicrobium. The sequence goes on along the minus strand of CAVRSS010000042.1, from coordinate 9,184 downwards.
TTCTCGGTCGAGATCAGCGGCAGCACGGCTTCCGTGAAGTCGAGCGGCTTCATGCTTTTCATAGCATAGCCACCGGCAAATATGGCGGGTTGGTCCTTGACAAAATCTATGCCAATGGTGCGTGCTCTTTGGCGGATGAAAGTAAAAACAGAATCCGCGGGGCGGCTCACGCTGTTGGCTGTCGATATTGTAAGGCCCACCCAATCGCGATAACCGACCCTTGAAGACTTGAGGTGTAATGGCCACCACTCGTTCGAGTTTTCATTTTTCCGGTAATAGGGGCTCAGCGGGTGCTGCCAAGTCTCTGTCGGATATTTGGTTCCGTGCGGTCGCGTAGCATAGGTTTGGACGATCATGCCGTCGGTGATACCAATCAATGCACACGGCTTTCCGTGGCCGGTCGTGAAGTGTAGCCGTAACCTTCTTGGCATACCGAAAAAGGCCTGTGCCTTATGAGTATCCTGCGGCGTGGTTTGCCGCCCACCTGCATATGTGCGGGTTGGAAGAAGCCAAGGCATCACCTTTTCAGCCTCGGACGTGCTGATTTTGTAGCCATCGGGCACGTTCGCCCACAAAATCCGCCAAAGCGTCGGTGTTACATCTTTCTTTCGGGGGATGATCAATGTTGTACTGGGGCCGCCGCCGCGAAGGGAGGTGAAATGGCCACGCCCGCCTTCCGGAGCACTTGTTTGAAGCGTAAGGAGCGCAATCGCTGCGGCCGGTCTTGAAAGCGCTAAAACTGTGCCTTCTTTTACAAAGTGGCCGGCGGGCGCGTCCATGAACAGCGACGCAACCGGCTCCGTCTCACCGTCTTCAAGGGGATCGAGATCCTGGAAGAAGCGCGGCCCGTCTCCGTCGAGCGCAAGGGCGTCTGCAAAGGGCTTGATCGCCTCGTCGATTTCATCCGGCGACGGCGGCGTGTCGTAGCGCTTCACCCAATCCCGAACGCCTGAAGGCCCCATGCTGATGGCGAGAAGGCCGATCAGAAATTCTGTCAGGCTGATGTCGCAGTCGGCGCGGCCGGTATCGATGCGCAAGAGGTCGGGCCGGCTGATATCGCGGATCGGGATGAAAATGCGCTTACCGTTTTTTGTGGCTACAGGCAGCCACGGCTCCGCAGCAAGCGAGTATGGCTTGGTCATGATGAAATTTCTTTCAAAAATGCAAAATTAAATGCAGTGAGCGCCGACTCGCCCTCGCCGACAAGGCGTAACCAAGGTTATGGACAGGTATATCAGTAGGCGCTGTTTAGCTCAGAGGACTAGCATATCCACCCACGTCTCTGAAAATCCTGGAGAGCCAGACTGCGCTATTCCAAGAATTGTAGTCCTAGCCGTTGGTCGTAGAGCGCAGTTGCAGGGCCATTCTTGCGCAGCACTGTTCCTTGCCACGGTTCGCCCTCTCCGTCGTGCTCCAGTAGAAGGAGCGGCACGTCCTGTTCCCACTTGCTCCACGTCTCTTTCGCAGTGGCGACAGCTCTAGCGCGCTCGCCCTCAGGCGCTGGAACGGTGCTCGCAAGTCTCGTCTGCACACGCACTTCGGACAGCGCCCATGCCTGCCAAAGCGGGGCCGCTCCGGTACCCTCCGGTGCAAACCAAGGTACAACATCCCCGCCGTCGAGACGCCCTAGGCGGAAAGTGATCGAAGGCTCGTCTTCGAGACGCGTCGAAATATCGACGTCCGAGGACCAGCCAGCGTTGTCGCCGCCATAGCCCTTCTCCAGCGTCAGGAGATTGATGCCCGCTATCGATTTCTCCGGCCATGATCGCCGCCTTCGGCCTTATCAGATGCCGCTTGCAAGGCGTCCGGAAATGGGAGCGCATCCGGCCCATACACTTTCGCGATGAGGTCTCGAAGGCCTTCCGGCGTCCGGATCTCGCCTGCATCAAACAACGCCTTCGCAGAGCGCCAAACGAGGCCGTGATGGGCATAAACGGCGGCGGCGCGCTTGCTCATTGAGCGATACCAGTCGGCATCCACGCAGTCGTCCGGGTCGGGCGAGAAAATACGAGTTCGCGCGATGCAAGACGGTTCTCCGGTTGGGATGCCGCCACAGCCGCCCGGCGCGCTGAACGATGAGATCAGCGGGCGCGAGATCGCTCACCATCGCATCCACATCGTAGTCGAGCGACTGCTCTAAGATCTGGGTTCCGACCAGGACGAAGCCCCGGCGGTCTTCCGACTTGCTCTCCCGGCCGAGCTTTTTCTGAACGGTCGCTCCCGCTCAATTCGGTCACCCATCGTGAATCGCGCATGGAGGAGGAGCGGTTTCAGCCCGAGCTTTTCCAGCGCCTCGCAAGCCTCGATGGCGTCATCGACGGCGTTGCGAATCCAAGCAACCGGCGCGCCATTCTTCGCGCGAGGCCGCCACATGCTGAACGGCTTCCTCGAAGCTTCCGACGCGGCGGACAGGAACGCTGCGGCTAAGTTCAGTACGCGCGCCTTCACGGGCTTTTCTTCGATGGCTATGGCGCGAAACCGCAGTCATCAGCGGGTAACTTTCGCTCTTGAGAGCACGTGGTTTGGCGTGAACGCCTTTGCGCCACGCTTCCACGAGTGCGTTTCGCGTCTGATTCGCGAGCGTTGCCGATAGGATCACGGTCGAGCCGCCAAGCGCAGCGTGGAATTCAACCAGCCGCTCCAGCTCGCGCGAAACATAGGCGTCGTAGGCGTGCGCCTCATCGACGATCAAGACGCGGTCCGCAAGAGCCCAAAGGCGAAGCGCCTGATGCTTGCGCGGCAGCACAGCGAGAAGAGCCTGATCGATGGTGCCGACTCCGACATGCGCGAAGAAGGCTTTGCGGCGGTCGTCAGCAATCCAACGCGCGCAGGAGCTTTGCGCCGTTTCGTCGGCGTCATCCTCCTCTGAGTGGCTAGCCTGCGTAAGCTCGCTAGCGTCGAAGATTGACCCGCTAAAGGCATCGTTAAGCTGCCGGCGTCCATGGGCGAGAACGAGCGAGGGGCGCGCCTCATCCGCGAACATGCGGCGGTAGACGCCCGCCATGCGGTCGTACATGGCGTTCGACGTCGCCATGGTGGGCAGCGCAAAATAGAATCCGCTCGCGGCGCCGGCGGCGAGGAGGCGCTCGGCAAGGATTAGAGCGGCCTCAGTTTTGCCGGCGCCTGTCATGTCCTCGACAATGAACAGATTGGGACCGTCGGCTATCGGAACTGACGCAGCCGCTTTTTGAAGCGGGCTCAGCTCCGCTTGCTTGTTGCCGGCCTTAGGAAGAAGGTCCGAAGGCTCGAAGGTTTCGCGCGCTGCGACCGGAAGAATGCCTGTCTGCTCCACCGCTTGCCAGGCCTGCCGCCTCGCCTCACGCCAGTATTCGGTCATGTCTTCAACTGATTCGCGGTAAGCAAAGTAGTTATCGTTTGACCCGATCCAATCGGCTAGCACGATGAGCCCTGCCAGCGCCCATGAAAACGTTGCGATTTGCGTTTCGGAAGGCTCGTTATTGAACACCGGCGCGTTGCAAGGAATCAGAGGGAACGCTTGCTTAACGAAGTCGTAGATTGCTGGCTCGATTTCTTTCACCGCATTGCGCCATTGTGTACTTTGCGATTTATCGGCCGGCCTACCGTGATGCAGCATGACGGCGCAAAACAGGTCTTCAACCTCGTAAAACTTTAGGGCAGGAAACAGCATTTCGAAGCGCGTCGAGAGCCCAATCTCTTCCGCGATCATCAGTCCGAGAATGTCGTGCCGGATCGGACGCTCTTTCGGGTTGATATACTTGACCAGTTCCGGCATGCGCTTGTCGCAATGTCCATCTAGCTTGCGCTGAAAGTCGGGATGAAACTTGCCGAGATCGTGTAGTGCAGCCAGTCGCACAATCAGTCCGCGCAGCGCGGTTGGTTCTGCGTCGAGAAGCGTCGCGAGCTTCTGAAAGCGCTTGGAAAATCGCTCCAGCAAAACGTCAACAACGGCGGCTACATCCAGCAAATGACAGGCGAGAGCATGGGTTGTGACCGAGCTATCTGCTGCTTGGCGGCTCTTTGCCCAAAAGGATAGAAGATCCATTGTAAGTCTATGCTGGTTAAGAAGCGTATTTATGAAATCTATTAGACACGTCTTAGTCAGCTCCTGCGGTCAGGTCAAATCACGTCCAAACCCCGTTAATAATGCGACGACAGCGCAAACACCACAGGGGTTCGCAGGCGTCGTCGAACCTGAAGTCACGGGTCAGCATCGGCCAGCCCGGCCCAAGTTCGGGATCGCGGCGCAGGCTGGGAAGCATCTCCCGCACCTCAAACAAGAGACGCCCCGCGCCCAAAATCTTCGAGTATTCTGAACTCGTTGGTGGTAAAGCCGGAGTCAGGCTCGTGACTAAATGGGCTAGGGTGTAGCGCTTTCCAATTGACAAGACGCTGTTCACGGCAAGCGTCCGCGAGATAGTCACGCAAGCAGTTGTAGATGAGCGCGAGGAGAATTCCGACTTGCTTCGTGTAAATCACCGTGGGCGCATTGTCGGACCAGTCCAAAAGTCGGAACGCCATGCGCGCGTCCAAACAATACAGGCGGAATCTGTCCTCATGCACCTTGAGCGCCGCGGCTACCGCATCGTGACGACCGACGAAGATCGCGGGGTGAAGCCGTCGAAAATCGGGGAATGATGGCTGGAAGGGCGGGCGCAGGTCTTGCCGTTCTCATGGCCGTCGGTGTATCGGGATCGTCATCATGTGCTGCTGAATGCTGCGGCTCTTGGCCGGCAGCCGCTGATTAGCCGTCTTGTCACCTGTTCGGCTCGCCTTCGAGGCGGCAGGTGTGCGCTTTATTGATGACGGCGGGATAGTGCCACCGAAGAAGGAGGGGAAGACGCAATGAGCGAGCGCGACTGGGAAGTAAATCCACCGACACGCCGCGAAGTACGCCAATGGCGGGAGGGCATCAGAAAGATGATTGCGCGCGGCCTTCACGTTAGTCTGACAGGCGAGGGGTATGCGGAGGTTTCCCGCATGGGCGAGGCTGAGGACCGCTACGAGGCAATCGATAAAGCGATCGAAGCGTGCCGGTTATCCGGCGAGCGGGAAGTTGTGAGCGTGCGAAAAGGGCGAGGCGAGGCCTACGCCTATAAGCATGAACGCGGCATTGCCTGGGGCGTCAACGGGAAAGACGGGCAAAACGTGCTGTGTGGCATTCGCCGCCCGGACGATATCGACGAAGGCGTGAGTTAAGCGGCTCACATCCTACGCGCGCTGGATTTAAGCCGCTCCTACCGTAAGCGGGCTTCTTGCTCAATCGTAGTGGCATTATGGTCGCCGCTCCAATTAAATCAAAGGCTTGCATCCAAAAGCCTCTGAAACTCCCAGGGTAGCAAGAGGGTCGCGGGACAAGGTAGCCGCAACCCACGTTCTTGTGGAACTTCCACAAAAATTACATACCTCCCATCCTCACCTGTCCTGGCGTCGACTATCATCCTTTAAAATGCGGGCTAACCCAACGCATCCTCACCGAGAATGCCGTTTGCATTGGCCTGCCAGGACCATAGCGACAGGCTTTTGGATAGGAGGACAGGGGAACACGATGGAATCGCATAAATGGCCGATAACCCTGATTTCGGCGCAGCTTGACGCGCTGCAAATAAGTGGCCAGCCGCAACCGCAGACGGCGCAAAAGCTCCTCGGCGGCCAAACTTTCCAGGCAGATTGGCTTTCACCGATCGTGTAAAGCCGAGCTCAAAAAGGTACCGCCCGTGATGAAACGTAATATCATTCTTGCTGTGCTAGCCTTGCTCTGGATCGCAGCCAATGCAGCTCACGCCTACACCTTCTTTCACGGCAGCGCTTCGAACCCGTACGTCAAGTGCATCACCGAAGGGACCGAGGACGAGGATTTTTGCAACCACGACGACTACTATTCCAAACACCGCGGCCGGCTTGAGCAGGATCGCCTGGGCGTCACTTTGAAGAGCACATTGAACGCCACGGGCTTGGCGCCTGTCGCCTACCTCCTGATCATCGGAGTGCGCAGAGAAAGCGCAGCACTGAAGTCAGGCAGAGGCTCGGTTTAAATTCAGCACCCTCGGCGACACTTCCGATTGCGGTTGCAGCTCCATCAGGTCGACCTTAAAAGTCCTGTATAAATATGCTTCGTGTCTGCAAGTTACCATCTATTTTGATCGGCAGGACAGGGCGGTTTGCGGCGGCGTAGCCGGTCAATACCGGCGGCCGATGCTTTCATGCTTCTCCTGGCGCGCTTTGTACATGCAACTCATCGCGCATCCGCGCAATCAAGTCATGGAGCGCTTGAACCTGCTCGACGATTATAGTGCGCAACTCGTCGATCTGCTTTTCGATGCTGTGTACGTCTGACATATGGCCTCCAATGGGATGACTAGGCAGCGGCTGCGAACTGCGGTACGACCTCAGCCTGACCGACGAACGGTTTGAATTTTAACGAAGCGCGGACCGTCTCGTTCGTTTTCCCTCATGGTGAACTTCGCGGCGCGTTGGATATCGAACTCGATATCGTGCGCTGTCCGTCCTTCGCGCCAGAAGCGGGCTTTGCCAATAACGCCCTCGCTGGCCAGAAGACGGCAGGCCGAAAGCTCAGGATTGATCCAGGCGAGCAAGACCTTTCCGCCTCGGAGAACCTCGTAAACATAGCCGGCGCGGGTTGGCTTTTCCCTGCGACGCAGCACCAAGTCGGTAATAGGCGTCATAGCCTTCGGAACCTTTCTAGGATTTGTGGGGGGTGGCAAATTTTGCCCGGTTCGGGCATAGAACGGTACGTTTGCAGCGGGCAGACTTTCGCCTGTCACGGTATGGGACGTAAAGCGGGCGGCCAATGCCGTCGAGCGCGGCGACAATCTTGTCAGCCGCTTCGAGTGTGGCGAAGGCTACAATCGCCCCGTCATTCCCGTGTCGCGCGCCAGACCTGATGATCTTCCTGATTTCCTCGTCCGCCGCTTTTCGTTCTGCGTCGCTCATGGTTGTGTGTCCTTTCGTGTGTTGTTGGATTTGTGGTTTGGTTGCGCCTGGCGAAGCAGTACCTGCCGCCGATCGGCGGCATGCGCGAACGCCGGCTATAGAGAGCCTTTGTTGAGACGGTAATTCTTGCCGCCGTGAGCGTGAGAGAAAAGATAGGGCCAGCCTGGATTGTGTGAGTTCGCATAGACCACGGCCACGCGCTTATCGCCCCTGTAATCCCGATCATGGGGATCTGCGAACGCTCGCCGTCGAACTTGTCTGGACTGTCGAGAATCTCGCGTACTGAAATCAGAACGCCATCATGCCGCTCGAGAACGAAGTCGCTCAGCACATCGCTCAGAAGTGCCGCATGCCACTCTTGCGCGCCGGACTTCATCCTGCCCCTTGGACATTCTTCCTTGACGCGCTCCTTCCATGACACTGGCCTTGCGGCGTTTTTCTTCCGGCTTTGCCGCCTCTTTTGCGCGTTTCACATCGATGCTGCGTTTCGACCACTCAGAGAAGAGATGTCGCCTACGCCGCTATACAGGACGAATTCGCTGTCGATGTCGCCACCGTCCAGAATGAGCGGCGGGAACGTCTTCTTCGTGAGGCCGGAGCCGAGCACAACGGGCCCTGCAAAATCCAGCCTCTCAGGCTGCCAGACGGTCGTATCGACGGGACAGCGCACCAGCATTTGGCCGACATTGCCGAACTCAATTGACCGTAGCCATGCCGCCAGAACGCGTCAGCGATGTTTATGCCGACCGCGTGTGCGTTCCTTGCGATGTCGACGATGGAATAGCAGCGCAAGGACGATGCTCCGGTCAAATCCTGCCCGGCCTCATCGCAGATGAAAGCGGAGGCGCTGGGCCGATACATCCGAGCCACGTCTTTCCACCATGGCTGCAGGCCACCATAAGCGCGTCGATTCCATGGCCTTCATGGGCCTGGAGCCGTCGAGCGGTTTGTCGATGTCGAGCATCAGGACCGCCCTGCCCTCCGGCCAATCGAAATGCCGGCTGTCACGACAAACCGCATCGAGGCCGTCGACCTTTGCCATCTTCTTCTGTGTCACGACACGCGCGCGCTGGAACTTGCAAACGCCGAATGTCAGCGCGTGCTCCGAGGACAAGCCGTCGATGATATTGGACAAACCGCGCAGGTCCGAGATAGTGCGCGTTTCCGCGATGCCCTCATAGAGCTGCGCCGCGGATGTCTTTTTCAGCTCGCCGTCTTCCAGCTTGAACGATTTCGACAGCGGCCCTTTCAGGTTCTTCAGGACGCTGAGTTGAACATCCATGTCAGCCTCCTATGCCGATTTGCGCTGATAGCCGTATTTCTGCTCGGCGACTCCAGCCCCTTCTGGTAAATCTCGGCCGGAATATCCTGCTGCGCCGACCACCACATTTTCGCCCGCTCGTGGCGGCGTTGTTTATGTCGAGGGCCACGGATTTGATTTGCTGCGCCTCGAGCGCAGCCGCTTCCTGCACCTTGTCGGCTTCGGATGGCGTAAAGTCGCGGCGGCCCGTGGCCATGAAGGATGAAATGGTTTTCGGCATCCGCCACGGCTCATCCCGGAAGACGGCGAAATACTTCTGCATGGCCGCCCGGGTCTCAGCCTGCTCCTGCGGCGTCAGCTTCGCCCATATCGCCTTTGCCGATGCCTCGCCGCCGGCCGGGACCGCGTGCTGGGCGCCGGCGCGCGCAACCCCGCCCTTCTACTCGGAAAGAAAAGCGTCGAACGAGCTTGAGCATTCTCTAGGCGATTCTCGTCCCGGTTCTTTCCGTCCGAAAAAAAGATGCCGGCCGGCGTAGCCGGTCTGGCTTCTTTCTCCTTTGGACTATTGTTTGGACTATTGTGTCGTGAGCCACGCTCACTTAGGCACTCGCCACGTTCATTTAGGCCTCCTCCCCTAAGTGAAGAGTGCTCATTTAGGGCATCGATTTCCTCGATCTTGGAGCTTATTTTCAGGCCTAAATGAACATTCTTCATCTAGGCTCTCCGGTTCGGTTGGGAGGGCCACATTATCCGGGAAATGCGGGGTGATAATGCGTCCCGTACACCCAGCCGCGGTCATTGTGCATGCGTTGGGTGTGCAGTAGGCCGGCGGCGACGGCTTCCTTCACCCGATTTTGCAATGCTTGTGTTGCTGCATTGCATGTCCTCTTTGAGGGTCTGGACGGACGGGAAGGCGTACCCTCCCGCATCGTTCAGATAGTTCGCGATCGAATAGCACAGGCATTTTGTGCTGTGCTTACCGGCGCTTTC
>CAVRSS010000041.1:0-3441 GCA_963723755.1 uncultured Alphaproteobacteria bacterium | reverse complement strand
CGCGCTCAAGGCGCGAACCGGCGCACCGATTTGTGGAATGCCGCGAGGCGCGAGCGCTCCTTCGGCCGGTGCGATGGGGCCGTCGGGGAGAAGCTTCATCATCCCCGTCACTTTCGACAGGCCTCTCCGGCATGGCAGCCACATTGAGGGTGACGGATGGGAGGTGCAGGCCATTCATACGCCGGGCCACGCGCCCGATCACCTTTGTTTCCACATGCCGCGCGAGAACATTCTTTTATCGGGCGACCACGTCATGGGCTGGAATACGAGCGTGATCGCGCCGCCCGAGGGCAACATGGGCGATTACATGCGCTCGCTCGATTTTCTGATCGAGAGAAGGGATGCCGCCTATTATCCCGCTCACGGTGCGCCAATTCATGAGCCGCAGCGGTTTGTGAAGGCGCTGATTTTCCACCGCCGCTGGCGTGAGGCGGAAATTGTCGACTCGCTGCGAGCTGGCTTGACGACCATCGCCGCGATGGTGCCCCGCATCTATAACGGCCTCGATCCCTCGCTGGCCGGCGCGGCGGCGCTCTCCGTGTTTGCGCATCTCGAATATATGGCCGAGAAAGGCAAGGTAACGGCCAAGAAGCCGGGGCCGCTCAGCATGGATCAGGAGTTCGCGCTCGCGGAACAGCCCTAAGCGTGCGCTAGCGGCCGCGACCTCCCGCTAGGCGCGGCTATCAGCGAGCTTTTCCTCCCACTCCAGGTTTTCGCCGGTGACGCGGCCCTTCTTGTAGGCCTTGGCCAGGAGGTTTTTTCGCCCGGTCTGGAGAGATTTAAGCCGCATGCCCATAGCAGCGAGTTCGTCCTCGATCACATCCCGTTTTACGAGCACCAGATCCCGGCCTCCGCTGGCGTGGACGGCCGCGGCGCGTTCCGCTTTGAGCCTGCTGAGCTTGGCGCAGATGCCGTGGCTGAGGCCTGCTTGAAACGACGTCGTGGCGCTGCGGCGCTTGTCGGACGGGTGCTGGTCGTAAAGCTCGCTTCGCTTGAATTGAGCCGTTTCGGTTTCGAAGGCCTCCTCGATCTTCTCATAGAGATAGCGCGCGCCCGCTACGTCGGCGGGCAGGCCGAAAAAAATATGCCGGATATGCCCCTGAGGCGTTATTTCGTACCAGGTGCGGCAATCGCAGAAAGCGGCGATCGCGCCCGAGCATTCGTCGAGGGGCGACCGGCGGCGGCGGCTGGTCTCAATGCCCTCGCTCGCGCAGCTTTGCGACTTCATGTCGATCTCGCTGAGCGTCAAACCATAATGGTCGAGCAGTTCGGCGACCTTGCCCGCAGCCAGCAGGGCCTCCGCCTCGGTGCAGCCCTGCGCCACGGTTTTGCCGCGCAGCGCCTGAATGCGGGATAGAACCTTGTCCAGTTCCTCGCGATTGCCCTTGTTGGTCTTGGCGGTCCCGGCGAGTTTCGCGCGGCGGCACATTTCCTCGAACCGCGAGATGGCGTCGGCCGGAACTTCTCCTTTTGCTCCGCCTTCCCTAAGTTTTGCGGCGAGGCTGTCCAGGGATTCAAACGACTTGCGGATTCCTGCGCTCGACCTCCGGTGGATGGTTTCAAGTTGAAGGGACAGAATGCGGTCGTATGCTGCGGCCAGGCGCGCCTTCCCCATTTGATGCGCGTGGTAGCTGGCGTTGTGCATCTGCAGCACGGGCTCCTCGTAAGCCTCGGACCGGATCAGTTGCAAGACATCGGCGTCTGGCTCTGGAAGCTGGCTCAACTCAGCCCATTCCGCCGCCAGGGCGTGAAGCGGGCCGTCCGAGGCGTCGAAGGGAAACTCATCGTCGTCATCGTCCAAGAAGTCGAGATTCGCGCCGTTCAAGGGGTCGCCATACCGCACAAAGTGTTCGTAGAGCGCCTCGGCGCAGCGCAGCGGCTTTTTCAAGCCGCGTCCTTTGTCCATGAAGGGGGCCGCCAGGGCCAGCATATCATCGTCGAGCGGCAGTACCGGGCCAACGGTCGCGTGCACGCCCTTGTAAAGACAGGTGCGCCGCGCCCAGCGGCCGCCACGGGCCATGGGCGATTCCGGATCGAAGAGCGTCAGCCTTTCATTGCTGACAAGATCGGTGGCGGCGAGAAGCCCGCCGCCGCGATCTTCCGTGATTTCAAGAAGGCGAAAGGATGACTGGCGCAGGAGATTTGCCGCTTCCATCTCTGCGCCGCCGATTTTGCCGGTGCGCATGGCGCGATCGATGGCGGTGTGCCCGCTCATGGACGGCGTGAAAAGCAGCGTGTCGATCGCATAGCCCGAAGCATCCATGACGCGCAAAGCCATGTCGGGGGCGTCCCACAATCCGCGAAGAAAATCCGCGGCCTTGGCGTGGATCTTTGCCGGAAGCACGCAGCCCATCGCCTTCTCGCCTACGGTGCAAAGATCGCCATGCAGCTTTAGCAGTTGATCGATGGAGGGCGAATCCGTTCCGGCGGCGGTTGGCTTGCCTTGTTTCACGATGTTTCACTCCCCGAGATGCGTTCCCTGATGAGCCTGTCCAGAAATTTCCACCAGTTACGGAAAACATATCTTGGAAAGTCGCTGAAGGCACCAGCATCCAATGGCGGTATAGTTCTGCCTGTGGATAGTCATGTCCTCGGGATCGAGGGCGCCGGGCAGGGTCATGCGCTCCGGGTTGCCGGTCAGGGCAGGTTGCTGCCTGTCGCTTGCAATGGACGATTGCTCGCCTTTCCATGCCGGTTGCGAACCGATCCGAACCGCCATAAGCCGCCGACGAAGGCGCAAAATCTGGCACTGACAGTAAACGGATCGTTGCCGTCGCCTAAGCCGGCCGCGCGCTTAACCCGAAGATGGTTAAAACGAGCGCACCGGAATTCTTTCCGGTCACCACTGTGCTTAACAAGCATTTTATTCCTGCCGCAATTACTTCCCTCCGAGCCTGATTCCTGGCTGGAAGTAATTCCGCTATCTCATTGCAAGAAAACGGCTTTCATTCGCTCATGACCTCCCATTAAATAGAACTAAATGCCGGAATTTTCTCATTAACTGGACGGGCAAAAGTCCGTTAAATATATTTTTGGATCAGTGGGTTAACGCCGTGCGCAGCCGGAACAGCGGCGGCGCAGGCGGCGGCGATGGCGTCCCGTTCGGTATTTTTCCTGCAATTATCGCCCTATTTTCAAGGGTTGGAGCGGGCTCACGCTCTCGTTAACCTGCCGTAAAAGCGAATTCGGTGAGGATCTAAAAGAAGAAGGAATGCGGACGCAAGTGGCGGGAAGAAAATGACAAGAGAGGCCGACAACCGTCAGATGTATACAAAAACACGGACGCCCGCCTCGAAGGCTGAGGCTCTATGCTTTCGCTGCCGCCTCATGCCCCGCAGGTCTTGGAGCGCCAAGCGGCTTTGCGGTGGCAGCGAAATATACCCGAGCGCGATCATGGGCAGGGAATAGACCACGCCCTCAGAGAAATAGGCCGTCGTGAAA
>CAVRSS010000040.1:0-10685 GCA_963723755.1 uncultured Alphaproteobacteria bacterium | reverse complement strand
TTGAGGGGCGCTGCCCCCAGGCGCTCGCTATGGCGCACGGCGACGTTTGAGACGCTGCGGCGCGCCTTTCTCAAAATCGCGGTGCGCGTGGAGGAACTGAAGAGCCGTATCAAGGTCGCCTTTCCCTCGGCCTATCCGCACGCGCGGGTGCTCGCTCTCCTCGCCGGATCAGTGACCGTTCGAAGCCCATGAGCGTTGCGGCATGCGCCGCGCGAGCCCCGATCCTAAACCCTCAACGCGTTGCGATGTCCACTCACCAACCGACCGTCAACCCGGCCGATGACGCATGCCTGCTCCCTCCGTGAGCGTCCTTCGCGAATGATTCGGGCTAAATGCCGGAATTTTTTCCTTTACTGGGACGAGCAAAAGTCCGTTAAATATGTTTTTGGACCACCGGGTTAACGCTGCGCGCAGCCGGAACAGCTGCGGCGCAGGCGGCGGCGTCCCGTTCGGTATTTTTCTTCGTATTGTCAATGGTTTGAGCGGGATGAGCCACTCGTTAACCTGCCGGCGAGGCGCATTCGTTCTTTCAGAAGAAGGAATCGGGACGAAAGCGTGAGGGACACGTTTACAAACAGATGCCGCCATTCGCAGGACGCATGCAAAATGCCGACTCAACTGTCGCAAGGCTCAGTCATCACGCTTCCGATGCGGGAAGCGGCCAACCTTTGGCACACCCCGCGCGCTCTGTTCAGAGCCGGAGCTTCAGGCGGCGCGCCGTTTCTCGATTTGCGCGATGGCGTCTTCCACGGCATCGAAGACGAGGAGCGTGGAAGCGTGCCGAGCTTTATAGTCCCGCACGATTTCGAGAATGGCGAGGTCGCTCCAGCGCCCTGAAGGCGGCTTCCCGCCTTCCTTCAACATGCGGCGCATCTCAGCCCCCACGGCGCGCAACTCGTCCGCGGTCGAGCCGACTATATGCGCCCCCATGACAGCCGCCGAGGTCTGCCCGAGGAGGCAGGCTCGAACGTCCTGAGCGTAATCCGTGACCGTGTCGCCCTCCATCTTGAGACCGACCGTGATGCGGGAGCCGCACAGCTTGGAATGAGCGCTCGCCGTCGCGTCCGCGTCCGCCAAGCGCCCCGCTCGCGGCATGTTCGCGGAAAGTTGAAGCACCCTTTCCGAGTAAATGTCTTCCAGATCAGCCATTGCTCCGCTTTCGCTCCGGTGCGCACTTGCCGCCCGACTCCAATCTCTTATATGCTGTGAAGTCTTGGCCCTTGCAATTGTTCGGGTGTCCGTCATGCAGGGACAAAAGCACCGCCGCCCTTAAGTCGGGTACGCTTAGGTTAAGCCGGCGCGAGGGGGCTTTCCTTATCTGTAGTTGGCGTAGCGATAGCCACGCGGCTGCAGCAATCTTATCGCCTGCCGAAAGGGTATGTTCCCATGGATACACGAGCTTCAGTCACGGGGCCGATGACGCATGAGCGGCAGAACGGGCATCGGGTGCCCGCGCTGACGAAACGGCCTACGCGCGAGGAGGCCGAGGCGGCGGTGCGTACCCTTATCGCCTGGGCGGGCGACGATCCCTCGCGTGAGGGCCTTCTCGATACGCCGGGGCGCGTGGTGGAAGCCTATGAGGAGTTCTTCGCGGGCTATGACGGCGATCCTTACGGGGCGCTCGACCGGACCTTCGCGGATGTGGCGGGATACGACGATCTTGTGATGGTGCGCGACATCCGCCTTGAGTCCCACTGCGAGCATCACATGCTTCCGATCATTGGCGTCGCGCATGTCGCCTACCTGCCGAGCGGGAGCGTTGTCGGCATCTCGAAGCTCGCCCGCGTTGTCGACCTTTACGCGAAGCGGCTCCAAACGCAGGAAACCATGACGGCGCAGATCGCCAACGCCATCGAGGACGTGCTGAAGCCGCGCGGCGTTGCGATCATGATCGACGCCATCCACGAATGCATGACGACCAGAGGCGTGCACAAGCCAGGCACGACAACGATCACAACGCAGTTCACGGGCGTTTTCAAAGACGACCCGAGCTATCGCGAGCGGTTCATGCAACTCGTCAACGGTGTGCGCCCGATTGGAATCAAGTGATGGGAGGCACCTTCCTATTCACCTTCCTCACACAAATCCGAGCTTGAAGAGGGCGCGGCGTTCACGCCGCGCTTCGATGCCGACGGTCTCATCCCCGCCATCATTGGGCGGTGGGTCGTCGTTATATGAATGCTGAAGCTTGCGACTGATCATCGATGCCAGGGAAGCGCATTTCTGGAGCCGGTCGCGGAAGTCGCTCTGGCGGAAGTGCGAGACGAGCGGCAATCGGCGCCTCGTCCAGCACCTTCTGACCGACTGCGACCAGGATGTCATTTGGGGCAAAGCCAAGCTGACCGGAGAGCCCGCCTCTCACACGGCAGGTCGAGTTGTTTCTACAGGCGGATCCGTGGAGACGGCGACGGCGCGGTTCTTGAATTAATTGTGAAGGGAGAGCGCTCTTAAGTTGCGGGTTCATATAAAAGTCTGGTTGCTGCTGCGTGGTAAACTTCTGATTTCATTTCTTCGTATTCGCGCTTTTCCAGATTGTTTGACACCGCATACGAGCCCTTGGATGGCGAAGACACTTATCGGATTGGCATTAGGTGGCGGCGCGGCGCGCGGGCTTGCTCATATCGGAGTGATCGAGGCGCTGATGGAAGCTGGCCTCGAACCCGATATTATCGCAGGCACCTCTATCGGCGCGATCGCAGGCGGCTTTTACGCATCGGGGAGACTTGACATCCTTCACAGTTTGGCGCGCGAGCTTACGATGCGAAAAATGCTGCGCTATCTCGATGTCAATCTGGCCGGGTCGAGCCTCGTGTCCGGCAAGCGCCTGGAAAAAACGCTCGCTTCACACATTGGCGACATCCATATCGAAGACCTGCCGAAAAAGTTTGTCGCAATCGCCACCGAGATGGGGAGCGGCCAGGAGGTGTGGCTGACGAGCGGATCGCTTACCGCTGCGCTTCGGGCCTCCTACGCCTTGCCCGGAATTTTCAAGCCGGTGCGCATCGGCGGCAGGTGGTTGATGGACGGAGCGCTCGTCAACCCGGTGCCGGTCAGTGCTGCACGCGCGCTTGGGGCCAACTTCGTCATCGGGGTGACCCTTCACACCGGCCATGTCCGCAACACGCTTTTCCCTATCGAAGCCGAAGCCGCGCCCGATCCAAAGCCCGACCGTGTATATGACGAGGAGGGCGAAAAGAAGAGCCGTTTTGCTCTTGTGAAGAGGCAGATGTTCGGAGGAAGGCGGCGTGACGGCGCCGCGCCCGGGATTCCGCGGGTGGTGCTCGAGGCTTTCAATATTACCCAGAACCGGATTGCTCGCTCAAGGCTGGCCGGCGATCCGCCGGACGCTACGATTTCAGGTTCACCTCGACGGCGTCGGCCTTTTCGACTTTCACAAGGCTGAGTATGCAATCGAGCAAGGCCGCATGGCCATGCGGCGTTTCCTCCACTCGATGCACCGCGATGGCGTTGCAATGCCAACGGCGGATCTGACTGCGCGGCGGTAGGTCTCGTAAGCCCAGGGAAGGTTAGCCCGCTGAGAAGTACTGGCGCATCTGCGCAGCTTCCGACTCGGCGAGCGCTAGCTTCAGCTTCACAACGTCGCCGATGGAGACAATTCCTGCCAGACGCCCGTCATCGATAATTGGAATATGACGAAAACGATGGTTCGTCATCTCGTTCATCACCCAGTCGATGCTGTGGTGCTCCGAGCAGGTCGAAACTGGATGCGTCATGTGCTGGCTTACAGGCTCACCAAGAGCACTTACGCCATGCGTTGCCAATATCCGCACGATATCGCGTTCAGATAAAATGCCGAGCACGCGGTGCTGTTCGTCGACGACGACAACTGCGCCGATCCGATTCTTTTCGAGGTGGCCGATAGCTTCGGTGACCGGCGTGCCAGACAACAACGCTGACCACATGCCGCCCCTTGTCCTTTAAAATCCATGCAACCGTCATTCTTGTCCTCCCAATCGAAACTGCCACGTGACGCCCCTCGCGCTTTGCGCGCCGGTTGCGTCGATCAGTTCAACAGCGTTTTTCTTGATGATGCGCGTAAAGAGGCCTTTGCGCAACTGGCACGCGGAACGTCATGAACACGAATCTTGCCCCGGCAGGGAACCCAATAGCCTGATACCGGTTTTCACAGATGAAACGCTGTGGCACGGCCCCCCTTGCCCCCATGTCCCGTCCCGCCGGGCCACAGCGAAGGCCGGGGCCAAAAACTCCGGTCTTTTTTTGTTTAGGATTTCCTGTCGGGTGCTTGGACCGCCGACAATTAATGTGGCGCGAGCTAACCTTGCCACGCTAGCAGGCGGAGACTGATGTAAAGGCCAATTATGGCGAGAGAATAGTAAAAGCGAGCGCCCGATCGCTGCGTTTTCATACACTCCGTGCTCGAATAGCATCGGCGCTCGCTTGTCCTTGACTGGACAAATACTAGGTTACGCTTCTGGTTCATAATGAAAATCGGTCAGAATGTCGCACTTTAGCCAGCGCAGCGTACGCGTCTGCCGGGCGCAATTCCGCGTCCGGGCAAGTGGACAGTCCCTTCAGACGTGCTGTGGCTTAGGCGGAACTTAGATGTCGCCCTCTGAGAGGAGGGTGAGGAAGCGGCGGGAAGTCTCGACATAGTGGTGCGCGGAGGCTCGAAAACTTGCGATTTCCTCCGGAGAGACGGTGCGGATGATTTTTCCGGGCGAACCCATCACGACCGACCCCGCCGGGATCGTTTTTCCTTCTGTGATGAGCGTGTGAGCCCCAATCAGGCAGTTATCGCCGATGACGGCGTTGTTCATGATCGTGGCGCCGATGCCGATCAGGCAATTGTCCCCGATCGAGCATCCGTGCAGAAGAGCGCGGTGACCGATGGTGCAGCCGCGCCCAACCTTGAATGGGATGCCCTCGTCGGTGTGGAAGACGCAATGTTCCTGAACATTGGTCTCATCGCCGACTTCAAGAAGCTCGTTGTCGCCACGAAGCACGGACCCATACCAGACGGAGACGCCACGGCCCAGAGAGACCTTGCCGATGACATAAGCGCTTGGTGCGATGAAAAAATCGCCGATTGGGGGAAGCTTTGGGGACACTCCATCGAGGGCCAGAATGGGCATTGCAAATCCCGTTAGCCGTTCAGATCGTCAGCCAGGATGGCCATCTGAAATTGATAGGAAACTTCGTTGTCTTCATCGTCCTTGTAGATAACGCCAATGAATTCCTCCTTCACAAACACTTCGACGGAATCATCCTTCTTGGCTCGCTTTTTGACCTCGATAGCCTCGAGGTTGAATGTTTTTCTCAAATACTTTTCAAGGTTCTTAATTTCTGCGGGGGTCATGCTTTGCCTGTCGGTTCGCGGGTTTCCGGTCTGCCAAGTTCCATTCCCTTCAGGAGTTGATCCATAACGCGGGATGGCTGGCTGCAACCTGCTTCGCCTACCACTCGGGCAGGCACGCCCGCAACTGTTGTTCTCGGCGGCACGTCCTTGAGCACCACGCTTCCCGCAGCGACGCGCGCGCAATCACCGACAATGATGTTGCCGAGGATCTTGGAGCCAGCCCCGATCATGACGCCGCGTCCGACCTTGGGATGGCGGTCGCCCGTCTCCTTGCCGCTGCCGCCAAGCGTAACATTATGGAGGAGCGAGGTGTTGTCCCCGATCTCCGCTGTCTCTCCGATCACAATCCCGTTGCCGTGGTCGAACATGATCCCGCGCCCGATCTTTGCCGCCGGATGAATGTCGACGCTGAAAACGCGCGAGGATTGGCTTTGCAGGTAGAGCGCGAAATCCTTTCGGCCAAGGTGCCAAAGCGCGTGGCTGAATCGCTGGGTCTCGAGCGCGTGAAAGCCCTTGAAATAGAGAAGCGGATCGATCAGCCGGTTGCAGGCGGGATCGCGATCGTAAACCGCCGCAAGGTCCACCCGGAACATCGCTCCAAACTCCGGATGGCTTTCGACGATGCTCAAAAACGTCTGGCGGATAAGGTCGGCATCGACATCGTCGTGGCCAAGCCGCTGCGCCAGCCTATGGCAGACCGAATGCTCAAGCTGGCTGTGATTGAGGATATTCGAGAAGATAAAGGCCGTCAGCTCCGGCTCGTGGTGTGTTACGGCCTCGGCCTCGGCGCGAATTTGCTCCCACACCGGATCGTAGGCCGAGACCTTCGCGGGTTTGCCTCGGTCTTTCTTGTTCAACATCGTCGAATGATCTCCGGGGGTAGGGTTGGCGCAGCTTAACTGAACAAGCGTTCATGCGCAAAGATTTGGCGCTTAAGGTCGTCTTTCAAGAAAAGAGAGGACGCCTTCCTTAAAAACCCGGTCGCCGACCGCTTTCATGTGGTCGCGGCCTGGAATATCCAATGCTTCAGCTCCCGGTATCGCATCGGCGAGCGGCTTCGCCGGACCTGCCAGCGCGTCCTCGGTGCCGACCGCGACAAGGGCCGGACGCTGGAACTTGGCTATTTCGTGGCCCGGGATACGGTCTCGGGCGGCCATGATGCAGGCGGCCAGCGCGCGGCGGTCGCTTTTCGTCTGGTCCGCGAAAACGCGAAAGGCCCGCGCATTCGGATCGATGACAAGCGACGCGTCGTCGGCAAGGAGCGCTGCCGCAATCGGCTTCGGGTCTCCGATGCCAAAGACCATGTTCGCGCCGAGCCCGGCAAAGATGGCGCTGCGAACCCGCTCGGGATGCCGGAGGCCAAGAAAGGCAGCGATGCGCGCGCCCATGGAATAGCCAAGCACGTCCGCCTGTTCGATGCCGAGATGATCGAGAAGCCGCCGCGCGTCTTCTGCCATTGTCGGGCCCGTATAGGCTGCCGGATCGTAGAGCTTCTCGCTGGCGCCGTGGCCGCGATTGTCAAACGCGATCACCCGGAAGCCGTTCATGGACAGTAGCCTGATCCAGCCTGGCCCGGCCCAGTTCGTTTGCATGTTCGAGGCGAAGCCATGGATGAGAAGGATCGGATCTCCCTCACCCTCCACCGCAAAAGCGATTTTCACGCCATCGGAAGAGAAAAACTCCATGGCAAGCCTTCCCGATGATGCCGTTTCAAATGTCGGAGACCGCATCGCAGAAGTAAAGCACACGGTGCGCCCATTTGGTTCTGCGGTCATGAAAAAGAGTTGATAGTCTTTATGTCTCGAAAGGCGCAACCGAAACAATGCACGGACACGATCACCATCATACTCACAGCCACAACAGTGGCCCGCAGGACTTCCGTGCGGCTTTCGCCATCGGAACGGGCTTGAACATCGCCCTTGTCGGCCTTCAGGCGGCGTATGGCGTGATCGGCCACTCGGTGGCTCTGCTTGCGGATGCCGGACACAATCTCGGCGACGTTTTCGGCCTGCTGCTGGCCTGGGGCGCGAGCGCCGCCGCGCGCCGGGCGCCAAGTTCGCGCTACACCTACGGCTTGCGCTCCTCCTCGATCCTCGCGGCGCTGGCCAACGCCATCATTCTTCTCATCGCGGTGGGCGCGATCGCACTGGAAGCCTTGCAGCGCTTCGGCTCGCCGGAACCGGTCGCAGCGAAAGCGGTGATGATCGTCGCCGCCATCGGTATTCTGGTGAATGGCGCAACGGCCCTGCTTTTCATGCGAGGCCGGGAGCGCGATCTCAATATCCGCGGGGCTTTCCTCCATATGGCGGCCGATGCCGCGATCTCGCTCGGCGTTCTCGTCTCGGCCGTCTTGATCCTGAAGACAGGCTGGATGTGGCTCGACCCGCTGGTGAGCCTCGTCATCTCGGCGATCATCGTGCGCGGGACGTGGGGGCTTTTGCGGCACTCGTTCGATCTGGCCCTGCAGGCCGTGCCTCCGGGCATAGACCCTGCCGAGGTGCGCGGCAGCCTTGAACGCCTGGATGGCGTTGAGCGCATCCATGATCTGCACATCTGGGCGATGAGCACCACCGAGACGGCGCTGACCTGCCACCTCGTGATGCCGGGCGGGCATCCGGGCGACGCCTTCATCGCGCAGGCGGCGGCGTCGTTGCACGAAGAGTTCGGCATCGAGCACACGACCCTGCAAATCGAATGCGGCGACGCGGGGACATGCGCGCTCGCGCCTGATCACGTGGTCTGATGGACCTGTCGCAGAGCATTCCTTTACAGACCGTTAAAATTGGGTTCGTTTGGTAATATGGCCCTAAAGTAAGCATATAAATAGTTTTATTGGCCGCTGGGACAGGCAAACGCGCCGTTGACTTACCGCCGTTCGCGTTAGACCTCAACGCGCCCTTTTCGAAGAGCCCGACGCGCCGGGAACTCGTAACGCACCAAAAGCTGGCGAGTGCGGGTGATGCCCTCGCTTGGCGCCGTACCATCTGAAGCCCCACGGCGGGATGACTGGCCCCGCATAAGAGCCATCCGGCCAGACCACCACCACCTCGGGCTGGGGCGGCGGCGTTCCAACCTCCTCGAGCAGGCGGCCGTCGCTTCGCGCTCGCAAACGCGGGTCCACTTGGCGGACGGATGCTTCGCGGGGATTGAGCAGCGTCCAGCGCCAGCCGCAGCAATCGCGATACGTGCGCACGCGGCGCTCAACGCCCCAATAGGCGGGGCTGTCGCCATAGACGGACGAACGCCGATGGTGGCGGTAGGGTTCAGCATTGGCCGCGACCGCAAGGCTCAGCATCGCGGCACCGCGAGGCCTGCGAGCATCCTCATGCGCCGCAAATTTCGCGCACCTCCCTTGGCTTTCGTTTTCATCGTTGACCTGAGTTTCTGCAATCTTTCGCGCTTCTTCGTGCGCTCATTTGAACTGCTTGACCAAGACGCTCGCGCCGACACCATATTGTGTTACACCGACGGACGCACCGTAGCCAAATTGCATGACTTGCGCACTCTGGTTGCTACTGTTCTGCGAAATGCTCGTCGTCTGATTATCGCCGTTCTGCGTAATGAAGGCTGCATCGCGCTCCGTCCCTGCCTGGGACACCGTGGCGCTATTAGAGGAGCCGTTTTGCTGGATCGACGTCACATTCGCGTAACCGCCGAGTATCGCCTGCTGTTCGACGCTCGCTGCGTTGAAGCTGCCGTTTTGCGTTATGGTGGCGGAGTTGCTTGGCGTGTTCGTGCCGCATGCCGCCCCGGCTTGCGCGCAAACGGCCGGATCCATGTCTTGTCCAAACGCTGTCGTCGATAAGGCTGACAAAACTGCGACAAGCGCGCCGAACGGTAACCCTTGAAGCGCCATTTATGCCTCGCTAATGCTGGGTATGAGCCACGCGCTGCTCGCTTGCTTCAAGAGCGCGTGGCCTGCTCGAATAGGAAGGCCAGCCTTGGCTGGCCTTCTTTGCAATTAGTGCTGATGGACCATCGCTAGGTTGTTGCCGCCGGAACTGGAGAGTTCTGAGTTACGCTGGCCGTGTTGGTCGCACGAATTTGCTGTCGTGTCCTGAACGATCGAGACATAATTGTTGTACGAACCCGCGCCCTGATAGACACCAGCGGTATTGGTGCCGCCATAGCCACCCTGGATTATCGACACGCCGTCGGTGCTGCTGCCCTGTGTTACATCCGCTAGTATTGGTAGCACCCTGATGAAGAGATGGATCTGCATTCTGATAGATTGTGACGCCGCCGACGATCCGATGTGCGTTGTAGCGAGTCCCATTGTCCAGAGGCCGCCCCGTCGTTGCCGAGCTGAGTGACGGTCGCAGTATTGGTAGTCGAAGCGGTGCCAACCTGATCGACCGAGGCGACGGCGCCGTATCCTTCCTGATCAATGACTGCGGACGAGTTATCAGCGAAAGCCGCGCCAGCCGAAGTGCAAGAACCGACACGGATGCGATAAGAAGATTTTTCATAAAAGTCTCCAGAGTTAGGTTTACATTTTCAGGGGCTTTTGCCCCAAGTCTGGATTGGCTGAGTTGGCTAAAACGCCGCCACAACCTCCCCGTTTGGATGCAGAGCGGTATTGCCCTGCACGCATTCCCGGCTAACGAGCGGTTTTCGCCCACGCGCCAGGAA
The DNA here is from genome assembly GCA_963723755.1 of uncultured Alphaproteobacteria bacterium. Lineage (GTDB taxonomy): Bacteria > Pseudomonadota > Alphaproteobacteria > Rhizobiales > Rhodomicrobiaceae > Rhodomicrobium. Next base: position 715 of record CAVRSS010000040.1, on the reverse strand, counting down.
ATCTCTTCCCGCCTAGCGCACGGCGAGCGGCACCTCATCCTCAAGCGTGCGCGGCTGCACGATGATTTGCGGAGTTGGCTGTTGTTGCATCGGCTGTCCATTGCTGGCCGCAGTCGTAATCCACTGCGGATTGGGCGCAGGCTGCTGCGGTTGTCCTGCGGCTTGAACTGGCCTCGACGCTTGTTGGGGTTGCGGTCCCGCCGCTAGGGGCTGCGGGAGCATCTTCTGCCCAGTTGCTGGGGCTGGCAGTGACGCCTGCTGGACTGGTTTCTGCTGATTGCGGCGGCTGCAGTCGGCTGCTGAGCCGTGCCAGCCGCTTTTGCGGGCGCTGGTTCCTGACCCTTCGCGGCCACGACCTTGGCCTGGCCGCCTCTCTTTGGTCGGCGCCGTCTTCGCCTGAGCCGCCAAATAGCTCAGCTCATAGTCGTCGATGATGTGGGATTGGAAGGTCTTGTCCCGGAAAGCCCAGAGGCCGCGGGCAGAGCCTTCGACAATGAACTGGAGAACCGCCTGTTCGATTGCCTGCTCGACGGCGAGCGAACTCGGTTCGTTACGCGTAAAGCCGACTTCGGCCTGCAGGATCGGTTGAAGGTCACATAGCGGAAGGCGTTGGCGTCGAGGCGATAAGACAGGATTTCCGGTCGCGACAACCGAGAGGAGAACCTGGCCGGTCTTCACGCTCGTGCCGCGCAGATAAACTGTGAACGGTGTCTTC
>CAVRSS010000039.1:0-48360 GCA_963723755.1 uncultured Alphaproteobacteria bacterium | reverse complement strand
CCTCAATTGCTAAGGATGGTGTTCTTGTGCTCGATCATTCAGCGCTCTTGCGGCGGGGCGACGGGGGACTTTAGCGGCTTTTTGCGGCGCTGTTTTTGCGACCGGGAGGGCGAACCTGCTTCATGTAAGGGGTCGTGCCCGGCGCTACCAGTTCCCTGGCTCTGGGAGGCGCTAATCCGCACCAGCGCCGAATCGAGCTCCTGCAATAACTCGCCGAACGGGGCCGCCAGCGCGGCCCGCCGGCCGATCAACACATAGTCATGGCCGGGACATAGTCGACCACTGCCCGCTGCGGCCGACAGCCTCACGATTTCGCGTAATCGGCGACGTACGCGGTTGCGCTCCACAGCATTGCCCACTTGTCGCGATACGGTAAACCCGATGCGAACAGCCTCGCCCTCACCGCGAGGCCGCGCCTGCACCACGAAGGCTCGGCCGGAAGCGCGCGCACCTTTTGCCGCCGCCCGGAATCGCTGCGGCGTCTCAGCCGCTCGACGACGGCGGAACGGGCGGTGCCCTCACGCACTGAGACGTTTGCGCCCGCGCGTGCGCCGCGCCGCAACGACCTTACGGCCGCCCTTGGTCGCCATGCGTGCGCGAAAACCATGCCGGCGCTTGCGCACCAATTTGCTCGGCTGGTAAGTTCGTTTCACGGGGTTTTCTCCGCTGCACGCCAGACCCGCGTCTACTTGCAGCTGCTTATCGATTAGGCACGAATTTTCAACGCGCGCACGCGCGGTTGGCGCGGCTTATACGAGACCCCTTCCGGCTCGTCAATGCGATGCGTTGCCGCTTTGCAACGGCTTGCCGGCCGATCCGGAGTATAGAATATGTGTGACGGAACCGAGACCTGCCGGCTGAGGTTTCCTTCGTTCAAGCCTTCGTCATCTCGGACACGCCATCAAGAAGTCCGCGTCATGCGCGAGTGAACGAATCTCCGCCAAGATTTGCTCAATTGCGGTGGGTTCAGCGGGCTGATGGCGCAAGATAATAGAGAAATCACGCCGGAGATTTGCGTGATCGGCGCGGGTCCCGGCGGACTTGCCGTTGCCGCCGCGGCGGCCGCCTTCGACTTTTCGGCGACGCTGATCGAAAAAGGCCGCTTGGGCGGCGAAAGCCTCAATCGCGGCAGCATCCCCGCACAGGCCTTGATAGCGGCGGCCGATCGCGCCAACGCCACGCGGACCAACGCACAATTCGGCATCAAGACGGCCCGCTCCACTGTCGACCTCGCGGCCGTCAAGGCGTATGTGCGGCGTGTCATCGGCGCGCTGGCGCCGAATGCAGCACGCGAACGCCTCGCGGGCCTTGGCGTGAATGTCATTGCCGGAGAAGGCGCGCTTCGTCGATCCGCGAACCGTGGTCGCCGGCGACGCCACGATCAGGGCGCGTCGCTTCGTCATCGCCACCGGATCGTCGCCAATTATTCCGGCCATCCCCGGCCTTCTCGGCGTGCCATATTTCACCGAAGAAACCATCTTCGGTCTCAGTGAAACTCCACGTCATCTTATTGTCGTTGGCGCCGGTGCGGTCGGACTTGAACTGGCGCAAGCGTTCCGCCGCCTTGGCTGGAGGTTACCGTTATCGAGTTGGCGATGCCGCTTTCCGGCGCCGATCCCGAAGCAGCCGCCGTCGTGCTTAGCGCGCTGCTGCGCGAGGGGATCAAGCTGCGCAGCGGAGTCGCGATCGATAAAGTCTGCCGTGTGCTCGGGAGGGTGCAAGTCGGGCTCGCAGCGCCGGATGGCGTGGAGACGATCGAAGGCTCGCATCTTCTCATCGCGGCCGGTCGGCGACCGAATGTCGAGGAACTCAACCTCGACGCCGCCGGCGTACTCACCACGCCCCGCGGCATTACCCTCGACGCCTACATGCGCACCACCAACAAACGCATCTACGCCGCGGGCGACGTGGCCGGAGGGCCGAACTCCACGCACCTCGCCCAATACCACGCCGCGATTGTGGTGCGTCACGCGTTGTTCGGGGCACCGGTAAAGATCGATCGTGAGAGCATCCCGTGGGTGACGTTTACCGATCCCGAACTGGCCCATGTCGGTCTGCTCGAAGATGAAGCACGGGCGCATTCCGGCATCATTCGCGTGCTGCGCTGGCCATACCGCGAGAACGACCGCGCGCATGTCGATGGGGCAACCGACGGCCACATCAAGGTCGTGACCGACCGCAATGGCCAGATCCTGGGGGCCACGATCGTCGGCGCGCACGCCGCCGAATCAATCGCCCCGTGGACGCTGGCGATCAGCCAAAAACTGAATATCCGGGCACTGGCGGGCATGGTGGTGCCCTATCCAACCTATGCCGAGGTGGGAAAACGCGCCGCGATTACCTATTTCACCCAAGGTTTGACGACGCTTGGCACGCGTCGCATCATGGGATGGTTGCGTCGTTGGCGTTAGTCGCCTGATGCAGTTAGGCTTTGGCCATGAGCGATAGAATCTGGCGCCCGGCCAAAGCCGGTCCGCGCTGCGCGCCTTGGGCTTTCCGGAAAACTCCTCGTCCTCACGATCCTGTTCGTGATGATCGCGGAAGTGCTGATCTATGTGCCGCTGGTCGCCAACTTCCGGGTTAACTGGCTCAAGGACAAGCTGGCCAGCGCCTATACCGCGGCCCTGGTGCTGGACGTCGCACCGAGCGGCATGGTGCCCGAAAGTCTGGCCAAGCAAATTCTCGACTCGATCGGCGCCCGCGCCGTCGCCATGAAAATGGGAACGCAGCGCCGCCTGCTCGCGGTCAGCGACGCTCCGCCGCCGATCAATCACGACTTCGACATGCGCAACGTTTACACCTTCGACTGGATCGCGGACGCGTTCATGTTGATGCTCGACACGCGCAAAAACGTGATGCGCGTCGTCGGCCCGGCCCCGATGGGTGGCGACTTTATCGAAATCATCATGGACGAACCGCCGCTGCGCAAGGCGCTGCTGCGCTACTCGGTCAATCTTTTGCTCATCTCCCTGCTCATCTCGGGCATTACTGCGGCGATGGTTTATCTGACGCTGCATTACATGTTCGTGCGCCCGATGGGCCGCATCACCGCCAATATGATGGCGTTTCGCGCCGACCCGGAGAACGCCGACCGCATCATCGTGCCGTCCCGGCGGGGCGACGAAATCGGCATCGCCGAGCGCGAGCTGGCGACCATGCAGGCCGAACTTGCCTCCATGCTCCAGCAAAAAAGCCGGCTCGCGGCGCTTGGGCTCGCGGTGTCGAAAATCAACCACGATCTGCGCAACCTGCTCGGCTCGGCGCAGCTCATTTCCGATCGCCTGCTCGCCTTGCCCGATCCGGATGTGCAGCGCTTTGCGCCCAAGCTCGTACGCGCGCTGGAACGCGCTATCGCCTTCTGCCAATCGACGCTGTCTTATGGGGGCGTGCAGGAGCCGCCGCCGGAGAGAAAACCGATCCTGCTCGAGCCGTTGGTCGAGGAAGTGCACGAGACACTCGGGATTCCTCCGGACTTATCCATTCGCTGGATCAGCGCCGTCGAGCGCGGGCTCATGGTCGAGGCCGACTACGAACAGCTCTTCCGCATTTTGCTCAATCTCTCGCGCAACGCATTGCAGGCGCTCGAAAGCCGCGCGGCGCATGACCCGGGCCGCGATCAGATCCGCATCACCGGCCGGCGCGAAGGCGCCGTGGTGGTGATCGAGGTATCCGACACCGGACCGGGCTTTTCCGGAAAGGCGCAGGCGCATTTGTTCGAGGCGTTCCAGGGTTCGACCCGTCCGGGCGGAACCGGTCTCGGGCTTGCCATCGCCGCCGAACTGGTACGGGCCCATGGCGGCGAGATTCGCCTCGTTGAAGGCACGATCGGGGCGACGCTCCGCTTCAGCATTCCCGACCGCGCCGTCGAGCTGAACGCCCGCCGTGGCGTCCGCGCGCAGGGCTGAGCCGACCGCGCCAGCCCGCCAGAGCGCGGCTGTTTTAGATTGAATCGTTTGGCGCTCCAGCTTTTTGGTGGAGCATGATCGTTCGGAAAAACCGGCTTCCACCCCCGGATCAAGTCCTGCGGCAGGCTTTTTCCGGATCGTGCCCTAGCGCGGCGTCTCGGCGAGCGCCAGACGGCGGCCGACGGGGAACAGCTGGATGTTGAAACGATGGCTGACCCAGCCCCAAATCCCTGAGGGCGCCTTCAGCATGATCGCGATCGCGAGCACTCCCATCAGGATCAAATAGTACGTTCCGTAGTCGGCCAGAAGCTCGCGCAGCAGGATAAAGACGAGCATGCCGATGAACGGCCCCTCGATGGTGCCGATTCCGCCGATCACGACCATGAAGATCACGACGACCGTCCAGTCGTTGATGCTGAAGCCGGCCTCCGGCGAGATGCGCAGCTTCTGCAGGAAGATCAGCCCGCCGACCAGGCCGGTGCAGGTGGCAGTCACGATGTAAATGATGAACTTCGTGCGGAACGTGTTGACGCCAAGACTGGCCGACGCCGGTTCGGAATCGCGGATCGCCGTCAGCGCCAGTCCGTGCCGCGAGCGCAGCAACAGATAAACGACCGCCACAACCACGACCGAGATCGCCAGCGTCATGAGATAGAGAATCGTCTCACGATCGGCCCGGTCAGGCGAAATTTGCCGGACGATCGCGGGGGTCAATGAGAGGCCCGAGCCGGCGCCGAGTACCGTGATGAGGCTGGCCGACAGCGCGAACACTTCCGAGACGACCCAGGTGCCGATGGCAAAGTACGCGCCGCGAAGCCGGAACACCGCAAACGAAACCGGTATCGACAGCAGTCCCGCGAACGGACCGGCGATCAGCAGCGCGACGTACACGTTCACGTTCAGCGCACCGGTGAGATAAAACAACGCATAACCGCCAAGGCCGACATAAGCCTGTTGGCCGACGGACACGAGACCGGCATAGCCGGCCAAAAGATTCCACAGCTGCGCCAACGCAAGATAATAGGCCATCTCAGCGATGAGGCGCATGTTGCCGGCATCGCCCCACCACGGCAATGCGACAAGCGCCGCGAGCACGATAACTGCTACAACGGCGAAGACGCGACTGGCCGTCGTTGCGCGCTCGACCCGTACGGTCTCCATGTCAGTCCCTCGTCCGCGGAAACAGTCCGCTCGGGCGGACGATCAGGATGGCGAGAAAGGCGAGATGTCCGGCCAGAATTTGCCAGGTCGGATCCAGTGCCGCGCCGACCGACTGAGCGATGCCCAGCACCATGCCGCCGATCAGCGTACCCCACAGGCTGCCCAGCCCGCCGATGATCACGGCCTCGAATGCCAGGATCAGCCGGATCGGGCCCGCGGCGGGATCGAAATTTGTTCGGATCGCAAACAGGGTGCCGGCAATCGCCGTAAAGATCATCGCGATGCCGAAGGCGAGCGCGTAAAGCTTGCGGTTGTCGACCCCCATCAGCTCCGCGGTATCGGCATCGTCCGACACGGCGCGAAAGGCACGGCCGAGGCCGGTGCGGTAGAACAGCAACTGCAGGCTGCCGAGCGCGAGCAGAGCGACGCCGAAGACCATCAGCGGATAGACGCCGATCGAGATGCCGCCGGGAAATTGCACGCTCGCAGTTTCGATCGCGCCTTCCTGGAGCCGGTGGGTATAGGCGCCAAAGACCTGCAACAGCCCGTTCTGAATGATGATCGAAATGCCGAAGGTTACCAGCAGCGGCGGCAGCAGCCCGCCGCTCAGGGTCTGATTCAACAGTCCCCGCTGCATCGCGTAGCCGAGCGCAAACATCAGCGGCACGACAATGACGAGGCAGGTGATCGGGTCGAGGCCCGTACCCTGGCCGACGACCATGGCGACATAGGCCGAGAGCACGATCAGATCGCCATGCGCGATATTGACCAGCCGCATGATGCCGAACGACAGCGACAGGCCGATCGCGAACAAGGCATAGATTCCGCCGAGCAGACTGCCCTGGACGAAAGTATTGACCCATTCCATTTTGGCGACCGCCCTATATTCCGAAATATGCCGCGCTGATCGCCGCGCGGTCGAAGCCCTTGGTGGGCGCGGTCAGTGCAAGCCGGCCCTCCTGAAAGCAATAGAAGCGCGCCGAAGCATCGAGCGCGCGGTTGATGTCCTGCTCGACGAGCACGACCGTCGTACCTTCGGCAGTGATTTTCTCGAGGCAACCATAGATATCGCGGATGACGACCGGCGCCAGTCCGAGTGACAGCTCATCGCACAGCAGAAGCCGCGGGTTGGACATCAGCGCCCGACCGACCGTCGTCATCTGCTGTTGTCCGCCCGACAGATCCGTAGCCGGGAGATGACGCAATTCCTGCAAGCGCGGAAACAGCTCGTAGACGCGTTTCAGGTTCCACGGGCCCGGACGCTTGCTGTGGCCGCCGAGGAGCAGGTTTTCTTCCACCGAGAGGCTCGGAAACAACCGGCGCCCTTCCGGCGCCATCGCAATCCCGAGCCGGACGATCTCGTGCGCCGTGCGGTGTCCGATGGGCACGCCGTCGAACCGCACCATGTCGGGGCAGTCTGCAAAGCGCCGGCGACAGCGCGCAAAAACGTGGTCTTGCCGGCGCCATTGGCGCCGATGATGGCGACGGTCTCACCCTGCTCGACCGTAACGTTGATATCGAACAACGCCTGGAAGTCGCCGTAGAAGGCCGACAAATTGTGGGTTTGCAGCAACGTCATGATACCGGGATGCCCATGTAAACTTCCCGCACCCGCGATTCGCCATGACCTCATGGGGATCGCCTTCCGCCAGGACTTGGCCGAAGTTCATCACCACCAGCCGGCTCGTCACCGAAACCAGCGCGTGCACGATGTGCTCGATCCACACGATCGTCGTTCCGTTGGCGTGAATTTCCTTGATGGTCCCGACCAGCTCCGCGCATTCGTGCTCGGTCAGGCCGCCGGCAATTTCATCGAGCAACAAAAGCCTTGGCTGCATGGCCAAAGCGCGCGCGAGTTCGAGCCGCTTGCGCTGAAGCAATGTGAGCGTGCGCGCCGGCTTGTTGGCCTTGTCATATAATCCGGTGATCTTGAGCACGTCGCTGCAACGATTGTAGCTCTCCCGCTCGCTGTTGCGGCCGCCGAAGATGGCGCCGACCAGAAGATTCTCGAACACCGTCATGTTCGCGAACGGATGCGGTATCTGGTACGAGCGGCCGATACCCAGGCGGGAGCGCGCATGCGGCGGCATCGTCGTCATGTCGGAGCCGCCAAACAGGACGCGGCCCGCCGACGGCGCAGCATCGCCGGTAATCAGATTGAACATGGTGGATTTGCCGGCGCCGTTCGGGCCGATCACGCCGAGCGCCTCGCCTGCATTGACCGCGAGTTTGACCTCATCCACGGCTTTGAGCGCGCCGTAGAATTTGGAGACACTTTCAAGTTCCAGAAGGACCGTCATGACAAACTGTAGTTGGGCGCCGCCGCGCACGGAGCGCGGCGGCGGTTCGTTGGCTCACGAAGAGATAACTTAAGAATACTTAATTGGCTCGAACGGTCTGTCGAGCGGAATGATGGGCGCGGTCTTGTTGAACACGATGTCCAAGTCGTACTTGAACTTCTTGCCTTTGTTCCACTGTCCGCCGACCAGTGGCGTGGTGCACACATTCGGCACCGGGTTCGTGGGTCCGCCCTTCCAGGTGATCGGGCCGACGATCGACTGATAGTCGGTCTGGGCGATGGCGTCGCGGATCGCGGCCGGCTCGAGCTTCTTTGCGCGCTTCAGCGCGTCGATCGCGACCTCGAGATTGGCGAGCTTGAAGCCAAGCGGCTGCGTCCATTGCTTGCCGGTCGCCGCTTCGTAAGCGTCGCAGTATTGCTGCGCAGTCTGTCCGGTCAGGGGCGACTTGAACGGAGAATGGTGTGACCACCACACCTCGGTCGAAATGCCCGCGCCACGATCACCCAGGGCTTCCACGGCCGTCGGGAAAAGCACGGCCTTCGGCGGGGTGACAATCTTGGGCTTGAAGTTTTGCTGGGCGCACTGCGTCCAAAACGTCGCGAATTGCGGCGGATTGAAAATGCCGCAGACGATTTCGGCATTCACCTTTTTCAGTTCCGAAATCTGCGCCGAGAAGTCGTCCGACAGCGGGGGATAGAGCCCGAGATTGTGGACATCGAAACCCTTTGACCGGAACAGGGTCGGCAGTCCCCTTTTTTCGCGTCGTTGGCGCCGTTGCCGTCGGGATCGTTGGTCCACATCGTGCCGACGATCTTGTTGGTCGGCATCGACAGCCACATGTCGGCGAACACGTTGCCGAGCATGTCGAAGCCCCAGAAGAAATGGTAGGTCCATTCGAAGCCCTTCTTCGGGTCGCCCTTGCGCGGGAAGAACCAGGCCTGCCACGGGTCGTCGGAGGTCACGCAAGGGACCCCGGCGAGTTCGCATTGGTCGGATACCGGATTGACCGTGTCGGACGTCGACGACGCGGTCATGATATCGACCTTGTCGTTGTTGATGAGTTGGGCGGCCACTTCCGAGGCGCGGTTGGGATTCGACTGGCTGTCCTTGTTGATGATCTCGACGGCGTATTTCTGGCCACCGACGGTAATACCGTCCCCCAGGGCCTTCTGGACGCCAGCGGCAACCCACTTGGAGGGCTCGCCGAAAGCGGCGATCGGGCCGGTTTCCGGGGTGATCATGCCGATCTTGATGGTCTTGCTGGCCGCGCGTGACGATTGAAACGTCCACGGCGAAGCGATGGCGCTGGCGCCGCCTGCCGCGGCGAGCTTCAGCAGCGTGCGGCGCTGCTTGTCGACCTTTTCCGTACGCTGGCCTTTTAGTCCCCACTTGCTACGCATATTCGTTTCCTCCCTGGTTCAAAAGGCGCCGCCCACTTCGTCGAGTTGGGCTGGCTCCACATAGACCCCGTCATCGCAGACATGACCGTGACAGGCTATGCATCCATGGTATTACACCGGACCTCGCCCGGGATACAGGGCAGAATGACCCGGAATGTGGACCAGTGCCGGTTTTCCGGCGCCGGGGCCACCCACGTTGCCGACCCGGGACCCCGCATGCTCCGGACAGATGCTCAGATCAGCGGCGTAACGTTATTTTCGACCCCGAGAAGAGCCTTGCCGAAGAGTTCGTAGCCGATCGGCGGGAGAATGACCGCATGCCGCGAAGCCACAGCGGCGTCGCGCCATATACGCTGCAGCGGGCTGGTGTCTGCAAAGCCCGCGGAGCCGTGGGCATACATCAACTTTTCGATCGCCTGGGTAATCTTCTCGCCGACGTATCCGGCGTCGGACCGCACCCTGGCGCGGGTGAGCATATCGGGATAGACGCCGCGCGCGGCGGCGTTGTCGACGTCGTCGGCAGCGCGATAAGCATGCAGGTGCGCCGTATCGATCATCATGGCCGCTTCCGCGACTTGCAGTTGGAAGCCGACCGATGACGTCTGTTTCTCGAAGAAGGTATAGGCGATGGTCCGCGATCCGGCCTTCTGTCGAACGAACTCCAATGCCGCGCGACCCAAGCCGAGGATCGGTCCCACCAGGATGATCGAAAGGATCGGAACGAACGCCGATCGATAGAACGCCTCCTGGCCGCGCATTTCGGTCGGATAGTCACCTTCGATCGCACGCGGCACCGAAAGGATTCGATGGTCGGGAATGAAGACGTCGTTTGCTTTCAGACAGATGCTGCCGCTCGATTTCATGCCGGCAACAAACCAGGTGTCGACGCGCTCCAGATCAGTCATGGGGATCAGCGCAAGTCCCTGATCGATCGTTTCGCCGGCGTCGTTGACAATCGGCATGCCGAGCACGGCCCATTGGGCGTGCCAGCCGGCAGAATTGTAGTACCACGCACCGGTGATGCGGTACCCGCCGGCCACCTTCTTCGCCGTTGCCGTCGGGTTGAGCACGCCGGACACGCAGACATCGGGATCGGCGCCGAAAACCTCGTCCTGCGCCTTGACGGGAAACAGGCTCGTGAGCCAGCAGCAGATATTGTTGAGATTGACCACCCACGCCGACCCGCCGTCGGCCTCTCCGACGGCTGCGCCGACGTCGAGCATCGCGCGTGTATTCATTTCCCATCCGCCGTAACGCTTCGGCGTGCAGACCTTCATGAGGCCGGCTTTTTTGACAGCCTGGATGGTTTCCTCTTCGACGCGCCGATTGGCTTCGCCCGCGGCGGCGTTCTTGCGCACCAGCGGCGCGAGTTCCCGCGCCCTCTCCACCAGCTCCTGTGCCGACGGCGGCGCCAGATTATGTACGCTTGCGGTTCTGGTCATTCGATGTCTCCTCCCAACAGATCTAGCTATTTGGTCTTGTGCGCGGCATTTCCGCCATCCGCCGCTGCGCCGCAACCGCATTAAGATCGTGCGGCCCGTCACGCAACCGCGGGGACGTCACCAAAATTTCCATGGTCCGCGTCAGATGCTGCTCTATCAGCGCACAGGCGCGGTCAGCCTGTCGAGCAATGCAGGCATCGAGAATATTCTTATGCTCGGCATCGACATCTCGATTTTCGCGTGCGAGCGCGACCGACAAATGCCGGTAGCGCTCGCTCTGTGCATAGAGCATCGCCCGCAGTGTCAGCATCCAGGGACTGTCGCACCCGGCCGTAAGCGCCGTATGGAAGGTCATGTGCGCGGCCGACCAGGCGTCATTCACCCGTGAAGCGCTTTCTTGAACCATGACCGGGATGCGATGCAGCCGGTGGTAAGCGGCGACGACGGACGTCTCCCATTCGACGTCGCCGTGCGCGATTGCGGAGCGCAGACAGAGCTGCTCGATGATAATCCGCGTCCGCGTGAGATCCTTGAGCTCTTCAATCGAAACCGGCGCAACCGAATAGCCCTTTTGCGCGGTCGCGATGGCCCATTTTTCCGCAGCGAGACGCGACAGCGCTTCCCGTACAGAGCCCGGACTAAACCCCAATCGCACGGCGACTTCGCTGATTGTGATTTTGGCCCCCGGCGCGAGGCGACCGTCGAATATCTCCAGCCAACAAGGCCTCGTAGGCTTGATCGCCCTGGGTCACGGCTTGCTCTACGCTTGCCATCCTGTTCATTAAAACAAGCTGAGCCGCAAAGATTACGATGTCAACGAAAAAATATTTTTCCTTGACAGAAATTTTCTTTGGCAGATTAAATATCGACAATGCTACATAGATGACTAATGGCTTAAGGGTGGCGCTCGGGCGAGAGACGACGCCCGCTCATTTGGAGGGAGATGCGATGACCGCGATCCAAGGATTTATCGGGGCGACCCGTCGGCCGGGCGAATTGGGGATTCACTCCCTCGATCATTTCAATTTTGTCGTTCCGGATCTCGCCGTCGCGCAAAACTTCTTTGGCGAATTCGGCCTCGACGTCGGCGCGAAGGAAACCTACTGTCGCTCAACACGTTCGGCCATCCTCACACTTGGGGAACGATCGGCGAAGGACCGCGCAAGAAGTTCAGCTATCTGTCGTTCGGAGCATTCGAGGACGATATCGACCGGTTCGCGAAGCATCTGCAGGCTTGCGGAGTAAAGCGCCTCGATCCACCGCACGGCACCGACTCGAACGGGCTGTGGTTCCGCGATCACGACGGCAATCTGATCGAAATCAAGGTTGCGGAAAAATCTCGCCGAACGAGAAAACCCGCTTTGCGCAAAGTCGTTGCCCGCGGACGAGCGCGGCGCGCCCTTCCGTAGCACGATACCACGGACCCGGCCGCGCCGGCTTACCCACGTGCTGCTGTTCACGCGCGACGTGCCGAAAGCGATCGAGTTTTACACGCGCGTGCTCGGCATGCGGTTGTCCGATCATTCTGGCGACAACGTCGCGTTTCATGCACGGCATCCACGGCAGCGATCATCACATGATCGCCTTTGCGCGTTCGGATGCGCCCGGCATCATCATTTCAGCTGGGATGTCGGCATCAGTCGACGAGATCGGCGCCGGCGCCATGCACATGCTCGACAAGGGCTTCGCCAAAGGCTGGGGTCTCGGCCGGCACGTGCTCGGATCGAACTTCTTCCACTACGTCCAGGACCCGTGGGGCAGCTTCAGCGAATACGCAGCCGACATCGACTACATCTCGGCGACCTGCGACTGGAAGGGCGGCGATCATCCGCCAGAGGATTCCTTTTACGCCTGGGGACCCAACGTGCCCGAGGATTTCGTCCACAATTACGAGGCGTGATCTGGGGAACGCAAGCTAGTAGGTGACTGCGCCGCCGTCGACGTTGATCGCCTGGCCGGTGATAAAGGCGCTGGCGTCCGACGCCAGGAACACCGCCGTGCCGCAGAGATCGTCGGGCATCATGTCGCGCTTGATCATGCGCGCATTGAGCGTATGCGGCCTGATCTTTTCCATCATGGTCGGATGATTGAGCACGCTTTTGCTCGCGGTGAACCCGGCAATAATCGAATTCACCCGGATATTGTCGGCGGCAAGCTCGGTCGCCATGGAACGCGTCATGGCGAACACCGCGCCTTTCGAACTCACATAATGCAGCAACATCGGCGCGCCGCGCAGGATCGTTCCCGAACTGATGTTGATGATCGATCCCCCTCCCGCCCGCTTCATGCTGGAAAGGACCGCCTTGGTGGCCTGGAAAACACCACGCGCGTTGACGCGGAAAACCAGATCCCATTCGTCCTCGGTGATTTGCGAAAAGGGCTTGAGTTCCAGCGTTCCGAATATACCCGCATTGTTGATCAGGACATTGATCGGTCCGAATGCAGTCTCAGCGGTGGCAACGAGCTCGATCAGCGACCTGTTGTTGGTAACTCGGCGGCAATCGCCACGGCTTCGCCGCCATGATCGTTGATTTGCCGGGCGGTATCCGAGGAATCCTCAATATCCGACACAACGATCTTGGCGCCTGCTTCCGCCAGAGCCAGCGCGAGCGCGGCGCCGATCCCTTGGGATGAGCCGGTCACGAGCGCGACTTTTCCTTCAAGCATGGCCATGCGTTGCGCCCTCTTTTTCGCACCGTCAGAATTTTGCGCACCACCGCAGCACGCCTTCCTGAAAACTGGGACGTTCCCGAATGGCTTCGGCCCAGGCGCTGACGCGGGGGAAGCGTTCGAACGGGAAATCGACCCCCACCAGCGTGAAGTGCAACGGCACCCACGCGATATCGGCGAGCGAAAACTGATCGCCGACAAGCCACTCGTGTTGTTCCAGTTCGCTCTCGGCCTTGCCGAAGAGATCGAGCAGCCGCCGCTCGGCCGCGTCGACCTTTTCCTGTCGGCAAGCCGCTGCCGCTCGTGGCGGCGCTGTGAAAGGCAAGCAATTCGGGATCGCGCTGCAAGCGAGCGATACTTCGCATCCTCCTCTTCGTTCTTGCGCAGCACTTTGCCGATTTTTCGGGTGTAGATCAGCGTCTTCACCGCCGGGACATGAATTTCGGTCGCGGTGCGCAGCCAGTCGCGCATTTCCTTCCGCTGTTCCGGCGATTTGGGTTGCAGCGGCGGATCGGGAAAACGTTCGTCCAGATATTCGATGATCTCGTTCGAACTCGATGTGCACGACGCCGTCATGGACCAACGTCGGCACCAGCCCCTTGGGGTGGATACCGAAGTATTCCGGCGTCACGGCCTCTTTCTTGCGCAGGTCGAGATGATGGCTGGTCCACGGCAGGTCTTTTTCCACCAGCGCCATCCGCACCCGCATCGAGCAGTTGGACATGTCGGAATGGAAGAGGTGCAAACCTTCCAGCTTGGTCACGCTTTTGTTGGTCGGATTGACGATCACGGGCCCGCCTCCTGTTGGGATGCGGATGGTCCCGCGCCGGGTAATCCGGCGACACACCGGCAAGCCATCCGTTCCTCCCGAATATGTTTTTGCTTTTGGATAGGTCAGTTGATAATAGATCAGGTCAGATTTTTTGATAATCAGCTAACTTAGAAACGGATCGTTCTCACAACGCGAACAATAGATCATGGACGAGCTGGCCGGGATTCGCATGTTCGTTCGCGTCGTCGAGGGCGGCAGCTTCGTGTCCGCCGCCCGCCGACTCGGCGTCTCCAAATCGGTCATCACCAAACGCGTGAAGGAGCTGGAGGACAGGCTCAAAGCCCAGCTTCTGGTCCGCTCCACCCGTCGCCTGACGCTGACGGATGCCGGCGCCAGTTATTTCGAACGGTGCGCCAGAGTGGTGGCCGAGTTGGACGAGGCGCAGTCGGCAGTGCGCTCGCTGACCGTCGGTCTCAGCGGGACGCTGCGGCTGAGCTGCATCGCATCGTTTCTTGCGCATCAGCTCGGCCGGGATGTGTGCCGATTCCAGCAACAGCATCCCGAATTGCTGGTCGAACTGCACCACAACGATCGCATCTACGATCCGATCCAGGAGGGCTACGACATCTGCATTCAGCCGAGCGAGATCGGCGGGCAGGACATCATCCGTCAGCCGATCGTCCAGCTGCGGCGGCTGCTGGTTGCGGCGCCGGATTATTTCGAGCGCCACGGCCGGCCGAACCATCCCGGCGAACTCGCTTCGCATCGGTTCGCGCACAACAACTACATCCTGCCGATCAGCGACATCACGTTCACCGGCCCAAGCGGAACGGTGCGGACGCCGCCGATCCGGCCCGTCGTGCTGTCGAACAGCATCTGGATGATCCGCGAAGCGGCGTTGAGCGGCGACTGCGTCGCCATCCTTCCGATCTATTCGATCGTCGACGAGTTGAGAAGCGGCGCGCTCGTCCCTGTGTTCGATGACTTCATGGTGCAGTCGGCGATGCTGAGCGCGTTCTATCGCCGTTCGCCGCAAGTGCCCGCCAAAGTGCGCATGTTGCTCAAATATCTGATCGAGCAATACGGCGACCGAGCCGCCTTGGGAGCAGCGCCTAGTCTACGACCGGCCTCACCTGCGGCGGATTCTCTCGCTCGCAGCAGGCTCTTCGTGACTGACAAAAACGGCCCATTGGCCAGACAAATACAGGGAGGGAACACGCCATGATCACGCTCTATCATCACGGATCGTCGGTTTGCGCCGCCAAGGTCCGCCTGGTGCTGGCCGAAAAATCGGTGCCGTGGGACGGCATCTATGTCGACATTTTGCGCGGCGACCAATTCGATCCGGCTTACCAGAAGCTCAATCCCAAGGCGGTCGTTCCAACTCTGATCCACGATGGAAAAGTCATCATCGAGTCCACCGTGATCTGCGAATATCTCGACGAGACGTTTCCCGATCCGCCGCTTAAACCCGCCGCGCCCGAGCATCGCGCCGCGATGCGGCTGTGGACCAAGGCCGTCGACGAGTCTCTGCATCCAGCCTGCGCCGAACTGACCTTCGCCTCCTGCCACCGTTACATCATCGGGCGGCTGTCGTCGGAAAAATTAACGGAATTCCTTGAAAGCACGCCGCCGATTTCCGTCACCGCGCATTGGCACGCGCGCAAGAAGGAGATCGTGCGTCAGGGCATGGCGGCGCCGGGCGTCGACCGGACTTTCCGCCTCTACGACAGCTATCTACAGAAGATGGAAGACACGTTGCGGCACGGAAACTGGCTCGCGGGAAATACGTTCTCCCTCGCCGACATCAGCATGACGCCTTATGTGAACCGGCTGGATATGCTGGGAATGTCGGATATGTGGACCGATCACGCGGCCGCGGCTGACGGAATGGTTTGAGCGGGTCAAATCTCGTCCAAGTTTCAAGCCGTCGCTGCTCGACATGTGCCCGCCGGACCTTACCGCCGACCTCAAGACGTTCGGCACGCAAAGCTGGCCGGATGTGAAGCGCCTGTTGGCCGCATAGTCCGCCGCCGGGACGTTACGGGTTTCACTCGCGCTCAAATCCGGGCTAAATTTGCCGACCTTCAAAAGGCGGGACGGCTGCCGATGAATGTCGGGGCGAATGACGGGGTCGAGACTGTCTATGATGATTTCGCAACGCCGGGCGCGTGGCCCGGCGACAAATGGTATCGGCACCGGGTGCCCGCGTGCGAGCTTTGGGATCCGGCGACGGTTGTGACCTGTACCGGCGCCCCGGAAAGTACGCTCGCGGTCGAGGCGCGGCGCTTCACGCTCGGACGGCGCGACGGACACGACAACGTCAAGGCGCTGGTCTACTCGACCGCGGAATTCGCCCCGGGCGAAGACGGGCTCATTTCGGTCGCGACCGACATGCGCGTCACTACTTTCGGCCACCGACCGTAATCCGTACGGCGTCGATGCCGGGGACGTGCGCCTCGGCTGCGGCGCTCTCAACACCATCGATTTGAAGACCTGGATGGTGTTCGACTTCTTCGTCAGTGGCAGCCGGATCGTCCCGCTTTACGAAAGGCTGCCGTTCGGCGTGAGCAAGGACAATCCGTATCCCGCGTTCACGGAATTGATCCCGATCGAGAAGCCCACCAAGCAGGGTGAGTGGCACCATTACGCAATCCGCTATGACTGCCGCCGCGACCGAGTCGCATGGCTGGTCGATAGCAAGATTGTTGCCGAACGCGAACGGGTCGGAGCACCGCCGGGCGAACCGGGTCCCGATCGTGAAAGTCGACAGCATCAAGATTGGCGGCGGGTTGTTCACGCTGTTCGGCGACCTTAAAAACGATCGCGAAACTGAGCGGAGATCGCGCCGGCATCCCCGGCCTCGATCCGCGTTACGAGCGGACCCTCTTCGGCCAGGGCGCCCGGGTGGAGTTCAGGCCATTCAAGATCGCATGCCGGTAAAACCGGGTCGCGAGGTCGCTGTGGACGTGCATCGTCGCCCTCAGCGCCAACGACTTCATCGCTTTTGTCTTATTTCACAGCCGTCAGGATCTCACCGCAGTCCCGCTTGCTTCACCAGCGGAAACGTCTCGGTCTTGAATTGCTGCATGCCCTCGACGTAACGCGGCCATGACAGGACGATCCCGTCGAAGCCGGCGCGTTCGAGAAGCGACAAGCCATCGACCACCTGCTCCTTGGTGCCGATCGAGCGGATAGCCGACCCAACCGGCGATGAAGTGCTCCTTCAGATGCTGCAGCACCGGCGGCGGAATCGACTGCGAATTGATGCCCATGACGCTGACGAGATTTTCGACGCCTTCCCAGTCGCCGTTCTTGAATACGGTATCTTCGTAGAAGGCGCGCGCCTCGGCTTCGGTGTCGCCCTGGAAAATGTAGGCGTTGGTCCAGACCTGAATCTCGCGCTTGCATTCGTCCCACGCGGTCTTGCGCGAGGCGTCGACGCGCGCGCGCACAGCGTCAAAGTCGTGGGCGTCGAGATTGATGAAATTGACGTCGGCGAACTGCGCCGCGAACTGCCGGCCCTTGGGCGAGGCGCCGGCGCTCATGATCGCCGGGTACGGCTTCTGCAGTGGCTTCGGCGCAATGAGCGCGCGTTTGACGTTATAGAATTTGCCGTCGAAATCGAACTCCTTCTCGCTGGTCCACAGCCGCTTGATGATCTCGATCCATTCGATCGCCATGTCGTATCGGGCGTCATGCTCGATCAGCGGCGCGCCGAACATCTCGATTTCCGGGCCGGTACCAGCCTGTCACCACGTTCAGCGTGAAGCGGCCGCCGCTGATGTGATCGATGGTGGCGGCCTGTTTGGCGGCCATGACCGGATGCATGGTCGGGACGTGCGAAGTGGCGAAGACGCCGGAATTTTTGTCAGCGCGCTCATCGCTGCGGCAAAAGTGAAGCACTCGAAGCCTTCGCCGTTGAAATTGGTGGCGCCACCGAAGCCTTTCCAGCGCCCGACCGGCACGATGGCTTCGAACTCCATCTCGTCCGCCATCCGCGCCAGAGTCGACCGCGCTCTCCCACTTGGCCTGCAAGATACCGTCGATCGACGACATGGTGCAGCCGCCGCTGAGATTGGTGCAGAACGTCCCTAGCTTCAGTTTGCGGTCGTTGAAAAGCGGATTGCTCGCCTCTCTCAGCTGATCGGCTCTGCTTTGTATATTCATCGGTTTCCTCCCCCGGCATTCTCATTGTCTTTCGTCACTGCTACATTGTCCCGGATTTGGCCGGCGCTCAAGACGAACCAAGATTAGTGCAGCCTTGCATTTTCGGCGTGGCATGCATCACTCGCCGCCGGAGGCCGCCATAAGTTTGCGATCAGGACTTCCGGACCGGGGCAGAAGCTTGAGCGTGGAAGGGAGTCTATCCGTGAGCGAGGACCAACCGCTTGCCGGACGAGTTGCAATCGTCACCGGTGGCGGCCGGGGACTTGGCCGCGCCATGACGCTTGGACTGGCGCAAGCTGGCGCGACAGTAATAGCGACCGCGGCGCGCGAACCGGACGAGCTTAAGCGGGTGGCTGGCGAGGCTGCGCCCGGCCGCATGGTCCCAGTTATCGCCGACGTCGCTCGGGAGGACGATTGTGCACGCGCCGTTGCTGCCGCGCTCGACCGTTGCGGCCGGCTGGATATTCTGGTCAACAATGCCGGGCGCGGCATGAAATATGTCAGCGAGAATTTCATGACTGCGCCGACGAAATTTTGGGAAACGGCACCGGATGTCTGGCGGCTCGTCATCGACACCAACGTCGTCGGTCCGTTTCTGATGGCGCGCGCTGCGGTGCCGGCGATGTTGGCGGCAGGCTGGGGACGCATCATCAATATCACGATGAATGCCGACACGATGCGGCGGCGCGGTTTTTCGCCCTATGGACCGTCCAAGGCCGCGCTGGAATCCGCTACCGTCATCTGGTCGCAGGATCTCGCCGATTCAGGTATCACCGTCAACGCGCTGTTGCCCGGCGGCGCAACACTGACCGGAATGATCCCGTCAAGCTTTCCCGATCATCTGCGCGGCAGTCTGCTCGATCCGTCGATCATGGTGCCGCCGCTGCAATGGCTGGCGAGCACGAAGTCGGATGGGGTCACAGGACAACGCATCATCGCGGCGAATTGGCGCGAGGACAGTCCCGTGGCGTCCGCGGCCGGCTGGTAGGACGACGCGATGCCCGATCTTGAGGATTGGCTGAAACAGTTTGGCTTGGAAGCGCTGTGCGGCGTTCTGGCCGACAATGACGTCGACCTCGACATTCTTCCCGATTTGACCGAGGCCGATTTCGAGAAGCTCGGGATTTCCCTCGGTCATCGGCGAAAGCTCATCAAAGCAATCGCCTCCCTGCATGGCGCGCCCGTCACGGCAGCGGAGGCAGTGCCCGACACGCCCGCGACACCGCTTAAGGCCGCCCCGACGTCGGAAGCCGAGCGTCGACAGGTCACCGTCCTGTTCAGCGATCTCGTCGGTTCGACGGCGCTCGCAACCGCGCTCGATCCGGAGGACATGAGCGACCTGATCAAGCGCTATCAGGATGCCTGCGCCGGCGCGATTGCGCGGTTCGACGGATATATCGCCAAATTCCTCGGCGACGGCGTGCTGGCGTATTTCGGCTATCCGCAGGCGCACGAAGACTCCGACCGAAAGCTCCGTGCGCGCGGCGCTTGCCATCGTCGACGCGGTCGGCCGGATCGCGCGGCCTGACGGCCGCCGCTTGGAGACCCGCATCGGCATCGCAACGGGATTGGTCGTCGTCGGCGACATTATCGGTACCGGCGCCGCGCGCGAAGAATCGATCGTCGGCGAAACGCCTAACCTTGCCGCACGCCTCCAAGCACTGGCCGAGCCGAACACCGTCGTTGTCGCCGACGCGACTTACCGCCTGCTCGGACGCACTTTCGAATACGAAAGCCGCGGCGAGCATTTGCTTAAAGGCTTTGCCAAGCCGGTGCCGGCCTGGCGGGTGTTGCGGGAAGCACCGCTGGCGAGCCGCTTCGAGGCGGCGCGCGCGACAATCCTCGCGCCGTTCGTCGGCCGCGTACAGGAAATGGGCTTGCTGCTGGAGCGCTGGCGGTTGGCGCAACACGGCGAAGGCCAGACCGTCCTGCTCACCGGCGAACCCGGCATGGGCAAGTCGCGGCTGGTCGAAGCGCTGTTCGATCGCGTCGGCAGCGAGCCGCATCGGCGCATCGTGGTGCAATGCTCGCCCTATCACGCCAATACCGCTTTCTACCCGGTGCTGCGCCAGATCGAGCAGGCCGCCCGGTTCGCGCTTGAAGACTAAGGCCA
Organism: uncultured Alphaproteobacteria bacterium; assembly: GCA_963723755.1. Taxonomy (GTDB): domain Bacteria; phylum Pseudomonadota; class Alphaproteobacteria; order Rhizobiales; family Rhodomicrobiaceae; genus Rhodomicrobium. The sequence goes on along the minus strand of CAVRSS010000039.1, from coordinate 28,427 downwards.
CGCAAAAACTCGACAAGCTGGACGCCTGGCTGGCGAAAGCGGGCATGCCCCTTTCGCCAATTGCTCCGCTGCTTGCCAATCTTCTTTCGCTGCCGGCCGAGGGCCGCTACCCGCCGCTGGAGCTCACGCCGGCGCAGTTCAAGAACGCGGCGATTTCCGCTTTGGTCGATTACATCCTGCATCTTTCCGAGCGCGACCCGGTGTTGCTCGACCTCGAGGATGCCCACTGGATCGATCCGACGACGTTGGAACTGATGACGCGCCTCATCGATTCGATCGCGTCCGCACGCGTCCTCGTCGTCGTCACCGCGCGGCCGGAATTTGTTTCTCCGTGGACGGGACGGGATCACGTGCTCACGCTCGCACTCAGCCGGCTCAGCAGAACCCAGTGCGCCGAGATCGTCGCCGGAATCGCGGCCGCGCATTCGCTCGCTTTGGACGTCGTCGACGATATCCTGGCACGGACAGATGGCGTGCCGTTGTTCGTCGAAGAATTGACGCGCACGATGGCGGAATCGCCGACACTTGACCGTCTCGCGGTGCCGGCGACATTGCAGGATTCACTGATGGCGCGGCTCGATCGGCTCGGCCCGGCCAAGGAGATCGCGCAGATCGCGGCCGCGATCGGGCGACAATTCGCGCAGGCGCTGCTGGCCGCCGTCGCACCGGTCGGCGCCGGCGAACTCGAGGGCGCGCTGGCGCGATTGACGGAAGCGAGCCTGGTGTTTCCGCAAAGCCGCGCCATCGAGCCGACATTCAGCTTCCGCCACGCGCTGACCCGCGACGTGGCCTACGATAGCTTGTTGCGCTCGCGCCGGCAGCAGCTCCACGAGCGCATCGCCCGCACCCTCGAGGAACGCTTTCCGGCGCTGGCCGAGACCGAGCCGGAAATCCTGGCGTATCATTTCAGCCAGGCCGGAGTGCCGGCTTCCGCGAGCATCTACAGCGAGCGCGCGCGGCGACCGCGCCGTCACCCGCTCGGCCTTTGCCGAAGCGGTCGCGCATTTCGACGCCGCACTGGCGGAAATGGCGCGCATGGCGCCTAGCGCCGACCGCGACCGGCGCGAACTTGCCGTTTTGCTCAAACGCGGACCGGCGATCTTTGTCTACAAAGGCCTCCAGGGCCAAGTCGCCGAGGGCAACTATCAGCGCGCTTATGAGATCGCCAAGCCGCTCGGCGATGTCGAAGCGCTGTTCAAGGCCATCTGGGGGTTGTGGTTTTGCGCGAACCTGAGCCGCCGAACCGCAGCGGCCCGCGATCGCGCCGAAGAACTGGTCGCGCTCGCGCAACGCTCCGGCGACGAATCGCTGATTCTCGAAGCCATCCATTGCCGCTGGTCGACGTCGTTCTTTCGCGGCGATGCGCCGCGCTCCCTGAGCGACGGCCGCGAGGGAATCCGTCACTACGATCCCGACCGGCACGGCCGGCTCGCCGCGGAATTCGGCGGCCACGATCCGGGGCGTTTGCGCGCATACCGTGATTGGGCTGGCGCTGGCGCAGATGGGCCGGATGCGCGAAGCGGCAGCCGCCATCGAACGCGGACTTTCGCTGGCCCGGTCGCTCAATCATCCAAACAGCCTGGCGTTCGGATTCATGAACGCGATGACGACGTACCAGATCATCGGCGATCGTCCGGCCGTCCTGCGCTGCACGTCGCTGGCGATCGAAATCGCGGACCGGTTCAATTTGCCGCCGCAGCGATCGATCAGCGTCTTCATGAGCGGATGGGCGCGGGCTCACGGCGAAGGACTGGCCGACGGACTTGGCGCCATGGAGGCGGAGTTCGCGCGAACCGCCGGCATGGGCCCGCTGCCGCAATACTATGCCTGCCTGCTCGCCAGCGTCCGGCTCGCGTCCGGCGATGCGGCGCGCGCGCTGGAGCTGCTGGACCCGATCGTGGACCCCGTCAACGAGCCGGGTGTCGGCTTCTATCTGCCGGAGGTTTATCGGGCGCGCGGTGAATGTCTGCTGCGGCTCGATCCGCCGCGTTTGGACGAAGCCGTAGACGCATTCGAAGCCGCCATCGCCGCGGCGAAACACCAGCACGTCCTCGCGTTTCAGTTGCGGGCGGCGATCAGTCTGGCGCGCGCCCGCGGCGCCGCAGGCGCGCCTGAAAAAGGAACAATGCCGCTTCGCGAGGCTATTGCGCTTGTTCGACGGCAACGACGACCCGCCCGAGCTAGCCGAAGCGCGGCAACTCGTTTCCTCGCTTCAACGCTAGAGCGCGATCGATCTTTTCCGCATCGTACTTTAAGTCGGCGGCTGCCAAGCCGGCGCGGTGAGGCGGCGCTTGCCGTCGGCGCGTGCGTCTTTCTGTTCCGGCGGAAGGCAGCTTGTCCCAAAGCTGGCAGGTGACCGGCTTGTGCTTCTGATCCAGCCCTTCGCAGTAGTTGGTGTATTCGCATACGCCGCACGCTCGCCGCCGACGCCCCAGCGCGGATCTTGCGGAACCAGTCCGGATCGGCGAGCGCTCTGGCGCGCCGCGCCGACGATGTCGCAGACGCCGCGCGGCGAGATAATCCTCCGCCATTTCGAAATTGTGGATGCCGCCGGCGCACACCACCGGCATCGGCAAGCCGGCGTCGCGGACCGCCTGCGCGGATCGCCGCCGTCGGCTCGGCGTTGCGGCCGAACGGGCCGCGTTCGTCGGAGATGTACTGCGGCATGCACTCGTAGCCGCTCGGCCCGGTATAGGGATAGGCCGCCGCGCCGACCTCCGGCTGCTTGGCGTCGTCGAATTTGCCGCCGCGCGACAGTCGAGAGAAAGTCCATGCCGGCGCGCGCGAACGCGACGCCGAAAGAACGCGCATCGTCGACGTCGCTGCCGCCGTCGATGCATTCGTCGGCGAGGAAGCGGCAGCCGACGGCGAAGCTCCTCGCCGACGCGGCGCGCGGACCGCGGCAAAGACCTCGAGCGGCAGCCGGACGCGGTTCTCGCGCGAGCCGCCGTAGCCGTCCGCGCGGGTGTTGGTGCGCGAGAGAAACGACGCCATCGTGTAGGCGTGCGCGTAGTGCAGCTCGACGCCGTCGAAGCCGGCCTGCTCGGCGCGCACGGCGGCGTCGGCGAACAGGCCGGGCAGCACCTGCGGCAGATCGCGGATGTGCGCGAGCTGCGATGTCGGTGACGCGCTCGCGATAGCCGAATTGCAGCGCCTCGAGTTCGTCGCGGCGCGAGCACGTGCGAGAGTTCGGCCGTCGCTCGAGGGCGCGCGAGCCGCGGCGCGGACCTCCGCATCGGCCGGCACCGGGCATCGCCGAGCGCGCGCGCGATGCGCGATCGGTGATCGCGAGGAATCGCTCGAAGAACTTCTGCGGATCGGGCCGGCGGCGGATCGCCAGGAAATCGATGAGCTGGATGAACAGCCGCGTGTCGGCCGCCGCTCGCGCGGCGCACCGTTTCGACCAGCCGGCGAGGCCCGGCAGGAAGCGGTCGTGGCCGATGCGCAGCAGCGGCCCGCTCGGCACGTCGCGGATGCCGGTCGCCTCGACCACGATGGCGCCCGGCTCGCCCTCGGCGAAGCGCTCGTACCAGTCGAGCACGTCCTCGGTGACGAAGCCGTCCTCGGTCGCGCGCCACGGCACCATGGCCGGAACCCAGGTGCGCTGGCGCAAGCGCGACCGGGCCGATGTCGACGGCGAGAACAAGCCGCGACGCAGCGGCTTCGGCACGCGGAGGGAATGTGTCCGGCCGAAGCCTTGAACCGGATCCGTTGCGGTGGTCGCCACACGTCCTTTTCTCCGCGTTTCCCGGGCGGCAACCGCCCTCATGTCATATAGCGTTTGCCGGCGTTACCGTCGCGCCGGCCGGCGCCTGCGCTTGCCAGTATCGCCCGAAGCCTATAGCTAGGGCCCGCGCTGGTTGCCGGCAAATTACCCGTGTGACGCGCAAAGCGCCCGTAGCTCAGCTGGATAGAGCACCAGACTACGAATTTGGGGGTCAGGAGTTCGAATCTCTTTTCGGGCGCGCCAGCTCTCATTATCGATCTATCGCGGACCAGCCATCCGGATTTGCTATTTTGCCATAACGCCCTCCGACCCCTTGATAAGGGGCTTCGAAACCGGGCATTCCCAAGCCCGGATAAGACTCCAAACAAGAGGGTCCGCGCGAGAAACAGTCGCCGACGGCCACCATCGCGATGTTTTCTGAGGGTGAATTTTCATGACCGCCGGCACGGATTTTATTCTGGACGCATTGGTACGCGAAGGCATCGACCACCTGTTCATGGTGCCGGGCGGCCTGATCGATCCCTTTCTTCCCGCGCTCGCCCGTCATCCCAAGCTGAAGTCCATCGTGGCCGCCCATGAAGGCGGCGCCGCCTACATGGCGGACGGCTATGCTCGCGCCAGCGGGCGGTTCGGCGCGGTGCTCGGCATTGGCGGTCCCGGTCTCTGCAACATGACGACCGCTGTCGCCGCCGCAAAGACGGACTCCTCGCCGATCCTGGTGCTCAGCGGCGAAGTCCCGGTCGACATGGAAGGGCTCGGCGAATTCCAGGATGCAAGCCAGGCTTCGCTGGACGACACCTCGGTGATGCGGCCGGTGACGCGGCTTTCGACCACGGTCGCGAGCGCCAGGAATCTCAGCCACTGGTTTCGTCACGGCCTGACCTCCATGCTCGCGGAGCCAAGCGGACCGGTACATCTTTCACTTACTCACGATGTCCTGGTCGCGGACTGCGATGCGAAGTATGTCCCGGTTTCCGATTTCTTCGACGGCGTGATGCCGCTCAGCCTGCCGGCGGCCGAACGGGCGATCGCGCTTCTCGGCCAGGGCACGCGCATTGCCATCCTCGCCGGCGCCGGCATCGAGCACGACTCCGCCGCGGCGGCGCTGAAGACGATTGCCGAACGCTGGTCGATTCCGGTCGCGACGACGCTGCGGGCCAAGGGCGTGTTTCCCGAAGACCATGAGCTCTCGCTGGGCGTGTTCGGCTATGCCGGGACGCGACACGCGACCGCAGCGCTTCTCGCCGGCCGACCTCGATGTGCTGTTGATCCTTGGATCGGGCCTCAACGAGCGCGACACCATGCACTGGACGCTGCGCGGAAAATCCAAGACGAAGATGATCCACGTCAATACCGACATGCACGAAATCACCGCGGGCGGCGAAGCCGGTCATGTCGTGCCCGGCAGCTGCCACGCTTTCCTTGATCTGCTCAATCGCAGCGAAGGCGCGCCGGCGGACGCACTCACGGAAAGCCGGCCGGCGCGGCAATCCTGGATCGCGAAGGTCAAGGCAGGACCACGGCTCTACGACACCGAGAATTGTCATCGCGCCACCAAGCCGATCCATCCCGCCGCCGCGGTGGCGGCGCTGCGCGCGGTCTTTCCGCGCGACGGCATTTTGCTGGTGGATTCCGGCGCGCACCGCGCCTTCGCAGGGCATTATTGGAGCGCCTATGAGCCGCGGACTTATATCTCCGCCACCAATCTCGGACCGATGGGCTGGGCCATTCCCGCAGCGATCGGGGTGCAATGCGCGAAGCCGCGGCGTCGGGTTGCGGTCATCACTGGCGACGGCTGCATGCAAATGCACGGCATGGACGTGCAGACGGCCGCCCGTTATCGCCTGCCAATCATTTACGTGGTGCTGAACAATGGCGCCCTCGGCAATGTCTGGCTTCGCGCGCATCAGTATGGAGCGCTGCCATCAGAGTTGACGACCGTGCCCAATCACGACTGGGCCGGTTTTGCGCGTGCGCTGGGGGCGGAAGGCATGACAGTGGAGGATCCAGCAACGCTGCGCGAGACCTTCGCCAAGGCGCTCGCCGCCAATACCACGGTGGTAATCGACGTGAAGGCCGACAAGGATTGCCCGACACCGGTCTACGACTTCAAGGCCGGTGCGCGGGCCTGGTCGTATCACGAGTGAACGGAGAACGACGATGGCGAGGCTCCCCGACCCGACGGCGACACTCACCGGCACGGACCGCGCGATTTATGACGACATCCAGGCGAGACGACGAGCCAAGGGGGTCGACCATCTCGGCCCCTATATCCCTCTGCTCAATCATCCTCAGCTCGCACGGCTCATCGAGCAACTCGGCTATTATTACAAATATGAATTGGCGTTGCCGCGCGACGTCTATCAGTTCATCGTGCTGACGCTCGCCAAGCGCTCGGGCGTCGCCTTCGAGTGGGAAGACCATATCGCGGCGGCGCACGCCGCGGGCCTGCCGGACGATGTCATTGACGGCATCAAACGCGGAACCCGTTCCTTTCCCGCGCCCTTCGACATGGTGGACCAGATAGCCGACTACGCCTTAGGGTATCGCTCAATTCCGGCGGCCTTGCAGGACGAGGTCGTCGGCCGGTTCGGCCTGCGCGGGCTGATCGAGATCGTGACGCTCTGCGGCTTCTATTCGATGATAGGCATGGTCAACGATTGCTTCGACGTGCCTCTACCGGGCCGGGAAGGATACTGACGTAGGCCATCAACTGTTTTCCGCTTTTGCTCTATCGCGGCGCTTTGGCGCGCGCGCCGTACGCGATCGCCGGGGCTTCTGGGCTGGAGAGCATCTGTACTGGAGAAGATATGGACAATACGCTCTACAAATACTCGCCGATCAACACCCGGCCGAAGCTGACCTGGCCGAACGGCGCCCGCATTGCGTTTTACATTGGCTTGAACATCGAGCACTACGAAGTCGACAAGCCTTCGACCAGCATTTTTGGCGGCACCGCGGGGCTGGTTCCCGATCCGCTCAATTTCGGCTGGCGCGACTACGGCGTGCGTGTCGGTATCTGGCGCATGATCGAGGCCCTGGATAATTGCAAAATGCGCGCGTCGGTCCTGCTGAATTCGGATTGCTGCGCGCGTTACCCGCAGATTATCGAGGCCGGCAAAAAGCGAAACTGGGCGTGGCTCGCGCATGGAAAGAACAACTCGACTTTCCAGACCGGCATGAAGATCGACGATGAGCGCAAGTACCTTGCGGACGCCGTGCAAAAACTTTCCTCGGCGACCGGCCATAAAATCAAAGGCTGGCTTGGACCGGCGCTCACCGAGACTTTCGAAACGCCGCTTATCCTGAAAGAGCTCGGCCTGAGTTACGTGCTGGATTGGTGCGCGGACGATCAGCCGTTTCCCTTGACCGTACCGGGAATGATCTCGGTGCCCTACTCGATCGAGATCAACGACATAACGCTGTTCGTCGGCAAGAACCTCTCGGGCGAAGCGTTCTACCAAACGGTGGTCGATCAATTCGATCAGCTGTACAAGGACAGCGAAAAGTCCGGACGGGTCATGTGCCTGGCCCTCCATCCCTTCATCATCAATCAGCCGTTCCGCCACAAGTATCTTGAAAAGGCGCTGGAATACATCGCGAGGCGCTCGGATGTCTGGCTGACGACGAGCGACGACATCGCCGAGCATTACCTGAACTGGGCCTGCCGGCAGTTAGAGCATGATCCGAGAAAAGCCTGCACGACGCGAACCCGGATTTGCCGAAAAGATTATACTACACCAGAAAGCTGGAGCGCCAATCGATTTATTCTAAAACGATCGTGGTCTAGCCGAAGATTTGCATGGTGAAGATGCCCGGGGCAGCACCTGAGGCAATTGCAGGAGCACACGCGCAGGGGGTGGCGAATGGAAAGCTGGCGAAGCCGCAAGACACTGATCCTCGGCCGCACCGACATGATGGGGCTGGTCACTCCGGCCGAATACGTGTGTTGCGTCGAGCAGGCCTACCGCATGCACGGCTCAGCGTGAGGTCCTGGATGAGGATGCGGCTGAAGCCGTGACGATGGATGCGAAAATCGGTGAAAGCGCGCGCGGCGCCGCTCGACACGCCCGATCCGACGAGCGTGTTGCCATCGAAATATCTCGCGGAGATATCGTCAAGATTGGGTAGCGCCGAATTTGCCCGCGTAACCATGATATTGGCCGCAGGAGTTCGCCCGGTAAGCTTGCGACCCACTCCTGCGGCACGGCCCTGATCGGCGGATCGGAAAACGGCGGGTTTTCGTCCTTTTCGATAATGAACTCGTAGCGCGCGAATTCGCTGTGACGCTCCCACTTCACCCGGAACGGGCCGAGGTTGGCGCTGTAATGGTTGGCTCCGTCGACGGGCGGCGGCGCATTCAACCGTTCCGCCAGCTCGCGGACCTTGGCTCCGCTTTCCTGGCGGCCCGCCGGGTCAGTCAGGAGCGCCAGATAGGAGGTGGAACACGGCGCGTTCAACTCTTCGGGGGGACGGGCGTGAACCTCGTCGTTCAATTTCTGCCGCAAAGGATGGTTCGCCGGAAGGATCATGCCGTTTCTCTGGTATATCCGCCGCGATCTGTCAAGCCTTCGTCGAACCGAGTGGCTCATAGAGCCGCATATCCAATGATATGAGAAAAACGTGACTGTTCACGCGGTATAAGCGTGTGGCGCCGGACGTTATATACCGTTATGAGCAGTTGTCACTCCTTCCACCCCCAGCCCGTCGAATCATGAAACTTCTTTGTATCCTTGCCATACCCGTCGCGCTGTTCTGCATCGGTGCAGGGCTTTGGCAGCTTGAAAGCACAACGGCAGGTCTCTCGATAACCCGCACCACCGTCGGGGAGACGCCTGTCACGGTGTTCCGGCCGCAAAACACCGCGCCGGCGCCTGTCGTCGTGATTGCTCACGGCTTCGCAGGCTCGCAGCAGCTCATGCAGCCCTTCGCCGCGACGCTCGCCCGCAACGGCTTCATCGCCGTGACATTCGACTGCCTGGGGCATGGCCATAATCCGCAGCCCCTGACAGGCGATGTGACAAAGGTAGAGGAAGGCCCAACCCCCGCGCTCGTCAGGGAATTCGGAAAGGTCGCCGCGTTCGCGCAAAGCCTCCCCGGCAACGACGGGCGTATCGCTGTGCTCGGTCATTCCATGGCGAGCGACATCGTGATTTGCTACGCGCAGGCGCACCCTGAGGTGGCGGCGACGGTGGCCGTCTCGATGTTCTCGCCGGTTGTCACCCCCACCAGCCCGCGCAATCTCGCGGTCATCGTCGGCGACAACGAGCCGGGCAAGCTTAAGGACGAAGGCCGGCGTGTGGTGAGCATGGTTTCGGGTGGCACGCCCGACATCGGCGTAACCTATGGCAGCTTCGCCGACGGAACCGCGCGCCGCGTTTCCTTCTCCCCGGGGGTCGAGCATATCGGCGTTCTCTACAGCCCCGAAAGCATGGCGCAGGCTCGCGATTGGCTCGACACGGCGTTCGGCCGCAACGGCAATGGCTATCTCGACGAACGCGGTCCGGCGCTCGGTCTCTTGTTCTTCGGGCTGACGCTTCTGGGCTGGCCCCTCGCGGCGACGCTTCCGCGCGTGTCGGTGCCTCCAACGGGGGCCGGGCTCCGGTGGCGCAAGCTTCTTCCCGTCGCGATCGCGCCCGCGATCCTGACACCGCTCATCTTATGGAAAATGCCGACGAACTTTCTTCCCATTCTGCTCGGCGACTACATAACCATGCATTTCGCTTTGTATGGGCTTCTTGCTGGCTGGGCTTTGGCTGATCTCGCGCGGCGGTGCTCCCAAGCAGGCGAAAGCTTCGCCACGGCCGGACTATGCTGTAGCCACGTGGGCAGACAAACCGCCCCCCAAAGAGGCGACCCTTATTGCTCCGCCTCCGTCAAACCTCATGCTGCCTGGACCCACGACTGACTCCAGAACGAATGAAATCGTCGCCGTAGCCCAGCGAAACCGCAGCCTCGCCCTGGCCACAGGTGTCCCGGCCGCGCCCCCTCCGCCAGTCGGAGGCGCGCCGAAGAAATATGTTGTCGCAAAATACATTGTCGCAACGCTTCTGGTGGCGGCCTACAGCATCTTCGCCTTCGGAGTGCCTCTCGACCGGTACGTGCTGTCCTTCTCGCCGATCCCCGAGCGTGTTCCTCTCATCCTCGCGGTGCTTGCCGGAACGCTGCCCTTCTTCCTCGCGGACGAATGGCTCACCCGCGGGCAAGGCGCGGCGCGAGGCAGCTATCCTGTGACGAAGCTTCTCTTCCTTCTCTCGCTGGCGCTGGCTGTTACGCTGAACTTCAAGAAGCTGTTCTTTCTGATACTGATCATCCCGATCATCCTGATCTTCTTCATCATCTACGGTTTCTTCAGCGGTTGGGTCAATCGGCGGACAGGGAACCCTCTCGTTGGCGGGGCCGCAATTGCGCTTGCCTTCGCCTGGGCCATCGCGGTCACCTTTCCGCTGCTCAGGCTGTAATCGAGCAACCGGGACGCTTAAACGCCTGTTTTTTTCCGGGAAATCGCTTATCAATAAGCTTTAGAACAGCGGACACTTCAAATGAAGCATCGTTTCCTGCCTCAAGCAGCATTACCAATTCTTTTTGCGAGCATAGCCCTTTTCCCGGCGCCGGGAGCGTCTCACGCTCAACTTGCCCCTGCGGCAAAGGCCGCCCAACTCGCCGCGCACAAGGCGGTTTACGACCTCACGCTCGACAAAACGGGGGCGGGGTCCAATGTCAGCGACATTCGGGGACAGCTCATTTACGACTTCAGCGGATCGGAGTGCCAGGGCTATACGCTCAACACGCGCCTCATTACGGAAATCTTTGATCGTGAAGGAAAACCAAGCACAACCGACATCCGATCCGAGAGCCAGGAAGATGCGGAAGCCAGGCATTTCCGGTTCAACACCTCTCAATTTGCAAACGACAAGCTGAGCGAAAGCACGAAGGGCTTCGCGGTGCGCCCAAGCCGGTCGCGCGACATCGTGAATGTGGAGCTGGAAAAGCCCAAACGCGGGACGCTGACCTTGACCGGCAATATCTATTTCCCGACGCAGCATTCTCTCGCGATTCTGAAGGCCGCGATCTCCGGCCAGAACCGCCTTCAGGCCGATATTTACGATGGATCGGAGAAAGGCACTAAGGTCTACGAGACGACGACAGTCATCGGCGCGCCGCTGGAACTTGCGGCGAATTCGCAACTGCCGCCCGTCAAGAACTCGGAAGCGCTGGATGCGATCCAGTCCTGGCCGGTGGTGGTGAGCTATTACGAGCAGAGTCCCAAGAAGGACGGCCTCCCGGCTTATGAAGTGTCTTTTCGTATGTACGCGAACGGCGTCAGCCGGAAGCTGAAACTCGATTACGGCACGTTCTCACTCAACGGGGAGTTGTCGGCGATCGAATTTTCAACGACGAAGCCTTGCCCTTGAGGGAGCTTCGCTCCGGTGAAGAGGCCAGATAAGGTCCCTGTCTCAAGCTACTTGGTGAAGGTGCCGCCCAATAAGCGGTGGAGGGAGTATAGGAATGCCTTGGCGGAACTTCAAACAGCAAATGACCTATAGCCGCCGCGATGACATCCACGCAAATTACGGCGGGCAGCAACAACGCGGGATCAGCACCCCGGCTCAGCATCCTGTGGTCTTCGCATTCACGAGTTAATCCGGCCAACAACACGGCTACGATGACGGTTGGATGGCAGACGGAACTTTCCGCTACTTTGGCGAAGGCCAACTCGGTCCGATGACCTTCAAAGGCGGTAACCTCGCGATCCGAGAGCACCTGAAGAATGGGAAAGACCTGTTGCTGTTTGAGAACGTAGGCAAGGGCAAGGGTGTGCGCTTTATCGGCCAATTCAATTGCGCCGGCTATGCGTTTGAGGAGGCACCTGACAGGGAAGGCGTTCTACGCCAAGCGATCGTCTTCAATCTTGTGCCGTTTGGACCGGATTGAGAAGGGAGAAATATATGCAGTTGCGTCAAGCGAGGGACCGAACTTGCGAAGCTGCGCATTTACGAAACTTAGGGGCAACGCTGCTCGGCGAGATCTCTACGCAGGGGCTTCCGCTCTGCGTCGCACGTTATCGCCCGGGTTGCAGCCTATGTGTATGATTGTCATTCGGCCTTAAACCAGCCCTACCCGGAAACCCACCATATTCTGAGCGACGGCGGCCGGGACGATCCAGCGATTACGTAGCTGAACTGGCTTGACTGCAGAAGCCAAGTTAAGTTGGCTGGGGTGCCAGGATTCGAACCTGGGCATGGCGGAATCAAAATCCGCTGCCTTACCGCTTGGCTACACCCCAACAGTCTCTGGAGATGACCGGGTTATACGGGTGTTTCGGATGGGGTTCAAGGATGAACACGCGCTTTCCGCGCGGTATGCCCATCGCGCTTCGTTCCTAAGGGCGGCGAAGCAATGGATAGCCCTCCACACGCATTCCCTACGCGCTTCATCATTGGGGCCGAGCGAAGCGCGAGCCGAGTACAGACGTTCGCGTTCTTTACGGTCCCGGATGATGCTGCTGGCGTTACCGGGATGACGCAGAAACCCGACAGGGACCGTAAACGAATCGTTGCCGTTTTTGCAGCCGGAGAATGTTTAATCCAAATTCAGTTAACGGAAGCGCAGCGGAATTTTTTCTGGTCACGATATTGCTGAACAAGCAATTAATTCCTGCCACAGTTTCTTCCCCCCGTGCACATTTCCGGCGGGAAGTAATTCAAGTAACCTTTTGCGAACAAAGGAGTTTCTCTTGGCCATGACCTCCCATTAAATAGAACTAAATGCCGGAATTTTTTCATTAACTGGGACGAGCAAAAGTCCGTTAAATATAATTTTGCTTTCGCATATTAGCCATAGCGCGGGTCTTCGTCAGTGCGGCGCGCCCACCTTGGACGCCCTCCGTCCTGATATTTTCTTCGCGTTTTCAATGGCTTGCTCGCATTAACCTCTACTAAAGGTGCATTTCAGTAAAATACACGACGTAAGCATTACAGACACAAACGAAAGTGCGAGCTGAGTAAAGAGATGGCGTTTTCAGCGATTTGCATACAAAAGCCGGTTGGTCGGGATGTTTCTTTAGGCCCGCTCAAGCCCGGAGCGCGAGCGAAAAGCCGATCAGGAGAAGGACACCCAGCACGATCGACTTGAACTGCGACGCCGGTATGTGGCGTCTTGCCCAGTTGCCGAGTTGGACCCCGAGGAGCGCCGGGGCGATCGCGAGGACGGAAAGGGTCAATTCCGGTGCCGCCATTAACCCCGCCATCCAAAGCCCGACGGCTAAGAAAGCCGACGCGATCACAACAGCGATGTTGACCGCCTGGACGAAAAGGGCCGGATCCAGGTTGAGGGCAAGCATATAGGGCATCAAGGGCATGACCTGCGAACCCGTGAAACCGGTGAGCAAGCCGTTCGAAAAACCTACCGGAACCTGCGCAACCCTTGCTATTTTGGGCGAAAACGAAAGGTTGGGCCGGAGCAGCGCGAGGATCGTGTACGCACAAATTATGGTGCCGAGAACCTGGGTCGGAACGCGTTTGTCCGCCCATGTCAGAAGAAAAACACCGCAAAGGATGCCGGGAAGGGTGGCCAAATAAAGCGGCCAAAACCTCCGCAGGCTGCGCCGCAAGGAACCCGTTGTGAACAGAACCGCCATATTGCTCGCCATCGCGGGGGCGACGACGAGGACGATGGCGTCCTTCAAACCGAGAGAGGCTACGAGGAAAGGGAGAGCGCAGGACGAATATCCAATTCCGGTTGCGCCCTTGATGATGCCGGCGAAGAAGAGGCCACTGACTGCTACGACAATAAGATTCACATCCATGGGATGGGAGTCCATCTCAGGTTACTGGTTTACTTGGGGGCTGGTGCCTCACGGAAGCGTAAGGCGGGCGGGGAGGGTAGGCGACGCGCTTCGAGTAGCGCACGTCCTGGAATACCACAATCAGTGGTTGCGTAAAAGCATAAATTACAACCCTTTAAGCGTAAATGCAGGTTGCGGTTGCATAGAAGCCATCCGCGAGGCTCAATGGCGGTGAACCTCAACCATGGGCGCCATCGTGAAAGTTTCGCGTGAAAACTTGGCATTAGCCGTGCTTTGGGGCGCAATCGGCGCCTGTGCCCTCATGACCCTCATTTTGCCGAAAATGACCCCGCCCGGCATCGAAGGCGGCGGCCTCGGCGGGATCGTGGCTTTGCTGGCTAGCGCGGGCTTCTAGTCCACTCCGGGATCCCCGTCTTTCTTGGACGCCGCGCCTGATCCGCAGGCGCCGCAGAAGCGTATTCCGCCGATCGAACCCATCGGCGCATCTGAATGAAAAACCTTGTTCTCGTGCTCGGCGATCAGCTTTCGCGGTCGCTTCCAAGCCTCAATGCCTGCGCCATGGGCGACACCGTGGTGCTCATGGCCGAGGTCCAGGAAGAGGCGACGTATGCGGCGCATCACAAGAAAAAGCTCGCCTTCATCTTCTCCGCGATGAGGCATTTCGCGCGAGAGCTTCATGCCGATGGTTGGCGCGTCGATTACGTAAAGCTCGACGATCGCTCCAATAGCGGCTCGTTTACGGGTGAAGTGAAGCGGGCTTTGGCGCATCATCGGCCGGAGCGTGTCGTCTTGACGGAGCCCGGCGAATGGCGCGTCCTGCAGATGATGCGAGGCTGGGAAGCGGAATTTGGCATTCCAGTCCACATCCTTCGCGATAGCCGCTTTCTTGCAACCCACGACGATTTCGGGCGCTGGGCGGCGAATAGAAAACAGCTCCGAATGGAGTTCTTCTACCGCGAGATGCGCCGCTCGACGGGCCTACTCATGGACGGCACCGAGCCAGAAGGCGGCCGCTGGAACTTCGACGCCGAGAACCGCAAGCCTGCCGGCGACGCGTTGCGCATGCCCGAGATGCCGAGGTTCGAGCCGGACCGCGTCACCCGCGAGGTCCTCGATCTCGTTAAGAGCCGCTTCGACAATCATTTCGGCGATCTCGAACCCTTCTGGTTTGCCGTCACCCAGGCGGACGCCGAGCGCGCCTTTGCGCATTTCCTCGACCGGGCCCTGCCTCATTTCGGCGACTACCAGGACGCCATGCTCGCTCGCGAAAAATTTCTCTATCACTCGGTGGCGTCGCTCTACCTGAATATCGGCTTCCTCGATCCGCTCGACATGTGCCGCCGTGCCGAAGCGGAATATCGCGCGGGCCGCGCCCCTCTGAATGCCGTCGAAGGCTTCATTCGCCAGATCATCGGCTGGCGCGAATATGTCCGCGGCATCTATTGGCTGAAGATGCCGGGCTACGACAGGCTGAATTTCCTCGAAGCCAAGCGTCACCTGCCGGACTTCTATTGGGGCGCGGACACGGATATGGCTTGCGTGCGGGCCTGCGTCGCCCAGACCCGAGAGGAGGCCTACGCCCACCACATTCAGCGCCTGATGATTACCGGCAATTTCGCACTGATCGCCGGCATTGACCCTTTCGAAGTCCACGAATGGTATTTCGCCGTTTATGCCGACGCCTATGAATGGGTGGAACTTCCGAACACGCTCGGCATGTCGCTCTTCGGCGACGGCGGCTTGCTTGGTTCCAAGCCCTACGCCGCAAGCGGCAATTACATCAATAAGATGTCGGATTACTGCAAAGGTTGCGCATATGATGTGAAGCTGCGCACGGGTGCGAAAGCATGCCCATTCAACTACCTTTACTGGGATTTCCTTATGCGCAACCGCGAGAAACTTGGACGCAACCCGCGGCTCAAGCACGCCTATCGTAGCATCGACGCTATGAGCGGCGAAAAAAAAGCGGACATCGGCACAAGCGCGGCCCGCTTCCTTAATTCACTGAGTTCATCCTATTAGGTTTGCAATAACGGCGCGCTCCGTAATGAAGCGGGACTGCGAATCCCTAAGAGGCGACGGCGCAGCAATGGCACATACGCCTCAGATTTAATTCACGTGGAAGTTCACACCCACCATGACGGAGTCGACAGTCTGGGAAATCTCCGCGCTGCCTTTGAGATGGGAGTACAAGCTCCCAGTGAAGTTATAATCGCCGTCGTGGAGGACGGACGTGCTGCCGAAATCGAAGTGCTGGTATTCGACCTTGACCGACCACTGTGGGCTCAGGGCGTATTCGATGCCGCCCCCGACCGTCCAACCCCAAAGCGTGTCGCTTTGCTCGAAGTTGAATACGGAAGGGTTGAACGGCCCGCATTTTGCGGTCGTTGTCGAGCAGTTTTGCCCGACGTAATTCGCCTTGATGTCGGTGTTGAGAAAGGCTACGCCGCCCTTGGCATAGAATAGCACTTGATCAGCCGCGTAGCCGATGCGTCCGGTGACGTCGCCATAAAGCCCCCCGGAATTCGAGTAATTCGCATCCAGTCCACAGGGAGTTGCCGACCTGTGCGCTAAACAATCGGCTGATGGGGGCAACGCAATCGATCGGCTTCCAGACAGCCCCAGATAGCCGAGGTCCGCCTCTGGGCCAAACACGATGTTGCGCCACTGAAAGTTGTACCCGATCTGACCGCCAGCGATTACGCCGCTGACGTTTACGTCACTGCGGGACTTGGGGTCTCCCTGATAGTCATAGTGATCATCAACAGTGGCTGTGTTCCATGCGCCGCCGGCATGGCCGCCCACGTAAAACCCCTCCCAAAGAGGAGGTAGGGCAAAAATAGGAGCGTCCTTAAGTCCTGGCCTTCCGTAAAGGTCGGTTGCCGACGCCTGCCCAGTCGCTGCCAACAAAGATGAAATACAAAAAGTTAGCGCAACCACATGGCTGCGCGGTCCCCACGATTTCATAATGACTTCCCCACCTATTAACAATGCCCATGGTGGGGCTAGAGTGAGTTGGGAGGTCTAAACAACTGGGCTAAACAGAATGTCCCAACTATTTAGCCGCAGGTGTGCCGTATTAGTTCGTCTAGAAGGGAGCTATATTGATACCTAATTAAAAAATACAACCTTAAGACGAAAATCATTACACGGCAACTTCAGGTACGCATCGCCGTCGTTATCAATTACTACTCCTGTTCACCTGCCGAGGAGAATTTTCCTCATCGCGTCGGCAACCTTGCCGTAAGGCGGGCGCAGGAGGCTTGCAGCGTTATAGCGGCTTTGCAGAAACACGCCTTTGCGATGCGAGAAAGTCTGAAACCCATATTCGCCGTGATAGTCACCCATGCCGGACGGCCCAATGCCGCCAAACGGCAGATTTTCGACCACAACATGCATCAGCGTCTCGTTGATCGAAGCCCCGCCGGACGTCGTTCGCTCAAGAACCTTGTCGCGGTCTCCCTTACCCTGGCCAAAATAATAGAGGGCCAGCGGTCGCGGCCGTCTGTTCACGTAGTCGATGGCCTCATCGAGCGTGCGATAGGACTTGATCGGCAGGACGGGGCCGAAAATCTCCTCGCGCATCACAGCGAGTTCATCAGCGGGATCGATCAAAAGCGTGGGGGCGATTTTCCGTTCCTGAGGCGATAGCGTCTCGCCGGCCGGATTGATCTCGACAATGCGCGTTCCGTGCTCCCGGGCTTCCTCGATATACCGTGTTATGCGTCCATGGTGGCGTGCGTTGATGATCGAGGTGTAATCCGGGTTCGCATTGAGCGACGGGTAAAGCTTCTTGATGGTTTCCTGGATCTGGCCGACAAAGTCTTCCCGCAACTCCTCTGGAACGAGGATGTAATCGGGGGCGATGCACGTCTGGCCAGCGTTTAGGAACTTGCCGGCTACAATGCTTTCCGCAGCGTCAGCCAGAATAGCGTCGCCGCCAATGATCGCGGGTGACTTTCCCCCGAGCTCGAGCGTGACCGGCACCAGGTTTTCGGCCGCTGCCCGCATAACCCTTCGGCCGACTTCGGTGGAGCCGGTATAGAGCAGATGATCGAAGGGCAGTGCCGAGAAGGCGGCGCCCACGTCAGGACCGCCGAGAGTCGTCGTGACTTTTTCCTCGGGAAACAGCCTTTCCAGGAAATCCGCCAGGAAATCGGAGGTGCGCGGTGTCAGCTCCGACGGCTTGAGCATGACGCGATTGCCCGCCGCAAGCGCGGCGATCAGCGGCATAAGAGCAAGCTGAATCGGATAGTTCCAGGGGCTGATGATTCCCACGACGCCGACAGGCTGGTAAAGGATGCGCGCCCGGCCCGGCAGCAACTCTAAGCCGACGCTAACGCGTTTCGGCTTCATCCAGCTTGCCAGATGTTTCAGAGTTTCGCGCGCCGATGTGAGGACTGGCCAGACATCGGCAAGCAATGTCTCGTGCCGCGAGCGGTTGCCGAAATCCTCCGAGATGACAGATGCGATCTCTTCCGCTTCCTTCTTGACCGCCTCCCGCAGCCTCCTGATGTCATCCGTTCTCTCGGCGAGATTTGGGGGGCCGGCTCTGAGAAAAGCTTCACGCTGAAGGGCGAGAATATCGGCAGGTTGCGGTCCGGTTCTGACGTCTAAGGCTTCGATCACGCTCATGGCGGCCACGCTTTGCTATCATTGCTTGCATGCAAAGATGGGTCGCCCTTATCGCTTCTAAAAGCGGCCGAATGCGTCTACTTCACCGCAATTGAAGGGGACGCGCAGCGTGTGCGATTGTTTGCCGACATCGGACGGAACGGGCGGGAACGGCGCGGCGCGTGTGTCGAGCGCCGGTCATCCTGAACTGCTGCACCACGCCCGCGGACAACCGAGTCAACGGCAAGAATCGAGCATGACTCTTTCACCACCGGATCGGCGTTCAGTAACAGCTCGAATACTGGAAGACGGTCCATGCTGATGCCGAAAGCAATTTGCAGAGTGACTAAAGCTCAGAAAGTTCTGCGACCTGTTGGCGCGTCATACTATTACTTACTCGCGCTCAACCAAGGGACAACGATGGACTTTCTCGCGGGTGTACCCGACTCCGCGTTAGAGCGCAAAGTAGCGTCGCGGCTGGACTTTTCCGGTCCTGTCTTGCCTTCTACGATGAAAAATCTTTCAGCCTACTGTTTCTCATCCTTTCACCTGGGAGCCCCGAATCGTGCCTGTTAACTCACTCTGGCCCGCCTTTTGCTTTGTTCCAGGTTGGCTCGGACGATTGATTCCTATCCTTAAGAGTGAGTTAATAGAACGAACGGGATCTTGACACGAGCCGTAAACGGCCAGGGGGTGAATACAAGATGGTAAGACTGGTTGCGCTTGCAGGGTTGGCGGCATTGTCTTCTCTCTACGATGCCGCATTCGCAGATGCAGGCGAACTTCTCCGCGTGCAGGGTCACCTCATGCGTTGGGCGCCTGAAGCCGCTGGCGGCAAGACGGTCATCACCTACTCGAATTCTTAACAGTTCCTACCACGTTCAAAGCAACAAAAGCATCCTCAGTCCCAGCAACTGCGCCAAAATGCATGCTTTCGCGGACATCGTCGCACAATCTCCGCGTGTCACGGAAGAGAAAGCCAAAAGCGAGTTG
The DNA here is from genome assembly GCA_963723755.1 of uncultured Alphaproteobacteria bacterium. Classification (GTDB taxonomy): domain Bacteria; phylum Pseudomonadota; class Alphaproteobacteria; order Rhizobiales; family Rhodomicrobiaceae; genus Rhodomicrobium. The sequence continues at coordinate 9,285 of CAVRSS010000039.1, read as the reverse complement.
CAGGCAGCCTTCCAGGCTTGGGAAAAGGTTGCGGATATTGCCTTTGTCGAGGCCGCTGACCCAAGCGTCGCCAACATCGTGATTGGCGCCGCGGACGATCCAGGCGGACGCGCGTTCGCCAATTTGAGCTACCGAAGCGAAAAAGGAATCACACCCGTAACAATGGCGCTCGGCAAGCCCAGTCCCTCCACCTCGACGGCTTCGGACGGGAAAAGCAGTGATGGATCCATCGTGCCGATCGATCAGGCCTATGTCTGCCTGAAATCCGAAGTCCCGTTGGAAGACGGGCTTTGACGGCAACCTCGAGGTTTACGACCTCAGACACACCTTCACGCATGAGGTGGGTCATGCCATCGGCCTCGATCATCCGGACAGCACCGGCGCTGTGATGGCTTTCCGCTATGACGAGCGGGTCCGGGATTTGCAACCGTCTGACATCGCCGGTGTGCAAAAACTCTACGGGGCGCGCGCAGCCGCAGAATAAAGTGCCTTCTGGGGCGGCGTCTGCCGCTCCGTCCGCTTAAAAAATGTGCATCCTCTCAAAGCAATTCGGTCAATCGATTGAACGCTTGCCTCGATCCTTTAGAACTCCCCTTGCATTGCGCCAGCGACGGCAAACATATGACGCAAGAGGCTTCCCAGCCCACGAACTCGCCCCTGGGCGCTGATTTTCACAAGCAAATAGACGATGAGATAAGCGGTGCGTCTCGAAGCCCGTTGCGCGCCGATTCCTTTCCATCGTAAATGAATAAGTTACCCCCGAACCGAGCTGAGCGATCATGACGGACCTGCTTCTGACTTACCTTCCGCTTGTCATTTTCTTCGCCGTCGCACTCTTCATAGCGCTGGCATTGCTCGTCGCGCCATTTCTGGTCGCTCCCAACAAGCCCGACCCTGAAAAGGTGGCCGCTTATGAATGCGGTTTCCCCGCCTTCGACGACGCGCGCATGAAGTTCGACGTGCGTTTCTACCTTGTATCCATCCTGTTCATCATCTTCGACCTGGAGGTGGCGTTCCTCTTTCCGTGGGCCGTGGCCTTCAAGGAAGCGGGAGCTTTCGGCTTCTGGGCGATGATGATCTTCCTTGGTGTTCTTACAATCGGCTTCATATATGAGTGGAAAAAGGGAGCCCTGGAATGGGATTGATCAAGCAACCATTTGGTGAGCCACTTTTCGAGAAATCGGGAGAGGGTCCCGGGCTTGTGATGCCAGGGGGCGGGCCTGACGCGTATTTCAAGAGCGTGAACACGGAGCTGTCGGACAAGGGTTTCCTTATCACAAGCACCGACGAGCTTATCAATTGGGCGCGCACGGGCTCGTTGATGTGGATGACGTTTGGCTTGGCATGCTGCGCCGTCGAAATGATGCAGGCCTCGATGCCGCGTTATGATGTGGAGCGCTTCGGCTTCGCCCCGCGTGGCAGCCCGCGCCAATCGGACGTGATGATCGTCGCTGGTACGCTTTGCAACAAAATGGCGCCTGCTCTTCGTAAGGTTTACGACCAAATGCCGGAGCCGCGCTATGTCATCTCCATGGGCAGCTGTGCGAATGGTGGCGGCTATTACCACTATTCCTACTCTGTCGTGCGGGGATGCGATCGCGTCGTCCCGGTGGACGTTTATGTCCCAGGCTGCCCGCCGAGCGCCGAAGCTCTTGTTTACGGCATCATGCTTCTTCAGAAAAAAATTCGCCGCACGGGCACAATCGAACGCTAACAGCCGGAGCTTAACAATGACGGAAACGGGGAAGCTTGAAGCCCTGGCCGAGGCGATGAAGACTTCCTTTCCCGACGCGGTGCTAGGGACGCGCCTTGTCATCGGCGAGCTGACGCTCACAGTCGAGCGCGCGCGGATCGCCGAGGTTGCGCAGTTTTTGCGCGACGATCCCGCATGGCGGTTCAAAATCCTGATCGACATTTGCGGCGCGGACTACCCTGAGCGCGCCGAGCGGTTTGAGGTGGTCTATCACCTCCTGAGCGTCTACGAGAATTTGCGGGTGCGCCTCAAACTATCGACTGACGCCGCCTCGACCGTTCCCAGCGTTGTAAGCGTGTTCCCGGCGGCAAACTGGTACGAGCGCGAAGCCTACGATCTTTACGGCATCTTTTTCGAAGGCCATCCCGACCTTCGCCGCCTTCTAACGGACTACGGTTTCCGAGGGCACCCGCTGCGCAAGGACTTCCCGCTCACCGGCTTCGTCGAGGTTCGCTATGACGAGGAGCAGAAGCGCGTGGTCTACGAGCCTGTGAAACTGCCGCAGGAGTTCCGCAGCTTCGATTTTTTGAGCCCCTGGGAAGGCGCCCACTACGCACCGCTGCCGGGCGATGAGAAAGCGGCAGCAAAGTAAGAGGCGAAGACAGACGACGCGGCAACTGACTGGAAAATCAAGTGGGGATGTTTCTCTTCCGAGAGGCGAGAATTATTTACAATTGTAGCTGCAACCTGTAATGGCGCCAAATCTGTATAGATAGCGATGTTCTGGAGATGCTATGTCTGCACTGGAAGGCGCCTCGCGCATAGTTTCTGGCTCGACAGATTTGGACGGCTGGAAACAGGTCGCGTCGAAGGAAGCCAAAGAAGGCTGGCAAGATCGTGCGCAACTAGCGGCGGCATTCTTGCGGCCTGGAGATATCGTCTGTGATCTCGGGGCGGGCGCTCAGCCGCTCAGGACATTGCTTCCCGAAAGAGCACACTATCTTCCTGTCGACTGCGTCGATACGCTTCCCGGGACCCACCTTGCGGATTTCAATTCGCCGGATTTCACCCTGCCCTCGCAGGATTTCAACGTGCTCACAGCGCTTGGCGTCCTAAATTGGTTGAAGGACGAGGAAGCTTTTCTCGCCCGCCTCTCTCAGATCGCCGAGGGCAAGTTCTTCATTTTCACCTACGATCTTTGGGGCGCGCAGCGGGAGCTTAGTTCGCTCGAAGCGTGCATGGCGGTTTTCTCCCGGCACATTCGCAATCTCACCCCGGCTATCGTTTTCCGGAGGCGCGTATTCTTCACCGGGACATTAGGGCGCGGCGAAACAAACGGCGCTTTCCGGACGCCTACGACGAACATATATTTGAAATATCTGCGGCCTCAGGAGTATTTGATACTTAAGCTTCTGAAGCTGAAAATGATGCCACGATGGCTTGCCTGACAGAGGCGGCCTTTCCGGAAAGAGAGCGACACGATGGCTGATGGGGGCGGAACACCTGAATTGGGAGGCGCGGGCTCGGACCTTTGCGTGAGGCCGCCCGAGAACCGCAACTTTACCATCAATTTCGGCCCGCAACATCCGGCCGCGCACGGCGTGCTGCGGATGATTACGGAGCTCGACGGCGAGGTGGTGCGAAGGATCGATCCGCATATCGGTCTTTTGCATCGCGGCACTGAAAAGCTCATCGAGTACAAGACCTATCTTCAGGCCATCCCTTATTTCGACCGGCTCGACTATGTCGCGCCGATGAATCAGGAGCACGCATTCTGTCTGGCAATCGAGCGTCTCCTCGGAATCACAGCACCGATCCGTGGCCAGCTCATCCGCGTGCTCTTTAGCGAAATCGGGCGCATCCTGAGCCATATCCTCAACGTCACGACGTTTGCGCTCGACGTCGGCGCGCTCACGCCCCCGCTTTGGGGGTTCGAGGAACGCGAAAAGCTGATGGTGTTTTATGAGCGCGCGAGCGGATCGCGTCTCCATGCGAATTATTTCCGGCCCGGCGGCGTGCATCAGGATTTGCCGCAGGCCCTCATCGACGACATCGCCGCGTGGTGCGATCCGTTCCTGAAGACTCTCGCCGACATCGACGAGCTTCTTACCGACAACCGCATCTTCAAGCAGAGAAACGTCAATATTGGCGTTGTCAGCCTGGAAGACGCAATGGCCCACGGCTTCACGGGTGTGATGATTTGCGGCTCGGGCGCTCCTTGGGACTTGCGCAAGGCTCAGCCTTATGAATGCTACGCGGACCTGGAATTCGACATTCCGATCGGCAAGAATGGCGACAACTGGGACCGCTACCTCATCCGTATGGAGGAGATGCGTCAGGCGGTCCGCATCATGAAACAATGTCTTGAGCGGCTGAATTCACCGGCTGGGCGCGGCCCAGTCCTCTTGCCGAACCACAAGGTCACGCCGCCGCGGCGCGCCGAAATGAAGAAGACGATGGAAGGCGTGATCCATCACTTCAAGCTCTATACCGAGGGCTTCCGAGTGCCGGAAGGCGAGGTTTACGCGGCCATCGAAGCGCCGAAGGGCGAGTTTGGCGTTTATCTTGTCGCCGATGGCACGAACAAGCCTTACCGCTGCAAAATCCGCGCGCCCGGCTTCCCCCATCTCGCGGCCATGGACTTCCTCTGCAAAGGCCACATGCTCGCCGACGTATCGGCCGTGCTTGGCAGCCTCGACATCGTCTTCGGAGAGATCGACCGCTAGAGCGCGTCCGGAAAAGTGCGAAGCGGTTTTCCGATAAAGACGCACGGCAAAGCAAAAACTTGGAGCGGAACATCGCCTGCAGGCTCCGGTTCATCATCTTCGATGAACTGGAGATGCAAATGACTAAAATTTTAAAGAAAACCGATCCCGAGCTTTGGGAAAAAGTGAAGGGAGATGTGACAACCGGCGACAAGGGCGGACGTCCGGGGCAGTGGTCGGCGCGCAAGGCCCAGATGGCCGTGCAGGAATATAAGAAGGAGGGCGGCGGCTATGCCGGCCCTAAGAGCGAGGACAACTCGCTCGTGAAGTGGACCGAGGAAGACTGGGGCACGAAATCGGGCAAGAAGAGCACCGAGACCGGCGAGCGCTATCTCCCCAGTGATGCACGCAAAGCGCTTTCCCCCGCCGAATATGCAGAGACAACCGCAAAGAAACGGCGCGACACGGCGAAAGGGCGGCAGTTTTCGCGCCAGCCTGCCGCTATCGCTAAAAAGACTGCAGCGTATCGGGATGGCTTGCCACCCAAGGAACAGCTGATCCGGGAAGCCCGTGGCCTTGGCATCAAAGGCCGTTGGGCCATGACGAAGGATGAGCTGTCACGTGCCATCTCGTCCGCGAGGGGCGATGCATGACAAGCAGAGACAAGGAAAGCGATGAAGACATTGAGCGGGACTTCGCCTCGCTCGTGAACATGTCCGCCCGCGAATTGGCTGATTGGCTCCAAACCGAGGAGAGCGAGTTGGTCGGCTGGCATCACGAGGGCGAGGACGAGTTCATCGGCCATCAGTCCGGCCGCCGCATCATCGAGATTTCAACGAGGTCGCAGCAGCCTCACCGAAGACGACCGTGCCCACATGCGCAAAGTGGTCGCCTATATCAAGCGGCACCTTGCGCAGCGCCCGCACCACGATGTCGAACATACGCGCTGGCGCTACTCGCTCATGAACTGGGGGCACGATCCGCTGAAGGATTAGCTCGCCCGGCCGTCTTTTATTGCTGGCGTCGAGCGAACGAGATCGGATAGGCAGCGTTGCGGATGTCGATCATTGGATCGTCCGACTGTTCGATTCCGTCCGGGAGCTGGCCGGGGAGAAACAGCAATTTATCCTGGGCCTCGAAAGGATCGGCAGCGACCTTGGCGATGGTCAAGACGCCCATGTCCACCTCTTTGCGGTCATCCGGCCAGGGCTTCGACCCATCGCTGGTTTGATCGCCCGGCGCGGCGAGTTGCGCCTTCAGGTGGAATGTGATCGGGCCTTTCTTGAGCCGCTCCTGTACCTCGTCGATGAGAAAATTCGGCGCTTTCTTCCGCGCTTCGGCGGGATCGAGGTGCACGACGCGCTCGGGCACAAGGTGATGGCGGAAAGCCTGTTTCTGCCCGGATTTGCTCACGAACACGAAGGCGTTGACGCCGCGATACTCCTCATGGGCGAAACTGTCGGGTGTTTGCACGGACGCATTGGCTGCAGCGATATTCGGGTGCGCGGCAACGAATTGCTCGACCTTCGTGGGCTTGGGAGCGTCCGGCGGGCTGGCGGCAATCGCCAGGAACAGGTCCCGGAAATCGGCGCCATTCGAGACAGGAAAGAACTTCAGCGCGTTGATGACGAGATCGCTATCGCTTCCGTCCGGCAGATGGAACTTCATCGCGATGCCGTGCGGATTGGCGTCAGGAATGCCGTCCGGAATGGTCGGGAGGCCCGTTGAATTCGAGAAGCGCGCCGTCAGGGGGATTTCGCTTCCGTTGAACAACACAGCCTTGCTCAGCGCGGCGGCTTCGGGCGTCGCCTTGAAGCTGCCCTCGACCGCAATGCCCTTCGCATGATTGGCCCGGAAGCCGTCACGCTGCACGCCGAACACCTTGTTCATGGCGTCCACGATCTGCTCCGCAATGGGCTTTTCCTCCGCGGCGGCAGCGCCGGACCATAGGAGGCAGGATGCGATGATCGTTGCTACAGTTCTTCTGTGTGCCATGGGACGCCTAACTGCCTTTGTTTATGGTTCACTCCGGCAGGTAACAGCGGCGGCACGGCAGAAGGTTCCGTGGCAACAAAGCCGGTGCATCTTTTCAGCCGCCACTTGACGCGGCCCGGCCTTCAGCCCTTACTTAAGTGGCCAGTTGGCCGGATGGCCGCTGCTCGGGAGGCGCGTTGTGGGCCGCAAGGTCGTAGCGCTTTTCGGGTGGAGGAAAGTCCGGGCTCCACGGAAACACGGCGCCGGATAACGTCCGGCGGGGGCGACCCCAGGGAAAGTGCCACAGAAAGCAAACCGCCCTATTCAGGCCATCGCGTTCGGTGTCTCAAGTGGCGCAGAGCGCGGTAGACAAAGAATAGAGTAAGGGTGAAAGGGTGCGGTAAGAGCGCACCGCAGCACTGGTAACAGGGCTGGCAAGGCAAACCCCGCCGGGAGCAAAACCGAATAGGGACGGCACAGCTTCGTGGCCTCGGCTGCGGGGCGGAATGCGTTTTCGCATCGCCGTCCGGGTTGGTTGCTTGAGGCGCGCGGCAACACGCGTCCCAGATGAATGGCCATCGCGGCGGAGCGATCCGTCGCACAGAACCCGGCTTACAGGCCAACTGGCATCGCCTTCGCGTCAGCGTATACAAGCAGTTAAGATTGGCTTTGTTTGGTAGAACGGGGCCTAAGTAACTGCCCAAGTAGTTTAAGACGGGGATGGCGGCGCGCACCCGCTCGCGAAATGGCGGGTTTCGTTAAGTTTCGCTGGCCAAAACATAATTAACGGACATTTGCGCGTCCCATCTTGCGCGAAAAGGCCCGGGTTTTGCGCCCAAAATTGGGTTTTTCGGCGGGAAATTGGCTTTTCCGCCCTCGCGTTAACCAACAGAAGTTAACGGTCGCCATCAAGGCGCGTCTTGATGCGCATAAGTAAAGCGCCTAGATTGAGGTAAAGCGTTTTTCCGAGAGTAAGGCAATGCACAAAGTAGCGAAAATCTCAAGCAAAGGGCAAATCACCTTACCAAAGGCCGTGCGCGACCGCCTCGGCTCGAACCTGGTGCGCGTCGTCAGCGACGAGACAGGCGTCCGCATCGAGCCCGTGCGCGACGTGGCCGGCAGCCTCCGCCGCTATGCGACCGGCTATGTAGCCATCGAGGAGGCGCGCGAAGGCGCAGGCGTCGCGGCGGCGGGCGATGGCGATCCACGTTCTTGATACGAACGTCGTCCTGCGCTTTCTGCTGGCCGATCACGAGCAGCAGTTCGAGCGCGCCGCAAAGCTCATGTCCGAGGTGCAGGCCGGGAAGCGCAAGGCCTACCTCGCGGAAAGCGTGCTCGCCGAGTGCATTTTCATCCTGACGAAGTTCTATAAGGTGCCGCGGGACGAGGCGGCGGCCCAGCTTGGCGAACTCCTGGACCACAAGGGCTTCACCGGCGCGCACCTGCCCATCCTGAAAGAGGCTCTAGCCATCTTCGCCGCCGAGAAAATCGACTTCGTGGACGCGATTGTCCTCGCCATCGCCCGCCACAATGGCTGGCATCTGGAGACCTTCGACAAGGCGCTCGCGAAACTTGCAGCGGGCGAGTTCGCGGTTCGAGCGGCTGAAAAAGCAGGAGGAGGCATTGCGCGAAAAGATCGAGAAATTCACGGCGGACGATAACATATCGCGCGATGAGCTTCACGACCGCAAATTATGAGCGCCGGGCCGGGAGCAGCCCCTACTCCGGCGTCTCCACGCCAAGGTCTTTTCAGATCTTCCTCGCCAGGATATCAGAAATTTCCGTGTGGCTGGGTGGCTGGGTACAGCCGACGCCGCCCCAAAACCAGGTAATCCCACCGCGAATGATTGCCGCCTTCCCTCACGAGCCTGCAACCGTGCCGCGTCAAGTGTGCGAGCAAGTGTCGCCGTTTCATACGGCGAGCTTGACTTCATGGTAGCCGGACCCTGCTTCGCGCACGGCGTCCTCGCGATTGAACTGAAGCGCCTCCCTAAGCGTCTCCCGTAGGCTTTCAAGAAGCTCCTCGCGGGTGCGCTCCTGGCAATTAACGCCAGGGACCTCCTCGATCCAACCGATCCACCAATCGCCGTCTTGTTTCACGAGAGCGGTATACTCGCCGCGCATGTTTCGCTCACCAGATGCCAATAGTTCGGGGGCGGAAGACCGCGCCCACGACACGCGAAGCATGGTAGCATTGGAACGCCAAAGCAAGAACCGGCAATGCGCCCTTACCCGCGGGCGAACAAGCGGCCGAACAGCCGCCGCCGTTTGGGCGGGGGTTCCTTCCGCGCGGCGTCGCGATTCGCGAAGTCCCATTGCTGGAGAATGACGCGATGCCCCGCGTCTTCGAGGATGCCGCCGATCGCTGCGGCAAAAGGCGCATCCGTTCCCGCCCGCGAAATAAAAAAGTGAGTTTTCCCGTTATCTGACAAAATCGCCCCAGGCATCCCCCAAAATGCACCGTCTTCGCCTTTAGGGGGACCTTAGCAGGAGAAATTCCTCCCTTCCATCTAGAAACATAAGTCCTGCCATTCCCCCCCGCGGTACAATCTCTGCTCGACTTTAGTCGAGAGCCGGGCTAAGGTCTGCCCTTCAACCCATTCCAAAGCTGAAGGTTTTCGCCATCGTGATCGTGGAAGAAACCGAAGCGCCGGCATTCTGGGCGCCTGCATTTGCGCCCGTGGTGTCGCGAGACCTCTGCACCGCTTACGGCGCTTCGCGTACTCGCCTCGGCTGCGCCTCCCAGTTCATAAAGCCGAGCCACTCGCGGATTGAAGCGGGCCGGTTACCGGCGCTAGCCATGCCGAACGGGGTACACCCGCTTGCAGTTTGGCTCATCCCAAAAAGTGGCCCACGGGGCTGGAGTTTGCCCGCGCCTCGGTGGGGGTGAAGGCTGTGGAGTTCGTGCTTGGC